>NZ_JBVIGS010000003.1:0-733063 GCF_055570675.1 Streptomyces sp. NPDC031111
GCTTCTGCGGGGTGGCGGCCATGGTTGATACGTCCTTCGGGACAGGCGGGAATGCGGCTCTGACCTGCGCATACGGGCGCACGGATTCATGTGCGTGTCATTGCGCGGGGAGTGAGGTGAAGAGGGCTGTGTCGGGCGGTGCTGGGTGCTCTCAGCGCGCCGGACAGATGGCGCTGGACATGCGGCCGAGGTCGACGTGCCGCCGACTCACCAAGGCGATTCCAGTTCCAGGCATGGCGGAAGCGTGTCACGGCGTTCTGGACACAGTCCAGCTTCGTCCAAGATGCGGACACCCTTGTCTCGAAATGAGAGACAAGGGTGTCCTTGGTCACAAGCGCCGCGAGCGGTCTTGTCGGCGCTGGTCAGGCCGGGTAGGCCCCCGGCCACGGGCCCGGCGTCGGCACCTCGGGCTCCTCCTCGACCTTGGTGTCGAAGAGGGTGAAGCCCCGCCGCCGGTAGTTGTCCAGGGCGTGCTCGCCGTCCTTGCTGCACGTGTGCAGCCACACCCGCGTGGTCGGCTTCAGGCCCGGCCGGCGGTCGGCCAGGTCCCAGGCGCGGGCGGCACCGTACGACAGCAGGTGGCCGCCGATGCGCCGCCCCCGGAAGGCGGGGAGGAGACCGAAGTAGACGATCTCCACGGCCCCGTCCTCCTGCGCCTCCAGCTCCACGTACCCGGCCGGCGTTCCGCGGTCGTAGGCGACCCATGTCTCCACCCCGGGCCGGTCCAGGTGCTCCCGCCACCGCGCGTACGTCCAGCCCAGCCGGTCGGTCCAGCGGATGTCACCGCCGACCGAGGCGTACAGGAAACGGCTGAACTCGGGGGAGGGCACCTCGGAGCGGACCACCCGCACGTCTCCCTCGGGCACGGCGGCCGGACGGAGATCGGTGGGCGCGGTCTGCTCCAGGGACCAGGTGGTCACGGAGAGGGTCGTCATGTCCGAAAGGGAACCATCCGCCAGGAGCTTCTGTCGAACGCCTGACCAGGGATCGGACGGCCGTGGAACGCGAGGTCCGAAATCCGCCAGTGGCGTGCCCCGTCGGTGGGACAGCATGGCGGCGGCCGGCAGACGCGCACCGGTACGCGGGCAGCGTGCCGTACGTACCACCCCCACCGCCACGTACCACCCCCACCGCCGCACGAAAGACACCCGCCGTGAACGAGCCCCTCGCCATGGACGCCCTGTTCGACCTTCCCCCGGCCTCCGGCGAGCGGCCGCCCCCGGCCGCCGACGACGGGACGCTGCCGGTGCTCGCCGGACTGGACTGGCCCTCGTTGTACGACCGGTTGTGCCGGGACGGGGTGGCGCTGACTCCCGCGCTCCTGAACCGGGAGCAGTGCGAAGAACTCACCGCCGCCTTCGACGACCCGGAGCTCTTTCGCTCCACCGTCGTCATGGAGCGCCACGGTTACGGCCGGGGCACCTACAAGTACTACGCCGATCCCGCCGCCGTCCCCCTGGTCCGGGCCCTGCGGTACGGGCTCTATCCACCGCTGGCGTGGATGGCCGGTCAGTGGGCGGCGCAACTGAACGAACGCGCCTTCCCTCCCGCGCTCGACGACCTGCTGGCCGAGTGCGCGGCCGTCGGCCAGCACCGTCCCACCCCGTTGATGCTGCGCTACGGACCCGGCGACCACGCCTGTCTGCACCAGGACGTCTACGGCGACCTCGTCTTCCCGCTCCAGGTCGCCGTCCTCCTCAACGAGCCGGAGGAGGACTTCACCGGTGGCGAGAACGTGTTCGTGGAACAGCGCCCCCGCGCGCAGTCGCGGGCGATCGTCGTCCGGCCGCGGCTGGGCCAGGGCATGATCTTCCCCGTGCGGCACCGACCGGTCCGCGGCCCGCACGGCTACCGCCGTCACGCGATGCGCCACGGGACCAACGCCGTCGAGTCGGGGCGTCGTCACACCCTCGGGGTCATCTTCCACAACGCGCGCTGAGCGCCGGGCGCCGCTCCTCGGCACCGGGACCCGGGCCTCCGTCGAGCACCGTGCCGCAGCGCGATGTCCGAAATCCGCCAGCACCGCCCCCCGGGGGCACGCCAGAGTGAAGGCTGCGACGAGGCATGACCGACAGGAGACGACGATGACCCTGTGGACCACCACCCCGAGCCCGGTGGGCGACCTGCTGCTGGTGGGTGAGCGGGACGACGACCGATTCGCCCTGACCTCGCTGTCCATGCCGGGACAGCGGAACGCTCCCCGTGTGCGAGCGGACTGGGCGCACGACCCGGAGCCCTTCGCGGACGTCGTCCGCCAGCTGACCGCGTACTTCGCCGGGCGCCTCACCCGGTTCGACATCGACTTCGCCCCCAGCGGCACGCCGTCCCAGCAGGAGGTCTGGCGGGCCCTGGAGGAGATCCCGTACGGCACGACGACCACCTACGGCGCGCTCGCCGCCCGGCTCGGCATCCCCCGCGGCGGCGTCCAGGCCCTCGGCGCCACGATCGGGGCCAATCCCCTGCTGCTCGTCCGGCCCTGCCACCGCGTCATCGGCACGGACGGCACCATGCGCGGCTACGCCGCGGGCGTCGAGCGCAAGGTCCACCTGCTCACCCACGAGGGCGCCCTCCAGCCCACCCTCATCTGAGCCCCGCATCCGAGCCCCGCATCCGAGCCCCGCACCCGAGCCCCGTATCCGAGCCCCGTATCCAAGCCCCGTATCCAAGCCCCAAGGACACCCCCACCATGACCGACCGCCCGACCGGCAGCATCAGCAACCGTGTGGCGGCCGCCCCCTGGGCGGCCTTGGCCTCCGAACTCGACGAGCACGGCAGCGCGCTCACCGGCCCGCTCCTGAGCGCCGACGAGTGCCGCGCCATCACCGCGCTGTACGACGAACCCGAGCGGTTCCGCACCACCGTCGACATGGCCCGCCACCGCTTCGGCAGCGGGCAGTACCGCTACTTCACGCACGAGCTGCCCGAGACCGTCGCCGCGCTGCGGGAGGCGTTCTATCCGAGCCTGCTGCCCATCGCGCGCGACTGGGCCGGCAGGCTCGGGCAGCCCGCGGTGTGGCCCGACGACCTCGGCGAGTGGCTGCGCATGTGCCATGAGGCCGGACAGACCAGGTCCGCCCAGATCCTGCTGCGCTACGGCTCCGGCGACTGGAACGCCCTGCACCGTGACGTGTTCGGCGAGATGCTCTTCCCGCTCCAGGTCGTCGTCGGACTGGACGCACCCGGAACGGACTTCACCGGTGGCGAGTTCCTGATGACCGAACAGCGTCCCCGGGCCCAGTCGCGCGGCTCGTCCACCACCCTCCCCCAGGGCCACGCGCTGATCTTCACCACCCGTGACCGGCCCGTCCGCTCAAGGCGCGGCTGGTCGGTCGCTCCCATGCGCCACGGCGTCAGTACCGTCCGCTCCGGCCGACGCCACACCCTGGGCCTCGTCTTCCACGAGGCGGCGTAGGACGGGGCGACCGGTCAGCAGGCCCCGTCCGGGGCCGGCCGGGCCGTCCGGTCGTCCTCCCGCTGCGCACGGCGCAGCCCGTTCGCCACGGCCAGCATGATCTCCTCCAGCGCCTGTAGTTGCTGCGGGGAGAGCCAGCGGAAGACGGCCTGGCGCACGGCGTCGGAATGGACGGGCGCCGTGCGGGCCAGCACCGCGGCGCCCTCGTCGGTCAGCACGGCCAACTGACCGCGCCGGTCCGTGGCGCACGCCTCGCGGCGCACCAGCCCCCGCCCCTCCAGCCGGGTGATCGCGTGCGTGAGCCGTGACGGGCTGATCCGTGCCCGCGCCGCCAGCTCCGCCATCCGCAGGCGTCGGCGCGGTGCCCTGGAGAGCTGTGCCAGCAGCCCGAAGTGGACGACGAGCAGGCCCGCGTCCTGCTGCATGCGACGGCCGAGATACTCCGTGACGAGGTGGCCGGCACAGAGATACGTGTGCCAGAGGTGCTCTTCCTGTTCGGTGAGCGTGGCGGGACCGAGGGGCACGGGTTTCTCCAGATGTGTGGGTCGCCGGTTCGGCAGGACAACGGGGCGGAGACGCCACGCCACCGGCGTGCCATCACCACCACCAGGCAGGTCAGTGCGGCACAGGCGAGGACGCCACCGGCGAACACGGCCGCCCGGAAGCCCCGGCTCAGCAGGGACACCCCGATCGGGATGGTCACGGAGCTGGCGAGCATGGCCGAGGCCGCGAACAGCGAGGCGGCGCGCGCCCGTGCGCCGGGAGGCAACAGCCGGGGCAGCCAGGTCTGAAGCGTGGTGTGGAGACAGCCCCAGGCGGCGCCCAGGAGGAGAGCGCCGCCCAGCAGCGCGGAGGTGCCGGGCAGGGCGGCCGTGAGCCCGGCACCGGCCATGGCCGTCGCGCCACCGAGCGCGAGCAGCCGCGCCGGCCGCCATGCACGGCGGTGGCGCCGGAGCAGGGCCGCGCCCGCCCAGACCCCGGCGGCGTAGAGAGCGGGTGCCCAGGAGGCCGCCGCCCGCGCGCCGGACAGGGTCAGCGACGGCGCCAGCAGCGCCGGAAGCGTGAGCAGGGCCGCGCCCTCCGCGACACCGACGCCGATCACGGTCCAGTACGCCGCGGCGCCGCGCCGGGCCCGGCCGCCGCCGCGAGGCCGCGGACGACGGCGCGCGACCGTGGTGGACGGGGGCCCGCCCGTGGTGGCACCGAGACGGCATGCGGTGGCGACGGCCACCACGGCGACCAGGACGAAGGCCGCCCGCCATGACCCGGTACGCACCACCAGGGCCGCCAGCACGGGTGTGGCCACCGCGGTCGCCGCGCTGATCGCCGCGATGCCGGCGAAGGCGCTGTGCCGTTCCCGTGCCGTGGCCGCGGACTCGCAGAAGAGGGACACGCAGGGTGTGACGGCCGCGAAGGCGGCCCCCGCGGCCATGCGTACGGCGGCCCACCAGCCCGGCCCCGGGCAGACGGCGGATGCCGCGGAGGCCGCCGCGGCCAGCAGCAGGCCCAGCCGCAGAACGCGCCCGGCGCCGAGACGATCGGCCGCGACGCCCCACAGCGGCAGCGCGCAGCCGTACCCGAGGGCATAGGCCGCGACACCCGCCGTGACGGCGGTGACGTCCGTGCGCCAGGCGGTGGCCAGGGCCCCGATGAGCGGGCCCGTGACATACCAGTCGGCGTTGCCCAGGGCGGCGGCCCAGCGGAGCGCCGCGGAATGCCTGCTCACAGGGAGTTCACCCCGCGCGGGCCACCGCATTCCGGGGAAGTTTTTCTATTCATCACTTCCGGAACACCTGGGGCGGTCCGGACGTTGCGTTCCGAGAAAAAGGCGGACGCCCTGCTTTCGACTCTGGTCGATTTTTGGACAACCGGTCATCGCGGCTGTCGTATTGCTTTCCTTTTGATGTAAAGTTCCAGGCGGCTCACGTCGGCACGCTTGCGAGGTTGTACTAGTTTGTACTAACGGGGAGATCCGATGAAGATCGGCATACTGGGCTCTATGATCGTTTCCTCGGGAGAGGATTTCGGCCATTTCGACCTGGCTCCCAAGCCCAGAACCGTCCTCGCGGTCCTGGGCAGCGATCCCGGAGGCCTGGTACCCGTCACCACGCTGGTGCGGGAGCTGTGGGGCGAGGAGCCCCCGGCGAGCTCGTTGCGCAACATCCACACCTATGTTCTCCAGGTCAGGAAAGTGCTGGCCCGGGCGTCGAAGGTGTCCCAGCGGACCGTCGCGAAGGACCTGCTGGTCACGCGTCCGGGCGGCTACGCCATCAGCGGCACGCTGATCGGATACGACCACAGGGCCTACGCCGAGATCGCAGAGCGCGGCCGCAGGGCCCTGCACGAGGGCTCGTTGACGCAGGGAATCAGTGAGCTCTCGCGCGCCCTCAAGGTATGGCGCGGCCCCGCGTTCGCGGATGTGGTGACGGGCCCTTTACTGGATGCCCAGAGGTGCCAGCTGCACGACTCGCGGATCGGCACCATCGAAGCCCTTTCCGAGGCCCGGATAAGCGCTGGGCAATATCATGAGGCCATTTCGGATCTTGCATTGCCCGTCATTGAGAATCCGCTCCACGAGGGGCTGCATTTCCAGTACATGCGCGCTCTCGGGATATCCGGAGGCCGGGCCAGGGCCCTTGAGGTCTTCAATCGGCTGCGCCTGAATCTCGTGTCCGAGCTGGGAATCGAGCCCGGTGCCTCGGTGCAGCAATTGCAGCGCCGGATCCTCAGCTCGGCGGACCTGGACCTGGCCGACGGGCCCCGCCCGGTCGGGGCGGCGAGGCGCTGATCCGTCCGGCCGCCGGCGTGTGCCCCGCCCCGCCCCGTCCCGGGGGCGGGGCGGCGTCATGAGGTGGGCCCGCCGCCCCGGACGAGCGCCCGCCGCACCGTCCTCGCGGCCAGCAGGGTGCGGTCCGAGCCCGGAGTGGAGAGCTCGCGGTCCACCAGGGGATCGATCCGCCCCATGATCCGCAGTGCCCCGTTGGCCGGATCGAACACGGCCCGGTCACGGGTGTGCAGCCAGCCGGCCCGTCCGGGGGCCTCCCGCCGGAACAGGCTGTCGTGCCCGGTGTCGAGGTCAAGATACGGACTCCGCTCCATGCGGACCTGGAGTTCCCCACCCACGATGCGGACGTGCACCCCCGGCGCGACCATCCCCACCGTGCCCGGCCCGAACCAGCCCGTCGGGTCGGCGGCGATCACGCCGGTCTCCGTGGTGCCGTACGCCTGCCCGACCCGCACCCCGTACCGGCGTGCGAACGCCGTGTGCACGCTGTCGTCCAGCCGGGCTCCGCCGGTGATCGCGCGGCGCAGTCCGGGCATCGGCAGCGGCCTGCGGCCGGTGGCCAGCCGTGCGACATGGGCGGTCGTGCCCAGGAGGGTGTCGGCGCGCGTGCGGATCGCGGCGCGCAGCACGGCGGGCAGGGCGGTGCTGCGCGGGAAGACGGTCGTGGCACCGGCGTTCATGCCGTGCAGGAGCCCACCGACGAGGTTGAAGGAATGCGCCAGCGACCCCACGACCAGCACCCGTGAGCCGGGTCCGGGCATGCCGTCGATCCGGCGGAACACATCGAGTTCGGTGAGCAGCGAACGGGCGTCCCGGCCTATCGCCTTGACGGAGCCGGTGCTGCCGGAGGTGAACTGGACCAGGCAGTGCCCGGTGGTCGCGGGCCGGCCTGCCCGCAGCCGCCGGACGAGGACCTCGCACTCGTCGTGGAACAGGTCCGGTACGGTGCCGGCCGTGCCGAAGGAGACGTAGAACTGGGGTCGGCAGGCATCCAGCAGCCGGCCCAGCTCCCGGCCGCGTATCGCCGGCCCCATGAGCATGACCTGGGCGCCCAGCGACCACAGGGCGAACAGGGACCACACCTGCGAGAAGCTCGCCACCCCGTGCAGGGCGACGGTGGAGCCCGGCCGGATGCCGTAGGAGTGCAGCAGCCGCCGCAGGGCGGCGACCTCGGTCCACAGCGCGCCATAGGTCACGGTGTGGCTGCCCCGCGCCCATGGCGCGTCGGAGGGCTGTCGGGTGAGGAGGCCGGCTCCCCACCAGTCGGGCACGTTGTCGTCGATACCACGCACGGCGCTGCTCGTTCCAATCGTCGTCGGAATCGTGCTGCACCGAACAGAACACCGGCGGGGCGCGAAGGGTTGCGTGGCGTAGCCGCGGGCCGGCCGTCCCGGGCGGGACGGCCGGCCCGCGGAGGGACTGGGAGTTCGGGGGATGTGGCCCCCAGTCCCGGTCTCGGAGCGCGTCGGTCAGGTGAGAGCGGTGGTCTCCAGATCGAGGAGATAGCGCTTGGCCGCCACACCGCCCGCGTAGCCGCTGACACCGCCGGACGAGGCGACGACGCGGTGGCAGGGCGCGATCACGCACACGGGGTTCGCGCCCAGCGCGCGTCCCACCGCGCGGGCCGCGCCCGGCCGGCCCATCCGCTCCGCCAGCGCGCCGTACGTGCCCGTGCGGCCGTACGCCACGAAGCCGTCCAGCGCGGCGACCGTGTGACGGACGAACGGGGAGGCGATCCGGAGATCCACCGGGAGGGAGAACGCGCGCAGCCGCCCACTGAGATAGGCGTCCAACTGGGCGCGGGTACGCGTCAGAAGGGCCTCCCGGGCATCCGTCGGGTCCTCGACCGTGACGCCCCGGGACGCGGTCAGCCGGGCCCGGACCTCCTCCGGGGAGGCGAACGCGCAGTAGAGCACGGCGTCGTCCGACACGGCGAGGGTCAGCGTCCCCACCGGTGTGGGATGACGGGTGATCGAAACCCGCGCGGCGGCGGACGTCGTGGCGGTGGACATCATGGCACTCCTCGATCGGTCGTTGCGTCCGCCGTCAGGCCGCCACGGGACGGCAGACGAGGCAGGCGCGGTAGCCGGCCCGACGAGCCTCGGCGGCGCTGTGGAACGGCCGCTGGTGGGGCGGTGTGATCCGGCGGGCGTGCGCACACGTCGGGTGGCAGAAGATACGAGTGGTGTCGCTGCCCAGCAGCAGCGTCCCGTGCCGTGCGAACTCCGTGAACCGGCCCATGTCGATGCCTTCCGCGGAACGCAGCGCCCGCCCGGTGCCGGGCAGGTACGCGGCGTCGCAGGGGGTGCCGTCCTCGTACGTCACCCGGTGGCAGGGCACCAGCAGCATCACGGGGTTGGCCCGCAGCGCCTCGGCCACCACCGTCCCGTCGTCGACGCCGGCCTCCCTGGCGATCCAGCCCGTCGGGCGCAACTGGCCCTTCGGAACGCTCCGGACCGCCTCCAGGACCGCGCGCTGCCCGGCGGGCAGCGGGCCCAGATCGATGGGCAGCTTCCCCGCACGCCCGGTCCGCACCGCGGTGCGGAGTCCGGGGAGGGGCACGGTGGCGCGGATCGCCGTCCGTCCGGTCCGGCTCCAGTGGAGCTCCTCGAACATCTCGGTGCTCACCACCATCGCCTCCAGCACGGCGCCGGTGACGGCCCGCGGACTGAACGCGACGTACAGTCCACCGCTGTCGGTCTCCAGGCGCACGTAGCTGTCGTAACGGTCCTCGGGGATTCCCACCCGCCGCAGCACCCTCAGCCCGAAGTCCAGCGGCGCGGGAGACGTGAGATCGGCCAGCGCGCTTTCCACCTCGGCTTCCGAAGACGGGACGCCTTCGTCGTTCGGACTCACTTCAACACCTCCCTCGGGGGCGGGTCCTTGGTCTCGAGCAGCACGCGCAGGCTACCGATTCCCCGGGACACCTGCGCCTTCACGGTTCCCACCGGACACCCCTGGGCCTCGGCGATCTCCGCATAGCTCAGACCGACCACGTGCCGCAGCACCACGGCGACCCTCGGGTTCTCCGGTAACTGGGTCAGTGCCGCGACCAGCCGCCCGCGATCCTCACTGGTCGACGCCCGTTCCTCGGGCCCCGGCCGTTCGTCGGGCCATGTCAGGCACGTGTCCTCCGCGGCGGTGGCCGCGACGGGACGCCGCACACTCGTACGGACGTGGTTGCGCCAGACATTGGCCGCGATGGTCATCAGCCAGGCCCTCGGCCGCAGCGCCCGACGGCGCTCCGGGGAGTAGCTCTGCAGAGCGGTGTACGCGCGCAGGAACGTGTCCTGTCCCAGGTCGTCCGCCTCGGTGGCGGATCCGCAGACCCGGAACAGGAACGCGCGAACCGCCGTGGCGTGGATGCGAACCAGCTCCGTGAAGCCGTCGTCGAGATCCACTGCCAGGCGCTCGGTCAGCTGCTCGGCCATCTCGTCCATCACAGTTCAGAACACCACGGCTCGGAGAAGGGTTGCACGGTGCGCGGAGTGCCGCTCATCGGCCCGGCAGTCGTACGGACTGGCGGTGCCGGAACACGTCGCCGGGGTCCCAGTCCCGCTTGACCCGCTGAAGACGCGGATAGTTGTCCCCGTAGTAGAGCCGGTACCAGGGGACGGAGGAGGTGTTCCACCGCGGGTCGCCCAGGTCGGCGTCCGGGTAGTTGACGTAGCAGCCGTCCGTGGCCGCGGACGGGACGGGTACGCCGCCGGTGTCCGCGAAGACGTCCCGGTAGGACTCGCGGATCCAGGCCAGGCTGTCCGCCTCCCGTGCGGGGTCGGACCAGAAGATCCCCCAGAGCGCCTTGAAGGCGGAGTCGCGGTGCACGGAGGCCGTCGCGCCGGGGGCCACGGCGTTGACCTGCCCGCCGAACGAACTGAGCGTGACCCCGGCCGTCGGGTTCCCGCGGGCGTCCTCGGTCAGCCCCCGGTACAGGGTCTCGGCCTGGTCCGCGCTGAACGGCTGCCTCAGATACGCCGACTTGAAGTCACCGCACTGGGTGGGGTCGTTGACCAGCGCGTTGGTCGTGCCCAGCAGCCGCGTCGCGCGCAGCCAGGGGATCCGGCGGGCCGGGGCGAAGCCGGCCGGCGCGACCATCTTGCCCGCCGGGCCGGCGGCTCCTGTCGGACGGGCCCGCACCCCCTGGGTGACCGCCGCGAGGAACGCCTCGAGGCGGGCCCCGGCGTCCGCCGGCGTGGCGTCGGCCTGCGTGGTCAGGGTGATCGAGCCGCCCGCACGGTGACCGAGCACGAGATAGCTGCACAGCCCGTCGTAGGGCCCGCCGGGGGCCCGGTGCTCGGCGTGCCAGCGGCCGTAGTTGCCGACCAGTGCCGTGAAGTCGTCGCGGTCGAGCGTCTCCCACGACCAGGACAGGGAGCTGAGCAGGACATCACGCGGCGGGGCCGGCAGCAGGCCGTCCGGTACGGTGCCGGCGGCCCCCGGACTGCGGAAGAGATACCGGGTGACCAGGCCGAAGTTGCCGCCGCCGCCCCCGGTGTGGGCCCACCACAGGTCACGGTGCGGATCGTCCGCCTCCCGGGTCGCGGTGACCAGCCGGGCCCTGCCCGCGGCGTCGGCCACGACCAGCTCCACCCCGTACAGATGGTCCACGACCAGGCCGTACTGACGGCAGAGCATGCCCCAGCCGCCGCCACTGACATGCCCGCCGGCTCCCACCGCGAAGCAGATGCCGGCCGGGACCGTGACACCCCAGTTCAGATAGAGGGTCTCGTAGACGTCCAGCAGCCGGGCACCCGCCTCGACGGCGAAGGCACGGTGCTCGGGGTCGTAGTACACCCGGTTCATGCCCGACACGTCGACGACCGTCTCCGCCGCGGCATGGAAGACGAAGTCCTCGTAGCAGTGCCCGCCGCTGCGCACGGACAGGCGCCGCCCGGTCCGCAGCGCCTCCCGCACCGCCGCGAGGGCCTGCTCGGCGGTGTGCACCAGATGCACCGCCCCGGGCGAGGCGACCCAGCGCTGGTTCCAGCCGCGCACCAGCTCCGCGTAGCGGCGGTCCGCCGGGGTGACGACCTCCGGAGGCAACGCGCCGGCCGCCGCACCGCTCCTCGCCCCCGGTGCCGCCGTCGCGGTCCCGGGGGCCAGTACGGCCGCGGCGCCGGCGGCCGCCGTCAGGAAACCGCGCCGGTGAGGTCCCCCGGTGCTCTGAGGTCTGCGCATGCCTGTCGTCCCCCTGCTGACTGGTCGCGGTCCGCCCGTGCACCGGCGGCTGGCGGGGACCCTAGCCGTCCCGGCGTCCCCGGGCGCTCGGGATGTTGCGGCCGAATTCTCTGCAACCGGCCTCCCCGGACCGGTGTTTCACCTCCGACAGGCAACCGAACCGAAGGGGACACCATGTCCGACGTGGGGGAGATGACCGGTGAGCGGACCGGCGCTCCAGCCGTTGCGGATCGCATGACGGGCCGGCAGAAACTGGCCCTCGCGGTCCTGCTGGGCGCGCAGTTCATGCTGGCCGCCGATTTCTCCATCCTGACCGTCTCCCTGCCGGTCATCGGCGACTCGCTCGGTTTCTCGCTGGACACGCTCCAGTGGATCACCACCGGATTCGCGCTGCCCGCGGCCGGTTTCACCCTGCTGTTCGGGCGCATCGCCGACCTGTTCGGCCGCCGCATGGTGTTCCTGTTCGGCATCGGCCTGCTGGCCGCCGGTTCGCTGGTGGGCGGGATCGCGCAGTCGCCGGAGGTACTGCTGGCGGCCCGGGTGGCGCAGGGTGTGGCCACCGCCATCTCGGTGCCCTCCGCACTCGCGCTGCTGACCACCACCTTCCCCGAGGGGCCGCTGCGACAGCGTGCGCTCGGCCTCAACGGCGCCCTGCTCGGCGGCGGTTTCAGCGCCGGCGCGGTGCTGGGCGGCGCCCTGACCGAGTTCCTGAGCTGGCGCTGGTCCTTCCTGATCAACGTGCCGGTGGCCGTCCTCGTCCTGATCGGCACGCTCGCGGTCGTCCCCGAGGGCCGCGCGGCCACACGGAGCCGGCTCGACCTGCCCGGCGCCACCACGGTCACCGTCGGCATGCTCGCCCTGGTCTTCGGCATCACCACGGCCGGCGAGGAGGGCTGGGCGCACGCGCAGGTGTACGTCTGGCTGGCCGCCGCGGCGGTGCTCCTCGTGGCCTTCTGGTTCATCGAGCTCAAGTCCGCCAACCCCCTGGTCCCCGTCCGGGTGCTGAAGCGGAACACGGTCCGGTGGGGCAACTTCGGCGGCTTCGCCTCGATTGCGATGACCACGGCGACTTCCTTCGCCACCACGCTGTACATGCAGAAGGTGCTCGACTTCCCGGCCCTCACCACGGGAGTCGTCATCGGTCTTCCCGGACTGCTGACCGTGCTCGGCGGCACCATCGCGCCGCGACTGCTGGGCAGGATCGGGGCGCCGGCCGTCCTCGCGCTGTCCCTCGTGGTCCAGTGCGTCGGCTACGGCATGCTGCTCCTGCTCGGTGAGGACTCCTCGACCGGCGTGCTCGTCGTGGTCCTCGCCCTGTGCGTGGGCTTCTTCGGCCACGCCTACAGCCTCGTCTCCTACATGGTCAGCGCGACCTCCGAACTGCCGGACGACGAGCAGGGCCTGGCCACCGGCCTGACCACCATGAGCATGCAGATCGCCATCACGCTCGGCATCCCGGTCATCAGCGCCGTGATCGCGGCCCGAGCCTCCTCCCTCGAGGACGACCACTCCGCGGCCGGCGCCATGCTCGGCGGCATCCACGCAGGCGTCCTCGCCCTGTCCGCGTTCCTGCTGCTGTCCGCCCTCCTCGTCCGGCTGCGCCTGGGCCGGGCCGGTGCCTCCGCGGCGGGTGCGCGATGAGCCTCCTCAAGGGGAAGACGGCGGTGGTCACCGGCGCCGGTCGTGGACTCGGCCGCGCGACGGCACTGCGACTGGCCGCCCACGGGGCCTTGGTGGCGGTCCACTACTCCTCCAGTGCCCGAGCGGCCGACGAGGTCGTCGGCACCATCCGCGAGGCCGGCGGCACGGCCTTCGCCGTGCGGGCCGACCTCTCCGCGGCCGACGGGCCCGAGCGGCTCTGGTCGGCATTCGACCGGGGCGTCACCGAATTCGGTCGGGACGGCGCCGTGGACATTCTGGTGAACAATGCGGCAACGTCCGTCCGTGCCACGCTGGAAGAAACCAAGGCCGATGACTTCGACCAGATGTTCTCGGTCAACATAAGGGCGCCGTTCTTCCTGATTCAACAGGCACTCGGACGATTGCGGAACGGGGCGCGCATCGTTAATGTGACGTCAGCCGTGACACGTACCGCCTACCCCGAAGTCATTGCCTACGGGCTGACGAAAGGCGCGCTGAACACCCTGACCCTGACCCTGGCGCAAGAGCTGGGTCCGCGCGGAATAACGGTCAACGCGGTTTCTCCCGGGACTCTGGACACCGACGTCAACGCGGGATGGCTGCGGGGAAACCCCGAAGCCGAGGAGTCCGTGGCCCGGCAGGCGGCCCTGCGCCGGGTGGGCCGGCCCGAGGACGTGGCGGACGTGATCGCCTTCCTCGCCTCCGACCGGGCGCGCTGGGTCACCGGTCAGGTCATCGAGGCCAGCGGTGGTGCACGGCTCTGACCGGCGGGCGGCGACGCACCCGCCCCGACGAAGAGGAGATCCAGCATGACGGTCCGGCCGGGAGAGGTATACGAGAACCCGAGGTGCCGTGAGCGGGTGGTGATCCGCACGCCCGCGGCGGAGACCGGCGGGGAGCGGACCATCATGGACGTGTACGTCCAGCCGGGCGGTGCCGTCTCCGGCGCTCACGTCCACCCCCTCAGCGAGGAGCGGTTCACGCTGGTCCGTGGCCGGGTCGCCTTCGATGTCGACGGGCGCGAGACCGTGCTCGAACAGCCCGGCCAGACCATCCTGATACCGCCCGGGGCCAAGCACCGGTGGTGGAACGCGGGGGACGAGGAGTCCCGGCACGTCTGCGAACTGATCGGCCGGGCCGAACGGTTCGAACAGCTGGTGCTGCGCCAGCTGTTCGGTCTCGCCCAGGACGGCAAGACCACCCCCGAGGGGATGCCGCACCTGCTCCAGCAGGCCGTCACCACCCTGGAGTTCCAGGACGTGCTGCGCTTCACGTCGCCGGCCTGGCCGGTGCAGCGCCTGCTGTTCGGTGTGCTGGCGCCCGTGGCACGCCTGCTGGGCTACCAGGGCTGCAACCCCGAGTACATGCACCGCAAGCCCAGTGAGACGGCGGAGCTGGAACCCCTGCCCGCCGAAGTGGCCTCCTGGCACTACTGACCGCGCCGGCCCGGTGAAGGGGAAAAGGGCGGAATAAAACCTGCACGATGAAGCGGTGCGGCCCGTTCAATGGGCCGCACCGCTTTTTTCGTATACCCCGGAGTTATGTGTTCCGGATGTCTGTAGCGGCTCTGGTGCGCTTCTGGTGCGGGTAATGGCATGATTCCCTGCATGAGGCCGAAACTGGTATCCGAGGCGTTGTACGGCTACATCGTCGAAAACAGCAGTCCGATCGATGAGAACCAGAGAAAGCTGATTGAACGGACCGCTGATGTCGGGGAACGGTCGCGTATGCAGATCGGAACCGCCCAGGGGATGCTTTTCACTTTGCTGACCCGGCTGATGTCGGCCCGCGACGTTCTGGAGATCGGCACGTTCACGGGCTATTCGGCGCTGGCTCTCGCCAAGGGGCTGCCCGACGACGGCCGGCTCCTCACCTGTGACGTGAACGAGGAGTGGACCGCCATCGCCCAGGAGGCGTGGAAGGAGGCGGGGGTGGCGGACCGGATCGACGTCAGGATCGGTCCGGCTCTGGACACCCTGCGCGCACTGCCCCCGACCCCCGAGTGGGATCTGGCGTTCATCGACGCGGACAAGGACAACTACATCGCGTACTACGAGGAGATCGTGCCCCGGATCCGACCCGGCGGCGCGGTCCTCGTCGACAACGTCCTGTGGTTCTCCACCGTGGTGGACGACCCCGAGGGCGAAGGCGCGCCCATGCGCCGGTTCAACGCGCACGTCGCCGCCGACCCGCGGGTCGACGTGGTGATCCTCCCGATCGGCGACGGCGTGTCGCTGGTCCGCAAGAAGCCCTGAGCAAGCAGCCCTGAGCAAGCAGCCCAGAGCAAGAAACCCAGAGCCCCACCCCGGGCCCGCCCCACGATCTGGGGCCCCGGTCTGTCGCACATCCTGCAAAGCCGCACAAGGGAGTGCACTGATGACAGCGAATCCCCTCTCGGGAAAATCCTTGCGCCTGGCCAGACTGTCCCGGCACGGCGACGGGCGATACCTGCTCGTGCCCCTCGACCACTCGGTCTCCGACGGCCCCATCACCACGGCCAGCGGCTTCGAGAAGCTGGTCCACGAGGTCGTCTCCGGTGGCGCCGACGGGATCGTCGTCCACAAGGGACGCGCCCGGGCGATAGCCCCCGAACTCCTCGCCGACTGCGGACTGGTGGTCCATCTGAGCGCCAGTACGGCCCACGCCCCCGACGCCGACGCCAAGGTCCTCGTCGGTGATGTCGAGGACGCCCTCCGGCTGGGCGCCGACGCGGTGAGCGTCCACGTGAACATCGGTGCCGACACCGAGGCGGCGCAACTGGCCGACCTGGGAGCCGTGGCCGCCGCCTGCGACCGGTGGGGCATGCCGCTCCTCGCGATGATCTACCCGCGGGGCCCGCGCGTCACCGATCCGCACGCACCCGAACTGCTGTCCCACGTCGTCAACATCGCCGCCGATCTCGGTGTCGACATCGTCAAGACGGCCTTCGCCTCGCCCGTCGAACGCATGGCCGAGGTCGTCGAGAACTCACCTCTGCCCCTCATCGTGGCGGGCGGCGCGGGCACCTCCGGCCTCGCCGACTTCGCCTCGGCGGCCATGGCGGCGGGTTGCCGCGGCCTCGCCGTGGGCCGCCGTGTCTTCGGCTCGCCCGACCCCCGGGCCACCGTCATGCAGCTCGCCGAGCTCATCCACGGCCCTGGCAACTCCCTGGTACATCCGACCTCCTCGCGAATGGCAGGTGTCCTGTGAAGCTCAGCTGGATCGACATACGTTCGGTGGGATCGGCCAAGGACGCGGTGGTGGAGGAAGCGCTCCACGCCCGAGTGGACGGCATCCTCGCCGCCGACCCCGCCGACCTGGCGAGCCTGCCGCCCACGGTGCGCAAGGTCCTCTTCCCGCAGGGACAGACGCTGCCCGAGGACTTCGGCACGGCCGACATCGTCGTCGTCGAGCCGGCCAAGCACGGCGAGCCGGCCGAACTCGCCCTGCGCCACCCGGAGATCGAGTTCGGACGCTACGTCGAGATCGTCGACGCGGACACCCTGGAGGACGCGTGCCGGTCCGCGCGTACGGAGAAGTGGAGTCTGCTCGACTTCCGCGATCCGACCAAGATCCCCCTGGAGATCGTGATCGCGGCCGCGGCCAAGGCCGAGGGGAACCTGGTCACGATCGCCAAGGACACGGAAGAGGCGGAGATCATCTTCGGTGTGCTGGAACTCGGCTCCGACGGCGTGCTGATGGCGCCCACCGCGGTGGGTGACGCCACCGCGCTGCGACAGGCGGCGGAGGCCGGCGTTCCGAACCTCGAACTGGTCGAACTGGAGATCACGGCCACGGCCCACGTGGGCATGGGGGACCGTGCGTGCGTCGACACCGCCACCTACTTCCGCGAGGACGAGGGCATCCTCGTCGGCTCGCACTCCAAGGGCATGATCCTCTGTGTCAGCGAGACGCATCCGCTGCCGTACATGCCGACCAGGCCGTTCCGCGTCAACGCCGGGGCGATCCACTCCTACACCCTCGGCCAGGACGAGCGGACCAACTACCTGAGCGAGCTGAAGGCCGGCAGCAAGGTCACTGCGGTGGACATCCACGGAACGACCCGTCTGGTGACCGTCGGCCGCGTCAAGATCGAGACCCGCCCGCTCATCTCGATCGACGCCGTCGGACCGAACGGCCGTACCGCGAACCTGATCCTCCAGGACGACTGGCACGTGCGGGTGCTGGGCCCCGGCGGCAAGGTCCTGAACAGCACCGAACTCAAGCCCGGGGACAAGGTGCTCGGTTACCTCCCCGCCGCGGACCGGCACGTCGGCTACCCGATCAACGAGTTCTGCCTGGAGAAGTGAGCCGGGCGCACCGGCGGGCCGCCCCGGTGCACGCGGGCACCGCGCCGCCCACCGCACGGCAGCGGCGGGACTCCTCCACCCCGGACGAGATCCGCTGGGCGGCGGTGGCGCGGCGGGACGAGGGAGCCGACGGAACCTTCTGCTACGGGGTGCTGACCACCGGTGTCTACAGCAGGCCGTCCTGCCCGGCACGCACCCCGGAGCGCGGCAACGCCGTCTTCTTCACCGACCCGCACCAGGCCCGGCGCGCCGGGTTCCGCCCCTGCCTGCGCTGCCGTCCCGACGACGAACCGGGGCCTTCCCCCGGCGAGTCCGCCGCCCTGCACGCGTGCCGGGTCATGGAACAGCCGGGACAGCCCGCCTCCCTCGACACCCTCGCCGCACTCAGCGGCTTCAGCAGATTCCACTTCCACCGGCTCTTCGCCAGGACGATCGGAGTGACACCGGCGACCTACGCCACCGTCTGCCGCGCGGAGCACCTGCGACAGGCGCTGTCCCGCGCGGGCACCGTCGCGGAGGCCATCTACCAGTGCGGCTTCAACTCCACGGGCACCTTCTACACCCTGACCCGCCGACTCCTGGGCATGACCCCCACCGCCTACCGCGACGGCGGACGGGGGGTGTCCCTCCACTGCGCCGTCATCACCCACGAAACCGGCGCACTGCTCGTCGCGGCCACCGCGGCCGGCATCTGCGGGGTGCTGTCCGGCCCGGACGAGGAAGCGCTCACCCGCCGGCTGCGTACCCGCTATCCGGCGGCGTCGCACATCACGCCCGACCCCGCACTGGCCACCCGGCTGGCCCACGCCGTGGCGCGCGGCACCACACGCGCGGGCACGGCGCTCCCTCCCGACATCCGGAACAGAGCGCTCGAAGGGAGGCTGCGCAAGACCCTCAGCCCCCCGGGGCGGACCCCGTAACCGCATCAGGAGAGGCACGCGCATGAACATTCTGGGTACCCACAGGTCCGTCGCGCAGCGGCTCCGTCTCACCACGGACCGTCGGCTCGGGGCCGGGAACTTCTTCTGGCACGCCTGGCAGGTGGCCCACGACCGGGACCGGCCCCTGCTCCACCACCCGGACGTCACGTCGGACACCTGGGACGAGGGCGACCTGCCCGGGCTGTCCCTCAACGACATGCGGCGCACCGTGATCCGTTACGCCCACTGGTACCGCACCCACGGCGTACTGCCGCACACGCATGTCGGCATCCACACCCGCAACGGGCTCCACGGTCTCCTGCACCACATCGCCGTCACCGGCCTCGGCGCCGTGGCCGTGCACTGCAACCCCCAGATGGCGACGCCGACCGCCGCCGAGTACTTCGCACGCACGAAGGTCACGGTGCTGGTCGCCGACGCGGATCTGCTCGAGGCGAGCACCGACATCTGGGCCCGGCCCGGCAGCGACCGGCCCAAGGACATCCTGACCGAGGACATCCGGCGGATCGACGAGACCGCCGCCAGGCCGTCGGGCCCCATCCCCGGATTCCCCCACCGGCACCGGCGCGACGACCTGGTGATGATCTCCCACTCCTCCGGCACCACGGGCCGGCCCAAGGCCCCCGTCTTCACCCACGCCTCGTTCATCGACGGCAAGAGGGAGCGCTTCTGGACCTTTCCCTCGCTGCGGTCCGACCGGATGCTCACCGCGCTCCCGCACAGTCACTCCGCGGGCATCAGCTACCTGAGCATGGCCCTGCTCCTGGGCATCCCCACCCTCGTCCTGGACGCCGCCAACGGCGCCTCCGTGACCCGGGCCATCAACCGCTTCCGCCCCACGTTCGTCCTCGGCTTCCCCCTCACCCTGGCGGAGATCGACGTCACCAAGGTCACCCCGTACGCCGCGCAGTCCATCCACACCTGGAACGGCATGGGGGACGCCTCGCACGAACGGCACATCCGCCCGCTCACCTCCCTGGGCATGCGCCGTGAGGGCCGCCGGAAGGTCGCGGGCTCCCGCTACGTGGACGGGCTCGGATCCTCGGAGATGGGCATGGTCCTGTTCCGCACCGCCCACACCCCGCAGACCGCCGAGTACGACCGTCTGATCGGCCGGCCGGTCAAGGCGGTGCGGGACGCGGCCGTCCTCGACGAGTCGGGCCGGCCGCTGCCCGACGGCCGGGCAGGACTGCTCGGCGTACGCACGCCCAGTGTGACGCCCGGCTACTGGGACGACCCCCTCCTCAGCCAGGAGTCCCTCAGCAACGGCTACTTCCTCACCGGGGACGTCGTCCGGCGCGAACCGGACGGCCGCTGGTACCACCTCGACCGCACCCCGGACGTGATCCACACCGCCGACGGCCCCGTCCACAGCCTCCCGCTGGAGGAGTCGGTGCTGCTGACGACGCAGGCACTGGACGCCGCCGTCATCGCCGTCGACGACCCCGACAGCCCCGGGAAGTCGCTGCCCGCCGCCGTGGTCCTCTACCGGGACGGCGTCACCCGCGACCCGCGGAGCCTGCTCGACGTCTGCAACCGCGCCCTGCGAAAGAAGGGGCTCGGCCCCCTGAGCGCCCTGGTCGTCGTCGCGGACCGGGACGGGCTGCCCGTGGGACCGACCGGCAAGGTGCTCAAGCGCCGCCTGCGGGAACGGCACCACTCCCTGCTGAGCGCCCCGCCCGGGCCGGCCGCGGCCCACGACCGCACGGACGCGGAGGCGGTCACGTCGCATGCCGAGCAGTGAGCAGCAGGCCGACCCCGGCCGAACTCCCCCAACCGGAAAGGTCCGACCCATGGCCGACGGGCACGCCGCGCGCAGCGTGGTGGACGCGCTCACCGGCGCCTGGCACGCCCAGGCGCTCCACGCCGCCGCCACGCTCAGCATCCCCGACCACATCCACGCCGGACACACCACGGCCGCCGCACTGGCCGCCGTCACCGACTGCGACAAGGACGGCATCGAACGCCTGATGCGTCTGCTCACCGCCACGGGCACCTTCACCGGCTCGGCGGACACCGGCTACCGGCTCACCCCGGCCGGCGACCTGCTCCGCGCCGGCCACGAACGCTCCATGCGGGACATGGCCCTGGTCTACGGGCAGGAGTTCCACCGCGCCTGGGGCGCCGTCACCACGGCCCTGCGCACCGGGACGTCGGGCTTCGAGCACGCCTTCGGTGTCCCCCTGCGCGAGCACCTGGCACGCGATCCCGAGGCGGCCGCACGCTTCCAGCGGGCCATGAACGCCGGCAACGTCTTCTTCCAGGACGTCGCCGTCGCCCACGACTTCTCCACCGCCCGCACCGTCGTCGACGTGGCGGGCGGCGCCGGCGCGCTGCTCGGTGCCGTCCTGCACGCCCATCCCACGCTCCGCGGCGTGCTGTTCGACCTTCCGCACGTGATCCCGGTCGCCGAGGAGCAGCTCGGCCGGACCCTCGCCGCCGACCGCTACGAGACGGTGGGCGGCGACATCTTCCGGAGCGTGCCCGGCGGCGGCGACGTCTACCTGCTCTCCCGGGTGCTCCAGGACTGGGACGACCCGGACTGTGTGCGGCTGCTCGCCGGCGTCCGCGCCGCGATGTCCCCCACCGCCCGGCTGCTCGTCGTCGAGCGGGTGATCCCCGACGACGGCGGGCGGCTGCTGCCCCTCCTGTGGGACCTGCACCTGCTCGTGGCCGCGGGCGGCCGGGAGCGCACCCTCGACGGCTACCGGGGCCTGCTGACGGCGGCGGGCCTGCGCCTGGAGACCGTCCACGAACTCGCCCTCGAGACCAGCCTGCTGGTCGCGGCACCCGCGGAGGAGGACAAGTGACCGCACCCCGGCAAGGACGCGCGGCGGACCGCGAGGTCCCCGTGCTGATCGTGGGCGGCGGCGGCTCCGGGCTGACCGCCTCACTGGCCCTGTCCGACCTCGGGGTGGAGTCCCTCCTCGTGGAACGCCACCCCTCGACGTCCGTCCAGCCCAAGGCGCACATCCTCAACGCCAGGACGATGGAGATCTTCGCCCACCACAAGGTCGCCGACGACGTCTACCGCGAAGGCGCGCCCCGCGAGAACTGCGGTGCCATGGTCTGGCTGTCCAGCCTGGGCGGCGACGCCCCCTACGACCGCAAGGTGCTGTACCGGACCAGCGCCTACGGCGGAGGCGACCTCGCCGAACGCTACGCCCGGGCGTCCGCGCAGCCCCACGCGAACCTGGGACAGCGCTGGCTGGAACCGCTGCTGCGCCGCCACGCCGAACAACGCGCGCCCGGCGGCCTCCTCTTCCACCACGAACTGGTCGCGCTCGACGAGGACGACACCGGTGTCACCGCCACCGTCGTCGACCGCGCCGACGGCAGGACGCTCCTGGTCCGTGCCTCCTACGTGATCGCCGCGGACGGCGGGAAGACGGTCGGACGTCTCCGGGGCATTCCGATGGAGGGCACCCCGACCTTCCTCGACTGGATCAACCTCCATGTCCGGGCGGACTTCTCCGCCTTCATCCCCTACGACGACGCCGTCGTCAACCGTGTCTCCAGCCTCTCCGACGACGGCACCCTGGAGCACTGCGGCGTCGTCCCCATGGGACCGGACCACTGGGGGCGGCACTCCAGGGAGTGGACGCTCATGTTCTCCCGGCCCCCGGGCGAGCGGGGCGCGGCAGAACTGGACGACGAGACCGTCGTCAAGATGGTCCGCCGGACCCTCAAACTGCCCGACGAACACGTCATGCACGTGGAGAGCATCAGCCGGTGGCCCGTCGAGGGCACCGTGGCCCAGCGGTTCCGCTCGGGCCGGGTCTTCCTCGTCGGCGACGCCGCCCACCGTCACCCGCCCTCCGGCGCGCTCGGCCTGAACACGGGCATCCAGGACGCGCACAACCTCGCCTGGAAGCTCGCGCTGGTCCTGGGCCGGAAGGCGGGCGAGTCGCTGCTGGACAGCTACGAGCCGGAGCGGCGCCCGGTGGCCCGGCGCGTCGTGGAGCGGGCCGTGTACTCACTGTTCAACCAGATCGCCTTCACGGCCGCGACCGGTGTCGTCCAGGGCGCCCGTCCCGAATGGAACCGCGCCCAGATGACGGCCCTGTTCGCGGACACGCCCGACGGGGAGACCCGGCGGGCCGTGCTGCGCGAGTACTTCGACACCAATCGCATCACCACCGCGCACCTGGGCCTGGAGATGGGCTACAGCTACGCCGACGCCGGCCAGGTGACCGGCGACGGGACACCCCTGCCACCGGCCGACCCGCTGGGGCTGGAGTACCCGCAGACCTCACGGCCCGGCTCCCGGCTCCCGCACGCCTGGCTGCGCCACCACGGCCGGCGCGTCTCCACGCACCAGCTGCACACCGCCGCCGGATCGTTCCTGCTTCTCGCCGGTGCTCACGGGGCGCCGTGGCTGCGGGCGGCCGAGACCCTCTCCACCCGCCTCGGCGTCCGCATCGACGCCCACGCCGTCGGCGCCGAGGGAGGACCCGAGGCCGTCGACGAGCAGTGGGCACGGCTGCGCGGCCACGACGAGCACGGCATGGTCCTCGTCCGCCCGGACGGCTTCGTGACCGCACGCCGGCTCACCCGCTGCGACGACCCCCCGGACGCCCTTCGGGACGCCCTCGAAACGGCCCTGGGCCTGCGCCGGAACGCGTCCGCCGACGCCTCGGGGGAACGCCGTGCCTGACTCCACGCGCACCCCGGTGGCGATCGTCGGGGGAGGACCGGTCGGTATCGTCCTGGCCCTCTTCCTGGACCGGTACGGCGTCCCCTGCGTGGTCTTCGACGCCCAGGAGGAGCAGCCGGCCGAGCCACGCGGCAACACGCACAACGCCCGCACCATGGAGCACTACCGCCGCCTGGGCATCTCCGCCGCGGTCCGCCGGCTCGGACTGCCCGACCGGCACCCGGCCGACATCGTCTACTTCACCCGCTACGCCGGAACCGAACTGTCCCGGCTCCGGCTGGCCTCCCGCGGCCTGCGCATGCGTCAGACCGCGGCCGCACCCGCCACGGACCAGACCCCCGAACCGGTGCACCGCGCCAACCAGATGTACGTGGAGAACTTCCTCTACGAGCACGCCCGGACCCGGCCGAACATCACCCTGCGCCTCGGCCGCCGCGTCACCGCACTGCGCCAGAACGCCACCCGGGTGGAACTGACAGCCGAACCCGCCGACGGCCCCGCCGAACACTGGACCGCCCGCTACGCCGTGGGCTGTGACGGCGGGCGAAGCTTCGTACGCCGCACCCTCGGTGTCCACTACGACGGCGACGGCGCCCTGGACCAGGACGTGCTGGGCCGCCGCGCGACCGCCGCCCATCTGCGGCTGCCGACCTTCCACCGGGACGCCGTCACCGGGCGCCGGGCCTGGAGCTACTGGTCCCTCAACAGCGACCTGGTCATGAATCTGATCGCGCTCAACGGCGAGGACGAGTTCTTCCTCCTGACCAGCTCGATCGACCCGGACACCGCCGGCCCGGACCGCATCCGGGAGCTGGTCCGCCGCGCCGCCGGTGTGCCGCTCCCGGTCGAGGTGCTCGGCCGGCGTCCCTGGACGCCCGGAGTGGCCCTGGTCGCGCAGCGCCTCACCATCGGCCGGGTCCTGCTGGCCGGGGACGCCGCGCACCTGTTCACACCGAACGGCGGTTTCGGTATGAACACGGGCATCGACGACACGGCCAACCTGGCATGGAAACTCGCCGCCCTGCTGCACGGATGGGGAGGCCCCGGGCTGCTCTCCAGCTATGAGAGCGAACGCCGGCCGATCGCCCGGCGCAACACCACCGCCGCCCGGGAACTCAACGCGGGGCTCGGCTCCATCGAGCGCCCCGCCTTCCTGGAGGAGGACAGCACACGCGGCGCCGAGGCCCGCGCCCGCGTCGGCGACCTGCTGCGCTGCTACGGCGAGCGCACCCACTCGCTCGGCGTCCAGCTCGGTGCCCGGTACGACGGGTCCCCCCTCGTCGTCGCCGACGGCGAGCCGCCCGCCGACTCCTGGGGCACCTACACCCCCTCGAGCCGGCCCGGAGGCCGTGCCCCCCACCTGTGGCTGGACGACTGGCACGGACCGGGCAGCTCCCTGTTCGACCGCCTCGGGCCCGGCTTCACCCTCCTGCGGCTCGGCGGACGGGCCCCCGGCAGCAAGGGACTGGAGGCCGCCGCCCAGGCCCAGGGCATGCCGCTGACCGTGCTGGACGTCGACCTCGAAGCGGCGCGCGACCTGTACGAGCGGGATCTCGTCCTCGTCCGGCCCGACCAGCACGTGGCCTGGCGGGGCAATCAACTGCCCTCGGACCCGGGCGAGCTGACGGCACTCGTGACCGGATCGAAGGAGAGGTGACGAGCCCGGACCCGCTCGGCCCCACCGCCCCCGCCGACCCTCCACACCGCCCTGGAGCTGTGATGTCACGCCGCCTCTTCACCTCCGAGTCAGTCACCGAAGGACACCCCGACAAGATCGCCGACCAGATCAGCGACACCATCCTCGACGCGCTGCTGCGCGAGGACCCCGCCGCCCGCGTCGCCGTCGAGACACTGATCACCACCGGCCAGGTGCACGTCGCCGGCGAAGTCACCACCACCGCCTACGCACCGGTCGCCCAACTGGTGCGCGACACCATCCTCGCCATCGGCTACGACTCCTCCCACAAGGGCTTCGACGGGGCCTCCTGCGGGGTCTCGGTCTCCCTGGGCAGCCAGTCGCCCGACATCGCCCAAGGCGTCGACGCCGCCCACGAGACCCGCGGGAACGCGGACGGCGACGCACTCGACCGGCAGGGCGCGGGCGATCAGGGGCTGATGTTCGGCTACGCCACCGACGAGACACCCACCCTCATGCCCCTGCCGATCGACCTGGCCCACCGACTGTCCCGCCGCCTCTCCGCCGCACGCCGCGACGGCTCCATGCCCTATCTGCGTCCCGACGGAAAGACCCAGGTCACCATCGAGTACCAGGGCAGCCGTCCCGTCCGCCTGGACACGATCGTGGTCTCCGCCCAGCACGCGGCGGACGTCGACATCGACACCCTGCTGACCCCCGACGTCCGTACGAACGTGGTGGACCACGTACTGGGACAGCTCGCGGACGACGGCATCAAACTCGAGACCGACGACCACCGCCTCCTGGTCAACCCCACCGGCCGCTTCGAGATCGGCGGCCCGATGGGCGACGCCGGCCTCACCGGGCGCAAGATCATCATCGACACCTACGGCGGCATGGCCCGCCACGGCGGCGGCGCCTTCTCCGGCAAGGACCCCTCCAAGGTCGACCGCTCGGCGGCGTACGCGATGCGCTGGGTCGCCAAGAACGTGGTCGCGTCGGGCCTCGCGACCCGCTGCGAGGTCCAGGTCGCCTACGCCATCGGCAAGGCCCGGCCCGTCGGCCTGTTCGTCGAGACGTTCGGCACCGCCACCGTCTCCCAGGGACGCATCGAGCAGGCCATCAGGGACGTCTTCGACCTGCGTCCCGCCTCGATCATCCGTGACCTCGACCTGCTCCGCCCGATCTACGCCCAGACCGCCGCCTACGGCCACTTCGGCCGTGAGACACCGGACTTCACCTGGGAACGAACCGATCGCGTGCAGCAGCTCAAAGCCGCGGCGGGACTGTGACCACGCGTCTTTCGAGGAGACCTGACGTGCGCATCCTCATCACCGGCTCGATCGCCACCGACCACCTGGCCGTCTTCCCCGGCAAGTTCACCGACCACCTGCTCCCCGGCCGGCTGGACCACGTCTCCCTGTCCTTCCTGGCCGACACCCTCGACGTGCGCCGCGGCGGCGTGGCGGCCAACATCGCGGTGGGACTGGCACGGCTCGCCCTCACCCCCCTCCTGGTGGGAGCCGTCGGCAAGGACTTCACCGACTACGCCGCCTGGCTGCACAGCACCGGGGTCGACACCGCCCTGCACATCAGCGACACCGCGCACACCGCGCGGTTCATGTGCACGACCGACGCCGAGCACAACCAGATCGCCACGTTCTACGCCGGAGCCATGGCCGAGGCGAAACGCATCTCCCTGGCGGACGTCGTCGAGCGCACCGGAAGGCCCGACCTGGTGCTGATCGCCCCCAACGACCCGGAAGCCATGCTCCGTCACACCGCGGAATGCCGCACGCTCGGTATCCCGTTCGCCGCCGACCCCTCCCAGCAACTGGCCAGGCTCGACCGGGAGCAGACCCGCACCCTCGTCGACGGAGCCCGGTTCCTGTTCACCAACGAGTACGAGTCCGCGCTGCTCCTGGAACGCACCGGCTGGACGGCGCAGGAGGTCCTCGCCCGCATCGGCACCTGGATCTCCACCCGGGGAGCCGACGGCGTACGGATCACACGGCAATCCGGGGACACATGCCAGATCCCCGCCGTGCCCGTGCGGGAGGCGGCCGACCCCACCGGCGTCGGGGACGCGCTGCGGGCCGGGTTCCTGGCCGCCACGGCCCACCACCTGCCCGAGGAACAGGCGGCCCGGCTGGGATGCGCGCTCGCCACGCTCGTCCTGGAGACCGTCGGCACCCAGGACTACAAGGTGGTCCCGGCGGACCTGCTGCAACGCGTCGCCGACACCTACGGCACCGCCTCGGCGGCCGCCCTCGAACCCCTCCTGGACGACCTGCCATGACCCTGCTCACCGCACAGCGCCCGCAGCCCGCGCCCCGCGAGGCCCCCTCGCTGCGACAGCAACTGAAGGCGGGCACACCCACCTTCTCCTTCGAGTTCTTCCCGCCCAGGACGGAGGCGGGAGCCACGACACTGTGGCGGACCATCCGACGGATCGAAGCCCTCGCCCCCACCTTCGTCTCCGTCACCTACGGCGCCGGCGGATCCTCGCGGAGCCGTACCGTCGAGGTCACCGAACGCATCGCCTCCGAGACCTCGCTGCGCCCGGTCGCCCACCTGACAGCGGTGGGCCACTCGGTGAGCGAACTGCGCAACGTCATCGGCCAGTACGCCGACGCCGGAGTGCGGGACGTCCTCGCCCTGCGCGGAGACCCGCCCGGCGACCCCCGCGGGCCGTGGACGCCCCACCCCCAGGGCCTGACCTACGCGCGGGACCTGGTACGCCTGGTCAAGGAACTGGGTGACTTCACCGTCGGCGTCGCGGCCTTCCCCGAGCGCCACCCGCGCTCACCGGACTGGGAGAGCGACCTGCGGCACTACGTCGCCAAGTGCCGGGCCGGCGCCGACTACGCCATCACGCAGATGTTCTTCGACGTGGAGGACTACCTGCGGCTGCGGGACCGCGTCACCCGGGCCGGCTGCCACACGCCCATCATCCCCGAGATCATGCCGGCCACCGACGTACGGCAGATCACCCGCTTCGCCGAACTCTCCAACGCCACCTTCCCGTTGGAACTCGCCAGGCGGCTCGACCGGGCCCGCGAACGGCCGGACGAGGGACACCGGATCGGAGTGGAGTACGCGACGGCCATGGCCGAGCGCCTCCTGCGCGAGGGAGCCCCGGGGCTGCACTACATCACGCTCAACCGCTCCACGGCGACGCTCGAAATCCACCAGAACGTGCGACCGGCACCGGGGTAACCCGCACGATCCCTCCCTCGTTGCTCCCGTCGGCGTCGAACGCCGGAAGCAACGCACCGACTGGGAGAGACGATGGCGGCACCTCAGACCGACACAGCCCGCACCCTCGAGCGGTTCTACGGCGCCGAAGCGGCCTACATCGCCGCGGGAGGCCCGGGGAAGGCCAGTTTCGCCGAGGTGGCGGACTGCCTGGACCCCGACGTGACGCTCCACCAGGCGCCCGGGCTGCCGTACTCGGGCACCTGGCGCGGGCGCAAGGGGATCGAGGACTTCCTGGCCGTCATGGGCGAGGCGTGGCGGAGCATGGAATTCCTCGACCAGCGGTGCTTCGTCGAGGGCGAGGACGTCGTGGTCGCCAACCGCGTCCGCTTCGTGGCCCGCCGCACGGGCCACGAACTCGACACCAGGATCGTCCAGGAGATGACCGTCCGGGACGGCCGGATCCAGGAGATCCGGCCCTACTACTGGGACCCGGCCGCCGTCTCCGCGGCCCTCGGCGCCTCCTGAGCGGCCCTCAGTCCAGCGACCGGTCGACCGAGGCCAGCGGCAGCGCGAACAGCATGCGCCCGGACTGGGACCACACCTCGCCCGTCTCCTGCCAGTACGACAAGGAGGCCGCCCGGCCGCTCCAGCAGCGGTGCGTCTCGTCCGCCCCGCACCGGGTGGGGCGCGCCCCGTCCGTGTCCTGCCGCCACAGCGTGCCCCGCTCGTCCGGTGTCCCCGTCGTCCGGCCCAGATACCAGCCCGACCGGTACGACAGCACGCCGCGCACATCGGTCAGCTCGGTCTCGTACACCGCGACCGGGTCCGTGTCGAGCAGCCCCGCGCGCTCCGGCTCGGTACTGAACCCGTACCGCCACAGCCGGGTCGGCCCGTCGTCGTCCACGGGCGTCGCCTCGCGCGCCACCAGGCTGTCGGGCACGGTGCTGCGGTCCAGGGAGATGCCGTCCGGCCGGGGCGCCGCGGTCCCGTTCGTCCGGTAGGAGGCGACGGCCGGCAGCACATAGCGGGCTCCGGCCGCCGACCAGCCGCCGGGCACCCTGCCGACCGTCGTACCGTCCACGGTGGCCCGCTGGACCCGCTCCACGTCGTACACGTACAGCGCGCTGTCGTCCGCCGGGCCCGCGGTGACCAGCAGCTTGTCCTGGTACCAGACCATGCCGGACACGGACGAGCCCAGCCCGCGGTAGTCCCGGCCGCCGTCCACCGGAACGGCCAGCAGGGCCCAGGTGTAGCGGAGATCGTCCGGGTCACCGGCGTCCACGAAGGCGACGCGCGCGAGACCGTCCTCGGACGGGGAGCCGGTGCTGCGGCTCCACCCGGAGAGGATCACCCGGTGCTCGCCCCAGCGACCGTCGTCGTCCGCGTCGCCGGAGGTGGTCACCGCGCCGGACTGCCAGCCCTCGGTGTCGGCACCGGGCCAGCAGTACGCGTGGGTCGCGGCGGGCTCCACCGGAAGGGCGCGCCGGTCGTCGGCCGTGCACTCCTCCGCGTCGCGCAGGGAACCGTCCGGGTCGGCGAGGACGGCACCCACGCCGACGGGCCGGCCCATCCCCTCGGAGATCCGGTCGAGCGCGTCGCGCGGGACGCCCTGCTCGGCCAGCCGCAGCGGCGTGGCCTCGGAGGAGGCGGTGAGCGGCTTCAGGGCCCCGGGGTCGTCGGCGTCGGTGGCCTGCGAGGCGCTGATCATGGTGGCGGCCGCGGTGAGCGCGAGGGCGGTCCCGGCCAGCGCCGCCCGCAGCGCCCTGCCCCGCCTGCGCCGGCGGTGTCTGCCGCGATGCTTCATACGTCCTCCCGAGGCGAGCCAACTGCGTCCGGTGGTCCGAGCGTTGACCGTGGAGCAGATGGGGTGGCCCGTACCGGGATGCTACGACAGCCGCCGGGCCCGGAGGACGAAGACCCTGCAAATACGCGCGACAACGCTCCTCCACGCGCGACCCCGGGCACTCCTGTACGAGTCCCCGCCCCCTTGACGCAGGTGGCTCGGCGTTCCTACGGCGACGGGTGCTGCCGGGCCAGGGCCAGGGCCGGGGCCGTGGAGTGGGGGAAGAGGTCGTGGGGGTCGTCGGGGAGGAGGACCTCCACCGACGCGGATTCCGCGAACCGGTACGGCCGGTGGTCCAGGAGGGCGCCCAAGTAGCGCCGGACGCGGGACATCTCCGCCCGGACCGTTACCGTACGGGCCGGGTCCCCGAAGACGTCCCGGGCGAGGTCCGCGGCGCTGCGCCCCGCGCGGTGCACGGCCAGCAGGTACAGCAACTCGGCGTGCCGGGGGCTCAGTTCGCGGGCCCAGGATCCCGTACCGCCGGACACCTCCACCGACCAGCGGCGCGGCCCCCTGAGGTCCAGCACGATCCGGGAAGCGGCACGTGTCACCGGTTCGTCGGCCGCCCGCACCAGCCAGCCACCGGCCAGCGGCTCCAGCGAGCAGCGCCCCAGCGCCGGCAGCCACCGCATCCCCGCCGACACCGACTTGGGCAGCGCCAGCCGCTCCACGTACGGCATCCCCGTCACCGCCGCCGTCCACCCCTGCCGGTCCACGACGAGCGCCCGCCCCTGGAGCCGGGCCAGCACCGGCGCCGCCACCGCCCGCAGCCGCTCCAGCGACCGCACGTGCGTCTCCCGCAGCCGTGCCTCCGCGAGCTTCGCCACCGAGTCGACCCACGCCAGCGTGGCCGGATGCATCGTCTCCAGAGGCCCGCTCACGTCCACCACACCGATCAGCCGCCCGTCCCGGGGGTCCCTGATCGGCGCCCCGGCACACGTCCAGGTGGCGTGCGACCGTACGAAGTGCTCGGAGGCGAACACCTGCACGGGGCGCCCCGTCACCGCCGGCGTGCCCACCCCGTTGGTGCCGACGACGTCCTCCCGCCAGTCCGCGCCGATCTCGAAGCCCAGCCCGTCGGCCTTGCGCAGCACCGGGGCACTGCCCTCCCGCCACAGCACCCGGCCCTCCTCGTCGGCCACCACCATGATGTGGTGGGCGACGTCCGCGACCGACAGCAGCCCCTCCCGCAGCACCGGCAGCACATGCCGCAGCGTCGACGACTCCCGCCGCCGCTGCACCTCCTCCCGGGACAGCAGCCCACTGCGGAAGTCGTGCTCCGGGTCGACGCCGCTGCGCCGCATCCGCTCCCACGACTGCTCGATCACCGGACGGGGGGCCACGGGCGCGCGCTGCCCGGACAGCGCGGCGGAGCGCACCTCGCTGAGCACGCGCGCCGCCCGCGCCGTATCGACGACGGCCAGATGCGTCACGTCCATCGGCGAGAGCGCCACCGGTCCCCTCCCGGAAGAAAAGCTGTCGGTCTCATACTGCCGTTTGCCCCCGGCGCTGACGCTCAGTACGGCCCCGACAGCATCAAGTTGCAACCCCTTGCAACCCTGGTGGTGAGTCCTGGGCTGGTTGAAACTTGAGCGACGCCGTCCCGAGCGGCGTCCACGGCTCGTAATGGGGCCTGTGCGGCGGGGGTGGTGCCGTGTCGGCGCAGCACCACCCCCGCGATCTGCCTGGCGGCGGCCGGGCGGTGTGCGCGGCACGGGGTGCGGCTCGCCCCGCGTCGGCGGCTCCTGGCCCGTGGGTGGCCGGTCGCGCAGTTCCCCGCGCCCCTTGGGCCGGCGTCCGCGTCCCCGGTCCGGTCGCCGGGCCCCTCAGGACACCGGCCGGGCCCGTTCCACCACCGACGCCAGGTCCAGGGTGTGCGGCAGCGTCCCGAAGGCCGCGCCCCCGTCCCCGCCCAGCCGCGCCGCGCAGAACGCGTCCGCCACCTGCGGCGGCGCGTACCGCACCAGCAGCGACCCCTGCAACACCAGCGCCAGCCGCTCCACCAGCCGCCGCGCCCGCCCCTCGACGCCCTCCAGATCCGCCAGTTCGGTCAGCAGGTTCTTGATCGCGCCGTCCAGCCGGTGATCGGCCCCGCGGGCCCGCCCGACCTCCCGCAGATACGCGTCCAGCGCCGCCGGCTCCCGGCGCAGCGCCCGCAGCACGTCCAGCGCCTGGACGTTGCCCGCGCCCTCCCAGATCGAGTTCAGCGGCGACTCCCGCACCAGCCGGGGCATCCCCGACTCCTCCACGTAACCGTTCCCGCCCAGGCACTCCGCCGCCTCCACCGCGACCGGCGCGCACCGCTTCGTCACCCAGTACTTCGCCGCCGGTACCGCGATCCGCAGCAGCGCCCGCTCCTGCTCGCCGCCGTCGTCGTACGCGGCCGCCAGCCGCAGCGCCAGCGTGGTGGCCGCCTCCGACTCCAGCGCCAGATCGGCCAGCACATTGCGCATCAGCGGCTTGTCGACGAGCTTCCCGCCGAACGCCTCACGATGCGCGCAGTGGTGCACCGCCTGCGCCACGGCCTGCCGCATCAGCCCCGCCGAGCCAAGCACACAGTCCAGCCGGGTCGCCGCCACCATCCCGATGATGGTGCGCACCCCGCGCCCTTCGTCCCCGACCCGGCGCGCCCACGTCCCGTCGAACTCGACCTCGGCGGACGCGTTGGACCGGTTGCCCAGCTTGTCCTTGAGCCGCTGGATCAGGAACACGTTGCGCGTGCCGTCCTCCAGCACGCGCGGCACCAGGAAACACGTCAGCCCTCCCGGCGCCTGCGCCAGCACCAGGAACGCGTCCGACATCGGCGCCGAGCAGAACCACTTGTGCCCGGTCAGCTCGTACGCGCCGTCCTCCGCCAGTGGCCGGGCGGCCGTCGTGTTCGCCCGTACGTCGCTGCCGCCCTGCTTCTCCGTCATGCCCATCCCGAACAGGACGCCCGCCTTCTCCCCGGCGGGCCGCAGCCCACGGTCGTAGACGGTCGAGGTCAGCCGGGGCTCCCACTCCGCCGCCAGCGCCGGATCCGTCCGCAGCGCGGGCACCGCCGCGTGGGTCATCGACAGCGGGCACCCGTTGCCGGCCTCGGCCTGCGTCCACACCAGGAACGCCGCCGCCCGCCGCACATGCCCGCCCGGCCGCGCCCAGGCCGCCGTCAGCCCCGCCGAGACGCCCTTGCCGAGCAGCCGGTGCCAGGAGGGATGGAAGTCGACCTCGTCGATCCGGTGACCGTACCGGTCGTGCGTGCGCAGCCGCGGCGGATGCTCGTTGGCCTGCGCCCCCCACTCCTGCACCTGCGCGGAGCCGGCGGTCCGCCCCAGCCCCGACAGCTCCGACAGCCCCTCGTCCAGCACGTCCGGGTCCAGATGCCGCTCGACCGCCTCCACCAGGACCCGGTCGGCGCCGAAGACGTCGTACTGCACGAGCGGGGGAGCCTGATTGGTCACGGTGTGCGTGGTGCCTGCCATGCCCCCGAACCTACCCCGCGGTACGCCGGCCTCACCCGTCGATTCGCCCTGTGGGTGAGTGCGACCAGGCACGACGGATACCTTTAGGTCGTGCAGCCAGCAAGTGAATCCCCCGACGCGCCCTCCGGCCGCCTCCACCGGGCCCGGGCCCTCTACCGGAACGTCTCCAAGCGCAGGACCGCCTGGCTGCTGCTGAAGGACACCGTCAACTCGTGCATGGAGTACCGCATCCTGGGCCTGGCGGCCGAGGCGGCGTTCTTCACGCTGCTGTCGGTGCCCCCGCTGCTGCTCAGCATGATCGGCCTCCTCGGCTACGTCGACGCCTGGACCGGCGCCGAGACGATCCAGAGCCTCCAGCGCAACCTCCTCGACGCCTCCCGCACGGTGCTCTCCGACCGGGGCGTGAGCCAGATCGCGGAGCCGATCCTGCGGGACGTCACGAAGGGCGGCCGGCCCGACGTGATCTCCCTCGGCTTCCTGATCGCCGTGTGGTCGGGGTCCCGCGCGGTGAACGTCTTCATCGAGACCATCACCGTCATGTACGGCCTCGACGGCGTCCGGGGCATCGTGAAGACCCGGCTGCTGGCCTTCCTGCTGTTCATCGTGGCCCTGCTGATCGGCTCGATCGCGCTGCCGCTGATGGTCGCGGGACCGGACGCGGTCGTGGAGATCGTGCCCTGGTCGACGACCGTCGTGCAGATCCTCTACTGGCCGGTCGTGATCCTGCTGTCGGTGGCCTTCCTGACCACCCTGTACCACGTCTCCGTGCCCGTGCGCTCCCCGTGGATCGAGGACGTGCCGGGGGCGCTGGTCGCGCTCGGCATGTGGGTGTTCGGCAGTTTCCTGCTGCGCATCTACCTGACGAACACCGTCGAGGGCCCCACCATCTACGGCTCCCTCGCCGCGCCCGTCGCCGTACTGCTGTGGATCGGCGTGTCCGCGTTCGCCGTGCTCGTCGGCGCGGCGGTCAACGCGGCGATCGACCGGGTGTGGCCGGCCGCGGCGACGGCGGCGGCTCGTGAGGCGAACGAGCGGCTGCGGCAGGCGCAGGTCGCGGAGTACGTCGCGCGGACGACCGCCGCGGCGGGGGAGGCCGATCCCGACATGCCCTCGGAGTTCCCGGAACGCTGGTCCCGCTTCCTCCCCCCGGAGGACGTCACATCCCGCCTGCGCACGCACGTACGGTCCCACCACCCGAGAAACGGCGAGGGCCCGCCCCACGAGGGCAAGTGAGCGTTCTTCGCCCCCGCCGCCCCTTCCCGTCCCGACCCGGGGCTCCGCCCCGGACCCCGCTCCTCAAACGCCGGAGGGGCTGATTTCAGCCCGTCCGGCGTTTGAGGACGAGGCCCGAAGGGCCGAAAGGGGGGCTGGGGGCGCAGCCCCCAGGGACGGGAACGGGAAGAGGCGGCGGGGGCGAGAAAAGCCGCTCACCCCTTCCACGTACCGGCCGCCGCCTCCTCCGCCACAAACCCCGCGAAGTCCCGAGGCTCGCGCCCCAGCACCTCCCGCACCCCGTCCTCCACCCACGCGTTACGCCCGTCCAGCAGCGCCCCGAACAGCTCGACGAGAAACGCCGCCTCCTCCGCCGGCACCCCCAACCCGACCAGCACCTCCCCGTACTCCCGCACCGGCACCGACCGGTACGTCAACGCCCGCCCCGCCGCCGCCGCGATCTCCGCCACCGCCCCACCCCAGGTCAGCAGCCGCGGCCCGGTCACGGACAGCGTCCGCCCCACATACCGCTCCCCGCCCGTCAACGCCGCCACCACCACATCCGCGATGTCCCGCACGTCCACGAACGGCTCGGCCACCTCACCCGCCGGGAACACCAGCTCCCCGGCCACCAGCTCCGGCACCAGCGGCCCCTCGCTGAAGTTCTGCGCGAACCAGGCGGCCCGTACGACCGTCCAGTCCGCGCCCGACGCACGCAGCGCCTCCTCGGCGGGCAGCGCCTGCTCCTCGCCCCGCGCGGACAGCAGCACCAGCCGCCGTACGCCCAGTCCGACCGCCGCCCCGGCCAGCTCGCCGACCGCCTCGGCGGTACCGGGGGCGCCGACATCGGCCGGGTGGACGAGGTACGCCGCGTCGGCACCCCGCAGGGTGTCCGCCCACGTCGACCGGTCCGTCCAGTCGAACCCGGTGGCCCGCGACGCCGCCCGCACCGTCAGCCCCGCAGCCTCGGCGGCCCGCGCCACCCGGCTCCCCGTACGCCCCCGGGCGCCCGTCACCACGACCGTCATGTTCCCGCTGTCCTGTGCCATGTCTGTCATGCCTTCGAGTCAACTGCCCCGCGCCGCAGGCAACCATCGCTGAACGGCTCATTCCCATAAGCCCGCGTCTACGCTGCTCCCATGGACGCACTCACCGGCCTGCTCGAAGGCCCCCGCGCCCGCGGCGCGTTCATGATCCGCGCGTGTTTCGACCCGCCGTGGGCGGTCCGCGTGGAGGACCGCGCCCCGCTGACGGTGATGCTCCTCGTGCGCGGCGGCGCCTGGATCGTCCCGGACCGGGGCGAGCGGCTGCGCCTGCGCCCCGGCGACCTCGCCATCGCGCGCGGCCCCGACCCGTACACCTGCGCCGACGACCCGGACACGGCCCCGCAGGCGGTGATCCTGCCCGGCGGCGAATGCAGTTACCCCGACGGACGCCCGCTGAACGGCGTGATGGACCTCGGTGTCCGCACCTGGGGCGACCGACTGGACGGCGAGACGGTGGTGCTGATCGGCACCTACCAGATGCGCGGCGAGATCGGCGGCCGGCTGCTGGACGCGCTGCCGCCGCTGCTCACCCTCACCGCCGACGTCTGGGACTGCCCGCTCACCCCCTTCCTCATGGAGGAGATCGTGCGCGAGGCACCCGGTCAGGAGGTCGTCCTGGACCGGCTGCTCGACCTGCTGGTCATCGCCGCGCTGCGGGCCTGGTTCGCCCGCCCGGAGGCGGAGCCGCCCGCCTGGTACCGGGCGCAGGCCGACCCCGTCGTCGGGCCGGTCGTACGCCTCCTCCAGGACGACCCCGCCCACCCGTGGACGGTCGCCGAGCTCGCCGCGAAGGCCGGTGTCTCCCGGGCCGCCCTGGCCCGCCGCTTCACGGAACTCGTCGGCGAACCCCCGATGACGTACCTCACCGGCTGGCGCCTCGCCCTCGCCGCGGACCGCCTCCGCGACACCGACGACACCATCGGCGCGATCGCCCGCCAGGTCGGCTACGGCAGCGCGTTCGCCCTGTCCACCGCCTTCAAACGGGCCTACGACGTCAGCCCTCAGGAGTGGCGGACCCGGGCGGCGTAGCCTGGGCGACGTGTACAGGGAGCGGGCGTCGCGGCTGACGGGCGCGGTCGTGTGGACCAACACCCCCACCGGCGGCGGGACCGGCCGGGTGCTGCCGGACGGCTGCATGGACCTGCTCTGGCACGAGGGACGCCTGCTGGTCGCCGGCCCCGACACCCGCGCCCACCTCACCGGGGGCCCGTCGAGTGCCTGGGCGGGCATCCGCTTCCACCCCGGCACCGCGCCCGCCCTGCTGGGCGTACCCGCCCACGAACTGCGCGACCGCCGCGTCCCCCTGTCCGACCTGTGGCCGGCGGCCGACGTCCGCCGCCTGACCGCACGCGTCAACGCGGTGGACGACCCCACGCACGGCCTGGAGGACCTGGCCCTGCGCAGAGCGGCGGAAACGGCCCCGCCCGACCCGCTGCTCCTCCGCGTCGTGGCCGCCCTCGACGCGGGCCGCCCGGTCGCCGCGACCGCCGACGAACTGGGCCTGGGCGCCCGCCGGTTGCACCGCCGCTCGCTGGCCGCGTTCGGCTACGGTCCCAAGACCCTGGCCCGCATCCTCCGTCTGCGCCGCGCCCTCGCCCTGGCCCGGGCGGACGTCCCCTTCGCGGAGACGGCCACCCGGACCGGCTATGCGGACCAGGCCCATCTCGCCCGCGAGGTACGGGACTTGGCGGGCGTTCCGCTGGGTGAGCTACTGGCCGGCTAGCGGTGCGAACAGATCCACCCCGTTGCCGTCCGGGTCGAGCACGGTGGCGTACCGCTGCCCCCACACGGCGTCCCACGGCTTGAGCTCACCGTGGGCTCCGCCGGCGACCAACTCCTCGTACAGCGTGTCCACTTCCTCCGGACTGTCGCAGCGCAGCGCCAGGCCGGCCCGTCCGCTGCCGGACGGCTTCCGCCACCCGGGGTGGAAGGAGCGGACGACCTCCTCGGTGTCCAGCAGCAGCCGCAGCCCGCCCGGCAACCCGGCCTCCGCGTGCCCCTGCTGCTCCGCCCCGTCGGGGAAGGCGAAGCCGAGCCGCCGGTAGAAGGAGACGGAGGCCGCCATGTCCGTGACGACCAGTCCGATGGCATCGAATCGTGCAGTCATGCGCTCACCGTAGGACGCCCCCGCACCGCCGGTCTTGAAGGAATCGGACACCGCCGCCCGTCACCGCTCGGCGTACAGCTCCGACCGGACGAGTTCGAGCAGGCGCCCGGTCCAGTTGCGGCCCCGGCCGCCGCCGTCGCCCCAGAACGCGGAGTCGGAGTCGGCGTAGACGATCGTCGCGTCGCCCGTGTCGAGCAGGGCGCGGGCCAACTCCGGGTGCCGGGTGAACTTGGCCCGCAGCAGACGGGTCATGACGGCGGTCCGCCGCAGTTCCCAGTCCTCGCCGCGCCCGGCGTCGGCGGCCAGGTTCCGCGCGTCGAAGGTGCTGGCCGCCGCGGCGACCGCCTCCCGCACGGCCGGATCGTCGACGGAGAGGGCCCAGTAGGCGTGGGTGACGGTCGGGTAGGTGATGCCGTCGATCTCGATGGGCGCGGGGAACTCGTTGCGCAGGGCCTTGGTGCCCGGATCGTCGGAGGGCTTGAGCGGATAGCTCTCGTACACGTGGATCGCGGGGGCGAAGGACGTCGCGGGCCCGTCGGCCGGTACGCGGGAACGCCGTTTCTCCGCCCACTCCGCGCGCTCGGCGAAGTAGGAGAGCGCCCAGTCGTACTGCTCCTGCGTGATCTCCTCGTCCGGTCTGCGGTCGGCGGTCCCGCCGGGGCCGGCCACCAGCACCTGCAACGGCCAGTCCTTGAGGTCCATGTCCCCCAGCGCGTAGTGCCGCTGCGTCTCGGGGATCGCGAGGTACGCGTCGCGGGCGGCGGCCCGGTTCTCCTCGGTGCGGTCGGCCAGGAACACGTCCACGGCGGCCAGACAGCGGCCCGTGGAGTCCGGGCGCCGGTTGAGCTGGTCGATCGTGTCCCGTATCTCGGCGACCAGCGTCTCGGGGGTGAGCCAGACGCGCGCTTCGCCGAACGTCCACCGCGCCAGGTCGAAGGCGGACGCCTCCGCGCCCTCGGGGAGTTCGAGGGCGACCTTGCCGCGGCGCACCTTCGCCTCGAACTCCTCCAGGGTGACCAGGCCCCAGCAGTCGATGAGCCCGTCCGCGTAGATGAGCAGGTCGGTGAGGTGGTAGTCGAAGTTGTGGATGAAGACGTGGCGCCACGTCCCGGGGACGCGTACGCCGTCCGCCATGCGGTAGGTGATCCGGTTGCCGATCATCCGCACATTCTGAACGCCCACCCCACCCGCACGACACCGGGTTTCCGACGCCTAGGCTCGTGCGCATGACGTCCCCCGCCCTCCTCGTGTACACCCGCACCACCGACTACCGCCACGACTCCATCCCCGCCGCCGTAACCGCCCTGCGCACCCTCGGGGACTTCTCCGTCGACGCCACCGAGGACCCGGCCGCCTTCGAGGAGCCGCTCGACCGGTACGCCGCCGTCGTCTTCCTCTCCACCAGCGGCGAGGTGCTCTCCCCGGCCGGGCGGGAGCGGCTCGCGGCCTACGTCGAGGAGGGCGGGGGATTCGTCGGAGTGCACGCCGCCGCCTGCACGGAGTACGACTGGCCCCACTACGGCGACCTGCTCGGCGCCCGCTTCGACCGGCACCCGGCCCTCCAGCCGGGCCGCGCCGTGGTCGAGGACCACGACCACCCGGCGACCCGGCACCTGCCCGCCGTATGGGAGTTCACGGACGAGTGGTACGACTTCCGCACCAACCCGCGTCCCGCCGTCCGGGTCCTCGTCTCCGCCGACGAGTCGTCGTACGAGGGCGGCGGCATGGGCGACGACCACCCGCTGGCCTGGTGCCGGGACCAGGGCGCGGGCCGTGTCTTCTACACCGCTCTCGGCCACACCGCCGAGGCCTACGACGACCCGGACTTCCGCGCCCATCTGCTCGGCGGCATCACCTGGGCCGCCGCCACCCGTTGACCCGTTTGCTCAGTCCTTGCAGGAGGAGTACGTGTTGAGGTCCTCCGGGTCGGGACGGAAGCGGTTCTCCCAGTCACCGGGGTAGGCGTTGACCAGCGCGGGCAGTTGGGCCTTCACATCGCCGGCCCACGCGTCGGTGAGGTAGTGGTGCAGGGCGTCCCGCAGCTTCTCGCAGTCGCCCCGGCGGCCCTCCGGCAGTGCGATGCCGTACCGGTTGATGTTGCCGAACGAGACATCGGGGACCACCTTGACGGGTGTCGCGCTCTTCTTCTGCTGCTCCACGAACCCGTGGAGCAGTGCCTCGTCGGTGAACACGGCGTGGACATCGCCCTGTTGGACCTTGCGCACACAGGTCGAGTAGTCGGTCTCCGTGTGCGGTGTCGTGCCGCCGGGCAGCGCGGCGATGGCCGACGTCGAGCCCTCGACCGTGCAGACGACCTTGCCCGCCACGTCTTTCTCGGTCCTGATGCCGTCATAGTCCTCGCGCACGAGGAAGCCCTGCTTGGTGACGAAGTAGGGCCCCACGAAGTCGACCTTCTCGTCCCGTCGCGGGGTGATCGAGTACGTGCCGATGACCAGCGTCGACGACTTCTCCACGAGCTCCTGCTCCCGCTTCGCGGACACCACGTCGTGCCACCGCGGGGTGAATCCGATCCGCTTCCCGAGGTAGGCGGCCAGGTCCGGTTCGAAACCGCGGTCGGTGTGTCCGCTGTGGAGGTTGAACCCCGGCTGGTCGGTCTTGCCGCCGATGTAGACGGTGCCGGTGAGTGAGGACTTCTCGTCCGCCCCGTCCGCCGTCCATCCGCAGGCCGCGACGGTGAACAGCAGGGCGGCGGCCGCCGCGACCCGCGCGCACCGGTGACCGGGGGAGCGGAGCGAGTACGGGCGGCGCGGGGCATGCGTCTTGGCGGTCACTGGCTCTCTTTCCTAGTCGTCCAGGTGTGCGGAGGCGACGGACAGGTCCACCGCGCAGCCCTGTTCCGCGTGGATCAGGACGGACAGTTCGACATCGGTCGTCCCGCGCCCGACCGTGAAGGTGAACTCGGTGCCGGGGGCGCCCGTCTGCACCTGGTCCTTCCCGGCGCCCGACGCCGAGGTCACGGTCAGCTCGGTGCCGGGCACGCACACCGGGGCGTTCGGGTCGTGCGGGTCCACGCCGAAGGTGAGGATGAGGCGCGGCCTCGGGTCGCCGACGGGCACGGTGGCGGTGACGGTGTCCCCGTCCACCAGCGGAGGGCCGGGGGCGAGCTTCACGCGGTGCGTGACGTCCACGGGGCGGCTCTCCAGGAACGCCCGCACGCCCAGGGCCGGAAGCCCCACGGCCAGGACGGCCAGCGGGATCACCACGAGGACGAACGGCGGCCACAGCGGTGGCTGCCCGTCGGGGCCCCGGCGCCCGATCAGCGGCAGCATGGCGGCGGCGAAGGCCAGCAGGGCCGCCGCGGTCACCCCGACCACCGCGGCGTCCCCGCCCAGCGTCAGCCAGACGGCACCCGCCGCGAGGACGGTCACCAGATCCGCCAGGAGCAGGAAGGTGATCACCCACGCGCCCGCGGCCGCGTCGCGGACCCGCAGCGCCGCACGCCGCAGCCACGAGGGACGTGGCGGACCGTCGTCGCCCGGGGGGTTCGCACCGGCCGACGCACCCGGCGCGGCGCTCGTCACGTCGTTGGTCACGCGCGCAGCATAGGGGCACGCAGAGTGACGCAACGGGCCTCTTCACCCGGGTGGTTGACTACGGAGCGAAGTGGCCCGCGACCGCGTACCGATGTGCTACGACGCGGCCCCCGACCCGTCGGAAGGGTCGCGCGGCCGTGCCGTGCTGCCCCGTTCCACCAGGCGGGTCGACAGTTCCGTACGGGTGCTCTCCGGGCGGTGGCCGTCCATCATGCGCAGCAGCAGCCGCAGGGCCGTCGCGGCCATCTCGGAGAGGGGCTGGCGGACCGTGGTCAGGCCCGGGGTCAGCCAGCGTGCCTCCGGCAGGTCGTCGAAGCCGACGACGCTCATGTCGTCCGGTACGCGCAGTCCCCGCTCGGCGAGGACCTCGTAGACGCCCAGCGCCATCCGGTCCGAGCAGACGAAGACGGCCGTGGGCGGCTCCGGCAGATCGAGGAGTTCGCGCATGCGGCGGCCGGCCGCGGCCTCACCGGAACCGGCGTACCGGACGTACTCGGGCCGGTGCCGCACCCCTGCCGCTGCGAGGGCCGAGCGGTAGCCGGCGATCCGCGCGTCGGCGCACAGCGTGTGCCGGTGGCCGGCGACGACCGCGATCCGCTGATGCCCCAGGGCCAGCAGATGCTCGGTCGCCGTCGCCCCGCCCCGCCAGTTCGCCGCGCCCACCGAGACGACGCCCGCCGGCGGCTCGAGCACCGGGTCGATCATCACGAACGGGATGCGGTGCTGCTTCAGCCAGGCGTACTGCGGCTCGCTCAGCTCGGCGAGGTGGAACAGCACGCCCGACGAGCCCCGCAGGACGAGTTTGTCCAGCCAGCCCCGCTCCGGCCCCTCCGACCGGCTCCGCGTCAGGGCGGCCGAGACGACGAGCTCCAGACCCGCGTCGTCCGCCGCCTCCCCGGCGCCGTGCAGCACCGCGCCCGACCCGGAGGTCTCCAGCGAGTGGACCACGAGGTCCACCAGGCGCGGCGCCCGCCCGCCGTCGAACCGGGGCCGCCGGATGTACCCGAGCCGGTCCAGTGCCTCGGTGACCCGGCGGCGCGTCTCGGGAGCCACGTCCTCGCGGCCGTTGACCACCTTGGACGCGGTGGGCACCGACACCCCCGCCTCGCGGGCCACGACGGCGAGCGTCGGCCCGGCCGTCACGTTGGCACTCCCCGCACGGACCATCGGGTACCCCACCTCTCCACCGGATAGAAAGCGGCTCTCTCTGGAGGCAGCTCCGGAAAACGGCCGTAGAAAGCGCTTCCTACTGTAGATCCGGTGCCCCGGAGCGGGAAGAACCCTCACACGCACCCGGGAATACGGATGGGCGTCGTGGTGCTGTTGTGACTCCGGCGGGTTCGGCCGGTGCGCGACGCGGCACCACGCGCCACGGCGCGGTGAAGGGCTGGTGGGCATATGACGGCAGACCGAGAGAACCCCGTGGTCAGAACCCCGTACGGGGCCGTACGCGGCCGGTGGGAGCACGATGTCGCGGTCTTCCGGGGCATCCCGTACGCAGCACCACCCTTCGGCCCCCGCCGCTTCCGCCCGCCCGTCCCACCCGAGCCCTGGGACGGCGTACGCGAGGCCGCCGCGTTCGGCCCGACGGCCCCCAAGCCCCCGTACTCGGAGGCGTTCGCCCGGTACCTCTCCGACCCCGTCGTCCCCGGCGACGACTGCCTCAACCTCAACGTGTGGACCCCCGACCCCGCCCCCGGCGCCCGCCTCCCGGTCCTCGTCTGGCTCCACGGCGGCGCCCTGACCAGAGGCTCCTCGGCGGTCCCCGTCTACGCCGGCCACACCTTCGCCCGTGACGGTGTGGTGTTCGTGTCCGTCAACTACCGCCTCGGCGTGGAGGGTTACGGCCTCTTCCCGGACGCCCCCGCCAATCCCGGCCTGCGCGACCAGCTCGCCGCCCTGCGCTGGGTGCACGAGTCGATCGAGGCGTTCGGCGGCGACCCCGGCCGCGTCACCCTCGCCGGCCAGTCCGCCGGCGCGATCAGCACCGGCGCGCTCATCGCCGCCCCGCAGGCCCGGGGCCTGGTCCAGCGGGCCGTCCTCCAGAGCGGCCCACCCGAGACCACGGAGCGGGACAAGGTCCGCCGGATGGTCCGCCGCATGGCGCACCGGCTCCGCGTCCCCGCCACCGCCGACGCCTTCGCCCACGCCGACCGGGAGCAACTCCTGCGCGCCCAGGCCGACGTCGGCCGCCTCAGCAGCCCGGTGCTGGGCGGCCCCGCCTTCGGCGTCGTCGTCGACGGCGACCTGGTCCCGCGCGACCCCCTGGAGGCACTCACGGACGGCGCGGCCCCCGGCGTGGAGCTGCTGACCGGCTGGACCCGCGACGAGTACCGCCTCTGGCTCGTCCCCGGCGGCCTGGTGGAACGCGTCGACCGCCTGGGCGCGGTCGCCCTCGCCGGCGCGATGGCCCGCTGCCGCTGCGGCAGCGAGGTCCCGCGCGGCTACCGTGCCCTGCACCCGGACGCCGGCACCGCCGAACTCGTCGGCCAGATGGTCACCGACCACCTGCTCCGCATCCCGCTGCACCGCCTGGCCGACGGCCGCACGGAGCCGTCGTACGTCTACGAGTTCGCCTGGCCCTCCCAACGCCCCGGAATGGGCGCCTGCCACGCCCTGGAACTGGGCTTCGTCTTCGACAGCGGCGACGAGCCGGACGCCCGCAAACTCGCGGGCGAGGGCGCGCCGCGGGAACTTTCGCGGGCGATGCACGCCGCATGGGTGGGGTTCGTCTCCGACGGTTCGCCGGGCTGGGAGAGATGGGACGCCACGCACCCCGTACAGGTCTTCGGCGACGGCGCCCCGCACCTCACCCACGGCCCACGGGACCGCGAACTCGCCCTGTGGACCACTGCCACCCCCGAGGACGCCGCCGAGTCCTCGCCCCCGGAACTTCGGTCGGTGGTACGCCGACTGCGCCGCAGCGGGGCGCTCCGCCGGACCTGACACGGGGCGCGGTACGAGATGCCGGGGCGGAGCCCGTCCGGGAGAATGGGGAGGGGAAAGGGCCGACTCCTCCGGTCGGCCGACCGGCTGTGCCGGGGTGGGCAGGCCCTCCACGGAGGGAGCCCGGAATGAGTTTCGACTTGATCAACGACGCACGACAGCATCCGGAGAAGTACCCGCCGCACGGCAACTCCGCAGGCGCGACCATGACCGCGTGTGCGACGGGATTCGCCTCTTCCCCCCAGCTGACGGACGCGGCGAACGCTCACAACAACTTCCTGAAGGACCAGTCGAGGGACTGGGCCGTCACCGGCGACAACATGCACCGCGGCCCCAGCGGGAGGCTGGTCTGGGAGGCCGGGGAGCCCATGGACCAGGCCGGCTACCACTCCTGGCGGGCGGAGAACGTGGCCGTGGGCTTCCCCACCGCGGAGGAGGCGGTCCGCTTCTGGATGCAGGACGACGAACGCTTCGGCTGGGGCCACCGCAACGCGATCCTCAGGCCCGAGACACAGGAGGCGGGCCTGGGCCACCACGAGGGCGGACCGTGGGGCCACTACTGGACGCTGGACATGGGCACGAGGTAGCCCACTCTCAGAGCTCGGACTCGCCCCACACGGTCACGTTCACGGCGTCGCCGACGGACAGCTTGCCGGTGCGGACGACGGCGTACTTGGTCCCGTAGGCGATGCCTCCCTCGGTGGCGCGGCGGTAGCCGGCGAGGGTACGGAGCGGCTCCGGTCCCGCCTTCGCTCCCGTGCCCTGTTCCACCATGGTGACCGCGCAGCGGATGGCGAGCTTGGCGTATCCGAGCTCCGTGTCGCCGATGCGGATGCGGTGCGCGCGGTCCTCGGTGTGCGGTTCGTCCCAGCCGTCGACCACGATGTTGGGCCGGAAGCGGTTTATCGGCAGGGGCGGGAGGCCGCGTTCGGCCAGTTTGCAGTTGAGCAGGTCGAGTGTGGCGCGCGAGACGACGTGCAGGGCGCAGCTGTCGGCGTAGGCGGAGGTGCCGGGCGTCCTGCCGTCGGTCACTCGGTCGTGCTCCGGCGGCACGCGTACGAGCCGGCTCGGCGCGCGGAGCACCTCCGAGAACCAGTCGGCTGCCGCGTCCCCCTGGTCGATGCCCTGGTACACGGTTCCGAACAGCTCCACTTTCCGGCGGGCGGAGGCCGTGTCCACACGCAGGTCCAGAGCCTCGAACTCCGGTGCCTGGAGGGTGAGTCGCTCGCCGTCGCCGCTGATCCTGGGCCGGACCAGGGCCAGCCGAGGATCTCTGCGCTGCGTCCGCCCCACCCCCTCCGCACTGACAACCATGAAACTCCGATCGTGCGCGAGCCCGGCGGGCGTCAGCGAGGCGGTGTCCGTGGAGGTCCCGGCGCATCCCTTGACCGGGTAGTACGTCAGCTCGACAACACTGGCCATGGTGGTCCGTCCTGTTCTGCTGGTTGGTGACGGCGGTGCTCGGTCCTGGCAGAAGGATCTCGCATCGGGACCGGTGAGCCCATTCAGCGGTGACGTAGGTGTGGGCGGAGCCGACAGAAATGCGGAAACCCGCAGCCAGTTGAGCCAGGGGGTCATGTCGGCGCAGGTATGCCAGAGCGAGCACCGCCCGCGCATACGGTCGGAGCATCGTCACCCACTCCATGAGTACGGGACCAACAGGGCTCCTGGCGAGTTGAGACCTATACACCTCTTTCAACGGCACGGGAGCCCTGTCCGTTGCCTACGGTCCGGTCGTCACCCATCCGAGGCCACCCTGAAAACCCTCACTAATCGACAGATCCCTGGAGCCCGTTGGCACCGCGGCATAGAGTTACGAATGGGTCGTCACCGAAGTTCCGCGAAACTCGGGACACCCTCGTCTGATTCGGCGGGCCTGGTACCGGGCCGCATTGTTTGGAGAGGTGTGGCCTCTAGGTGTCGGTGGACCGGGTTGACGTTTTGGTCATCGCCACGTTGCAGGAGGAGTTAGCAGAGGCGAAGGCCGCGGGCCTCGCCGGGGTATCTGGCGACCCTGGGGTGGCGCGGTGGGAGGAGCGCGGCGCGGGGGGATCGGCCCCGTACTGGTGGGGTGAGTACTGTCGAGAGGACGGCCGACGCTTGTCGGTGGCGTTGGCACGATCGACGCACATGGGCAGCCGGGAAACGGCGCCAATCGTGACCACGTTGACCCATCTGTTGCAGCCCAGATGCCTGGCTATGTGCGGGGTGTGCGCGGGTAACCCTGACGACATGGCTCTCGGGGATGTCGTGGTAGCCGACCCGGTCTACGAATGGGACGAGGGCAAGCAATCCCCGGCGGGGCTGAAAGGTGACAATCGGCAGTTCCGGCTGGACCACCGTTGGCTGCACGCGGTGCAGGACTTCACTCCCGAAGGGCTGCCCAGTTACCGCTCGGCCGACGATGAGGACGCGCTGCTGTGGCTGTTGGAACGGTTGTACCGGGACCAGGATCCACGGAGCCATCCCGCGCGTCGCCGGTATTTCCCGGAAGGCACGTGGAGGGTGCGGCTGCAGCAATGGGAACAAGGAGGATTGATCGGCCGTGCCCGAACCGGGTTGGAGTTGACCGACCAAGGTGCCGAGTTGGTGCAGGGGTGGTTGTACGACGACGTGGACGGGCCATGGCGTCTGCCTTTCGAGGTGGTGGCGGCCCCGATGGCGTCGGGGAGCGCGGTGGTCGCCGATCCCGGGCTGTGGGTCCGGTTGCAGGGCATGGGGGTGCGAAAGATCGCTGCGGTGGAGATGGAGGCCGCTACTGTCGCCACGGTGGCGCACCAGCATCGGGTGCCGTACTGCCTGATCGCCAAGGGCGTCATGGACCACGCCGACGGCAACAATGATGATCGGCACAAGGGGTTTGCGGCCCGCGCCTCGGCCGAGGTGTTGTACGCCTTGCTTGCCCAGTTGCTGCCCACCGCCGAAGCGGACAGCAGTGGCCAGGTCCCGTCGATCGCACCCTTCGCCCGGATCGACGATGCCGATATCTACGGCGACGGCGACCCGGCGACCATCGCCTTGCAGCGTGACGAGTACGACGCCGCCACAACCGCCCCGCTGCCCGAGTTCCACGAGGTCATCGATCATCTGAGCACGCGCCGCATCGCCCGCGTCTCCGGGGAGTCGGGCACGGGAAAGACCACGATGGCGGCCATGATCGGACGTGACGCCGCGCGGGTCGACGCGGCCTTCTACGTCGACCTGGCGAGCCTCAACGCGCCGTTCAGCGTCACCGACACAGCTCTGCTGCTCGAGCGCCTCACCACCCTCGACGAGCCAGGCAGACTGCTCATCGTCGACAACACACACCTCGATGGACGTCTGGAACGGACCATCGTCAATCACTGGCTGGCCACCTGCGGTCGCGGTTTCATGCTGCTGCTCTCCCGGCGCGACGAGCACGACAACCGCGTGCCGACCGTAAGGCTCACCGTCAGCGACAGGTCGCTGCTTGCCGTGTGGCGTCGGACAGATGCCTTCGCCCATGCTGCCCTGGCCCTGCCGTCGGACGGCGCTCTCATGAGATGGAAGGAGACGTTCCCCGACCTGGTGACGTTCGCACTCGCGATGCGCGGAAGCATCGGTCGGCTGGCGGCCGGCGCGACCACGCTTTCCCAGCAGGACGCCGTCGCCTTCATCCGGTCGCGGTATCTCACGGGCCGCAGCGCCGACGAGGAAGAGAACCTGCGCCGCCTGGCCACGGCCGGACGATACGAGTTCGGTCTGAGCTCCGGCTCGCTTGTCTCCGACGGCCTGTCGAAGCTCGTCATGGAAGGTCTCATCCACTCCCGCGAGCGCTACTACACCCTGGGGCATCCGGCTGTGGCGCGGCTGCTGCTGCGCGCGCTAGGCGTATCGACCGACTCCGCGGAGCTGAAGCAGATCGCGGTCACCGAGCCTTATGTCGCCTGCGGGATCGCCTCGCGACTCGTCCAGGCCGGACGCCGCACCGACGCCGCGCGGCTACTCGCGCACCTGGTCGAGAACGGCATCATCCGCAAGGACATCCTCGCGGAGTCCAATCTGTCCAACCTGTCGCGGACGACACGCCAGCTCGTCTCCCTCGGTGTCGCGCAGCTCTCGGACATCGACCACCAGCTTTCATTGGAGCAGGAGCTCCTCGCCACCAAGGTCCAGCAGTCCTCACCGCCGGACGTCATGCACTTCTTGCAGTTCCTCAAGCTGCTACCACGAACCACCGCCTTGTTCAGCACGCTGCTCAAGCAGCCGGCGGTACGGCAGGAGTTCATAGCCTGGTCCTACGACGCGCCGGTCTGGTCCTTGCTGAACGTCGGGTTGGCCGCCCGCCGGTTCGACGACGAGTTGAGCAGGAAGCTGTTCGCCATCCTCTTCAACGTGCGGGCCGCCGACGTGGCGGAGAAATTGAGCAAGGCCAGCTCGTCCGAGCTGGGTAGCTGCTTTCGGGCCAGCGAGATCGCGGAGCGGAACGCCGAGTTCGTCGCCGTCATGTCGGAGCGGGTCGGCGCGTCGATCCCCGAGGTGGTGCGCCACTGCATACGCCGGGGACCTGGTGAGGTGATCCACTACCACGCCTTCCTGCAGCGGAGACGTCCGGAGCTGGCGACGGCGTTCCGGGACCGGCTTGCGAGCGCTGAAACCTGGCCCGAACTCAGCGACGCGCTCGCCAGCAGACACGTCGGGCTCCTGGTGCACCTGTTGGCGTGGGCGGACACCCACGGGCAGGCCGATCTGAGCAGGCACCTCGAGGAGGTCATCGGCGACCGCCTGCGAGGCGACACGCTCGCTTGGGATCTGCCACTGCTCACCGCCGACGACTTCGCCGCCATCTTCTCGGCGGCCGGCAACTCCCGGACGCTCAGCGGAGCGCTCCCGGCGTTGCGCCAGTGTCTGGGCGAGCACCTGGACATTCTGGCTCGGGCCACCCTCGCGCGCGGGTTGGGGCAGTACGTGCATCTGTCCGACGTCCTTGCCCGTCATGCGGCAGAGCTGGCGTCGGACTTCCGTCGTCAGCTGCTGAGCGCCGAGCTCCGTGAGCTTGCCGTGGCGCAGGAGCGGCGCGCGCCCGTGCACGTGGTTGAGTCCGTCCGCAAGTGGACCGCGCTCGAGCCCTCTGCCCCGGAGGAAATCCTCCAGGGAGAAGAGCTCGCCGCGGCCTCCGCCGACCAACGGGCGATCTCGCGCAAGGACATCGGCTTGGCCTGCCGCACCTCGGACGCCCTCTTCGAGCTACACGGTTTCGCCGGCAGCGAGGAATGTCGGGCCGCCCTGTCACCGGTCGGCCTCACCGCCCCAGCCGTCATCGGGCGGTACCTCGTCCTCGCCTCACGTCCAGCCTTCGCCGACCGGTCGGAGGCGCTCGCCGCGTTCGCGGGGCTGCCCCGGTATGAGCGTCACGTCGCGCTGGTCGGCGCGATCCGGATGGTCGGTACCCATCCAGCGGACGAAAGGGCGTTCTGGGGCGCGCTGCTCTCCTCCACGGACGCCGTGCTCACGCCGTCGATCCAGCGTTCGTTGCTTGGGGCGAGTGCGGGGCGCGCGCTGGCCATCGCGAGAGGACTCGGCGGGGCCGAGCCCGGGGCGAAGGAAACCGTGCCGAAGCTGTGCGCGACCATCGTCCGCGACTGGTACAGCGCGAGCGCGGTGGACCTGGCAACTCCGCACTTCGAGGGCATGCTGTACGCGTACGCGCGTGATCCGGGCAGCACGTTGCCACCGCTGCTGCCGTATCAGGCGGTCTCCATGGCACATACGCTCCGAGCGATGGGCCGCGTGAACGCGGAGCTGGAGTCGAAGCTGGTCACGGCGTTGCGGCGCGAGGTCATGCAGAACGTGAGCGCCATCCACCGCCAACGATTCGCGGCGTGGGCCGATTACTCCGACATCGCCTCGGCCGCGCTGGCTTGAGTAGGGTCGGGGACTTGCACGGGGGCCTGGGAAGGCTCCGTTTCCAGCCCCCGCCCGTCAAACCGGGCCAGCCCGGAACTCTCACCGGGGGCCTTGTCGAATACGCCTTCCACATCCGCGAGGAAGGTTTGACGCTCCTCCTGCATGGGGTTCGATTGGGCCAGTGCTGAAGGGTCGCCCTGATCTGAGGATTGATCGACGCGTATGGAGCTTCTTCCTTATGTCGCTGCTCATGCCGTCACGGTGGCGGGGTGGCCGGCTTCCGTTGGTGAGGTCGTCATGTGGTGTGGGCGGCAGGAGTTTCCCGTGTCCGCGCGGACGATTGCTGAGTGGCAGCGGGATGACGACGTGCGGGCTCACGTTCTTGTCGAGGGGGAGAGGGTCGTCGGGTATGGCGAGTTGTGGTTCGACGCCGAGGAGGACGAGGTCGAGCTCGCCCGGATCATCCTGGCACCCGACGTCCGTGGGAAGGGGCTCGGCCGTGTGCTGGTGCGAGGGCTGCTCGCGCAGGCTCTCCGGGCGGGCTACTCCGACGTCTTCATGCGCGTGCACCCCGACAACGAGACCGCGCTGCGGTGCTATCGCGGTGCCGGATTCGTGCCGGTCGAGGTCGGCCTTGCCGAGAGTTGGAACGCGGCTCAGCCGGTCGACTACGTCTGGCTTCAGCGCGGGCCCGAGGTTGCGGGTGGTTGATCCCGGCGGACGGCGGGTGCCTGCTACGCCGGTGCGGTGCTCGTGTCCTCCGACGGTACGGACAGGAAGGCGGTCCAGGCCTTCGGGGTGACGGTGAGGTGGGAGGCGTCCGGGGTCTTCGAGTCGCGGATGTGGATGGTGGTCCGGGTGATGGCGACTTCGAGGCAGTTGCCGCCTTCGCTGCCGCTGTAGCTCGACTTGAACCACCGAAGTGCGGTGCTGCTCATTGCTCTCCCAGGAGACGGTCCAGCAATTCCCTCGTGTCCTCAGGCGTGAGGGCCTGTGACCGCAGCATCGCACACTTCTGCGTGAGGATCGCCACCTCATCGGGATCGGCGATCAGTTGGCTGCCGCGCTGGTTCTCCGTGTAGGCGAGCCGCTGGTGTTCAGGAGTCTCCAGCAGCACGAACGGGCCGTCCAGCGAAGCGTGACTTGCACGGTCAAGGGGCAAGACCTGGAGCATGAGGCCCGGCAGTTCGGAGCAGGCTCGCAGCTGACGGAGTTGCTCGGCCCAGACTTCCTGCCCGCCGATCGGCGCACGCACCACCGGTTCCCAGACCACGAAGCAGGTGATGGGCGCGTCCCTGCCATGCAGGATCCCCTGGCGCTCGATGCGCGCCGTTGCCATTCGGGCGATGGTGTCCTCGTCATAGAACGGCACGCGACTGCGGAACACCGCCCACGCGTACGCCTCCGTCTGGAGCAGGCCGGGCAGCACCTGGTTCTCGTAGGACGAGATCGCGATCGCTTCCCGCTCCCTGTCCAGGAACTCCTCCGCCCACAACGGAACCAGATCAATTTCCGGCATCCGGCTCAGTGCGACCGACAACGCGCCCTTGGTGCACAACAACTCGTCGAGTTGCTCGGCGAGGTCCGGCTTCAGCGGGCGTCTGCCCTGTTCGATCGACGCGATCTGCTGCTCGCTGATGACGAACCGTTCGCCGAGCGACCGCTGGGTGTGCCCGGCCGCTTGGCGGTACAGGGACAGCAGCGCGCCCACCATCTTCATCGCTGAGGCGTTCCGCCGTGTCGTGGTGCCCATGAGGTCGAACTCCCCACCCGTGCGCGTACGTTCCCCGTCGCCTACGCGTACGGTCGAGCCGTACGGGTGCGCGGACTGTTCCATGGTGAGCACGGAGCGTCACTCTCGTCCCGTGAATGATGAAACATCACCCTCCCCGCGTGAGCGCTTCTTTCGTCGTGAGCGTCGCTCCGTACCCGGTGCTCGGGCGTTCGCCCGTCGGGTGCTGGAGGACTGGGGTGTGCGCGGGCGCACGGACGATGTGCTGTTGTGCGTCAGTGAATTGGCGACCAATGCGCTGCTTCATGGCGTGCCGCCCGGCCGTGGATTTCTGCTGCGCCTCCTGCCGTATGCCGACGGTCTTCGTGTCGAGGTGCATGACAGCGGGGGCGGTGTGCCGCACGTACCGGATGAGGCGCCCGACGAGAGCGGGCGGGGGCTGTTGCTCGTCGCCGGGCTGGCGGACAAGTGGGGCGTGGGGGAGCGGGACCCCGGGAAGGTGGTCTGGTGCGAGTTCGCTACGCAGCCCGCAGCGCCGACGCCACCGACGCGATCGTCTCCGGGCCCACCCGGCAGCACCCCCCGATCAGTCGAGCCCCCGACTCACGCCAGCCCCTCACCTGCCCGGCACTGAACGTCGACCGGCCCGTCCACGCCCGCGCCCCGGCGTCCCACGTCTCGCCGCTGTTGGGGTAGACCACCACCGGTTTGCCGGTGACGCGGGCGGCGACGGCGACGGCGTGGTCCGCGTCCTCGGGCGTGCAGCAGTTCACACCGACCGCGATCACCTCGTCCGCCCGCGCCGCCAGCGCGAAGGCGTCCTCCAGCGGCTGGCCGGCGCGGGTGCGGTCGCCGGACGCCGAGTACGACAGCCAGGCCGGGACGCCCAGGCCGCGCAGGGCTCGGAGCAGGGCTTCCGCCTCGTCCGTGTCGGGGATCGTCTCCAGGGCCAGTGCGTCCGGGGCCGCCGCCGCCAGGACCTCCATGCGCGGGCGGTGGAAGCGTTCCAGCTCCGCCACGCTCAGCCCGTACCGGCCCCGGTACTCCGAACCGTCCGCGAGCATGGCGCCGTACGGGCCGACCGAGGCCGCCACCCACAGGGGCCTGGACGTCCGGGCCCGCCGGGCCGCCGTACGGGCGCACTCCACGCTCAGGGCCAGCAGGCCCGCCGCGTCCTCCCGGCCGATCCCGCGGCGCGCGAAGCCCTCGAACGTCGCCTGGTAGCTCGCGGTGATCGCCACGTCCGCGCCCGCCTCGAAGTACGCGAGGTGGGCCGCCGTCACCGCCTCGGGGTCCTCGGCGAGCAGCCGGGCCGACCACAGCTCGTCGCTCAGGTCGTGGCCGGCCGCCGCAAGCTGGTTGGACATGCCGCCGTCCAGTGCGACCGTGCCGTCCGCGAGGGCGTCAGCGAGGGCGCGATTGGTGCTCATGCCGGTGACGTTAGTCGAGGTCACCGGCTCACAGCGCGCCACGGCCGCACTCTGCTGGGATGCTGAGAGGGAGCACGGCCGAACAGGGCGGTGAGTGCCATGACGGAGCTCGAAGAGGACAGTCCGCCCGCGGCGGACGCCCGCGCCGCCGACCCGCACGGGGACCCGTTCCTGCGGACCCGGTTCGCCGTGCCCGCGCGTCCGGTGACGTTTCTGCGGCGGGAGCGGCTGATCAGGCACCTCGACCAGGGGCTGCGCACTCCGCTGACCATGGTCAACGGCGCGGCGGGTGCGGGGAAGACCCTGCTGGTCGCGGACTGGGTGGCCCGTCGGGACAGGCGGTTGCCGGTCGCCTGGCTCACCACCGACACGGGCGGGGACGGGCCAGGCGTGTTCTGGGCGTACCTGCTGCGCGCCCTGCGCGGCGCCGGCGTCCAACTGCCCGCCGACATCGGTTTCCCGGCCGACCCGAGCAGGGTGAGCCCCACCCTCCAGGCCCGGCTCGCCGCCGAGCTGAGCGTGCGCGAGCGGCCCGTGGTGCTGGTGCTCGACGAGTTCGACCGGGTCACCTCCCCGGAGATCGCCGAGCAGCTGGAGTTCGTGCTGCGCCACGCCGGGCCGGGGCTGCGGCTGGTCCTCGTCACCCGTACCGAACCGCTGCTGCCCCTGTACCGCTACCGGGCCGCGGGCGAGATGACGGAGATCAGGGGCGCGGAGCTGGCCTTCACCCCGCAGGAGGCGGCCGAGCTGATGGAGCTGCACGGGCTGCGGCTGCCCCCGGCCGCCGTGCGCGCCCTGGTGGAGCGCACCGGGGGGTGGGCCGCCGGGCTGCGGCTGAGCGCCCTGGCGGCGGGGGAGAGCCCGGACCCCGAGGCGTATCTGGAGGAGTTCGAGGCGGACCGCAGCACGATCGCCGACTTCCTGCTGGCGGAGGTCCTCAAGCGGCAGGACGCCGCGACGCAGGAGCTGCTGCTGCGGGTCAGCGTGCTCGACCGTTTCTCCCCCGGCCTGGCGGACGCGCTCACCGGGCGCGAGGACGCCGAGGCCATTCTGGCCCGGCTGAGCAGGGACAACGCGTTCGTCGAACACCTCGGGCACGGCCTGTACCGGCTGCACCCGCTGTTCGGGGAGATTCTCCGCGCGCATATGCGGATGCGACGGCCCGGTCGGGAACCCGAGCTGCACCGGCGGGCCGCCGAGTGGCTGCGGCGGTCCGGGGCCCTGGCGGAGGCGCTGGGGCACGGTGCCGCCGCCGACGACTGGGAGTTCACCGCCCGTGCTCTCGTCGACGACCTCGCCATCGGCCAGTTCTTCACCGGGCCGCGCTCCGACGCGGTGGCCGAGCTGTTCTCCCGTATGGGGTGGGAGAGCACGGGCCCGGCCCCGGAGCTGGTGCGGGCGGCCGGGCGTCTGGCCCGGTGCGAGGTCGACGGCGGGCTGGCCCATCTGCGCCGCGCGCGGCACGGGCTGAGGGAGGACGACGGCACGGCGGCGGCCCGGCTGAGCTGCGCCCTGCTGGAGGCCCTCGCCGCCCGGCTGGCCGGGGCGCCGGAGCGGGCGGAGGACGCGGCGCGGGCGGCCGGGAGGCTGCGGGAGGCGGTCCCCGCCGAGCTGCTGGACCGGCATCCCGAACTGACCGCGCTGCTGCTGGACCATCTGGGTTCCGCGCGGCTGTGGGCCGGGCGCTTCGAGGAGGCGCGGGACGCCCTGTCCGCCGTCGCCGACTCCGCCCCGGAGGCGGCCACGGCGCTCCCGCGCGAGGACTCGCTGGGGCGGCTCGCCCTGATCGACTATCTGGACGGCTGGCTCGGCAGGGCGGAACGCAGGGCCCGTGAGGCCCTCGCGGAGACGGAGCGGTTCGGGCTGCCCCGGCCGTCCGGCTCCGGTGTCGAACGGCTCGTCCTGGCCGCCGTCGCCGTGGACCGCGACGAGCTGGGGCAGGCGCAGGCCCTGCTCGACACGTCGGCCGAGGCGCACCCCGCGATGCGGGACCCCGTACTGGAGGCGGGACGGGCCCTGACGGCCGCGCGTCTGCATCTGGCGCGCGGGGATCCGAGGGCCGCGCTCAAGGCGGTGGAACCGGACGTGCCCGCCGACGGCTTCTCGCCGTGGGCGCGCGGGCAGACGGCGCTCGTCGCGGCCAACGCCCATCTCGCCGAGGGGCGCGCGGACGCGGCGGCCGCTCTGCTGCGGGAGGTGCCCGACGAGGAGGTGGCCTGCGCGGTGGGGGCCGCGCGGGTCCGGGCCGCCACCGGCCGGGCCGCCGAGGCCGTACGGCTGCTGGACCGGGTGCGCCCGGAGGGGCGCGCCGGGCCCGCGGTGACCGTCCGGGCCGCGCTGGTGCGGGCGCAGGCCGCGGACCAGGCGGGAGATGCCGTGGCCGCGCGCAGGCTCGTGGTGCGGGCGCTGGTGGAGGCGCGCCGGGAGCGGCTGCGGCGCCCCTTCGTCGAGGCGGGGCCGTGGATCCGGCCGTATCTGGGCACGCCCTCCCTGAGCTGGCTGACGACCGACTGGCTCGCACCGGCCGCGACGGCGTCCGGTCCGCCCCCGCGACGGCACGAGCCGCCGCCCGCCGTCGTCGAGGAGCTGAGCGGACGCGAGCGCGACGTGCTGCGACGGCTGGCGCTGACCATGTCCACCGAGGAGATCGCGGCCGACCTGTACGTGTCGGTGAACACGGTCAAGACCCATCTGAAGAGCGTCTACCGGAAGCTGTCCGTCAACCGCCGCAACGAGGCCGTGCGGCGCGCCCGCGAGCTGGACCTGCTGTGACGAGGGGGACACCGTGAAGCACTGGCGTGCGCTGGCCGTCCTGGGGACCGCGCAGTTCCTGATGGTGCTCGACACGTCGGTCATGAACGTCTCCATCAGCCAACTGGTGGACGACTTCGACACCGAGGTCACCGCCATCCAGGCCGTCATCACGCTGTACGCGCTGGTCATGGCCGCCTTCATGATCATCGGGGCCAGGCTGGGGGACATCCTCGGACGCCGCCGCCTCTTCCTCGGCGGACTCGTCGTCTACGCCACCGGATCGGCCCTGACCGCCCTCGCCCCCACGCTGGGGGTCCTGGTGCTCGGCTGGTCGGTCATCGAGGGAATCGGCGCCGCGATGGTGCTCCCGGCCATGGCGGCGCTCGTCGCCGAGTCCTACCGGGGGCGGGACCGGGCCGTCGCCTACGGGGTCGTGGGCGGACTGGCCGGTGCCGGGATCGCCGTGGGGCCCCTGCTCGGCGGGTGGGTGACGACGTACCTCACCTGGCGGCTGGTCTTCGCCGGGGAGGTCGTCGTCGTACTCGCCGTGCTCGCCCTGCGGAGCGCGATCACGGAGGTCCCGAGGGCCGGCGGGCGCCCCCGGCTGGACGTCGTCGGCGCCGTACTGTCGGCGGCGGGTCTGGCGCTCGGCGTGCTCGGCGTGCTCCAGAGCGGCACCTGGGGCTGGGTGCGGCCGCGCAACCCGCCCTTCACCGTCCTCGGGTTCGCGCCCACCCTGTTCGTCGTCGCCGCCGGAATCGCCGTCCTCGCGGCCTTCCGGTGGTGGGAGCGGCGCCGGGACGAGCGGGGCGCCGATCCGCTCGTCCACCTGTCCCTGCTGCGCCTGCCCGTCCTGCGGTCCGGCCTGATGTCGCTGGTGAGCCAGAACCTCATCCTGCTGGGCCTGTTCTTCACCATTCCCCTGTACTTGCAGGTCGTCCAGGGCTTCGACGCCTTCGAGACGGGGCTCAGGCTGCTGCCGGTGTCCGTCACGATGCTCGTGACCTCGCTGGGCGCGGCCCGGCTCGGGCGTCTGGCCGGGCCGCGCCGCGTCGTCCGGCTGGCCCTGCTCACCGTCGCGGCGGCCGTCGTCTGGCTGCTGGCCACCATCGACCCGGTCATCGACGACGCGAACTTCGCTGGCGCGATGGCCCTGCTCGGGGTCGGCATGGGCCTGTTCGCCTCCCAGCTCGGCAATGTCGTCCAGTCGGGCGTGGGCGAGGAGGAGCGCAGCGAGGCCGGCGGGCTCCAGTACACGGCGCAGAACCTGGGCTCCTCCCTGGGCACCGCGCTCATCGGTTCGCTGCTCATCGGCTCCCTCGCGCACGCCTTCACCGCACACGTGGAGGACGACCCCCGGCTCTCCCAGCAGGCACGCGAGCAGGTCGGTGTCGCCCTGGAGGCCGGGGTCACCTTCGTGCCCACCGACCAGGTGCGCTCTGCGGCGGTCCGTGCCGGGCTCCCGCCGTCCGAGGTGGACGCCGTGACGGACTCCTACGCGTCGGCGCAGCTCGACGGGCTGAAGGCGGCGATTCTCGCCACCGGCGGGATCACACTGGCGAGTTTCCTGGTCACATCGCATCTGCCGGGGCGGCCGGCCGACCGGACCCGGCGGGCCGGGATGCCCGCCGGTTCCGTCCCACCGCCCGGCTGAACCCGAGGAGGCCCTGATGTCCGGCAGCCGGCACCTCGCGGCGGGCCCTGCCGCGCGCACCGCCGAGCGCAGGGCGCGCGCCGACTACACCGGCGGTGTCTACGGATCCATGCTCGCCGCGTCGGTCGTCGTCGGCGCCGGCACCCTGGGCTCGTTCCCCCGGCTGGAACTGGTGCTGCTGCTGTTGCTCACCGGTCTGGTCTTCTGGATCGCCCATGTGCACGCCCTGCTGTTCGGGGAGCGGCTGGCGAATCGGAGCCCGGACCGCAGTGTCGTCCTGCACGTGTGCCGTGAGGAGTGGCCGATCGTGAAGGCCGCCGTGCCTCCCGCGGCCGCCGTGGCGGTCAGCCCGCTGCTTGGGCTCGGCGTCCAGGGCGCCGTGTGGTTCGCGCTGGCCGTCGCCGTGGCCGGGCAGGTGGGCTGGTCGGCGGCCGCGGCCCGGCGGGCGGGTGCCACCCGGCGTCTGATGGCGGTGTCGGTCGCGGTGAACCTGGTGCTCGGCCTGGTGATCGTCTCGTGCAAGCTCTGGCTGAAGCACTGAGCCGACCTCTGGCTGAAGCACTGAGCCGCACACCCGCACCGGGCTTCCCTCTCACCTGTACGGGGTGAGCCGGGCCACCGTCCGGCCGCGGGACGATGGGAGCCACGGGCGCGGCCCGCCCGTCCCAGGCCACCCGGGGAGCGGCTCATGCGCTACGAGATCCGTGTCGACGGGCATCTCTCGGAACCGCTGATCAAGGTTTTTCCGGAACTCGACCACGTGACGATGTCGGGGCAGACCCTGCTGTTCGGGCACGTCGTCGACGAGGCGCACCTGTACGGGCTGCTGGCCCGCTGTCAGTCACTGGGCCTCAGGGTCCTGGAGCTGCGTCAGGTGCCGGAGTGAGCGCCCGGCCGGTTCACGGGCTCTCGGCGCGCACCCTGCCGGACCGGACGGCGTCCCCGAGCGCCTGGAAGTCCCGCTCGTTGCGGTCCGCGTAGTCCTGCGCGAAGCCGGTGAGCGCCCGCTCGAACCGGTCGCTGCGGCCCAGGTACGCGGCGATGGCGATCGGGTCGCCGGACCGGGCGTGGGCCCGCGCCAGACTTGCCCCGCACAATTGTCCGAACAGTCGCAGCAGGCCCGGGTCCATGGTCTCCGGCCGGGCGATGCCCTTCCAGTCGCGCAGCTGCCGTACGTAGAAGTCCCGGGGCCGCCCGTCGAGTCCCACGGCGTGCGTCCAGCCGAGCAGGATGTCGCTGGTCGTCTGGATCAGCCGCTGACCGGCCACCACCCGGCGGCCCTGGTTCTCGAAGCGCTCACCGGCCGTGTGCGGGGCGAGCACCGACTCCTGGGCCTCCTTGGCCTGGAGCAGCAGGGGATCGTCGTCGTCCCGGCCGAGCAGGAGCACGATCCAGCACCGGGTGCCGACACTGCCGACGCCCACCACCTTCCGGGCCATGTCGACCAGGTGGTAGCGCCCCAGCAGATGGCGGCGCTCCGACGACAGCGAGCGCGCGTAACCGTCCAGCACCGCGCTCAGGGCCTCCGCCTCGGCGGAGGGGTCGTCGAGCAGGTCGCGCAACGGCGTGACCAGCGGCGGATCAGGGGTGATGCGCCGACCGTCGGCCGAGACGCGGGTGAGTTTCGCGAACGCCTGGAGATGCGTGCGGGACCGGGCACGCTCCGTCGCCTCCCGGGTACGGCGGCGGGCCTCGCGGTCCATCGACGAGTCCAGGAGCTCGCGCAGCCGCCCGGCGTCGTCCTGGGCGTACCAGATGTCGAGGGTGCGCATGCCGGCGAACTCCCGCATGCGCCGGCGGTACGCCTCCACGCAGGCGCGCACCGCGCCGTTCTGCTCCTCCACCGTGAAGCCGTTCGCCCGGCCGGCGATGGCGAAGCTCGCCGCGAGCCGCTTGACGTCCCATTCGAAGGGACCGGTGTGGGTCTCGTCGAAGTCGTTGATGTCGAACACCAGATGGCGCTCCGGGGAGGCCAGCAGGCGGAAGTTGAGCAGATGGGCGTCACCGCACAGCTGCACGGTCAGGCCGGTGTCCGGGAGCGGCCCGAGATCGGCCGCCATGACCGCCGCCGCTCCCCGGTAGAACCGGAAGGGGGACTCGAGCATGCGGCCGTAGCGGATCGGCACCAGCTCCGGCAGCCGGGTGGCCGACTGCCGTTCGAGCACGCCGACGGGCTCCCGCCGTCCCCGGGCCGCCTCGAACCAGCCGTGGGAGGACCGCGGCGCGCGGCTGCGCGCGTTCCTGCCGCCGGCGGCCCGGTCGGCCGGAGTCGGGGAGGCGCTGAAAGGACTCGGTACGGCCATCGCTCACTCCCGCCTGCGTCGCGAAACGGCGACTGTCCAGCCCATCCCACCGCGCCCGCGCCGCCCTGGGCTCACCCCTCGTGGGTGACCCGGTGACGGGCGGCCGGAGGGACGCTGTACCGGCGGGGCGGCGCCCCGTACGCGTCGTCACAGGACCCAGGAGGAACCATGGCCGTGACCCGCGGTCCGGCACCCGGTGCCGGGCCGGAGCACACGCCCGACGGCACGGCGCCCGGACCACCGGGTCTCCCCGTCGACACACTGGCGGCACTCGGGCGCTCGTGGCAGTGGATCCTCGGCTCCGCCGTCGCCACCTTCGTGCCGGGCGTCGTCGTGCTGGTGTGGCCGGAGACGACACTGCACGTCCTCGCGGTCCTCATCGGCCTGTACCTGCTGGCGACCGGGGCGTTCCGGTTCGTCGGTGCCCTCGGGCGGGAGGACCCGGGCGAACGGCTCCCCGGCCTGCTGCTCGCGGTCCTGTTCGTCCTGGCCGGGGTGCTGTGCCTGCGCGACCCGCTTCAGACCGTCGCCGTCCTCTCCCTCGTCGTCGGGGTCGTCTGGCTGGTGTCCGGGATGCTGACCCTGTTCACGGCCGTCTCCGCGAGGGACCTGCCGCACCGCGGCGTCGTCCTCGGTGCCGCGGTGCTCGCCGTCGTCGCGGGGATCGTCGTCCTGGCCATGCCCGCCGAATCGGCGCGGGCGCTGACCCGGCTGCTCGGCCTCTGGCTGGTCCTGCTCGGACTGGTCGAGGCGGCCGTCGCCCTGGCCTGGCGGGCCGCCCTGCGCGGGCCGGGCGTCACCGGCACGGCCCGCCGACCAGCCGGGGCGGGCTGACACATCCCGCCGGGCGCCCCGGCACTTCACCCTTCCCGGGTGAGGCAGCGGTGCCCCGCCGCGCACACGCTGAGGGCGGAGCAGAACGGCAACGTCGGGCACAGGCGGCCCGGAACGGAGGAAGAGATGAGTGGGGCGACCTATCTCGCGTACGACTATCCGCTGCTGAGCGCCTTCTGGACCATGCTGGTGTTCTTCCTGTGGATCATGTGGTTCATCCTGCTGTTCCGGATCGTCGTCGACATCTTCCGTGACGACGACCTGAGCGGCTGGGCCAAGGCCGGCTGGCTGGTGTTCACGGTCGTCCTGCCCTTCCTGGGCGTGTTCGTCTACGTGATCGCCCGGGGCAAGAACATGGGCCGCCGCGAGGTGGCGCAGGCACGCGCCCAGCAGGAGGCCTTCGACAGCTACATCCGTGAGACCGCCAAGGGGACCGGCGGGCGGGCGAGCAGTGTCGACGAACTCGCCCGGCTGTCGGAGATCAAGGCTCGCGGTGACATCTCGGACGACGAGTTCCGCAGGGCGAAGGAACTGGTCCTGAGCGGCCACGGCGCCACGGACCACCCGGGTCCCTTCGCCTCCTCCGCCGGACGCTGAGCCGGCACGACACCGAATCGAGGTACCGGGATGACAGCGACACACCCGACACACGGAGCGACCGGCGCGCACGCGCCGACGGCCAAGCGGCACTGGGCCGAGGGCCTGACGGTCTTCGCCGCCGTCACGCTGATGATCGTGTCCGTGCTCGACATCCTCCGGGGCATCATGGGCATCGCCGAGGACGACGTCTTCGTCACGACGCAGAACTACGTCTTCGAGTTCGACCTCACCGGCTGGGGCTGGACCCACCTGGCGCTCGGTGTCATCGGAGTGCTCGTCAGCCTCGGGCTGGTCCGGGACGCCATGTGGGCGCGTATCGCCGGCGTGACGATCGCCGGGCTGATCATCATCGCCAACTTCCTGTCCCTGCCGTACTACCCCGTCTGGTCCGTCGTGATGATCGCCTTCTCCGGCTTCATCATCTGGGCGCTGTGCGTGTCGCGTTCGCACGGCCGGGCCGACCGCTGAGCGTCGGCCGCGTGCGGACCGCCGGCCGGGAGGGCACGGGATGGGCACGCCTGTCCCTCCTCGCCCTCGCGGCCGGCGTTCTGGTGCCGCTCGTGGCCGCCGGACTGCGCAGTGTGCTCTGGGCGCTGCTGGGCATCGCCGGACTGGCCCTCGCCGCCATGGGGCTGTGGTGGACGCTCGCCCACTCCGGCGTGGTGCGGATCGCCGGCGCGGTGCTGTGCGTGACGGCGCCGCTCACGGTCCTCGCCCTGTACGCCGCGGGCGGGATGCTGGGGCCGGCCGCGGTGTCCCTGGCGCTGTGGGTGGGGGCCGTGGCCGCCGCGCGGGCGGCGGTGGCGCCCGCGAGCGCGGCGCACGTGCCCGCCCCTCCGCCTCGCCGGCCCTGGGCGCTCATGAACCCGCGCTCCGGCGGCGGCAAGGTGGAACGCTTCCGGCTGGCGGACCGGGCGCGTGCGGCGGGCGTCCGGGTGGAGCTGCTGGGCGCCGGGCACCAGGACGTCACCGGACTCGCCGAGGGCGCCGTACGCGACGGAGCGGATCTGCTCGCCGTGGCCGGAGGGGACGGCACCCAGGCGCTGGTCGCCGAGGTGGCCGCCCGGAACGACCTGCCGTTCCTGGTGATACCGGCCGGCACCCGCAACCACTTCGCGCTCGATCTCCGCCTCGACCGGGACGATCCGGCGAAGGCCCTCGACGCCCTGACGGACGGCGTCGAACTCCGCGTCGACCTCGGGTTCGCCGCCGGGCGGGTGTTCGTCAACAACGCCTCCTTCGGCACGTACGCGGCGGTCGTGGCCGATCCCGCGTACCGGGAGGAGAAGCGGCGGACCACACTCCGGATGCTGCCGGGGCTGCTGTCCGGGCCCTCGGCGTCCCGGCTGCGGATGCGGGCCGACGGGACCGTCGCGGACGGGCTCCAGGCGCTGCTCGTCAGCAACAACCCCTATCTGCGGGCGGTGGACGCGGCCAGGCCGGGCCGCAGGGAGCGGCTGGACTCGGGACGGCTCGGGGTGCTGGGAGTGCGGGTCGAGAGCGCGGTACGGGCCGCCGGTGCGGCCCGCGGCCCCCGCGCGGCCGGCCTGCTGCGGCTCACCGCCGAGCAGGTCGTCGTGGAGGCGGACACGCCGACCGTCCCGGCCGGCGTGGACGGGGAGCACGTGCCGCTGCCGGCCCCCGTGGTGTGCCGGATCGCCCCCGGGGCGCTGCGGGTGCGCGTTCCGCGCGCCGCCGTGGGTACGCGGTGGGGGAACATGACACCCGACTGGCCGCGGGTGACGACACTCGCGCTGGGCCGACGGGACGACGGTCCGTGAGACGGCGGTTCCGGCCGTGACCGGGAAGGCGGTGGACGATGTGCCGTTGGCTTGCCTATGCGGGCACTCCCATCCTGCTCGACAGCATCCTCTACAAGCCGGTGCACTCACTGATCGACCAGAGCCTGCACGCCAAGATGGGGGTCGAGACGACCAACGGTGACGGGTTCGGCGTGGGCTGGTACGTGCCGGACAAGGACAGCCCGGCGGTGATCCGGGACATCGGGCCGGCCTGGAGCGACCGCAACCTGCGGGAGATCGCCGAACACGTCGTCTCCCCGCTCTTCTTCGCCCACATCCGGGCCTCGACCGGCTCGGCGGTGCAGCAGACCAACTGCCATCCGTTCCGGTACGGCCGCTGGATGTGGATGCACAACGGGGCGATCGAGGAGTTCCCCCGGCTCCGGCGCGACCTCGCGCTGTCCGTCGAGCCGCCGCTGTTCCCGTACGTCGAGGGCTCCACGGACTCGGAGATGATGTTCTACCTCGCGCTCAGCCTCGGTCTGGAGGAGGACCCGCCCGCCGCCGTCGCCCGGATGGCCGGCCTGGTGGAACGCGTCGGCCACGAGCACGGCGTGGAGCACCCGCTCCAGATGACGGTCGCGGTGACCGAGGGCGTGCGCCTGTGGGCCTTCCGCTACTCCAGCGAGAAGAAGTCGCGCTCGCTCTTCTACAGCACGCGCGTGGACACGCTGCGCTCCCTCCACCCGGACGTGGCCTTCCTGCGTGAGATCTCCGACGACGCCCGCCTCATCGTCTCCGAACCCCTGGGCAACCTGCCCGGCGCCTGGAACGAGGTCCCCGAGGGCACGTACGGCGTCGTCCAGCCGGAGGGCGACCGGATGGGGACCTTCACGCCGGTCGCGGCCTGACGGGCCGGAATCGGGTCGCGGGAGGCGGCCGCGGTCCGGCACGCTGCCCGCATGGACCGGGCTGAGGTACTGCTCGTCGGAGGACGAGCCGGTGTCGGCAAGTCGACCGTGGCGTGGGAGGTTTCGGCGCGGCTGCGTGCCGCGGCGGTCTCCCACGCCGTCGTCGAGGGCGACTTCATGGGACAGGTGCATCCGGCACCGGAGGGGGACCCCCACCGCGCGGAGATCACCGAGTGCAATCTGACCGCCGTGTGGGCCAACTTCGCCCGGCGGGGATACCGGCGCCTCGTCTACACGAACACGGCCAGTGTGCTGCCCGAGGCGACGGGCATGTTCGAGCGGGCGATGGGGGCCGACGTGAGGATCGTACGGGTCCTGCTCACCGCGTCGGACGCCACCGCCGGCGAGCGGCTGAGGGGCCGGGAGATCGGTTCGGAGCTGGAGCGGGAACTGGCGGGCAGTGCCCGTTCCGCGCGGCTTCTGGACCGGCGTGCCGAGGCGGGGACGGTACGGGTGGTGACGGACGGGCGGTCCGTCGTGGACATCGCGCGGGAGGTGGTGGCCGTGACGGGTTGGGCCGTCCCGCCCGCGCATCCCTGACCGATACGCCCCGCCGGACCCGTTGACCTCTCCCTGACACGCCTTTACCTTTTCGGCGTTCGTCATGTCAGATGCCGTTCGAGATATCGAATTGGCGAAGCGTGTCATCTTCCCCACGAGAGGCAGACCGCATGAGCCGCGCCGCCGACGACCTGCCCGACCTGCCCCCGCCCCCCGCCCGCAGACTCCTGCTGAAGGGCGCCCTCGCCGCGGGCGCCCTGGCCGCCGCGAGCCCGGCCGCCGCCTACGCCGCCACATCCCCGAAGGCAGCCCCGTACGTGAACCCGCTCGTCCCCCACCGCGCCGACCCGCACATCACCCGGCACACCGACGGCTTCTACTACTTCACCGCCACCGCCCCCGAGTACGACCGCATCGTCCTGCGCCGCTCCCGCACGCTCAACGGGCTGGGCGCCGCCGCCGAGTCCGTCATCTGGCGGGCGCACCCCACCGGGAACATGGGCGCCCACATCTGGGCGCCGGAGATGCACCGCGTCGACGGCAAGTGGTACGTCTACTTCGCCGCCGCGCCCGCCGAGGACGTGTGGGCCATCCGCATCTGGGTGCTGGAGAACGCCCACCCGAACCCCTTCCGCGGCACCTGGGTCGAGAAGGGGCAGGTCAAGACCGCGTGGGAGACCTTCTCCCTGGACGCCACCACCTTCGCCCACCGCGGCACCCGCTACCTCGCCTGGGCCCAGCACGAACCCGGCATGGACAACAACACCGCCGTCTGGCTCTCCGAGATGGCCGACCCCTGGACCCTGACAGGCCCCCAGATACGGCTGTCCACCCCCGAGTACGACTGGGAGCGCGTCGGCTTCGCCGTCAACGAGGGACCGTACGTACTGCACCGCAACGGCCGTCTGTTCATGACCTACTCGGCCAGCGCCACCGACCACAACTACTGCGTGGGCCTGCTGACCGCCGACGAGGACAGCGACCTCATGGACCCCGCGAGCTGGACCAAGTCGCCCGTCCCCGTCTTCACCAGCGACGACACGACCCGGCAATACGGCCCCGGGCACAACTGCTTCACCGTCGCCGAGGACGGCCGTACCGACGTGCTCGTCTACCACGCCCGCCAGTACAAGGAGATCACGGGCGATCCGCTGGACGACCCCAACCGCCACACCCGCGTCCAGAAGCTCGGCTGGAAGCCGGACGGCACCCCGGACTTCGGTGTCCCCGTGGCCGACACGGCGGGGGAGGGGGCGTGACATGAGACGTGCCCACGCGGTGCTGCTCGCCCTCTGTCTCGCGCTCGCCGGCGCCCTGGTCACCGCGGGGCCCGCGCAGGCCGCCCCGCAGACCATCGCCAACGGCACACAGTTCACGGACGGTTCGGGAAGCCCCGTCCACGCCCACGGCGGCGGGGTCCTCAAGGTCGGGTCCTACTACTACTGGTTCGGCGAGCACCGCAACGCCGACAACACCTTCCGCTACGTGGACGCCTACCGCTCCACCGACCTGAAGAACTGGGAGTTCCGCAACCACGTCCTCACCGAGGCCAGTCACCCGGAGCTCGCCACCGCCAACATCGAGCGGCCCAAGGTCATGTACAACGCCTCCACCGGCCAGTTCGTGATGTGGATGCACAAGGAGAACGGCAGCGACTACAGCGAGGCCCGAGCCGCCGTCGCCGTCTCCGACACCGTGGACGGCGCCTACACCTGGCGGGGCAGCTTCCGGCCGCTCGGGCAGCACATGTCCCGCGACATCACCGTCTTCACGGACACCGACGGCGCCGGCTACATGGTCTCCGCCGCCCGCGAGAACTACGACCTGCACATCTACCGGCTCACCGCCGACTACACCGGCATCGCGAGCCTGGTGGCCAACCCCTGGCCCGGCGGCCACCGCGAGGCCCCGGCCCTGTTCAAGCGGAACGGTGTCTACTTCATGCTGACCTCGGGCGCCACCGGCTGGAACCCCAACCAGCAGCGGTACGCCACCGCCACCAGCCTCTCCGGCCCCTGGTCGGCGATGCGCGACATCGGCGACTCCACCGCCTACGGATCCCAGACCGCGTACGTCCTTCCCGTGCAGGGCTCCACCGGCACCTCCTACCTGTACCTGGGCGACCGCTGGGGCAACTCCTTCGGCGGGACCGTCAACGACTCCCGCTACGTGTGGCTGCCGCTGACCTTCCCCTCGTCCACGTCGATGTCGATGTCCTGGTCGCCGGAGGTCACGATCGACACGGCCGCCGGGACCATCGGCGGTACGTCCGCCACGTACCACACGCTGACCGCCCGGCACAGCGGCAGGTGCGCGGACGTGACCGGTCAGTCGCTCTGGCAGGGCGCCCAGCTCAAGCAGTACGACTGCAACGGCGGCGGCAACCAGAGGTTCTGGTTCAAGTCCCTCGGCGGCGGCCACCACCAACTGGTGGTCCGGAACAGCGGCCTGTGCGTGCGGGAGAACGCGAGCACGGTCACGCAGGAGAACTGCGACGCCTCCGCGACCGCCCAGCAGTGGTCGCTCACCACCACCGGCTCGTACGTCAACGTGAAGTCCCGCGCCACCGGCGAGTGCCTGGACGTGAACGGCGCGTCCACCGCCAACTCCGCCGCGATCATCACATATCCCTGCAACGGAGGCACCAACCAGCAGTGGACCCGCGGAACATGAGACCAAACAAGGCAGCCCGGCATCTGGTGCCCGAGGGCACTGTCGGGGTGGGATGAACCCCTGGGGCGCTCCGACCGGAACCGGGGCGCCCCAGGCCCACCCCCCGCCACAGTTCGGCCGGCACCGAAGCGTCCCGCTTCTAGCGTTGCCGTATGACCGAGAGCACGCAGACCGGCACCCCTTCCGCGGCCGTCACCGGCATGGTCGACCACGTCCTCGCGCTGGCCGCCGGCTGGACCCGCTGGGACGGCGAACCCGCGCACGTCGATGACCGCCTCTACACCCCTCACAAGGCCATCCGCCGCGTCGCCGACCACCTGATCGACCACCTCGCGGAACTGGAGGCACGTCTCGCCGGCGAGGAGCCGCAGCCCGACCACTGGCACGCCTCCCTCGTCACCACCGAGGCCGACCTCGCCCCCTTCACTCCGCAGGACCTCGACGAGGCCCGCAGCCGCCTCACCCGGCTCGCCCGCATCTGGGCCAACCGCCTCGACGCGCTCACCGACGAACAGCTCGACGACTCCCCGGGCGAAGGCTGGAGCTTCCGCGAACTCGCCCGCCACCTCCACGAGTCGGTCTACTACGCGGACGCCGTGGGAGACCTCTCATGACCGCCTTCGCCGACCTGCACCACGCCGACGAGCCCCTGCTGCTGCCGAACGCCTGGGACCACGCCTCCGCGCTCGCCCTCGCCGCCCACGGCTTCCGGGCCATCGGCACCACCAGCCTGGCCGTCGCGGCGGCGGCCGGCCTGCCCGACGGGGCGGCGGCCACCCGGGAGGAGACGCTGCGCCTCGCCCTCACCCTCGGCTCGGAGCCGTTCCCGCTCTCCGTGGACGCGGAGGGCGGCTTCGCCGACGACCCCGACGAGGTGGCCGAACTGGCCCGCGAGCTGTACGCGCTCGGCGCCGCCGGCATCAACCTGGAGGACGGGCTCGGGCCCGTCGACCGGCACGCGGCGAAGATCGCCGCCGTCCGGGCGGCGGCCCCCGGCCTCTTCGTGAACGCCCGCACCGACACGTACTGGCTCGGCGACGGCGAGGGCACCACCCGCCGCCTCGACGCCTACCGCGACGCGGGCGCGCACGGCGTCTTCGTCCCCGGCCTCACCGACCCCCGGGAGATCGCCGCCCTGGTGCGCGCCCTCGACGGAGTGCCCCTCAACATCCTGTACTCGCCCGGCGGCCCCTCCGTCCCGCACCTCGCCGACCTCGGCGTCCGCCGCGTCAGCCTCGGATCGCTGCTGTACCGGCGGGCGCTGGGCGCGGCGGTGGAGACGGCGGTGGACGTCAGGGCGGGCCGGAGGCCCGAGGGCACGGCACCCTCGTACGAGGAGATCCAGAGGAGGTCCAGTCGCCGGCCCGGCGCGAGCGCGGTGTGAGCGACGGCACGGATTCCTTCGGGCGACCCTGGTACGGTTGGGACTTTCGCGGGTATCAGACCCTTTGGACTCATCTCCGGCGAGGGACCGAGGAACCATGGACATGGACATCCCCGGCGAGAAACGACTGGCGGCCGCGGTCGTGCGGGACGACGAGGGGCGGGTGCTCCTGGTGCGCCGCAGCGCGGAGGAGAGGTTCCTGCCCCGGGTGTGGGGCGTTCCGTGCGGCAAACTCGAACCCGACGAGAACGCCCGCGACGGCGCGCTGCGCGAGCTGAAGGAGGAGACCGGCCTGCTCGGCGAGATCGTGCGCAAGGTGGGCGAGTCGTCCTTCGTCAGCGAGTACCGGGGGCAGGAGACCAAGAACTGGCAGGAGAACTTCCTGGTCCGCCCGCTGACGTGGCGGATCACCCTCCCCCGCCCGGACCAGGCCCACGCCTGGCTGCACCCGTCCGAGCTGACCGGCGTCGACATCGACGCCTACAACCTCGACGTCGTACGCCAGGCCCTCACGGATTCCTGAGCAGCTCCGCCAGCCCGTTCAGCGCGGCCAGATAGCCCGCCACGTCCAGCGGCTCCTTCGCCGTCGCGCCCGCGCGCGGGCCCGCCGCCGTGAACACATCGGTGTGCGGCCGTCGTTCGGTCCCCGTCTCCAGGAACAGCGTCACCGTCGGCTCCCGTGTGTCGCACCAGGCGCGGTGCAGGGTGTGCGCGGGCAGGGCGTAGGTGCTGCCCGCCGCGTAGCGGCCGGTGTGGGACAGCCGCAGCCGCGCCGGACCCGCCGGGGTCAGCAGCCAGTCCGCCGAACCGTCCGCCAGGGACTCCTCGTACCGGGTCGCCTCGACACCGCCGTCGTCGCCCACCTCGTACAACTCCATGCGCAGCCGCCCCCGCACGATGTGCGAGGCCAGCGTCGAACGGTGGTTGTGGATGTCCTCCCGGCCGGTGCCGCCCGCGCCCGCGTGCCACAGATGCACGCGCAGCATGTGCCGCGGCCCCGCGTCCACCAGCAACAGCTTGTCGAAGCCGAGCACATGCCGGTACGACAGCCGCGCGCGGCCCTCCGGATCGCCCTCCCCGCGGGCCAGTTCGGTCACCAGCTCCAACAGCCGGTCGGGTGCGCCCAGTTCGGTGACCACCGCGTCGGCCGCCGCCACCCGGTCCCGCTCGGGCAGCTCACCGTCCAGTGCCCCCGCCAGTAACCGCCGTGCCGCCGACGCCCGCCGACCTCCCATGCACCCCGTCCCTTCTCGTCACGCCGTGTCCCGGTCGTCCGGCCGGTACGTCCACAGGGCGTGCGCACGCAGCGCCGACACGCCCTGATACGTCATCCACATCGGGTGCCGCAGTTCGGTGCTGTCGCCCCGTCCCCAGGACCAGATGCCGTCCCGCTGCCCCGACCGCACCGCGGCGGCGGCCCCGTCCACCAGCTCCCGCCACGTCTCCTCCAGGCCGTCCTGCCGGGCGACCTCCAGCGCGCCCCGTGAGAGCAGCGCCCGCACGACCCAGGTCGCGGTGAAGTGCCGTACGTTCAGCACCTCGTGGCGCGCGGGGTCGTCCGGGCGGGGCCGGCGCACCTCCTCGCGCAGGTTCTCCAGGTCCAGGCAGGCGTGGTGCGGGGCGTCCGGGCAGGACAGCAGCCAGCGCACGCCGTCCTCACGGGCGGCGCGCACACCCGCGGTCTCGCCCAGGACCCGCGCCGCACGCTCCAGGGCCACCACCGCCTGCGCGGTGTGCAGCGGGGACGGCGGCCCGTACGGCGGGTCGAGCCGGTAGCCCCAGCAGCGCAGACGGTCACGGGCCGGATCGCTGATCACCCCGTCGACGAGGGCCTCGCGCAGGTGCGGCAGGGCCGCGCAGTCGGGCGCGGCCCGCAGCAGGCCGCGCAGCACCGTCGTCACGACGTGCGTCGACTCCCGTCCCGCCCGGTCGAGTTCACGGGTGAACGCGTCCGTGCAGTGGTCCACCTCCCGCGCGAGACGGTCCGCCGGCACACCCGCGCGGGCCAGCGCACCCAGCACCAGCGCGGTCACCTCGGGCCGCGCCACGGCCCCCTGGGACCGGGCCGACCAGCCACCGCCCGGCAGCCGCAGCCGCCACAGCGTGTCGACCAGCTCGCCCGGACCCAGCCGGCCGTCGGTCATGCCCAGGTCGAGCAGCGTCTGAAGCCCGTACGCGGTGCCGACGGACGTGGGACGGGAGGGGCCGCTCTCGCCCAGGGAGTGCGACCAGCCGGTGAGCCGCCCCCGGTCCGGGTCGTCCACCACCGACACCTGCGCGACCAGGGTGTCGTACACGGACGCGAGGACTTCGGGGAGCGGGCCGGGCGCGGGGCCGGCCGTGGGCTCCGTCGGCGGGGAGGCGCCGGCCGGCTCGGCGGTCCGGGCCCGCACCAGCGCCGCAGCCAGCCACGCGGCGACCCCCGTGCCGACCCCGCTCACCGAGGAGATCAGATACTTCGCCGCCTCCCCGCCCAGGGAGTCGGGCAGCACCTGGAACAGGAACTGGAACACCCCGTACCCGGCGGCCGCGCACCCGAGACCGCCGAGCCAGCCCACGAACCGGACGGGACGGGACGGCCCGCCACCCGTACCGCCCGTCGGCGGACCGGGGCGCACGGGCCTCAAAGGGCCGCGCCCCAGGCGCTGTTGGGACAAGGCGCACTCCCTCCCGCGAGCGGCGGCCACATGGTGTGCCCGAAGATCCCATCCTAGGAAAACGGCTCCGACTCAACGTCCGTACCGCTGTTTTCGCCGTCTCACACCCGACACGCCCACCCGCCGGTCAACGTGCCCGCTCCCGGGGCCAGTTCACCAGGGCGATGTGCAGGGCCTCGACCGTTCTGTCCCAGGAGGTCCGCACGTCACGGGGGTCGCCGAAGGCGCCGGCGGACTCCAGGGCGCAGTAGCCGTGGAAGGTGCTGCGGAGCAGGCGCACGGCGTCGGTGAGGTCCGGCTCGTCCAGGCCGTACGCGCGGAGCATGCCGTAGGTGATCTCGGCGGTGCGGCGCAGGGCGGGGGAGTCGGTGACCAGGGAACGGTCCAGGGGGATCTGGGTGGCCGCATAGCGGCCCGGGCAGGTGAGGGCGTACTCCCGGTAGGCGTCGGCGAACGCCGCCAGCGCCTCCTTGCCGGTCCGCCCCTCCACCGCCGCCGCGATCCGGTCGATCATCTCGCCGCCGGCGAGCAGCGCCATCCGGGTGCGCAGGTCGCGCAGACCGCGCACATGCGCGTACAGGCTCGCGTCCCGCACACCGAAACGCCGGGCCAGCGCGGACAGGGTGACGTTCTCGTATCCGGCTTCGTCGGCGAGGTCGGCGGCCGCCGCGACGAGACGGTCCGTGGTGAGTCCGGCGCGCGGAATGGAGGCCTCCGAAGGGAACCTGAGGGGTCCGGGAAGCGCCCAGCCTATCGAGCGTGCCCGAACGAGCCGCCGTGTCCGGGGCATGCGGCGCTCATCTGCACGTCGTTCAACGTTCATGCGTTGCCTTGATCCTCCACACGCGGCGTGGTCGCGCCGCGGCATCGAGGAGGCACTTCATGGGTCACGGACACGCGCACGGGCCGCACCACCACCATCACGAGCACGACCACGGGCACGAGGCGACGGCCCCGCTGCCCGCCGCGTTCGACACCTCCGTGCCCGACGAGGCGCTGAACCCCGAGCAGAAGTCCCGCCGTACGCTGCTGCGCCGGGCCGGGCTGCTCGGCGCGGGCCTCGCGGCCGGCACCGTGCTCTCCACGGGCGCCGGTGCCGCCACGCCCGCGCACGCGGCGGGCGACAGCCGTCGCGGCGGCGGCAGGGGCAAGGGGTTCCTGTGGCTGGCGGGTGACCACCACATCCACACCCAGTACAGCAGCGACGGCAAGTACCGCGTCGTCGACCAGGTCCGCCAGGGCGCCCGGCACGGCATGGACTGGCTGGTCATCACCGACCACGGCAGCACCACCCACGCGAAGATCGGCGTCGAGAAGGTCAACCCGGACATCCAGGAGGCCCGCGCCGCCCACGAGGACACCCTCGTCTTCCAGGGCCTGGAGTGGAACATCCCGGCCGCCGAGCACGGCACCGTCTTCGTCCACCCCGGCCGCAACGAGGTCTCCGTCCTCAAGCAGTTCGAGACCGACTACGACGGCAGCGTCAAGGGCGCCGGCGACTCCACCCCGGCCAACGAGGCGCTGGCCATCGCCGGCCTCAACTTCCTCGCCGACCAGGTGAGGCGGCGCAAGGTCAAGGACGCCCTGATGCTCGCCAACCACCCCGCGCGCAAGGGCATCGACTCCCCGCACGAGATCCGCGCCTGGCGCGACGCGACCGGCACCGGCGAACGGCAGATCGCCGTCGGCTTCGAGGGCGCCCCCGGCCACCAGGCCGCCGGACTGCCCAAGCCGCTCGGCCCCGGCGGAGGCCGCGGCATCTACGACGGCAGCCCCGGCCCCAACTCCTTCGCCGGCTACCCGCTGGAGAGCTACCGCACCTGGGGCGGCTTCGACTGGATGACCGCCACCGTCGGCGGCCTCTGGGACAGCCTCCTCGCCGAGGGCCGCCCCTGGTGGATCACCGCCAACTCCGACTCCCACCAGGTGTACGCCGACACCGGCGCCCGCGGCGGCGGCGACTTCGCGGCCAACGGCCGCTACGACGACCCCGTCTACGCCGGGAAGATCGACGTCACCCAGGGCGACTTCTGGCCCGGCCAGTACAGCCGCACCCACGTCGGCGCCGACGGCTTCTCCTACGCCGCCGTCATGGACGGCATCCGCGCCGGACGCGTCTGGGTCGACCACGGGCAGCTGATCAGCGGCCTCGACGTCCGTGTCTCCGGCGGCAGCCGCTGGGCCACCCTCGGCGGCGCCCTGCACGTGCGCAAGGGCACCAAGGTCACGCTGACCGCCGACGTCGCCCTCGCCGGCGGCAACAACTGGGCCGGATTCACGCCGAAGCTCGCCCGCGTGGACGTCATCCAGGGCGATGTCACCGGCCCGGTCGCCGACAAGGACACGTTCACCGCGCCCACCGCGAAGGTCGTCCGGTCGTACGACATCGACAAGACCGTCGGCACCGTCCGCGTCACCTTCGACCTGGGCCGGGTCGACCGCCCGCTGTACGTCCGCCTGCGCGGCACCGACGGCAACCGGTCCGCCGTCGGCGTGATGGGCGCGAACGTCGACCCGGCGGGCCCCGCCATCGACGTCGTCGGCGACGCCGACCCGTGGCGCGACCTGTGGTTCTACTCCAACCCGGTGTGGGTCCTGCCGTCGTGACGCCGTACGCCCTCACCGTGGACCCGGGCATCCGGGACCTGCTCGAGGCCGACCACCTGCTGCACCGGATGGCCGCCGAACTCGACCTGCCCGAGGACGTGTTCGGCTGCACCCACCTGGTGCGCGACGACCGCCCGCGGGTCACGGTGTCCCTGTCCCTGCCCTCGCGGCCGCTCCCGGACACCCTCCGGGAGCGGCTCGCGGGGTACGGCCCCGTCTCCCCGGGCCTGCCCGACGCGGTGGGGCGCGCGGTGCTCTACCCGGGCGCCCCCGCCCTCACCGGCACGCTGACCGTCGCGGAGCTGCTGGCCGGCTCCGCGATCGCCCGCGTGACGGTGCTGGGCACGCCCGGGCCCCCGGGCCCGGAGACCCGCGTGATCACCCGTGACCATGTGCGGCCGACGTGGCAGCGGGACGAACTCGTCCTCGCCGCCACCCCGGCCCTGGGCGGCACCCTCGTGCCGTTCGAGGCCCCGGACCCCACGCCCTGCTGCGCCGATCACTGAGGAGGTCAGTCGCGCGGCTGAGAGAAGACGAACGAGAACTCCGCGGGCCCGGGCCACAGGAAGTACCGGGGGAGGGGGCCCGGCCCGCAGGACTGGGAGCCGATGCCGTGCAGCCGGTGGTCGAGGTTGACCCAGATCGTGTCGCCGGGCACGAGGTCGGTGCGATGGCGGGCGGCGTCCAGGTGCTCGGTGGTCCAGGGCCTGGCCGTGAACCAGAACTCCGGGTCGCCGTCGACCCTGAGGCCGCCGACCTCCGCCCAGCGCACGTCGGCGCGGGCGCCGTTCTCCTGCGGGCGGACATAGGGCGTCTGGAGGTCCTGGACGCTCGCGTCCCACAGCAGGTCCTTGGACGCGGCCCTGGTGTCCGGATACGCCTCGTTCCCGCCGCCGAACCAGAAGACGGCGTCCTCGGGGGTGCCCGCGATCCCGAAGCGGACGCCGAGCCGGGGGAGCGGCACCCGCCAGTGGCCCTCCGGCACGACCGAGACGGTCAGCCGTACGCGCGTGCCGTCGGACGTCCAGCGGTACGCCGTCCGCAGCCCCGTCTCCCGGCCGGCGGGCGCCACCCGGGTGCGTACGGTCAACGCGTCGCCGTCCGTCTCCACGCCGTCCAGGCGGTGCCGCATCCGGTGCAGGCCCAGCTCGCGCCAGAGCGGCCCGTACCGGGTGTCGGTCTGCCAGGACGCGCCGTCGTCGTTGTCGGTCGTCGCCCGCCACACGTCCAGGCGCAGCTCGCTCACCGGCACACCGGCGAGGGAACGCACCGCGCCGGTGCGGGCGTCGAACACCGCCGGGCCGAGGGTGATCCGGTCACCGTCGACGGAGGGCCGCACGCCGGTCGCCGACGGCAGCGGGGCGCGGCGGGCCACCGTCGCCTGCGCCCAGGCCACCTCGTGACCCCGACCGGCCCAGGGCGCGTCCTCGGCGAGCAGCGCCCGCACCGTCCACTGGACCTCCTGGCCCTCGCCGTCCGGCGCCTCGGGCAGCTTGACCTCCGCCGACTCCCCCGGGGCCAGCGGCGGCACGGTGAGCGGGTGCGCCCCCGTTGGCCAGCCGTCCACCTGGTGGGAGAACTCGAACTCCAGATGGGACAGGTCCGCGAAGTCGTACCGGTTGGTCACCCGTACGGTGCCGTCCGTGTCGCCGGGCCCGATCCGGACCGGCTCGATCACCTTCTTGTACTCGATCAGTCCCGGTGAGGGCGTGCGGTCCGGGAAGATCAGCCCGTCGCAGACGAAGTTGGCGTCGTGCAGCTCCTCCCCGAAGTCCCCGCCGTAGGCGTAACCCAGCTCCGGGTGCTCGACACCGTGGTCGATCCACTCCCAGACGAAGCCGCCCTGGAGCCGGTCGTACCGCTCGAACAGCTCCTGGTACTCGGTGAGTCCGCCGGGGCCGTTGCCCATGGCGTGCGCGTACTCGCAGAGGATCAGGGGCAGCCGACGCCTGCTGTGGGTGCCTCCGTCCAGGCCCCGGCCGATCCGCTCGACCTCCTCGTGCGGCGGGTACATCCGCGAGTACACGTCGGTGTCCCGGCAGCCGGGGTCGCCCTCGTAGTGCACCGGGCGGGAGGGGTCCCGGCCGTGGATCCAGTCGGCCATCGCGGTGAGTCCGCGTCCGGTGCCCGCCTCGTTGCCGAGGGACCACATCACCACCGACGGATGGTTCTTGTCCCGCTCGACCATGCGCGCGGCCCGGTCCAGCAGGGCCGGGGTCCACCGCTCGTCGTCGACCGGATTGTCCCGCCACTCCTGCTCGACGAAGCCGTGCGTCTCCAGATCGCACTCGTCGATCACCCACAGCCCGTACTCGTCGCACAGGCCGAGGAACGCCGGGTGCGGCGGATAGTGGGAGGTGCGGACGGCGTTGACGTTGTGCCGCTTCATGAGCAGCACGTCCTCGCGCATGGTGTCCAGGTCCAGCGCCCGGCCCTGGCGCGGATGCCACTCGTGCCGGTTGACGCCCTTGAACAGCAGCGGCGTTCCGTTCACCTTGATCAGGCCGTCCTCGACGACGACCGTACGGAAGCCGACGCGCAGGGGGACGCGTTCGCCCGCCGTGGCCAGGACCCCGTCGTACAGCCGGGGTGTCTCCGCCGTCCACGGCTCGACCGGGACCGTCACCGGCTCGCCGGTCGCCACGTCGACGCCCAACTCCTCGATGAACACGTGCCCTTCAACCTCGGAGTCGACGCGCAGGGTGCCCTCGCCGGTGACATGGTCGTAGGAGGCGTGTACGAAGAAGTCGCCCGCGGCGCCGGGCGGGCGGTGCAGCAGGGTCACGTCACGGAAGACGCCGGGCAGCCACCACTGGTCCTGGTCCTCCAGATACGACCCCGCCGACCACTGGTGGACCCGCACCGCCAGCACGTTCCCGGACGTCTTCAGCAGTTCCCCGACCGCGAACTCGTGCGGCAGCCGCGACCCCTTGAACTCCCCGAGCTCCGTGCCGTTCAGCCACACCCGGGCGCAGGACTCCACGCCGTCGAAGCGGAGCACGGCCGTACCGTCGGCCGGCCAGTCGCCGGGCAGGTCGAAGACGCGCAGATGGTCGCCGGTCGGGTTCTCGGTGGGCACGCGCGGCGGGTCGACGGGGAAGGGGTAGAGGTGGTTGGTGTAGATCGGCGCGCCGTGACCCTGGAGCACCCAGTGGCCGGGCACTGTCACCTCCGCCCAGCTCCCGGCGTCGTACCCGGGCTCGGCGAACGAGTCGTCCTCGGCGTCGGCCGTCGCGGACACCCGCAGGCGCCAACTGCCGTTCAGTGACAGGGACGCCGCGTCCGAGGACGCGTACCAGGCGCGCGGGGGCAGGGTCCCGCGGCCGGGGGAGACGTCCTCGACGTAGCCGGTCGGGCCGTTCGCCGTGGTGCGCACTGACATGGGTCTCCTAGCTCAGCCCTTGATCCCGGTCTGCGCGATGCCCTGCACCAGCCAGCGCTGGAGGAACAGGAACACGCACACCAGGGGGAGGATGGAAATGGCCGTGGCCATGAAGATCAGATGGAAGTTGACGGTCTGGTTGGTCATGTAGGAGGACAGCGCCACCTGGACCGTCCAGGCGCTCGGGTCCTGGCCGATGACCAGCGGCCACAGGAAGGAGTTCCAGCCGCTGATGAAGGTGATCGTGGCGATGGCGGCGAAGAAGTTCAGCGAGTTCGGCACGACGACCCGCCAGTACGCGCCCCAGTGGCCGAGCCCGTCCACCCGCGCCGCCTCCTCCAGCTCCTTGGGGAACCCCAGGAAGTACTGCCGGAACAGGAAGCAGGTGAAACCACTGAAGAGGCCCGGAATGATCAGGCCCCGGTAGCTGTCCACCCAGCCGAGCGAGGAGACGAGCACGAAGCTGGGCACGAAGGTGACGGCGGTCGGCACCATCAGGGTCACCAGCACGGCGTAGAACACCTTGTCGGCGTGCCGGTACGGGATGCGGGCGAGACCGTATCCGGCCAGGGAGCAGACCAGCAGGGTGCCGACGGTGTGCGCCACGCCGACGACCGCCGAGTTCCACAGCGACCGGGCGAAGTCGACCGTCGGGTCGTCGAACGGCTCGGTGATGTTGCCCCACTGGATGTCGGTGGGGAAGAACTGCCACTCCTCGCCCGTGATCGCGGCGTCGGTGGACAGGGCGTTGCGCACGATCAGATAGAAGGGGACGAGGAAGAGCAGCGCGGCGACGGCCGTGGCGGCGTACAGGCCCGCCGAGCCGATGACGTTCCCGCGCCTGACCCGGCGCGGTGTCCTGGTGGTCACTTGGCGCCCTCCGACCTGCCGAAGCCCATGATCCGGCCCTGGAGCAGCGTCACCAGACAGATCAGCAGCGTGAGGATCAGCGCTCCCGCGCTGCCCGCGCCGTAGTCCTGGTTGTCGCCCAGCGCCTTGTAGTACAGCTCGACCAGCGGAGGGCGCCCCCAGGTCGTCTTCGACAGCAGGTTGAAGAACTCGTCGAAGGCCTGGTACGCCGCCACCAGCAGCAGCAGGACCACCGCCGTCGAGGTCGCGCGCAGCTGCGGCAGCGTGATGTGCCGGAACGTCTGCCGGCCGGGCTTCGCCCCGTCGATGGCCGCCGCCTCGTACAGCTCCGGCGGGATGTTCTGGAGCGCCGCCAGGAAGAGGATCATGTAGAAACCGGCCTGGAGCCACAGCCGTACGGTGACGATGACCAGCCAGTACCAGGGCGGGTCGGGGCTGGCCAGCCAGGCGGTGGTGTCGGCGCCGAACCAGCCGAGGACCGTGTTGGCGAGCCCGAAACGCACGCCGTTGAAGATGGACATCTTCCAGATCAGCGAGGCGGCGACATAACTCACCGCCGTCGGCAGGAAGAACACGGACCGGAAGAACGCCCGCATGAACCGCAGCCGGTTCACCGCCAGCGCGAGGGCCAGCGACAGCGCCCAGGTGGTGGGGACGACGATCGCGGCGAAGACGGTGAAGGTGACCAGGGAGCCCATGAAGTCGTCGTCCGTGAGCATGGTGCGGTAGTTCTCGAAGCCGACGAACTCGCTGGGCGTGACCGTGAAGCGGGCCTCGAAGAACGACAGCCAGGCGCTCCAGAGGATGGGGACGTAGACGAAGATCAGCAGGCCGAGGAGGAAGGGCCCGGTGAACAGCCAGAAGGCGAGGGTGTGGTGGGTCCGCAGGCTCCGCCGTGGCCGGGCGGGGGCGGGAGGGGTGACCTCGCGCGGCGTGGTGGTCGACATCTCGTGACTGCCCGTCCGCCGGTCTATCCGAAGAGCTTGTCGAGTTCGCGGTTCACCTTCCCGTCGGCCTTGTCGAGCGCGGCCTCCGGGTCACCGCCCTTGCGGACGCAGTCGGCGAGGACGTCCTCCAGGGCCGTGATCATCGCCTGGGTCCAGCCGATGTTGTCGAAGTGCCCGAACTCGTTGAACAGCTTCACGCCCTCGGCCGGCAGACCGGACTTCAGCTTGTCGGCGGACTCGGCGAGCGACGTGCGGGGCGGGATGTGGAAGCCGTAGGAGAGTGCCCAGTCCTCCTGGTACTCCTTCTGGTCGATCCACAGCCACTTCACGTACTCCTTGGCCGCGTCGACGTTCTTTCCCTTGGCGTTGACGAACATCGACCAGCCGCCGTTGTAGACGGCCTGCTTGCCCCCGTCGGTGACCTTGGGGAAGGGGAAGATCCCGAGGTCGTCGCCCAGTGCCTCCTGCATCTGCGGCATGGCCCACATGCCGCACCACTGGATCGCGGTGAGCCCCTGGTTGAGCGCGGAGGGGTCCCAGAAGTCGGTCGGCGCGTCGAGCAGCAGATCGCCGCTGGTGAACAGCTTGCGCAGGGTGCGGAAGCCGCCGACGACGCCGTCCGTGTGGTACGCGATCGCGTTGTTCTCGTCCAGGGTGTCGGCGCCGGACGCCCAGATCATCGGGTTGACGATCGAGTGCAGGGTGTTCCCGAGGTAGATCCCCTTGACCTTGTCCGTGGTCAACTCGGCTGCGGTGGAGAGGAGTTCGTCGAGGGTCTGCGGGATGCCGACGCCCGCCTTGTCGAACAGCGACTTGCGGTAGAAGAAGAACTGCGGGTCGTCGATCATCCGGACGCCGTAGATCTTCCCGTCGACGGTGTGCGACTGGATGTCCGCCGGGTTGAAGTCGTCCTTCACTGGCTCGATCAGGTCGCTCAGATCGGCCACCTGGCCGCTCTTGACGAGCTGGATCTGCGGGTGGAACTCGAAGACGTCCGGTGCCTTGTCGGTGAGCAGCGAGGCGAACAGCTTGCTCTCGAAGTTGGAGCCGGTGATCCACTGGGTGGTCACGTTCGCTTCCTCGTACGCCTTCGCGTACCGCTTGATCGCCTGCTCGGTGCCGGCCTCACCGTAGGCGTGGAAGTACTGGACCAGGGTGCCGCCCGAACCGGAGCCGCCGCCCCGGCCGTTGTTGCCGCCGCAGGCGGCGAGTCCCCCGGCGGCGGCGAGCCCCAGGGCCGCGCGCAGTACTGATCGACGGTCCCACGTGCTGTTGCTCGATGGAGGCATGGCGACGTCCTTGTCTCGAGTGCGGCTGTCGGCGGGATGGCGCTCAAGGACTTGCGGTGCGCGGGACGCTAACCTTCGGCAAATACTTCGGCAAGGGGTTGGACAAAGCCCGTACGAAGAGGCGGGGTCGTTCGTGATGACGAACGGGTCCAGGAGTCAGCGCCGGTTGGCGGGGGCCCGCTTGCCGGTCGACTGCAACGCCCCCTCCAGGGCGAACGTCGCCGCTCCCAGACACACCGGGTCGGTCGGGATCGGGGAGAGGACGATCCGGGTGGCGGCCAGCGGGCGGCGCAGCGCGTGCCGGGTGACGGCCTCGCGCACCTCGTCGAGCAGCGGCTCGCCGAACGCGGCCGCGACCCAGCTGCTGAGCACGACCACCTCAGGGTTGAAGAGGTTGATCAGATCCGCGACACCGGCGCCCAGGAAGCGGGCGGTGTGCGCGAGCACCTCCACCGCCACCGGATCGCCGGCCCGCACCCCCGCGGCGAGCGCGTCGATGGTGGCCGTCTGGTCCCCGGGCCGCAGCAGCGGACTGTCCGGGCTCAGCTCCCGCAGATTGAGCATGATCCCGGGCGCACCGACGTACGTCTCCACGCAGCCGTGGTTGCCGCAGTGGCAGGGGCGGCCGTCCAGGACGAGCGTGGTGTGGCCCCATTCGCCGGCGCTGTTGCTGACGCCCCGGTGCACCCCGCCGCCCAGCACCAGCCCGGCGCCCACCCCGGTCCCGAGGTTCACCACCACCGCGTCCCCGTGCCCGCGTGCCGCCCCGAACCACAGCTCGGCCACCGCGCAGGCCCGCAACGGGTTGTCCAGGTGCAAGGGGTAGGCGATGTGGTCGGTGAGCAGGTCGAGCAGGGGCACGTCGTGCCAGTCCCAGTTCGGCGCGTACGCGCAGACACCGGTGTCCCGGTCCACCTGACCCGGCACGCTCACCCCGACCCCGAGCACCCGCGCGCCCGCCACCCCGGCCTGGGCCACCACGGAACCGACCGCCGTGGCGACATGGCCCACGACCTGCTCGGGCCGGCTCTCCCCGGGGCGCATGCCCTCCTCGGCGCGGGCCAGCACGTTCAGCGCCAGGTCGAACAGCTCGACCCGGACATAGGTCTCCGCCAGATCGACACCGATCAGCGCGCCCCCGGACGCGTGGACGGCCACCAGGCCCCGGGGGCGGCCGCCGGCCGAGTCCTCGAAGCCGACCTCGGTGATCATGCCGAGGTCGAGCAGCTCGCCGACCAGGGTGGCGACGGTGGCGAGACTGAGACCGGTGGCGGCCGCCAGCTCCTGCCGGGAGGTGGGCGAGGCGGCGATGATCTGGCGCAGCACCTGGTAGCGGTTGGCCGTGCGGATGTCCCGCGATGTGCGCTTCACCGTCAGCTGCCCCCATCCCTGCCGGGCCGACCCGGCACCGGCGCGGCAAGGCTATGGCGGCGGCCGACCTTTCGACAAGGGGTTTGGAAAGGGGCTTGACGAAGTCCGGGCAGGGGGCGGGGATCAGTCGCCCAGGACGTCCCGCACGAAGGCGTTGGTGAACTTGCGCCGCGGGTCCAGGTCCTCGGCGGTGCTCCGGAAGTCGTTCAGCCGCGGGTAGCGGGCGCGCAGCTCCGCCGCCGGGGTGGTGAACACCTTCCCCCAGTGCGGGCGCGGGTCGAACGGCGCCAGCGCCTCCTCCACCCGCCGCACCACCGGCAGCACCGCCCGCGTGTCCTCGATCCAGGTGAAGTGGACGGCCACCGTGTCCCGGCCGTAGGAGGGGCTGAGCCACTGGTCGTCACCGGCGACGGTCCGCACCTCGCAGGTCTGGAGCACGGGGGCGACCGTCTCCCGGATCCCGTCCAGCGCGTGCAGCGCGGCGACCGCCGACTCGCGCGGCATCAGGTACTCCGACTGGAGCTCCGCGCCGCTACTCGGGGTGAACTCCGCCCGGAAGTGCGGCAGCCGCTCGTGCCAGGGCCCGGGCACCCCGAACTGCTCGGTGCAGTTCACCGCCGGCATGCCCGGCACCGGGTGCATCTTCTCCGTCGCCGGAGCCGCCCAGGGGAAGTTCGGCAGCGGCTGGTCGGTGCGCCGCTTCACCCACACCTGACGGAAGCCCGGCGCCCGCCAGTCGGTGAACAGGCTCACGCTGTACGCCGCCGACATCACCGTGTCGAACGTGGCCTGGTCCAGGCCCTCCAGGGGCATCTCGGTGAACACGTGCTGTTCGACCTCGAAGGCCGGCTCCAGGCTCAGGGTGAGCGAGGTCACGACACCGAGCGCGCCCAGCGAGGTGACGACACCGTCGAAGAGGTTCGTCACCCCTTGCGTGAACCGTCCCCGGGAGCCGTCCGCCACCACCATCTCCACCGCGCGCACGGACGAGGCCAGCGGTCCGTTGCCGACACCGGAGCCATGGGTGCCGGTGGCGACCGACCCGGCCACCGAGATGTGCGGCAGCGACGCCATGTTCGCCAGCGCCAGCCCGTGCCGGTGCACCTCCCGCGCCAGTTCGGCGTAGCGCACGCCGCCCCCGACCCGTACCGTCCGGGCCGTCGTGTCCACGTCGATCACGGGGGGCAGCGCGTCGAGGGAGAGCAGGACACCGTCCTCGCCGGGCTCGGCGATCTCGTTGAAGGAGTGCCCGCTGCCCAGCACCCGCACCCGCGAGCTCGCGGCGACCAGGTTCAGCAGCGCGTTCACGCTGTGCGGGCGGTGCAGCTCCTTGGCGGCGTACGTGATGTTGCCCGCCCAGTTGGTCACGCTCTCGGTCATCCCTCGTCCCTCCTGGCGATCGGGACCGAAAAGGTCCCCGCCGGAACCTACCTCGCGCGTGGTCCACGTCTGTGGGGGGACCCGGCGCCCCGGATGTCCCAGCGGGGGCATACCGTGAGGAGTCGTACGTCCGAACCGGGAGGAGACACTTCGATGGGCAGCCGTACCGCGCTGGTCGAGGATCTGATGGAGCGGTTCCCGCACGTGCCGCGCGAGGCCGTCTTCAAGGAGGACCTGCTGCGCGGCGGTGTGGCCTTCGACCCGTCCGCGCTCAGCGACAACGAGAGCGGCGAGGTCAAACCGAAGTCCTACTTCATCTTCTCCTTCGACCACGGCACCCTGCCCGAGCTGGGCGAGGCCGCGCTGCGCCGCCCGCCGGAGGAGATCATCCTCACCGGCGGCCCGTACGACCTGCGCCGCACGGTGGTGTCGGTGCGCGTGAACCCGGCGTCCCCCTACCGCGTCGCCGCCGACGAGCACGGCATGCTCGGCCTCTACCTCGACGGCAGGCGGATCTCGGACGTCGGCGTGCCGCCCATGCCCGAGTACTACCGGCACACCCTCTCCAACGGGAAGTCCGTCATGGAGGTCGCCCCCACCATCCAGTGGGGCTACCTGATCTATCTGACCGTCTTCCGGGTCTGCCAGTACTTCGGCGCCAAGGAGGAGTGCCAGTACTGCGACATCAATCACAACTGGCGCCAGCACAAGGCGGCCGGCCGGCCCTACACCGGGGTGAAGGACGTCGAGGAGGTCCTGGAGGCCCTCGAGATCATCGACCGGTACGACACGGCGAAGGCGTCCACCGCCTACACCCTCACCGGCGGCGCCATCACCAAGACGGTCTCCGGACGCGACGAGGCCGACTTCTACGGCCACTACGCCAAGGCCATCGAGGAGCGCTTCCCCGGCCGCTGGATCGGCAAGGTCGTCGCCCAGGCCCTGCCCAAGCCGGACGTGCAGCGCTTCAAGGACTACGGCGTGCAGATCTACCACCCCAACTTCGAGGTGTGGGACGAGTACCTGTTCAAGATGTACTGCCCCGGCAAGGAGCGCTATGTCGGCCGGGACGAGTGGCACCGGCGCATCCTGGACTCCGCCGACGTGTTCGGGGCGCGCAATGTGATCCCGAACTTCGTCGCGGGCGTCGAGATGGCCGAGCCGTTCGGTTTCAAGACGGTCGACGAGGCCATCGCGTCCACCACCGAGGGCCTGCGCTTCTTCATGTCGCACGGCATCACGCCCCGCTTCACCACCTGGTGCCCGGAGCCGACCACCCCGCTCGGCAAGGCCAACCCGCAGGGCGCGCCGCTGGAGTACCACATCCGGCTGCTCCAGGCGTACCGGCAGACCATGGAGGACTTCGGCCTGTCCTCGCCCCCCGGCTACGGTCCGCCCGGACCCGGCCGCGCGGTGTTCTCCGTCAGCTCCTTCATGGACAGCCTCCCGGCGCGGGAGCCCGCCGAGACGGTCTGAGCCACGGGGGCTCCCAGCGGCCCCGGGAGGATTGGGAAGGCCGGAACCGAGACGTTCCGGCCTTCCTTGCGTATTGTCCCCGCGAGGGGTTGCCATGCCACCACAGAAAGTGAGGGTGGCGCTTGTCAGTTGTGTCGAGGACGTGAAAGGCTCGGCGACTGCCGCGAGGTTTCCCCCAACTCCATAGCCACTATGGCGAGTTGACCTCGTTCGTGATGCGGGAGACTCATGCCCGACCTGCCGAGCCCTCAGGACGCCACCGAGGCGGCGCTGTTCACCGAGTGCTGGGACGCGGCGCTCTCCTACGCCGACCTGTGCACGGCCGGGTCGGCCGCCGCCGCGGAACTCGCCCGCGAGGCCTTCGAACAGGGCATACGGGAGCTGCGCGCCGCCGAGGCGGGAACCGTCCGCGGCCATGGCCGCCGTCCCGCCCGCCTGCCCCGGATACCCCTGCTGCTGACGGCCGTTCGCAGCACGGCCGCCGCCTGGGAGGAGGCCGGACAGGGCCACAAGCTCGACCCCGACCTGAGGCTGTGGCTCCACTCCGACCAGGCCACCCGCTACATCGGCCCCCCGCCGTCCCGCCCGATCGCCCTGCGCGGACTGCGTGATCTCCAGCCGGCGGACGCCGAACTGCTGTGGCTGGCCGAGGCGGAGGCCCTGCCCCTGCCCCTGGTGGCCCGCCGGCTCGGCCTCGACCCCGCCACCGCCGCCGACGAACTCGCCCAGGTCGGCCGCCTGTTCCGGGACCGCTGCCACCGCAACCACCTCGACTCCCCCATGGCCGCCGAGTGCCGCGCCTACGCCCGGCTGCTCGACGCCGTCACCCGCTCACCCGCCGCGGACACCCCCGACGACCTGTCCCGGCACCTCGCCACCTGCCACCAGTGCGCCGAGGCCGCCGCCTGTCTGCGGCTGCACGGCGGGGGACTGCCCGGGGCGCTGGTCGGCGGGGTGGTCGGCTGGGGCGGCCTCGCCTATCTGGAACGCCGTCGCCGCGCCGCCGAGGTACGCCTCGGAGCCGGACGCCCCGACCGGGCCGACACCGACACCGGTGACCCGGCCGACGGCGGCGGCCGGACCCGCGTCGCACGGCACGGCCCGCTGGTCGCGGCCCTCCTCGTCTCCCTGATCGCGCTCGCCGCCACACTGGTGCCGTTCGGCGGCGACACCGCCGACGAGAGCGCCGCGCACCCCGACGCCGACCGGCAGCCGGTGGCCGACCCCGGCCCCTCCCTGCCGGCCGCGCCCACGCTCTCCCCGGACCCCCCGTCCCCGGAACCGTCCGCCGAGCACACCGCCGACAGCACCCCGGACCGGAAGGACCCCGACCCCGAACCGCAGGGCACCTCCTCCGCCACCACCGCGCCCGAGACCACCGGCCGCACCGCTCCTGCCGCCTGCCGCGTCGACTACGACCTGGTCAACCAGTGGCCCGACGGCTTCCAGGCAGCCGTCACCGTCACCACCCGCGAGCCCCTCGACTCCTGGCGCGTCGGCTTCAGCTTCGGGGACGGCCAGCAGGTCACGCAGATGTGGGACGCCTCGGTGGACCAGGACGGTTCCCGTGTCACCGTCACCGCCCAGGACTACAACAGGACGGTCAACGCCGGCGGAAAGCTCGCCTTCGGCTTCCTCGCGTCCTGGCAGGGCACCAACCACCCGCCGTCCGGCTTCACGCTCAACGGCCGGACGTGCGCGACCGTCTGACAACCGTCCGACCCGGGAGCCCGGAAAAACAAGTTGACGGACACGGGCGGCCGCGGGCTACTGTGTCGCCAGATCACGCGGAGGCCGTGCGCCGCCGCACCGGACCGTTCATGGAGTGAGGAGGTGTCGACCGATGGCTGTCATTGCGCTGGGCGCTGCCCGCATTCGCGAATCCATCAAGTCCACCTCCGTGGCCACCGGCTGACCTCACCCTTTCCAGTTCGCGTACCACCCTGCGTACGCGCCGCCGGGGCCACCCACCCGAAGGGTCACCCCCTTGAACTCCATGAGTTCCCCCTCCGTCACCTCCGCGCTCACCCCCTACGGCTGGGACGACGCCTGGGCCGACGAGTTCGCCCCCTACGACGCGGAAGGGCTGCTGCCCGGGCGCGTGATCCGGGTCGACCGCGGCCAGTGCGACGTCGTCACCGCCGGCGGCACCCTGCGCGCCGACACCGCCTTCGTCACCCCGCACGACCCCCTGCGGGTCGTGTGCACCGGCGACTGGGTCGCCGTCGAACCCGGCGGCAACCCGCGCTACGTACGCGCGTACCTGCCGCGCCGTACCGCCTTCGTGCGCTCCACCTCGTCCAAGCGGTCCGAGGGGCAGATCCTCGCCGCCAACGTGGACCACGCCGTCGTCGCCGTCTCCCTCGCCGTGGAACTCGACCTGGCCCGGATCGAACGGTTCCTCGCACTGGCCTGGGAGTCCGGGGCACAGCCGGTGGTCGTGCTCACCAAGGCCGACCTCGTGCCGGACGCGGTGACCCGGTCCCACCTCGTCCAGGACGTGGAGACCAGCGCGCCCGGCGTGCCGGTGCTCACCGTCAGCGCCCAGGACGGGGAGGGGCTCGACGTCCTCGCCGCCATCGTCTCGGGCGGCACGACGGTGCTGCTCGGGCAGTCCGGCGCGGGCAAGTCCACCCTCGCCAACGCGCTCCTCGGCGAGGACGTGATGGACGTCCAGGCCACCCGGGACGTCGACGGCAAGGGACGGCACACCACCACCACCCGCAACCTGCTGGTCCTGCCGGGCGGGGGAGTCCTCATCGACACCCCCGGACTGCGGGGCGTCGGACTGTGGGACGCCGGCACCGGCGTCGGCCAGGTGTTCGCCGAGATCGAGGAGCTCGCCCGGGACTGCCGCTTCCACGACTGCGCCCACGAGAGCGAGCCGGGCTGCGCCGTCCTCGAAGCCATCGAGACCGGCGCCCTGCCGCAACGCCGCCTGGACAGCTACCGCAAGCTGCTCCGCGAGAACCAGTACATCGTCGCCAAGACCGATGCCCGGCTCCGTGCGGAGATCCGCAAGGACTGGAAGCGCAAGGGCGCGATCGGCAGGGCGGCGATGGAGGCCAAGCGGGGCCGACAGCGGTAGCGCCACCTCGCCACCTCCATGTCCGATATCCGCCAGCCGGGATCTCCCGGGTGGCGGACACTGGACAGCGTGATGGACGAGAACAGCAGGTACGAGGCGGTGCGCAGCCGGGACGCCCGGTTCGACGGCGTGTTCTTCTTCGCCGTCGAGACAACCGGGATCTACTGCCGTCCCAGCTGCCCCGCCGTCACCCCGAAGCGGGACAACGTGCGGTTCTTCGCGACCGCCGCCGCCGCGCAGGGCTCCGGGTTCCGGGCCTGCCGGCGCTGCCGCCCGGACGCCGTCCCCGGCTCCGCCGAGTGGAACGTGCGGGCCGACGTCGTCGGCCGCGCCATGCGGCTGATCGCCGACGGCGTCGTCGACCGCGAGGGCGTCGCCGGACTCGCCGCACGGCTCGGCTACAGCGCCCGCCAGGTGCAGCGCCAGCTCACCGGCGAGGTCGGCGCCGGACCGGTCGCGCTCGCCCGCGCCCAGCGGGCGCACGCCGCACGCGTGCTCCTCCAGACCACCGGGCTCCCGGTCACGCAGATCGCCTTCGCGTCCGGTTTCGCCAGCGTGCGGCAGTTCAACGACACCGTACGGGCCGTGTACGCCACGACACCCAGCGCACTGCGGGCCTCCGCGCCCCGCCGGGGCCGCGCCGCCGCACGGACCGCCACACCCTCCGCCGGGATCCCCCTGCGGCTCGCCCACCGCGGCCCCTACCAGGCGGGACCCGTCTTCGACCTGCTGGAACGCGAGGCCGTCCCCGGCGTCGAGGAGATGAGCGGCACCCCGGGCACCCGCACCTACCGGCGCACCCTGCGCCTGCCCTACGGCACCGGCATCGCCGCCGTCGACGAACGCCCGCACACCGGGCCCGGCGCCCACCCCGGCGGCTGGCTCGACGCCCGGGTCCACCTCACCGACCCCCGCGATCTGACCACCGCGGTACAACGGCTGCGGCGGCTGTTCGACCTGGACGCCGACCCGTACGCCATCGACGAACGGCTCGGCGCCGACGCCCGGCTCGCCCCGCTGGTCGCCGCCCGGCCCGGCCTGCGCTCACCGGGCGCCACCGACCCGGAGGAGCTCGCGGTGCGCGCGCTGGTGGGCCGCGACGAGGCCGCACGGCTGGTCCGGCACTACGGCAAACGGCTCGACGCCCCCTGCCTCGGCCTCACCCACCTGTTCCCCGAAACCACCGTCCTCGCCGACGCCGAACCCGACGGCACCCTGGGCGCGCTCACCGCCGCCCTCGCCGACGGCACCGTACGCCTCGGGCCCGGCGCCGACCGGGACGACGCCCGGGACGCCCTCGGCGCCGTCCCCGGCCTGGACGCCCGTACCGTCGCCGTGATCCGCACCCGCGCGCTCGGCGACCCGGACGCGGCCCCGCCCGGACCGGACATTCCCGACAGCTGGCGCCCCTGGCGCTCGTACGCCCTGAACCACCTGCGTGCCGCAGGGGAGTTGGAGTAACCATGACGACCACCACCACGTACTGGACGAGCGTGGACAGCCCCGTCGGGCCGCTCCTGCTCACGGCCGCCCCTACCGGCGAACTGACCTCGCTGTCCGTGCCCGGGCAGAAGGGCGGGCGCACCGTGCGGGACGACTGGCGGCCCGACCCCGGACCGTTCCGCGAGGCCGAGCGGCAGCTCACCGCCTACTTCGCGGGCGACCTCAAGGAGTTCCGGCTGGCCATGACCGCCGTGGGCACCCCGTTCCGGGAGAAGGTGTGGGCCGCGCTCGACGACGTCCCCTACGGGTCGACCGTGTCCTACGGCGAGATCGCGGCACGGATCGGCGCGCCCCGGGCCGCCGTGCGGGCCGTCGGCGGCGCGATCGGCGCGAACCCGCTGCTGATCGTCCGCCCCTGCCACCGGGTCATCGGCGCCGACGGCGCCCTGACCGGCTACGCGGGCGGGCTGGAGCGCAAGGTGCGGCTGCTCACCCACGAGGGCGCGCTCCCCGTCGGGCCGTGAGCGCGCGGGTCAGCCCCAGAACACCGCGCCCAGCCACGCCGCCGTGATCAGCTGGCAGGTGAACAGCTCCGTCAGCACGCTCCAGCCGCCCGAGCGCATCGCCGTGCGCAGCGCCGCGACCGCCTCACCGTGGCGGCCCAGCCGCAGCCGCTCGCAGACGTAGATCCCGGCGAGGAACCCCGGAACCGCGCCGATCACGGGCAGCAGCACGAAGCCCAGGAACGACCCGCAGCCCGCGTACGCCAGCAGCCGCCCGTCCGCCCCGCCCGCCCGCAGCCGGCGGGGCGGCAGCGCCCAGCGCACCACCTGGGACAGGAACAGCACGACGGTCGCCCCCACCAGCACCCACCAGGCGACGGGCCGTGGATCCTTCAGCGCCCACCACAGCACCCCGGCCCACACCAGCCACGACCCGGGCACTCCTGGCAGCAGCACTCCGCACAGTCCGAGCAGGAGCACCAGTCCGGCGAGCAGGAGGTCCCACGCTCCCATCTGTCCAGGGTGCAGGAGTCCGGGAGGCGGCGCAGGACGGAACGGCCCCGGTGACTCCCTGTCGCACAGCCGTCCCGCCGTTCACCCGACGGGCCCTCCCGGGCGTGCCGCGGGACGGACATTTTCCGGATGCCCCGTTTTCACGCGGCCCGCGCGGTGGACAATTGGGGGCATGAGCCAGCAGGGGGGAAGGCCCACCGGTCCCGAGGACGACTGGTGGGGTCAGCTGTACGACGAGGCCACCGACGACACGGGCCCCACACCGGCGCCCGATTCCCTGGACGACCGCTTCGCCTCGGCGTCCGGCACGCTGAACACGAGCGGTCCGGCACCGACGGTCCCCGAGCCGCGCCCGGCGCCCGACGCGCCGGCGGCCCGCCCGCCACGCGCCCCCTGGGAACCCCCGCCCGCCACACCCCCGGGCCCGGTGACCTTCCCGCCGAGAACCGGCCGTCCGCCCGGGCCGCACCCGTTACGGCCTCCGACGGCCCCCACCTCCGGTACGGCCTTCGGCTCCTGGACGCCCGCCACCGCCCCGACGCCACCGTCCACGCCCCCTCCGGCCCCGGAACCCGCGGACGAGCCCGCCGACCCCCGTCCCTCCCGTCTCGAACCGCCCCCCGCCCCGCCGTCGTCCCGCGCCTACGTGGGGTCCCGGCCGCCCACCTACGACGCCGAGCCCACCGCCCTCCCCGAGGCCGACCCCGACGACCCGGGTGACCCGGTGCCGGACACCGTGCTGGACGGGGCCCGGTACGGGGCCTGCACCCTGCGTGCCGCGTCCGTACGCGGGGACTCAGCCCGGTACCGGGGCGAACCGCGCCGCGACGCGCTGCTGACCGCCCGGTTCGGCTCGGGGGAGCAGGCCCTCGTCCTCGTGGCGCTGGCGACCGGTGTCCGGACCGCGCCCGCGGCGCACCGGGCCGCCGCCGACGCCTGCCGGTGGATCGGCGCCGCGGTCGGCCGCAGCCACGCCCGCCTCGTCGACGACATCAGGGCCGCCCGGCGCGCCGACCTCAAGTCCGGTCTGCACCGCCTCACCGACCGCAGCCTCGGCAGGCTCCGCGCCGGCGCGGCCGAACAGGGCCTCGAACCCGACGGCTACGCGGCCACCCTGCGCTGCCTCCTCCTGCCCGCCGACCCCGAGTGCCGCACCCGGGTCTTCTTCGGCGTCGGCCCCGGCGGACTGTTCCGGCTGCGGGACGGCGAGTGGCAGGACATCGAACCCGAGGTCGCCGACGTCAGGGGCGAACCCGTGGTCGGTTTCGGCTCGCCGCCCTCCGAGACCCCCGACGGCGACCGTCTCACCATGGACCTGGGCATCCCCACACCCCCGAGCCCGTACGAACCGGCCCCCGAACCGCCCCGCGAACCCTTCCGCTTCCGCACCTCCATAGCCCGCCCGGGTGACACCCTGCTGATGTGCGGCACCGGCCTCGCCGAGCCCCTGCGCGGCGAGCGGGACCTCCGCGCCCACCTCGCCGACCGGTGGTCGCGCCCCGAACCGCCCGGCCTCGCCGCGTTCCTCGCCGACACCCAGGTACGGGTCAAGGGGTACGCGGACGACCGTACGGCCGTCGCCGTTTGGGAGGCGTGAGCCCGCCCGGTGTGAATTCATGGAACCCGTCAGGCATCTTCGACACCCGAGGGGCAGACGGAAGCCATGGCCAAACAGAACGTCGCGGAACAGTTCGTCGACATCCTCACCCGCGCGGGAGTGAAGCGGCTCTACGGCGTCGTCGGCGACAGCCTCAACCCTGTCGTCGACGCCGTTCGCCGCAACGCCGCCATCGACTGGATCCACGTCCGGCACGAGGAGACCGCCGCCTTCGCCGCCGGCGCCGAGGCCCAGGTCACCGGCAGGCTCGCCGCCTGCGCGGGCTCCTGCGGACCCGGCAACCTCCACCTCATCAACGGCCTGTACGACGCCCACCGTTCCATGGCCCCGGTCCTCGCCCTCGCCTCCCACATCCCGTCCAGCGAGATCGGCCTCGGCTACTTCCAGGAGACCCATCCCGACCAGCTGTTCCGCGAGTGCAGCCACTACAGCGAGATGATCTCCAGCCCCCGGCAGATGCCCCGGCTGCTGGACACCGCCATTCAGCACGCCGTCGGCCGCTCCGGCGTCAGCGTCGTCACTCTCCCGGGTGACATCGCCGACCATGCCGCCCCCGAGAACCCCGCCGAGACCGCCCTCGTCACCTCCCGGCCCACGGTCCGCCCCGGCGACGCCGAGATCGACCGCCTCGTCGACATGATCGACGAGGCCGAGAAGATCACCCTCTTCTGCGGTGCCGGCACCAAGGGGGCACATGCCGAGGTCATGGAGTTCGCGGGCAAGATCAAGTCCCCGGTCGGGCACGCCCTGCGCGGCAAGGAATGGATCCAGTACGACAACCCGTACGACGTCGGCATGAGCGGACTGCTCGGCTACGGCGCGGCCTACGAGGCCACCCACGAGTGCGATCTGCTGATCCTGCTCGGCACCGACTTCCCGTACAACGCCTTCCTCCCGGACGACGTGCGGATCGTCCAGGTGGACGTGCGGCCCGAGATCCTGGGCCGGCGCTCCAAGCTGGACCTCGCGGTGTGGGGCGATGTGAAGGAGACGCTGAGCTGTCTGATGCCCCGGGTCCGCACCAAGGACAACCGGAAGTTCCTCGACCGGATGCTGAAGAAGCACGCGGACGCGCTGGAGGGGGTGGTGAAGGCGTACACGCGGAAGGTGGAGAAGCATGTGCCGATCCACCCCGAGTACGTGGCGTCCGTCCTGGACGAGATGGCCGACTCCGATGCGATTTTTACGGTTGACACCGGGATGTGCAATGTCTGGGCGGCCCGCTACATCACCCCCAACGGCCGCCGCAGGGTGATCGGTTCGTTCTCCCACGGCTCGATGGCCAACGCGCTGCCGATGGCGATCGGGGCGCAGTTCACCGACCGGGGCCGGCAGGTCGTGTCGATGTCCGGCGACGGCGGATTCACCATGCTGATGGGCGACTTCCTCACCCTCGTGCAGTACGACCTGCCGGTGAAGGTGATCCTGTTCAACAACTCCTCGCTGAGCATGGTGGAGTTGGAGATGCTGGTCGCGGGACTGCCCTCGCACGGCACCGCCCTGAAGAACCCCGACTTCGCCGCCGTCGCCCGCGCGTGCGGCGCCCACGGGGTGCGGGTGGAGAAGCCGAAGGAACTCGCCGGGGCGCTGAAGTCCGCGTTCAAGCACAAGGGTCCCGCCCTGGTCGACATCGTCACCGACCCCAACGCGTTGTCCATCCCGCCGAAGATCAGCGCGGAGATGGTGACCGGGTTCGCGCTGTCCGCGTCCAAGATCGTGCTGGACGGCGGTGTGGGGCGGATGCTCCAGATGGCGCGGTCCAATCTGCGCAACGTGCCGCGCCCGTAAGGGGGTTCACTGCGCGCGGGGCCTCCAGCCGCGTGCCGAGGTGTCGTACTCGTACCGGGGCAGGCCCTCGATGCCGCTGGTGCGGAACGGGCGGCCGTGGTCGTCGATACGGACCGTGCCGGTGCGGCCCTGCGAGGACCAGTCGAGCTCCAGGTACCAGCGGCAGTCGCAGTGCGCCGTGCGGGCGGTGACGAGGAGGACCTCGGGGTCCGTCGCGGAGACGCGGTAGGGCATGCGCACGGCCGGGATCGGCGTACCGGCGTCGTTCCCGGCGACGGCGCGGGCGATGGGCCGGTCCTTGTCCAGGTCCACGTCGAAGGAGCGCGGGGTGAGCGCGCCGCCGCAGCCCTGGTCCATGGCGTACGCGTTCCCCTGCGCGGGGTCGGCGCGGCCGGCCACACGGACACGCAGCGCGGTGAGGACGACGGCCGTGTCGGACGTCCCCTGCACCGACACCTCCACCATCGTCTCGCCCCCGTGCACGGCCGACTGGGTCCCGGCCCAGGTCCCGGCGTCCTGCGGGGCCGGTGGCGGGGGGACCTGCTTCGGGGCCTTGGCGATGACGTAGTCGTGCCCGCACCCGTGCGCCCAGACGTGGGAGTCGGCGGACCAGGTGAGGGGCGGTGGCCCGACGGGGGCCTTCGACTTCGTCGCACCGGGGGAGGAGGCGTCGGGCTTGCGCCGTGCCTCGGGGGAGGAGGGGCCGCCCTCCTTCGCGGTGGCGGTCGCGGAGGGGGACGACGGGGAGGGCGAGGAGGTGCCGCTGCGGGACGCCGTCGGGCCGTCACTCGTCGTGGACGCGCTCGGTGGCTGGGCGGCGGGCCCGCTCCCGCCGGACGCCCGCCGGTCGTCCGGCAGCACGGCCAGACTCCCCACCGTGGCGAGCAGCGCACAGGCGGCGGCGAGGGCGACGGCAACCCGCTTGCGCCGATACCAGGGCCGCGGCCCGCGAGCTCCGGGTCCGTACCCGATCAGAGTGGCGGCTGCGGCGCCCGGTCCGCTCGCCGCGTCCGGCACCGCGTCGCCGGTCCGGGCGGCCGGCCCACTGCGGACCCGGTCCGCTCCGGCGGCCGCCGGGTTCGCGCCGTCGCGCCCGCCCGGAGCACCCGGGTCCGGTGCGCTGTCGAGGGGTGCCCCGGGGGCCGCGGCACGGCGCCCGGCGCCGGTTACGGGGTCCGGCCCGCCGGCGGCCTCAGGGTCGGCTACGGAGTCCGGCCCGCCGTCGGCGGGGTCGCCGTAGAGAGGTGCCCCGGGGGGCGATGCACGGTGCTCGGGGTCGGCTACGGGGTCCGGCCCGCCGATGGCGGCGCGGTCGACCCCGTGGGCGGCGCTGTGTCGGGGCGGCGGCTCGTCGAGCCCGTCGGCGCGCGCCGCACCGCTTTCCGCAGCCGGTCCGGCGGCCGGCGGGTTCGCGCCGTGGCGCCCGCCTGGAGCGCCCGGGGCCGGTGCACCGTTGAGGGGCACCCCCGGGGCCGCCGCACGGCGCTCGGGGCCAACTCCCTTGGCGGCGCTGTGTCCGGGCCGCGGCGCGTCGGGCCCGTCGGCGTGGGCCGCTCCGCCTTCTGCGTCCGGTCCGGCGGCAGGTGGGTTCTCGCCGTGGCGCCCGCCCGGAGTGCCTGGGTCCGGTGTGCCGTCGAGGGGTGCCCCGGGGGCCGCCGCACGGCGCTTGGGGTCGGCAGCGGCGCTGTGTCCGGGCCGCGGCTCGTCGGGCCCGGCGGCCGGGACACCGGGGTCTGCGCCATGCGCCCGCTCCCGCGCGGCGGCGCGCTGCTCGCCCGCGTCGGCGCCGGGACTCGTGACTGGTTCGGAGCCCGAGCCTGAGTTCGGCCCTGGCACCGAGCCCGAGCCCGAGCCCGAGCCGGAGCCGGAGCCGGAGTGCGAGCCGGGGTCGGAGTCCGAGCCGGGGTCGGGATCCTGGGCCCGTGCGCCGCGTGGGCGTTGGCGGGATTCGGCTGCTCGGAGCCAGCGGTCGTGGAGGTTCAGGCGTTCCGCGCGTGTCGCGCCGCACAGGGCGGCGAACCGTTCCACCGGCGCGAAGTCGACGGGGACCGCCTCGCCGGCGCAATAGCGGTGCAGCGTCGAGGTGTTCATGTTCAGGCGGCGGGCCAGCGAGCCGTAACTGCGGTCCGTACGTTCCTTCAGCTCCCGCAGCAGTGCCGCGAACTCAGCCACGTCGTCCTGCGCCGACACCGTCACCCCGCACCCGAATTGACCGACCCGGGCCCTGGGACGGCATCCCAGGCACCCCATATACCTGCACGTCGGACGGGCTGGGATGGTTCCATGCCGGTGGATCCGGCGACGACGCTTGCGCCCGCCTCCTGAGACGGCTGATGCTCTTGGTACCGCGAACCGCCACGACGGCAGCCGCCATTCCATCACGCTCACCACACGGGGGACATCCATGCCCAGGCACACCCGCGCCGCCACCCTCGCGACGCTCACCGTCGCCGTACTCGCCGCCGGCACGGCACTCACCGCGCCGGCCGGCGCCGCGCCGCAGAAGGCACCCTCGCCCAAGTTCCTCGCGGCGTCCGAGCTGCCCCCGCACCCGTCGTCCGCCTGGACCGCCGGTCCGGTCACCGACGGCTTCCCGGTGGAGCTCGCCTACTGTCTGGGCGAGGGCGTACCGGCGTACGACTACCGGCACCGGGTCTTCCACACCGACCTGGACACCGGCGCCGTACAGGTCACCGTCGTCACCGGCTCCGCCGCCAAGGGCAAGGCGCTGGCCGCCCTGCTGAACAAGGAGATCCGTACCTGCGCCGACCGGATCGAGGAGTCCTACCCGGACATCGAGGCCGAGGGCCGGTACTACGGCAAGCTGCCGGTCGAGGAGGGCGCGCAGGTGCACGGGCTGCACACCGAGACCTCCTGGGGCGCCACGGACGTCCACCTGCTGTCCGTGGGACGGGACGGCAGGACCGTGACCGTCGTCGGCTGGGGGCAGATGGGCGACTTCGACGACGCCCCGGTGGGCGCGTTCAAGAAGACGACGAAGAAGGCCGTCACCAAGCTGTACTGAGGCCGCACGGCCGCCACGACCACTGCGAGAAGCCGGGGTCGTCCTCCCGTCCGGGGGTCGGGAGGACGGCCCCGCGCGCCTGCGTGGGCCTCTGTGTGTCCATCTGTGTGTCCATCGCACTTCGGCCAACCACGGACCGTGACCGTCCCGCATGACTGCCGGGCCGGGTGACCGGGCAAGCATTCCCGTGAAGGTGTTCGAGTACAGGGGGAATCGACATCGGCACGCGGGCGGGGGCCATGAAGAGGCAGGCTTCGGCGGCTCAGCTGAGGCGCACACTGGGGCGGGCGGATCTACGGGCGGTGCCCGAGTCCCGCCGGGCGTTACGGGAACTGCTACGGCACTGGGGGACACCGGAGCGTTCCGAGGTGGCGGAACTGCTCACCAGCGAGCTCGTCACCAACGCGCTCGTCCACACCGACTACGAGGCGGTCCTGACGGCCACCCTCGGACCCCGTGGTCTACGGGTGGAGGTACGGGACTTCGTGGCCCACGAGCCCCGGCCGCGCCCCCCGTGCGCCGACGAGGGCACGAACGGAAGGGGCCTGGTGCTGGTCGAGTCCCTGGCCGACGGGTGGGGCGTACGAAGGCACCGGGTGGGCAAGTCCGTCTGGTTCGAACTCGAGGCGGACGCGGCCTGAAACGGCGAAGGGGCGCGGCCCGCACGGACCGCACCCCCGCACACGCCGCCGCGCGGCGTCAGCCGAACTGCTGCTCCAGGTCCTTGAGCTTGCGCTCCAGGGAGTCCAGGCGCGGCAGCGCCTGGGTGTCGTCCTCGGCGGTGAGGTCGACGGTCATCGCGTCAGAGCCGGTGCGGACCGGCTGAAGGGAGGGACGCGAGCGGACGGGCAGGGCCTCCGGCGCCGATATGGCAGGCTCCGCGGAGACCAGGTCGGATTCCCGCTCCACGGTTGCCGTCTCCAGCTCGCGCCCGCCGCCCCGGCCCACGAAGCCACGGTGGCCGCGGCTGATCGCCTTCAGCCGGGCGCGCTCCACGCGCTGCTGGTCCCGCCGGCGCTGCTTCGCCTCGCTCTTGCGGGCCTTGTCCTCGCGTACTTCCTCGACCGCCTCGTCGAGGCTGCGCACGCCCTCCAGCAGCATCAGCGACCAGGCACCGTAGGTCTCACGCGGGGCGCGCAGCCAGCGGACGATACGGATCTGCGGCAACGGGCGCGGCACCAGGCCCTGTTCGCGCAGGGCGGCGCGGCGGGTCTGCTTCAGCGCGCGGTCGAACAGGACCGCCGCCGACAGGGACATGCCCGCGAAGAAGTGCGGGGCGCCCGCGTGTCCGACGCCCCGGGGAGCGTGCACCCAGTTGAACCAGGCCGCGGCGAAGGCGAACGTCCATACGAGTATCCGCGAGCCGAGGGCCGCGTCACCGTGGCTGGCCTCGCGCACGGCGAGCACCGAGCAGAACATCGCCGCGCCGTCCAGGCCGAAGGGGACGAGGTACTGCCAGCCGCCGGACAGTCCGAGGTTCTGTTCGCCGAACCCGACCAGGCCGTGGAAGGAGAGCGCGGCGGCCACCGCCGCACAGCAGAACAGCAGCACGTAGGAGACGGTGCCGTAGACGGCCTCCTTGCGCCTGCGCCGCTCCTCGCTGCGCTCCCACGAGTCGTCGGCGCGGGTGTCCTTGACCGAGGAGCGCTTCCCGCGCGCCAGCACCGCCACCGCCGCCAGCATGCCCAGGAGCAGCACGGCGCCCGGAAGCAGCCAGTTCAGCGATATGTCGGTCAGTCTCATCTAGGGGTCCCTTGCATTGGGATAGGGCGTAACGCCCGCCATAGTGGCCCAATCCCAGCGGCCCTCAGGGGGTTTCGGGGCAAGAGGCCGCCAACGAAGTGCGAGGGGGATGCCCAGGGCGGCGTTCTGCTCGAACTGCCGCGTGAGGGGCGGGAGTTGAGTTCGAATAAGACTACCCGTACGGGTGGTTCCGCGGAAAGTTCCCTCGACGGGTGAGGGAATTGTGAATCCCCTGTGACCTCCGCTGCGTACAGACCGGATGATCTTACCCGCCGAAAGGGGGTGCCGTTGTCCGACGTGGCGTCAACTCGCCTGCGCGGCCAGCTCGGTGGCCCGCCTCCCCGTCCCTCCGGTGGCACAGGTGCGCGGGCAGGTGGCGCAGATGTCCGCGGGGCGCAGCGTGTAGAACATGCAGCAGCTGACCCGGTCCCGGGTGACGCCCTCCTCCGCCGCGCCGGGCCCGCTCGGCCGGCGGAACGTCGCCGCGCCCACATACGGCTTGGTCGCGCCCGGCAGCAGCAGCTCCAGCTCCCGCAGGCCCCGCTCCTCCTCGCCGAGCAGCTGCGAGACGTACCGTAGGCTCTCCACGATCTCGTCGGTCGCCATGCCCCACAGGGCCCGGCCGCGGCGCCGCATCCGGGGTCCGAAACCGGCCAGGACGGGTTCGAGGTGCTGGGCGACCGCCGCGCGCACCTCCGCCCGCAGCGCCTCCTCGTCGGGCACCACGCGCGCGCCGGGCAGTGCGGCAGCGGGGTCGCCGGGCAGGCAGGCGAAACCGTCCGGACGTACGGCCATGCGGCCCACGGCGAGGCCGGCGGCGGTGCGGTCGAACGAGACGTGCGTCACGGGGTAGTAGGGCACGCGGCGGTCCAGGAACCACGGCACCGTGATCAGCAGGCAGGCGGGCCAGGCGTAGCGGTGCAGACCGAAGGTGGCGATCACGTCGGGGCGGCCCTGCTGTCCGTAGTCCCGCAGCACCTGGGTGTCGTCCCAGGCCAGGAAGCGCTCCAGCGCCGCGCCGCCCTCGGCGAGCCCGGACGCGGCGACCCAGCCGCCGCCCGTGGGCGCCGCCTCTCCGGTGCCGAGTTCGGTGACGGCCAGGGCGGGGAAGGCCTCCGCCAGGCGGGCGTACGCGTCCGCGACGGCCGAACCGGGCACGGGCATGGGGCCACCCCTTCACGTCTCATGGAGCCGGGCCAATAAAGGTAAGGCTCACCTTACCGAAGATCCGTGAGATGTGAACCGGTAGCCCCTGTGCGCTTATGGTGCTTGACGGACAGGTGACAACCCGCCGTAATGACCCCAAGTACCGATACGTCCGCAGGAGGGCCTTGTGAAACAGGGCACGCAAGGCACGCAGGGCTCCGCCGCCATGGGGGACGCGGCGGCCGGCCCCGCCGCCACGGGCCGTTTCCGGGTGCCCGTCCAGCCGGTGGCCCGGGACGCCGGCCGGGAGCGCGACCGGCCGGGCGGTGACGGGGGTGGTGCGGCGCGCGGCGAGCACACGCACTGCGAGCCCGTCCTGCCCCGGCCCCGGCCCGCCGTCCAGCGGTCCTCCGTGCGGGGGCAGATCCTCGACGCCCTGCGCACCGCGCTGGTGGCGGGCGACCTGCGGCCCGGCGAGGTGTACTCGGCGCCGGTGCTGGCCGAGCGGTTCGGCGTCTCCGCCACGCCCGTCCGGGAGGCGATGCAGCAGCTCACGCTGGAGGGCGCGGTCGAGGTCGTGCCCAACCGGGGGTTCCGGGTCGTCGAGCGGGGCGCGCGGGAACTGGCCGAGCTCGCCGAGGTCCGGGCGCTGCTCGAGGTCCCGGTGATGATGCGGCTGGCCCGGACGGTGCCGGCCGAGCGGTGGGCCGAGCTGCGGCCGCTGGCGGAGGCGACGGTGCGGGCGGCGTCGGGGGGGTGCCGGGCCACGTACGCGGAGGCTGATCGGGCGTTCCACGGTGCGGTGCTCGCTCTCGCGGGGAACGAGCAGTTGGTGCGGATCGCCGAGGATCTGCATCGGCGGGCGCAGTGGCCGCTGGTCGGGGGTGGGGCGGGGGCGGGGACGCGGGGGCGGGCGGAGCTGGTGGCGGACGCGCATGAGCACACGGCGCTGTTGGACGCGTTGATCGCGGGGGATTTGGATGTGGTGCGGTCACTGGTGGGGGAGCACTTCAACGGGGCGGGGTGAGGGTGGCGGGTTTCTCTCGCCCCCGCCGCCCCTTCCCGTCCCGTCCCCGGGGGCGCTGCCCCCGGACCCCCGCTCCTCAAACGCCGGAGGGGCTGAGTAGTTCAGCCCGTCCGGCGTTTGAGGACGAGGCCCGAAGGGCCGAAAGGGGGGTCTGGGGGCGCAGCCCCCAGGGACGGGCGCCCCTCACGCCGTGGCGGCCCCCGGTGGGGCCAACTGGTGGGCCAGCCAAGTGGGAACGCCTCCGAGGAGGCGAAACAGGCGGCGAGCCTCCTCGCGCAGGCGCCCCGCCTCCGGTTCCGTCTCCGTGTCCGCGAGGGACACCAGCGCCGGCGCCGTGCCGACGAGGTAGCCCAACTCCTCGCGGATCCGCAGGGACTCGGCGAAGCCGTGCCGGGCCTCCGCCAACTCGCCCTCCCGCAGGGCCAGTCCGGCCAGGTGGCGCCAGGTGGCCGAGAGCAGCAGCGGGTCGGCGTGCGCGGTGGCGCCCGCGTGGGCGCGCCGGTACGCGGCCCGCGCCGCCTGCGGGGACCGGGTGAGGTTCTCGGCGATCAGTCCGCGCCGGAAGTCCAGCAGCGCCCGCCCCGGCGCCCCCGGAGCGATCAGCGCCGCCGCCCGGCCGAGCGCCGCCCGCGCCTCGTCCGCCCGGTCGCGCACGGCGAACAGGGTGGCGGCGTAGGCCAAGTACCCGCGTTCACAAGCGGCCGCCCCCCGCTCGTCGTCGGAGTCCGCCGCGGCCTCGGCCGTACGCAGCGCGTCCTCCGCCTCCTCCCACCCCGCCTCGGTGTACAGACACCGCTCCACCAGCAGGGACGCCCGCTGCAACGCCGCCTTCGGACCGGCGGGTTCGAGCAGCGCGGCGGCGTCCGCCCAGCAGGCGCGGGAGCGAAGCCGCCACACCGCCGTCTGGAGGGGATCGTCATCGGCGGTCGTTCCGTCACCGGACATGGCGGTATGCGCCACGTTGCCCTCCCCGAGCACGCCATCGAGCTGTTGAGTGGTGGCCGCATCTCAGCACGAACCACGGGGCCCGGCCAAGAGGGTGGGTGAAGGATTTCACAAAGTCCTGAACCACGGGCCGGATTCGTGATCCCGCCCACGGACGGTTTCAGCTCATCCGCAGCGCCAGGAAGAAGTCCAGCTTGTCCTCCAGACGGGACAGATCACGGCTCGTCAGCTGCTCGATCCGCCCGACGCGGTAGCGCAGCGTGTTGACGTGCAGATGGAGCCGGGACGCACAGCGGGTCCAGGAGCCGTCGCAGTCGAGGAACGCCTCCAGGGTCGGGATCAGCTCGGCCCGGTGGCGGCGGTCGTAGTCCCGCAGCGGGTCCAGCAGACGGGCGGTGAAGGCACGTCGTACGTCGTCGGGGACGAACGGCAGCAGCAGCACGTGCGAGGCCAGCTCCTGGTGGCCGGCCGCGCAGACCCGGCCCTGCCGGGCCGCGGCCACACGCCGGGCGTGCCGCGCCTCCTCCAGCGCCCCACGCAGCCCCTCCGCCGAGTGCACCGCGGCGGAGACGCCGAGGGTGAGCCGGCCGTCGTCGTTCAGACCGGCCGTGAGCGGGTCGCGCACGGACTCCAGCAGCGCGTCCGCGACAACCCCCGCGGCGGAGTCGTCGTGCTCGCCGGTCACCGCGGGCAGCGGTACGAGCGCGATCGCCTCGTCGCCCGTGTGGGCCACCGCGATGCGGTCGGAGTGCTCGGGTCCCGTCGACGCCGGGTCGACCAGGATCTCCTCCAGCAGCGACTGCGCCACCGGGCCGCCCTCCACCTCCCCGCCGTCCCAGTCGACGCGGGCCACCACGACCTGCCAGTGCGGCGCGGTGCCGAGCCCGGGCAGCAGCACCGGCGCGGCCACCCGCAGCCGCGCCGCGATCTCGGCGGGCGCGGCGCCCGTCTGCACCAGTTCCAGCACCTCCTGCGCCAGCCGCCGCCGCACCGTCCGTGCCGCGTCCCGGCGGTCCCGCTCCACGGCGATCAGCTGGGTGACGCCGTGCAGCAGGTCCAGCCGCTCCTCGGGCCACTCCCCGGCGTCCGCCTCGACCGCCAGCACCCAGTCCGACAGCACCGTCTCGCGCACGTCCCCCGCCGAAGCCGCGGAGCGACCGCTGCCGCGCACCGGGAAGAGGCTGTACGTCGTCCGGTCCACCGCCACCCGGTAGGGTCCGCGCCGCCCGGTGCGGGCGGCCGCCAGCTGCTCCGCGGCGAGCCGCGCGCACACCTCGGCGGGCAGTGCCCCCGTCCCCGGGGACCCGGCCACCTTCGACCCGGCGATCAGCCGCCCGGTCGGCGACAGCACCCAGGCCCGCAGGTCCAGGTCGGACCCCAGCAGGTCGAGCACGACGTCGGGGCCGCCGCCCGCCGGACCCGAGGTCATCATCCGCCGGTGCCGGTCCACCACGGCCGCCAGGTCCCCGGCCCGCTCGCCGGACACCTGCCGCACGACGTGCTCGGTGATCGTCGCGAAGGCCACCGACTCGTGCACCGCGAACAACGGCAGCCGGTGCCGCGCACAGGCCACGATCAGATCGTCCGGCACATCGCCCAGCTCCGCCTCGCCCGCGGCCAGCGCGGCCACCCCGGCCTGCACCAGGATCCGTACGAACGGCTCGGAGTCCGCCGCGTCCCGGCGCCAGGCCAGACCGGTGAGCACCAGCTCCCCGCCGGAGAGATAGCGGCTGGGATCCCTGAGGTCGGTGGTCATCACGCCGCGCACACCGCGTTCCAGCTCGTCCTCGCCGCCGAGCAGCTTCAGGCCCAGCGCGTCGGTGTCCAGCAGTGCGCGCAGCCGCATTCTCGTCTCCGTCGTTTCTTGTCTCGATACCTACGATGGACCGTGCGGGGATCTTCCGGCGAGGGCCCGTCGGGTGGCTGATCAGCGGTGTCGGCCGTGTCCTGGACCGTGTCCTCTGTTACCGGAGGAAGGTGGGGAGGTTACAGACGACCTCCGTTCATACGAATCTACAAGATGCCCTTGCTGGCCAGCCAACTCCTTCATGGTTTCCGTGACTGACCCCCGCGGAGCACCCGGCGGTGTACTGGGCCCACTCCGAGTGAACCGCACATGAACGAGCCGGGCCCGCCGCACACGGATTGGCTCAATCTGTACGCCCCACGAGACGAAGAAGAGAGCCGGTCATGGACTTCCTTCGCCCCGCCAGCTGGGAGGAGGCGCTCGCCGCGAAGGCCGAGCACCCCGCCGCTGTGCCGATTGCGGGTGGCACCGACGTGATGGTCGAGATCAACTTCGACCACCGCCGGCCCGAGTACCTCATGGACCTGAACCGCATCGGCGACCTCTACGAATGGGAGACCGGCGAGGACAGCGTACGGCTGGGCGCCTCCGTCCCGTACTCGAAGATCATGGAGCGGCTCCGCGCCGAGCTGCCGGGCCTCGCCCTCGCCTCCCACACGGTCGCCTCCCCGCAGATCCGCAACCGCGGCGGCGTCGGCGGCAACCTCGGCACCGCCTCCCCGGCCGGGGACGCCCACCCGGCGCTGCTCGCCGCCGGCGCCGAGGTGGAGGTGGAGTCGGTGCGCGGGTCGCGCCGCATCCCCATCGACGAGTTCTACACCGGAGTGAAGCGCAACGCGCTGGCTCCCGACGAGCTGATCCGCGCCGTGCACATCAAGAAGGCGGACGGCCCGCAGCAGTACTCCAAGGTCGGCACCCGCAACGCCATGGTCATCGCCGTGTGCGCCTTCGGACTCGCCCTGCACCCGGAGACCCGGACCGTGCGCACGGGGATCGGTTCGGCCGCCCCGACGCCCATCCGGGCCCGGGCCGCCGAGGAGTTCCTGAACGCGGCCCTGGAGGAGGGCGGCTTCTGGGACAACGGGAAGATCATCACCCCGTCCGTCGCCAAGCGGTTCGCCGATCTGTGCGCCGCCGCCTGCAACCCGATCGACGACGTCCGGGGCACCGCGAGCTACCGCCGCCACGCGGTCGGCGTCATGGCCCGCCGCACCCTGACCTGGACCTGGGAGTCGTACCGCGGCGCCCACCGCACCACGGAGGGAGCGGCGTAATGCGACTCAACTTCACCGTCAACGGACGACCCCAGGAAGCCGACGACGTCTGGGAGGGCGAGTCCCTGCTGTACGTGCTGCGCGAACGGCTCGGCCTGCCCGGCTCCAAGAACGCCTGTGAGCAGGGCGAGTGCGGCTCGTGCACGGTCCGCCTGGACGGCGTGCCGGTGTGCTCGTGTCTCGTCGCCGCAGGTCAGGCGGAGGGCCGGGAGGTCGTCACCGTGGAGGGCCTGGCGGACTTCGCCAAGCAGCGCTCATGCGGCACCGACACCCACGGCACCTCGCTCGACGAGGCCAAGGGATGGCAGGCCCGGGGCACCGACTCGCAGACCGGCGAGGGCACCGAACTCTCCCCGATCCAGCAGGCGTTCATCGACGCCGGCGCCGTCCAGTGCGGCTTCTGCACGCCGGGTCTGCTGGTCGCCGCCGACGAGATGCTGGAGCACAACCCCAACCCGACCGACGCGGACATCCGCGAGGCCCTGTCGGGCAACCTGTGCCGCTGCACCGGCTACGAGAAGATCATGGACGCGGTCCGCCTGGCGGCCGCACGCCAGTCCGAGGGGGTCTGAGCATGCCGACGAACGGTGTTCCCACCAGGATCACGCAGGGCTCCGGGACCAAGGGCGGCATCGGCGAGTCCACCCTCCGCCCCGACGGCACCCTCAAGGTCACCGGTGAGTTCGCGTACTCCTCCGACATGTGGCACGAGGACATGTTGTGGGGCCACATCCTGCGCTCCACCGTCGCCCACGCCGAGATCATGTCGATCGACACCAGCGAGGCCCTGGCCACCCCGGGCGTGTACGCCGTGATGACGTACGACGACCTGCCGACCGATGTGAAGAACTACGGCCTGGAGATCCAGGACACCCCGGTCCTCGCCCACGGCAAGGTCCGCCACCACGGCGAACCGGTCGCGATCGTCGCCGCCGACCACCCGGAGACGGCCCGCCGCGCCGCCGCAAAAATCAAGGTCGACTACCGCGAACTCCCCGTCGTCACCGACGAGGCCTCCGCCACCGCCCCCGACGCGGTCCTCGTCCACGAGAACCGCGACGACCACCACGCCGGCCACGTGCCGCACCCCAACATCGTCCACCGCCAGCCCATCGTGCGCGGCGACGTGGACGCGGCCCGGCGCCGCGCGGACGTGATCGTCGAGGGCGAGTACACCTTCGGCATGCAGGACCAGGCCTTCCTCGGCCCCGAGTCCGGGCTCGCGGTCCCCGAGGAGGACGGAGGCGTCCACCTCTACATCGCCACCCAGTGGCTCCACTCCGACCTGCGCCAGATCGCCCCCGTGCTCGGCCTGCCCGAGGACAAGGTACGGATGACACTGGCCGGCGTCGGCGGCGCCTTCGGTGGCCGCGAGGACCTGTCGATGCAGATCCACGCCTGTCTGCTCGCCCTGCGCACCGGCAAGCCGGTCAAGATCGTCTACAACCGCTTCGAGTCCTTCTTCGGCCACGTCCACCGCCACCCGGCCAAGCTGTACTACGAGCACGGGGCCACGGCGGACGGCAAGCTCACCCACGTCAAGTGCCGCATCGTCCTGGACGGCGGCGCGTACGCCTCCGCCTCCCCGGCCGTGGTCGGCAACGCCTCCTCGCTCGGCATCGGACCGTACGTCGTCGACGACGTCGACATCGAGGCCATCGCCCTCTACACCAACAACCCGCCCTGCGGCGCCATGCGCGGTTTTGGCGCGGTCCAGGCGTGCTTCGCCTACGAGGCGCAGATGGACAAGCTGGCGGCGCGGCTCGGCATGGACCCGGTGGAGCTGAGGCAGTTCAACGCCATGGAGCAGGGCACGCTCATGCCCACCGGGCAGCCGGTCGACTCCCCGGCACCGGTCGCCGAACTCCTGCGCCGCGTCAAGGCGATGCCCATGCCTCCGGAGCGCCAGTGGGAGAGCAGCGAGGGCGCCGACGTGCGCCAGCTGCCGGGCGGACTGTCCAACACCACGCACGGCGAGGGCGTCGTCCGCGGGGTCGGCTACGCGGTCGGCATCAAGAACGTCGGCTTCTCCGAGGGCTTCGACGACTACTCCACCGCGCGGGTCCGCATGGAGGTGGTCGGCGGTGAGCCGGTCGCCACCGTGCACACCGCGATGGCGGAGGTCGGCCAGGGCGGTGTCACCGTCCACGCCCAGATCGCCCGCACCGAGCTGGGTGTCGCCCAGGTGACCATCCACCCGGCCAACACCCAGGTGGGCTCGGCGGGTTCGACCTCGGCCTCACGGCAGACGTACGTCACCGGCGGCGCGGTCAAGAACGCCTGCGAGCTGGTCCGCGAGAAGGTGCTGGAACTCGGCCGGCGCAGGTTCGGCCCGTACCACCCGGCCTGGGCCACCGCCGAACTCCTCCTGGAGGGCGGCAAGGTCGTCACCGACGGCGGCGAGGTGCTCGCCGACCTGGTGGACGTCCTCGGGGACGAGGCCGTCGAGGTCGAGGAGGAGTGGCGGCACCGGCCGACCGAACCCTTCGACCTCCGCACCGGCCAGGGCAACGGCCACGTCCAGTACTCCTTCGCCGCGCACCGCGCCGTCGTCGAGGTCGACACCGAACTCGGCCTGGTGAAGGTCATCGAACTGGCCTGCGCGCAGGACGTCGGCAAGGCCCTCAACCCGCTCTCCGTGCTCGGCCAGATCCAGGGCGGCACCACCCAGGGGCTGGGCATCGCGGTGATGGAGGAGATCGTCGTCGACCCGAAGACCGCGAAGGTGCGCAACCCGTCCTTCACGGACTACCTCATCCCCACCATCCTCGACACGCCGACCATCCCCGTCGACGTCCTCGAACTCGCCGACGACCACGCCCCCTACGGCCTGCGCGGCATCGGCGAGGCCCCCACCCTGTCCTCCACCCCGGCAGTCCTGGCAGCCATCCGCAACGCCACGGGCCTGGAACTGACCAGAACCCCGGTCCGCCCGGAACACCTCACCACCGGGACCGTATAACTGCGCCCGCCGCAGTATGCGGCACGTCGCAACACCGCTGCCGCTGCGGGCAGTCGTGCCTCCCCCAGTGCCTGAAGGGCCTGGGGGGACCCCCAGCGGCACGGGTGGGCGCAGCGGCACCCCGACGCCGGGCAACGCACCACCCCCCGGCGCCCCCACAGAAAGGTGCAGTACCGGGCCGTCCCCCGAGACTCGGCACCTCCCAAATCCCGCGCACTTCACCGAAGGCACGGGTGCACCTATGAACCTTGGGAGAAGCGCACCATGACCCAGCAGTCCATCCAGCCGGCGACCACCGCCGAAGACGCGGGCACGGGAACCCGCGTCCCCGCCGGCCGTTCCTGGCTCGACCGGTACTTCCACATCACCCACCGAGGATCCACCGTCGCCCGCGAAGTGCGCGGCGGAGTCACCACCTTCATGGCGATGGCGTACATCCTCCTGCTCAACCCCCTGATCCTGTCCGGCCAGGACGCCGCCGGGAACACCCTCGGCCGCACCGCCCTGATCACCGCCACGGCCTTCGCCGCCGCCCTCACCACCCTGCTGATGGGCTTCGTCGGCAAGGTGCCGCTCGCCCTCGCCGCCGGCCTGTCCGTCTCCGGCGTCCTCGCCTCGCAGGTCGCGCCCGAGATGACCTGGCCGCAGGCCATGGGCATGTGCGTGATGTACGGCGTGGTCATCATGCTGCTGGTCGTCACGGGCCTGCGCGAGATGATCATGAACGCGATCCCGCTCGCGCTCAAGCACGCCATCACCATGGGCATCGGCCTGTTCGTCGCCCTCATCGGCTTCTACAAGGCGGGCTTCGTGCACCAGGGCGAGGCGACCCCGGTCACCCTCGGCCCGGCGGGCGAACTGGCGGGCTGGCCGGTCCTGTTGTTCGCCGTCACCCTCCTCGCCATCTTCATGCTCCAGGCCCGGGGCGTCCCCGGCGCCATCCTGCTCGGCATCGTCGGCGGCACCCTCCTCGCCGTCACGCTCAACGCGTTCGGGGTCGTCGACCCGAAGCAGTGGGCGAGCGGCGCCCCCGAACTGCACGGCAGCGCGGTGTCGATGCCCGACTTCTCGATCTTCGGGGACGTCGAGTTCGGCGGCTGGGGCGAGGTCGGCGCGATGACGGTCGCCATGATCGTGTTCACCCTGGTCCTCGCGGGCTTCTTCGACGCGATGGCGACCATCATCGGCGTCGGCACGGAGGCCGGGCTCGCCGACGACAAGGGCAGGATGCCGGGCCTGTCCAAGGCGCTGTTCATCGACGGCGCCGGCGGTGCGATCGGCGGTGTCTCCGGGGCCTCCGGCCAGACGGTGTTCGTCGAGTCGGCGACCGGCGTCGGCGAGGGCGCCCGCACCGGCCTGTCCTCGGTCGTCACCGGACTCTTCTTCGCCGCCTGCCTGTTCTTCACCCCGCTGACGGCGATCGTGCCGGGCGAGGTCGCCGCCGCGGCCCTGGTGGTGATCGGCGCGATGATGATGATGAACGCCCGCCATGTCGACTGGGCCGACCGCGCCACCGCGATCCCGGTGTTCCTGACCGTGGTGATCATGCCGTTCACCTACTCCATCACCGCGGGCGTCGCCGCCGGGGTCATCTCGTACGTCGCCATCAGGACCGCCCAGGGCAAGGCCCGGGAGATCGGCGCCTTCATGTGGGGCCTGACGCTGATCTTCCTGGTCTACTTCGCCCTCGCCCCGATCGAGAGCTGGCTGGGCGTGCACTAGCCGCTCCACCACGAACCTTCCACGCAACCGCAGGTGAGGAGACCGAGACATGCTGGACATCGCCGAGGAGCTGAACCGGTGGGTCGAGCAGGGCCGTGACTTCGCGGTCGCCACCGTCGTGGCGGTCGGCGGCAGCGCGCCCCGCCGACCCGGCGCCGCGCTCGCGGTCGACGCCGACGGCACGGCGGTCGGCTCGGTCTCCGGAGGTTGTGTGGAGGGCGCGGTGTACGAGCTGTGCGAGCAGGCGCTCAGGGACGGCGAAACCGTCCTGGAGCGGTTCGGCTACAGCGACGAGGACGCCTTCGCCGTGGGTCTGACCTGCGGCGGGGTCATCGACATCCTGGTCACACCGGTACGGGCGGCGGATCCCGCCCGCCCGGTGCTGGCGTCCGTGCTCGCCGCCGCCGCGCGGGGGGAGGCGGCGGCGGTGGCGCGGATCGTGAGCGGTCCGGCGGAGCTGCGGGGCCGGGCGCTGACGGTCCGCCCGGACGGCTCGTACGGGGGCGGCTTCGGCGCACACCCGGAGCTGGACCGCACGGTCGCCGCCGAGGCGGGCGCGTTCCTGGACGCCGGCCGCACCGGCACGCTGGAGATCGGCGAGCGGGGCTCGCGGTGCGGGGCGCCGCTCACACTGCTGGTCGAGTCCTCGGTCCCCCCGCCCCGGATGATCGTCTTCGGCGCGATCGACTTCGCGTCGGCGCTGGTGAGGGTCGGCAAGTTCCTCGGCCACCATGTCACGGTGTGCGACGCCCGCCCGGTGTTCGCCACGAGGGCCCGCTTCCCGGAGGCCGACGAGATCGTCGTCGCGTGGCCGCACGAGTACCTGGAGCGCACGACGGTCGACGCCCGCACGGTGCTGTGCGTCCTCACCCACGACGCGAAGTTCGACGTACCGCTGCTGCGGCTCGCGCTGCGGCTGCCGGTGGCGTACGTCGGCGCGATGGGCTCCCGCCGCACCCACCTGGACCGCAACGCCCGCCTGCGCGAGGTCGGCGTGACCGACCTGGAGCTGGCCCGCCTCAGGTCACCGATCGGCCTCGACCTGGGCGCCCGCACCCCGGAGGAGACGGCCCTGTCCATCGCGGCGGAAATCGTCGCGAACCGGCGCGGCGGCAGCGGGGTCGCCCTCACCGGCGCGCACACACCCATCCACCACGACACATCCCCGGCAGCGGGGGAGACGGGCCTCATCGGGTCGGTGGCGTGAGGGTCAGCAGGCCCCCAGGGCGACGAGCCGACCGCGGACCCCGTCGAGGAGGTCCGTAAGAGCCTGCACGAGGTATTCCTGCTGCCGCGGCCGGCCCGGGGTGGTCGGCGTCTTCAGGCCCACCTCCCGTCTCACGATGGCCTTGCGCAGCTCCACCGCAGTGGTCGTGACATCGCTCAACAGGGCCAGCACACCGTCGACTTTCGCCGCGTCACCGCCACCGGCGGACGCCGGGGCGGCGGCCGCCAGTTGTGCCATGCTCAGCTCCACTGCCAGCTGGGACGCCCTGCGCTGTGCGAACAGCACCACATCCGCTTTGAGCCGGCCGAACTCGGACGCGGACACGTGGCGCAGGGGCGATTCGAAGGTCTTCAAGATGTCGCGCAGGATCTCGGTCACCGCCTGGGGTCCGGGCGGAGGCACGGTGAGGGTCCCGGCGGTGGCCCGTGCTTCGGCCACGACCGTCTCCCCTCGCCGCACGACCGCCATGTCCGGCACCGCCACCGGAGCCGGCTTCTCCTCCGCTTCCACGACCCGGCCGCCGAGCACCGGCGGGCTCACGATCTCGGCGGTCAGGGGTCGCTTGACCTTCACGGAGTCCAGGTACGCCCCGCAGGCGTGCGCAGCGAGCAGGTAGAACCACCAGCGGTCGCGGTCCGGGTACCGGTCCCGTGCCGTGACCATCAGCGAGCAGGCGTGCAGGGCGAGGAACCACTGGGCCTGCCAGGCCGGTCCGAAGCGCCGGCTGGCACCCCACTCGATCAGTTCCGCGCGCACCCGGCCGACCAGATCCGCCAGTCCCTGCGGGACCAACGGGCCGTCGCAGCGCGGCTCGGGGCCGGGATCGGGTGCGCTGAGCACGGCCATGAGTTCCGCTCGGGCCGCCTCGGAAAGATGGGGCAGATACTCGTCCGCGATCAGGCACAGCAGCAGGTGCACCGGGTCCCGCGCAAGCAGCGCCCGGTCGCTGAACCGGGAGAGGTCGATGAGCCAGTAGTCGTCCGGCGACGCGTCCGTGCGGACCGGTGCCATGATGTTGCCCGGGTGCAGGTCACCGTGTCCGCGCCCGCGTGCGGCGAACCGGACGGGGTGCTCGCTCAGGGGTGAACCGTCGGACAGCGCCAGAGGGTCCGGAAGCACCGGCGCTTCCGCGGTCAGGGAGAACCACAGCCGGTCGCCCGCCCGCGCGTCGACCCGATCGCGCACCCAGGTCCGCAGCGGGGCCTTGTCGTCGAGACGCGCCCCCAGGAGCTCCGACACGAAGCGCGCCGCCGTCATGCCCTGGCTGAACTCCGGGTCCTCGGGATTCCAGCCGCTCAGCACGCCCCGGACGATGCGCGCCGCGAGTCCGGGCAGGTGCGGGACCCGGCCGAGCGTGGCGAGCGTCGTCGTCTCGTCCTTCCCGTCCCCAGCGGGGCACTGGAACATCACCCAGTGGTCGCCCAGCCTCCAGGCCTTTTCCGCCAGGCCGACCAGATGCCGGTCGATGAACACCTCATTGCCCGGCACCCGGCTGAGCAGGGCCGCCCGGTGGTTGCGCGGCTCGGCCTCCGCATCCGGCGAAGGGCCGACCAGTTTGATGATCCGCATGCCCCCGGAGCGCCGGTCGTCCAGCTCCCGGACGAACGCCGAGACCAGCTTGCCCCCGCTGCCTCCGGTCTCCAGCAACTCCGCTTCCACGAGCTCGAGATGGTTCGTGTCGAGCCACTCGGCGAGGGCTCCGTCCACGGCTGCGTCGCCGAAGACACGCGGGGCGGGGGAGGACGGTCGGCTCATGACCCAAGTATGAACGGACCGCGCTCACGCCCCCGGTGTGCGCCGGGCGCGGGGACGGCCGGGGGACGGCATGTGATAAGCCATGCCGGAAGAGGGGTGATCACAAAGGGGGATCAACATGTCACGTCTCAGGGGGAGTCGGCGTACGCGACGTGCGTTCCGGGCCGGCCGGGTCGACGCCGGAACACTGGCCGGGACCATCGCCGCACGGGACGGTGACGGCCAACCCAGCCAGCGCTACGAGGGCCTGACGGTCACCGGCACACTCCGCCTGGACCGGCGCCGGATCGGCAGCGTCCTCGCCTTCGTCGACTGCGTCTTCGAGGAGCCGGTCGATCTGACGGAACTCACCGTGCCCTCGCTGGACCTGTCCGGCTCCGTCCTTCCGGCGCTGCGGGCCGACCGTCTCACCGTGGACGGCGAACTCCGGCTCACCGGCACGCGCGTGGGGGACGGGACCGGTGAACCCCGGCCAATGACCGACCCGTCGGACCCGGGCACGGGCAGACGGGCGCCGCGCCGCCTGCACGAGGACACGGCGACCGGAGCCGTGCGGCTGGCGGACGGGCGGATCGGGGGGAACCTCGTCGTCGAAGGGCTCACCGTGACCGACGGCGGTCCCTGGTCGCTGCTCGCACCCCGGCTCACCGTCGAGGGCTCCGTCCACGGTCGTGGCCTGACCGCCAACGGTTCCCTCTACCTGCGGGACGCCCGGGTCACCCACGCCGTCAATCTGCACGCCGCCGACGTCGGCGGCATCGACGCCACCGGCGTCACCTGCTCCGGCTTCTACGCGGACTGGGGGTTCCGCAGCACCGGGCAGGTGCTGCTGCGGGCGGCCGAGGTCGCCGGTGTGGTGACCTTCCACGACGCCGTGCTGGCCGCGCCCGCCGGTTCGCTGCTGTGCGGCCGGCTCCGCGTCCCGCGTCTCCGGCTGGACCTGCGCGAACCGCCGGCCGGACAGGTCGTGCTGCAGGACGCGACCGTCGACGTCCTGGTGGACTCCGCGTCCACCTGGCCCGCCCCGGGCACCCTGTCCCTGGAAGGCTTCGTCTACCAGCGGCTGGAGACGGAGCGGCCCGTCGACGTCCGTACCCGGATCGCCTGGCTCACCCGCGACCCCCGAGCCGGTGCCCGGGCCTTCGAACAGTTGGCGACCTCGTACGAGAGTGGCGGCGACGAACGCTCCGCCCGCGTCGTACGGCACGCCAAGGAACGTCACCTCAGCCGCAACGACCGTCTGACCGGGCTGGTATGGGGGTTCGTGCAGGACACCCTGTTCGGGTACGGGTACGCACCCCGGCGGGCGCTGCTGTGGCTGCTGTCGCTCGTCGCCGTGGGCTCCGTGTGGTTCGCCGCGCACCCGCCACGGCCGGTCGGCGGCGACTCGAAACGGGTCTGGGACCCCGTCCTGTACAGCCTCGACCTCCTCATCCCCGTGGCGAGCCTCGGGCACCGCGGCGCCTGGGACCCCACGGGGGCGAGCAAGGCCGTGGCGCTGCTGCTGGTCGTGTCCGGCTGGGTTCTGGCCACGGCCGTGATCGCCGGTGCGCGGCGGGTGCTGGGCCGGGGCTGACCTCCTGGCCTGCTGCCTCCTTCCGTCCTTGTGGACCCACTGCCCCGTGTCCCGGCGCGTTCGCGCACCCTGGCGGTACGCTCATGTCCGGCGCCGCCCCGCGTTGCACCGAGGAGGCGCCAACGCGCGTATCGGGGGCGGCGTTGCCGACCGAGCCGGACCTTGAGGTACTCCATGGGGCACGAGGACTACTGGGTGGCCATATCGCGGGAGGGAAACCTGCTCGGCGGCGGCTTCTTCGTGAACAGTTCGTACGTCCTCACCTCCACCGCCTGCATCCCCGGACTGCGGGCGCGTGACCCGGTCGACCTGCACACCGCGCAGGGACTGCCGCTGCGGGCCATGGTGTTCGAGGTGGCGGAGGACGCCGGGCTCGCTCTGCTCAGCGTGCTGCCCGACCCGGAGGCGGACTTCGCGCCCCTCCAGGCCGGCAACGCCGTCAAGGGCGACCCGTGGCGGGCCCCGTTTCGTCCGGATCCGCTGAAGCCGGTCCTGCGGGGCACGGTGGACGCGGTGGTAGCCGACCGGCGCGACGGTGACGGGCGTCCGCTGGACCTGATCGAACTGGCTGCCGACCCACCGCCGGGCGGCTACGAGAGGTACGTCGGAGGGCCGGTCGAGCGACGCACCGAGGGGCAGGCCCCCTCCGTCCTCGGCATCCTCCTCGACGCCGAGGCCTCCGGGCGGCTGAGCGACACCGGCGAGGGCGCTCTGGTCGCCTGCGCCATCGATTGCGCGTTCGAGCTCTTCGAGCGACTGTCGGCCGAGTACCTGGTGGGCATGCTGGGCGTAGGGCTCGGCAAGGCGTCGGATCACCGGCGGAGCAAGAAGCGGAAGGCGCTGGAGGCGTTCGAGACCGGCCGGTTCCTGGCCCGGGAGATGGACGCCCTGGCGGCCGAGAACCCGCTCCTGGCACGGGACATGGAGCCGTACTACATGCGGCTGGCCAACGAGGTCTGCGACGAGGCGCTAGGCGCCGTGTACGGGGAGCCGGACGATGATTGACTCCTTCAGCGCGGCGGCCCGGTGCGCCGAGGAGGCACTGCGCGACCCCGGCGGACTGCGCTTCGCGCACCTGCCCAGCCTGGTCGCCTTCGTGGAGCGCCTGCGGGACGACCCCGACGGAGCCGACCGCGACCCGCGTGAACTCGCCCAGGGAGTACGTCTCAACCGGCTGCTGTGGGAGCTGGGACTGCGGGGCGAGGCCGCTCGGCTCTTCGACCTGTTCGTGGCGTGGCTGCGGAGGATGCCGGCCGGCACGGACGACACCGTGGCCCTCGGCAACGCCCTGGCCGCGGTGGGCGTGGCGATGGGCCGCGGCAACGACGTACGGGCGTTTCTCAAACGCTTGGTGTCCGAGGCGCCCGGCGGCACGGAGGTAGACGAGGTGCTGGCCGCCGTGGCCTGGATCAATCTGGCGGTCGTCGACCTGTCACTGGGTGATACCGACTCGGCCGCCTCCTGGGCCCGGTCGGCCCGGAGCCGGCTGCGCATGCTCGACGTCCCCCACAGCGCCGAACTGGACCAGGTGCTGAGCGCGGTGGAGTTGCGTCTCGCCGACACGCCGCTCGGCATGCCGCCGGACGACGTGCTGGGCGGCCCGGACTCGGCCGGGGCCACACGGCTGAGGGAACTCGCCGTCCGGACCGCCGAGTTCGTGAGGGAACGCGGCGACAGAGACCCGCGTGCCTTCCTCTCGGTCGCGGGTCTCGCCGTCGCCCGTGTGAGGGCAGCGCTGGGCGAGGGGGACACCCGCGGCCTGTGGATGTCCGTCCAGGTGCTGGAAGTCGCCTGCCAGCGGCTCTCGGCGATGCTCGGCGCCGACCATCCGGAGGCCCTCGGTGTGCTGGCGGACCTCGCGGCCGTACAGCTGGAGTCCGCGCGCGTGATCAGGTCTGCCGTCCGGCTGGAGCGGGCGGTTGCCCAGCTCGCGTCCGTGTCCGAGCGGCTGGACGCACGGCTCGGCCCCGAACACCCCCGCTCCGTGGCGGCGTTGACCAACCTGGTCACCGCCCGGGTGGAGTCGGTCCGCGCCTCCGACGAGGCCCACCGGGCCGACAAGGCGCAGCGGACCGCCGAGGTGCTGGCCGCACAGGCGCGGCGGGCCGGTGAACGGCTCGGCGCGGACCATCCGGTGACCCGGCTGGTGCGGGCCTCCTCGCGCACCTGCCGCAGGATCGCCGCGCGGGACGGTGACCTGTGGGGTCACGGCACCACGATGCTGATGACGCTGACCGACGCCCCGCGGGGATGGGTGACCGACCCCGGGGCCTACCGCTCGTTCGACGAGGTGAGGGAGCCACTCGGCCGGCGCGGGCGGCAGGAGGACGACCTGGGGGACGCGGCCGGCCCGGAGCAAAGGCGCGCACGTCCCGGGGAGCGGGGTCCCGCCGCGGGAGAGCTCGTTTCCGGCACCGTCATCGAGATCGACGATCACCACGTCCTGCTGTTCGTGGGTGGCATCACGGGCGTCGTCCCGGCTGGTGAACTCTCGCTCCGGCACCATGCCGACCCGCGCTCCCTGGCGCTGGGTGACAGCGTCCGGGCCCTGGCCCTCGGCCGCCGGGACGCCGACGGCCACGCCGTCCTGTCCCTCCGGCGTGCCCAGTCGCTCCACGCCTGGACCACCCTCGAGACCGTCAAGGTGGGGGGCACCTACGTCAACGGGACCGTCATCGATGTCGTCAGAGGCGGCCTCGTACTCGACATCGGGGTACGGGCCTTCCTGCCGGCCGACCTCGTCGACCTGCGGCGCGGCGCCGACCTGCGCGGTCTCCTGGGCAAGTCACTGGAAGCGAGGATCACGGAGTTGGACCGGGCCCGCGGCCTCGTGATGCTCTCCCGCCGCGCCTGGCTGGAGGAGAACGAGTTCCTCCTCCGTCCGCGCACCCCCGGGGCCGTCCAGCCCGGGCAGATCCTGTCGGGGACGGTGACCGAGGTCGCCAGGCACGTGGCGTTCGTGGATGTGGACAGCTTCACGGGGGTGCTCCCCCGGGAGGAACTGTCGTGGCTGCACGTCGACGACGCCTCGGACGTGGTGGGTGTCGGGCAGCGGGTCACCGTCCGGGTTCTCAGTCTCGACGACCGCAAGCGCTGGATCCTTTCCCGCAAAGCCGCCCAGGACCGCCCCTGGCAGGCGTTCACGACCTCCCACCGGCCGGGGGAGATCGTCGAGGCCACGATCACGAAGCTGCTCTCCTTCGGCGCCCTGGTCCGTGTGGACGAGGGCATCGACGGTCTGGTCCACCACTCCGAGCTGGGTGACCCCCGGGCGTCTTCCCCGTACTTCGTGAGCCCGGGCGCTCGGATCTTCGTGGCCGTCAGTGACATCGACTACGACCGCCGGCGCCTCTCCTTCTCCCTCAGGGAGGCCGACGCCCTGGTCGCCGGCCTCAGCGAGGGGCGGTGTCCGCCCGACCGGTACGGGATGGCCGCGTACTGCGACAGCCGGGGGCGGCTGATCCTCCCTGACGGCTACGACGAGGAGGAGGGGGTCTGGCTGCCGGGCTTCCGGGCACAACGTGAGCACTGGGACCGTCGGCTCAATGAGATGACAGAGCTCTGCCGGCGGCACCGGACGTGGGTCGACCGGCGAGGCGGCTCTCCCCGCCCCTGAGTCACGGCTCCCTGAGCAGCCGGTTCACCGCTCGCCCGAACACGTACCGGCCCGCCCGCGCCACCACCGCGTCGAGGAGGGCCGGTATCGCCCGGACCCGGATCTCCTCGCGCCACACCACGCGGGCCCGGCCGCCCGGGCCCCGGCGGACCTCCAGCTCCGCCCAGCCCTTGACGAACCGTCCGCGCTTCTCCAGGCGGCACAGCCCCGGGGAGTCGTCCACCGGGGGCCGCCAGACAGTCACGTCCATCGGGTCGTCGAAGGAGAGCGGGCCGAGGCCGGTGCGGGCGACGATCCCGGTGCCCACGCCGGTGGGCGGGGGAGTGGTCACGGCGATCCGGGTCAGCGGGACCACCTCGCCGTGGCGGGGCCAGGCCGTGAGCCGGCGCCAGGCCTCGTCGGGAGGGAGCGGCGCGGTGCGCTGGAGCTGGAAGGTGGCCACGGGGGGATCCTAGGGAATCCGCCCGGCTCATCCGCACGGCAGGGTGCGGGTCACCCGTCCGGCCCAGTCCCGGGCCTCCGGTACTACCGGTACACCTCGCCCGGCTCCGCCTTTCCCGGCGCCAGCGGCTGAGGAACCGTGACGAACACATGGCCCCACTTCTTCAGCCCCGCGATGATGCCGGGGACGGCCGGCACCGTGCCGTCGTGGATGTCGTGGATCCCAGCGCGTGCCGGCGTGCGGGAGCCGTCGCCCTCCCTCTGTGTGGTGGCCTGACCTGTACGGGTACGGAAAAGTGGCCAATTCGCCTGTATGGGACAAGCTGTGTCCAAGTGTTTGAGACAGCCGTGAATGCGGCACCCGCGTCCCGGTAGTGGACCCACGCCTCTCAGGGACGGAGCACAGCCCCGATGCGCATCGTCGGTACCGGAGCCAGGAGGAGGACGGTCGGATGACGTCGTACTCCGTCGTGATCCCCACCCTGGTGGGGGACACCCTCGCCGACTGCCTCGCCGCGCTGGCCGCGGCGAACGGGCCGCGACCCGACGAGATCGTCCTCGTCGACGACCGGAGCGACCCCGACCCCGCGCCCGAGGCGCTGGAGCACGCGCTGTCCGTCCTCGGCGACCTGCGCGAACGCACCACCACCGTCGTCACCGGCGGGGGCCTCGGGCCCGCCGCCGCACGCAACATCGGGCTGCGCACCGTCACCACGCCCTGGGTCGCCTTCCTCGACGACGCCGTCCAGGTCGGGCCGCACTGGTGCGCGCAGCTCGTCCAGGACCTCAAGGAGGTGTCCCCCGACACCGCAGGCGTCCAGGGCGCCATCACCGTGCCGCTGCCCGGCGAGCGCCGCCCCACCGACTGGGAGCGCGGCACCGCCGGACTCGCCCGGGCCCGCTGGATCACCGCCGACATGGCCTACCGCACCGAGGCCCTCCGGCAGGTCGGCGGCTTCGACGAACGCTTCCCCCGGTCCTTCCGGGAGGACGCCGACCTCGCCCTGCGCCTCCTCGACGCCGGCTGGCGCATCCACAAGGGCCACCGCACCACGCTCCACCCGGTGCCCGCCGCCTCCCGCTGGGCGTCGGTGCGCCAGCAGCGCGGCAACGCCGACGACGCCCTGATGCGGCGGCTGCACGGACCCGACTGGTGGGACAAGGCGGTCGCGCCGCGCGGCCGGATCCGCCGGCACGCCGCGATCACCGCCGCCGGCGCCGCCGCCTGCGCCCTCGCCGCCGCCGGGCACCGCCGGGCGGCCACCGCGTGCGCGGTCGGCTGGGCCGCCGGAACCGCCGAGTTCGCCCGCGCCCGTATCGTCCCCGGGCCACGCACCCGGGACGAGGTCACGACCGTGCTGGCCACCAGCGTGATCATCCCGCCCGCCGCGACCTGGCACCGCCTGGCCGGTGCCTGGCGCCACCGGAACGCCCCGGCCTGGCAGGAGGCGGACCGATGAGCCCGGTGCGGGCGGTGCTGTTCGACCGCGACGGCACGCTGGTCCACGACGTCCCCTACAACGCCGACCCCGCCCTGGTACGGCCCGTCGACGGCGCCCGTGAGGCACTCGACGCGCTCCGCGCGCACGGCATCCGCACCGGCGTCGTCACCAACCAGTCCGGCATCGCCCGCGGACTGCTCACCGAGGCCGACGCCCGCCGCGTCAACCGGCGCGTCGAGGAACTCCTCGGCCCCTTCGACGTCTGGGCCATGTGCCCGCACGGCCCCGACGACGGCTGCCACTGCCGCAAGCCCCGGCCAGGCATGATCCTCCGGGCCGCCGGACGCATCCGCGCGCACCCCGCCGACTGCGTCGTCATCGGCGACATCGGCGCCGACGTCGAGGCCGCGCGGCGGGCCGGCGCCCACGCCGTCCTCGTACCCACCCCCGAGACCCGCCCCGAGGAGATCTCCACCGCCCCGTGCGCGGCCCCCGACCTCCCCACGGCGGTACGCATGCTCCTCGACAGCCCGCCCTGGGACCGGCCGGACGGGAGGTCCTCGTGAAGGCCCTCGTCACCCGGCTCGACAGCTTCGGCGACGTGCTGCTCGCCGGGCCCGCCGTGCGGGCCGTCGCCGCCCGCGCCGACACCGTGACCCTGCTGTGCGGGCCGCACGGGGCGCCCGCCGCGCGGCTGCTGCCCGGCGTGGACGAGATCCTCGTCTGGGACTCGCCGTGGACCGGGTTCCAGCCGCCGCGGGTCGACCGGGAGGAGATCGACGCGCTCGTCGACGCCCTCGACGCCGACAGCGCGCTCGTCCTCACCTCCTTCCACCAGTCCCCGCTGCCCACCGCCCTGCTGCTGCGCCTGGCCGGCGTCCGCCGCATCGCCGCCGACTGCGAGGACTACCCGGGCTCCCTCCTCGACGTGCGCCACCACCGCGCGGCGCACGCCCACGAGGCCGAGGCGGCGCTGGACCTCGCCGAGGCCGCCGGCTTCCCCCGGGTCGACGACGGACGGCTGCGGGTGCTCCCGCCGCCCGCGACCGAGGCGCTGACCGGCCCCGGGGAGTACGTCGTCGTGCACCCGGGCGCCAGCGTGCCGGCCCGCGCCTGGAGCCCCGGCCGGTGCGCCCAGGCGGTGCGCGAACTAGCCGCCGCCGGACGCCGTGTGGTGGTCACCGGCGGGGCGGGCGAGCGGGACCTGACCGCGTACGTCGCCGGTGACACGGCCGTCGACCTCGGCGGCCGCACCGGCGCCGCCGAACTCGCCGGGGTGCTCGCCCGGGCCGCCTGCGTCGTGACCGGGAACACCGGCCCCGCCCATCTCGCCGCCGCCGTCGACACCCCCGTGGTGTCCCTGTTCGCGCCGGTCGTCCCCGCCGAGCGCTGGCGGCCGTACGGGGTGCCGTACGTGCTGCTGGGCGACCAGGACGCACCCTGCGCGGGGACCCGCGCCCGGCGCTGCCCCGTACCGGGCCATCCCTGCCTGGACACCGTGACCGCGCTCGACGTCGCCGCCGCGGTCGACAAGCTCGTGGAGGTGACATGAGGATCCTGCTGTGGCACGTGCACGGGTCGTGGACCACGGCCTTCGTGCGGGGCCCGCACACCTACGTCGTTCCCGTCACCCCGGACCGCGGACCCGACGGACTCGGCCGCGCCCGCACCTTCGACTGGCCCGACTCGGTCGTCGAGGTGCCCCCGGAGCGGCTCCGCGAGGAGGACATCGACGTCGTCGTCCTGCAACGACCGCACGAACTCGCCCTCGTCGACCGGTGGCTGGGCCGCCGCCCGCCCCTGGTCTATCTGGAGCACAACGCCCCGCACGGCGACGTGCCCGACACCCGCCATCCCGCGGCGGACATCCCCGGCGCCACCCTCGTCCACGTCACCCACTTCAACCACCTGATGTGGGACGGCGGGGACACCCCCGCCACCGTCGTCGAACACGGCATCGTCGACCCCGGCCCGCGGTGGACCGGCGAACTGCCGCACGCCGCCGTCGTCGTCAACGAACCCGTGCGGCGCGGCCGTACGACCGGCACCGATCTGCTCCCCGCCTTCGCCGGCGCCGCGCCCCTCGACGTCTTCGGCATGCGCACCGAGGGCCTCGCCGACCACCTCGGCCTGCCCGCCGGCCGCTGCCGCTCGTACGAACTCACGCAGGCCGCGCTGCACGAGGAGCTGGCCCGTCGGCGCGTCTACGTCCACCCCGTGCGCTGGACCTCCCTGGGCCTGTCCCTGCTGGAGGCGATGCACCTCGGCATGCCCGTCGTCGCCCTCGCCACCACCGAGGTCACCGAGGCCGTACCGCCCGGCGCCGGTGTGGTGTCCAACCGCGTCGACGTCCTGACCGACGCGGTACGGGACTTCGTCGCGGACCCGGCGCTGGCCCGTGACACCGGCGAGCGCGCCCGCGCGGCGGCGCTCGCCCGTTACGGGCTCGCCCGCTTCCTCGACGACTGGGAGCGCCTGCTGAAAGAGGTGACCCGATGAGGGGCACCACGGCCCGACGACGGGGCTCACGGCGCTGTACCGGTGCCGCTGCGCCCACCCGTGCCGCCCCAGCGGCACGACTGCCCGCAGCTGCGCCGGCCGGCGCGACCGCCCAGCGCGACGACCCCGCCGGCCTCGGCGGCGGAGACGCCCCCGCGCCCGGCTCGGAGGGTGACGGCGCCGTGCCGTCGGTACGGCGGGGCCCGCGGCCACGGCTGCTGGTGCTGCGCGCCCTCGGGCTGGGTGATCTGCTGGCCGGTGTTCCGGCCCTGCGGGCGCTGCGGCGGGGATTTCCCGGGTACGAGATCGTGCTGGCCGCGCCCGCCGGACTGGCCCCCGTCGCCGGGGCCACGGGAGCGGTGGACCGGCTGCTGCCCGCCTCCGCGCCCGGACGGGCCGTGCCCCGCACCCTCGACTGGACCGGCCCGCCCCCGGACATCGCCGTGGACCTGCACGGCAACGGACCGCCCAGCCACCGCCTGCTCCAGCACCTGCGCCCCCTGCGGCTGCTCGCGTTCGCACACCCGGAGACCCCGGGGATCGAGGGCCCGCCCTGGTACCCGGACGAGCACGAACGGGACCGCTGGTGCCGCCTGCTCCGGGCGTACGGCATCGACGCCGACCCCACCGACCTGCTGCTGCCCCGCCCGCGCACCGCGTCCCCCGCACCCGGCGCCGTCGTCCTGCACCCCGGCGCGGGAGCGCCCGCCCGCCGCTGGCCCCTGGAGCGGTACGCGGCCGTCGCGGGCGCCCTGCGCGAGCGCGGGCTGCGGGTGGTGGTCACCGGGGGAGCGGACGAGGAGGACCTGGTGGCGCGGCTCGCCAAGGAGGCCCGGCTGCCCGACACGGACGTCCTCGCCGGCGGGCTGCCCTTCGACCGGCTCTCCGCGCTGGTCGCCGGCGCCCGCGCCGTCGTCAGCGGCGACACCGGTATCGCCCATCTCGCGGTGGCCCACGCCACCCCGACGGTCACCCTCTTCGGCCCGGTCCCGCCCACCCACTGGGGCCCACCCGCACACCCCCGCCACATCGCCCTGTGGCACGGCCCACCGGGCGACCCCCACGCCCACCACCCCGACCCCGCGCTCCTGCGCATCACCCCGGACGAGGTCCTGAACGCCCTGGACCGACTGCCACCGCGAGGGGAGCACGCCTCATGACCGGCCCGCGGCGCCACCGACCGGCCCCCGGTCCCCTTGGACCGCACCCGGTCGGGCGGAGGGAGCGGGCGCGGGCAGGTCGGCTTGTTCCCGGCAGGGGTCCCGAACCGGGGCGGCCACGGGCCCCGGTGGGGTTCCGCAGGGGCGGACGTCCGGTACGAGGAGGTGCACAGCATGACCGAACCGCGGCGCATCGGCGTCGTCATCGCCACCCGGGACCGTCGCGACCGGCTCGCCGTCACCCTCCGGCACCTGCTGGACCTGCCGGAGCGGCCCGAGATCCTCGTCGCCGACAACGCCTCCACGGACGGGACCCGCGACATGGTCGCCCGGGACTTCCCCGAGGTGCGCCTGCTGGCGCTGCCCGTCAATCACGGCGCCCTCGCCCGCAATCACGGGGCCCGCGCCCTCGACACCCCGTACGTGGCGTTCAGCGACGACGACTCCTGGTGGGCGGCCGGTGCGCTCGGCCGGGCGGCGGAGTTGTTCGACGCCCATCCCAGGCTCGGTCTGATCGCCGGCCGCACCCTCGTCGGCCCGGCCGCGGACCCCGACCCGCTCAACGACGTCCTCGCCGGCTCCCCGCTCGGGCCCGCCACCGATCTCCCCGGCACCCAGGTGCTCGGCTTCCTCGCCTGCGGTGCCGTCGTCCGCCGCAGCGCCCACCTCGACGCCGGCGGCTTCCACCGGCTGCTGTTCTTCGGCGGTGAGGAGACCCTGCTCGCCTACGATCTCGCCGCCCGCGGCTGGGGCGTCACCCACTGCCCCGACGTCGTCGCCCACCACCACCCGGCCCCCGCGGCCCGTCCCGGCCGCCCGGTGCTCCAGCGCCGCAACGAGGTCCTCACCGCGTGGCTGCGCCGTCCCGTCCCGCGCGCGCTCGCCCGTACCACGGCCCTCGCGGACGAGGCGCGCGCCGACCGACAGGCCCGGCGTGCCCTGCGGGAGGCCCTCGCCCGGCTGCCGGCGGCCCTGCGCGAACGCAGGCCGCTGCCCCCGCACGTGGAACGGGCCGCCCGCCTGCTGGACCCGGAGGGGGCGAGCGCATGACCGACCCCCGCACCACCGTCGTCGTCATCACCCACAACCGGCGCGGGGAGCTGCTCCGCACCCTCGGCCACCTCGCCGCCCTCCCCGAGAAACCGCCGGTGATCGTCACCGACAACGGCTCCACCGACGGCACCGCCGAAGCCGTCGCCCGCCACCACCCCGAGGTCCGCCTGCTGCGCCCCGGCCGCAACCTGGGCGCCGTCGGCCGCAATCTCGCGGTACGGGACGTCCACACGCCCTACGTCGCCTTCTGCGACGACGACTCCTGGTGGTCGCCCGGCTCCCTCGCCGGCGCCGCCGACCTGCTCGACCGGCACCCCGCGCTCGGCTCGGTCACGGCGCGGATCGTCGTCGAGCCGGACGGCACCGAGGACCCGATCGTCCGGGAACTGCGCGACTCCCCCCTGCCGGGCCCGCCATGGCTGCCCGGCCCGGCGCTCGGCTCGTTCCTGGCCGCCGCGACCGTCCTGCGCACCGACGCCTTCCGCACCGCCGGCGGCTTCAACCAGCGCCTCTGGCTCGGCGGCGAGGAGGAGCTGCTGGCCGCGGACCTGGCGGCCGACGGCTGGTGGCTCGTCTACGCCGGCCATCTGACGATCCACCACCAGGCCTCGCCGGCGCGGGACGCCACCCTGCGCCGGATCCACGGCATCCGCAACACCCTGTGGTTCACCTGGCTGCGCCGGCCGGTCCGCCCCGCCCTGCGCCGCACCCTGAACCTGGCCCGCACCGTCCCGCGCGACACCGCCTCCCTGCGCGCCTTCGCCGAGGCCGCCGCCGCCCTGCCCTGGGTGCTGCGCGAACGCCGCGTCCTGCCGCGCGAGGTCGAGTCCCGCCTACGCCTCCTGGAACCCGCCCAACGCACCTCCACGGCCCGCCGCTACACCGGCTGAGCGCCGCCGGGTGCGCCGGGGCCCGCCCACCACGGGGGCGCGCGGTCTCGGCCCACCCGGCTCAGTCCGTCTTCCGGGTTCGGGCACGACGATCACCTCCTGCCGCGCCGGGTCTCCGCCGCCCCCTGAGGGCGAGCGTTCAGCCGTCGGACCACCGGCACAGCAGCCGGAATGCCGCGAACGTCGGCGGCCACACCGCGGCGAAGGCCCAGACGGCCCACGGGGCGGAGGTGACGATGCCGGTCAGCATCAGCTTGAGGGGCACCGCGAGCAGGACGGTCACGGTCCGGCCGTGCGGACGGTACGACGCCATGCGCGCCGGGAGCCGCCCCGCGTCGGGCTCCCGGCGGACCCGGAGCGTACGCGTAGGGACGTCCGAGTGCCCGGGCGGTGTCCCGCCTAACCGGCGCCGGCGCGTGTCGTCAGTACCTCCACCAGTCGGTCGGCGCCGTCCGGGACCCGGCCGTCGCGGAACGCGTCGCGCATCTGCCGGGCGGCCACCCGGCCCGAGGTCAGGCACCAGTCCCACCACCGCTCGAGACGGCGCGCGTCCACCTGCTCGGCGCCCAGCAGCGCGGGCCAGCCGCAGGCCCTGGCCTGCGCGGTCACCTTGGCGCCGCCCGCCACCGGGTCCACCGCCAGCACCGGCGTGCCGACCCGCAGCGACAGCACCAGCCCGTGCAGCCGGTCGGTGACGACGAGGTCGAGGCGGGCCAGGACAGACTGCACCTGCGCCGGTGTCTCGCTCAGATGCCAGTCACGGGTGTCCAGCCGGGTCTCCAGCTCCAGCCGGGCACAGTCCTTCCCGGCCAGCCAGCGCGTCACCTGCTCCGCGACCTGTCCGTGCCGGCGCCTGGGCCCGTACTCCCGCTGCCCGTGGGTGAGGATCACCCCGACCACGGGCCGTGCGGGCACCGCGGGAGCGCGGGCCGCCAGGTCCTCGGACGGCTCGCTGCCCGGGGCGTCCCGCGCCAGCACGCGGTGGAAGCCGGTCACGGCCTCGCCGCCCGCGTCGATCACCGACGTCCCCACCGCGATCCGCACACAGTGGGCGAAGCGCCGGTGCAGTTCCTCGACCTGGGGCCCGTGCAGCGGCCCGCACACGAACACCAGATGGGAGTAGTCGCCGGGCCGCACATCGTCGAAGTGCAGGTCCGCCGGGCGGAACCCGGGGCTCCATACGACGTCGTACGCCATCCCGGCGCCGCGCAGCACCTCCTCCACACGGCGCAGCGCCAGCACGTCCCCGGCGGTCGCCTCCCCGTCGCGGAAGCTGAACCACCCGGTCAGCAGGACCCTTCGCGGTCCCGAGGTCTCTCGTCCGTACACAGTGCGCACCGAGTGCCCCACTCCGGCGGGAGGCAATCGGCCCGGCGCGTCAGCGTGTGCGGGGGCGCGGGCCCGGCTCCCGCCGGGGGCCGGAGTGGCCCGCCAGTGCCTGCCGTGCCTGGTGCCGCGCGCGCTCGGCCACCTCGCGCGCCTCGGCCACGACGTCACCGCGTTCGCGCACCAGGCCGTCGTAGACCGGCAGACGATCGTGGGCTGGGGGAGAGGAAGTCATGCGGGCTGATCCCTTCGCGGTCAGGCGCGGTTGAGACGCGCGGCCATGCCATGGCCGAGGGCCAGGTAAATGAGGGCGGGCAGACCATGATTGAGGAGAACACGAAGTCCTTCTGTGTCCATGGTGAAAATGTCCTGTGACCACCACGACAGCAATTCCGCCGAACCTCGCACGAATTCGACGAAGACATTCCCCTCGTTGGCACCGAGGAGATGGAGGACGATCCACAGGATCAGGAAGCCGGCGGCGATGTCGGCGACGGTCTGAATGGTCAGCGCGGCCCTGCGGGCACCGTCGGTCCGGCGCCGCTCCCGCTGGTAGGGGTCGGGCGCGGACCGGTCGTGGGCGTACTGCCCGGGGGTCGGGTCGATATGGCTCACGGGAATCCCATCTGACGCTGCGTATTTCGGGCCGCCGGACGGCCGGCTCATTCATCTCAGCGTTCCGTGGCCGCCATGGTGTTACATGCCGCCGCCGGATGTCCCGAATATGCGGAGGTATTCGGGAAGGTGCTCACATGGGTGTGCGCGGTATTTCTTTGTGCGCTTTTCGCGACGGGCGGGAAGTGCGTCACGGCCCTTGCGGACAGAACCTGACCGCAAGGGCCGCTAGCGTGCCGGTATGACGAAGACGAAGCGGAGCGCCGGACCGTCGCCGGCCGGTGTGCTCGGCACCCGGGCCCTGAACCGCGCCACCCTCGAGCGGCAGCTGCTGCTGCGCCGCTCGCCCCTGTCCGCCGAGGACGCCGTCGGGCATCTGGTCGGGCTCCAGGCGCAGAACGTCAAACCGCCCTACTACGCGCTCGCCGCCCGCCTCGACGGCTTCACTCCCGAGGCGCTGTCCCGGCCGATGGCCGACCGGAGGCTCGCCCGTATCGTCACCATGCGCTCGACCATCCACACCCACACCGCCCGCGACTGCCTCACCCTGCGGCCCCTGGTGCAGCCCGCCCGCGACCGCGAACTGACCCAGTTCCGCAAGGGCCTCGCCGGTGTCGACCTGGACAGGCTCGCCGCCCTCGCCCGGGACCTCGTCGAGACCGAACCGCGCACGATGAAGCAGCTCCGCGACGCCCTGCTGAAGACGTGGCCCGACGCCGACCCGCAGGCCCTCTCCGTCGCCGCCCGCTGCAAGCTGCCCCTCGTGCAGATCACCCCGCGCGGACTGTGGGGCCGCAGCGGTCAGGTCACGCTCACCACCGCAGAGCAGTGGCTCGGCAGCCCCGCCGAGCCGGAACCGGCTCCGGACGCGACCGTGCTGCGCTACCTCGCCGCCTTCGGACCGGCCTCCGTGAAGGACATGCAGACCTGGGCCGGTCTGACCCGGCTGCGCGAGGCCTTCGAACGCCTCCGCCCGCGGCTCGTCACCTTCCACGACGACAAGGGCGTCGAGCTCTTCGACCTGCCGGACGCGCCCCGCCCGGACCCGGACACCCCGGCCCCGCCGCGCTTCCTGCCCGAGTTCGACAACCTGCTCCTCTCCCACGCCGACCGCACCCGCGTCGTACCGCCCGAGCACCGGGGCCGCCACTGGCAGGGCAACATCGCCTACCGCACGCTCCTCGTCGACGGGTTCCTGGCGGGACTGTGGCGGCTCGACGAACACGCCCTCGTCGTCGAGCCGTTCGGCCGGCTCGGCCGGGAACAGTGGGAGGAGGTCACCGCCGAGGGGGAGCGGATGCTCGGCGTCATGCACCCGGGGAGGGCGTACGACATCCGCCTCGGGACCGTACGCGAATGACGCGAGGCATGGAGAGGGGGCGTTGCGGGCTGCTCGTGGAAGCTCGCAACGCCCCCTGGTTTGCCACCTGAGGGGTACTCAGGAACTCATGGGACGGTCTCTCAACCGCCGACCTGCGCCGTCACATCCGCGGAGAACGTGGTCAGCCGGGTGTAGACGCCCGGGTAGCCGGCCGCCGCGCAGCCGTCGCCCCAGGAGGTGATACCGGCCAGCCGGCCGCCGATCAGCAGCGGTCCGCCGCTGTCGCCCTGGCAGGTGTCCACCCCGCCGGAGGCGTACCCGGCGCACACCATGTCGCTCTGCACGAACCGGCTGCCGTAGGAGCCGGCGCAACTGGAGTCGGAGACGGTCGGCACGGTCGCGGTGCGCAGCTGGTTGGAGGAGCTGCCGCCGGACGAGGTGGTGCCCCAGCCGAGGATGCGGGCGGTGGTCCCGGCCGCGTACACCGAGGTGTCCGAGGCGGAGACGTACGGCGCCGTGGCGTACGGCATCGACGTCGACAGCGTCAGCACGGCCACGTCGTCGCCCCGGGTGACGCGTCTGTAGTCCGGGTGGATCCAGATCCGGCTCACTCTCGCGACCGTGCCGTTCGTGCCGTTGAGGTAGGTGCGGCCGCCGACGACGCGGACGCTGCTCGTGGTCTCGCCGACCATGCAGTGCGCGGCCGTGACCACCTTGGTGGGGGAGACCAGGGTGCCGCCGCAGAACTGGTTCTGCGAGGCGTCGGTGATCTGCATCATGAACGGATACGTGGACGTCGTGGTCGTCGTGCCGCCGACGATCGGCTGCGGGGCGGCGACGGCCGAGGGGGCGGCGATGAGCGCCGTAGCCGCCGCTGCGGCGGTCGCCGCGAGGACGGCGGCGGCCTTCTTGGCACGGGTGAGCCCGGACATGGGTCTCCTCAGGGGATGGCCGGTGGGGGTCGCGCGGGGGTGGGGGTCGAGCACGAGGGCCTCGGGGCCGGTCCTCGTGTGCCCTGCGGGCGGCACACCATTACGCTACGACCCGGTGCGGGACCTCCCAATGAGGGAACCCCCTAAGGGAGTTGGGCAGGGAAAACCCTCGGTCGCCCGGACGGGCCGCCCGGCGCTACTTGGTGCGGCGGCCCGCCGCCAGACGGACGATGTCGACCCGCGAGCGGATCCCCAGCTTGCGGTAGACCCGGGTGAGGGTCGCCTCGACGGTCTTCACGCTGATGAACAGCCGGCCGGCGATCTCCCGGTTGGTGGCGCCCTCCATCACCAGCGCGGCCACCTGACGTTCCATCGCGGCCAGCCCGTCCAGGGCACCCGGCGCCGTGGCGGGCACGGTCTCCGCCTCCGCGGGGCCGGCGGCCAGGGCCCGGTCCACCTGGCGCAGCCACGGCAGCGCGCGGCAGCGTCGGAACAGCCGGGCGGCCTCGTCGTACGCGGCCGGCGCCGGCCCCTTGGCCCGCAGCCGGGCCAGCGCGAAGGCGGCGCGCGCCTCCTCCAGGCCGTAGCCCAGCTTGGCGAGCCGCTCCTGCGCGGACGCCAACTGCGCCTGCGCCGCCTGGTGTTCACCGCGTGCCGCGCGGACCAGCGCCTCCGCGCGGTCGAGCACCGCCAGCACGCTCGCCCGGTTCAGGCGCAGCGCGTGCACCCGGGTGAGGTTGATGAGTTCCTGCGCCTCACCGGGCTCACCGATCCGCACCAGCGCCTCGGCGAGGTCGCCCTGCCAGCGGCCCCGCGCCGGGTCGCTGATGCCCATGCCGTGCTCCAGCTCCCGCACCCGGCGCAGCGAGCGGACCGCGCCCTGCGCGTCCCCGGCCACCAACTGGGCGTAGCCGAGGGCGGCCAGGGCCAGCGACAGGTACAACTGGTCGCCGTCCACCTCGGCGTGGTCCGCGGCCTCGCGGGCCAGCGTCAGCGCGCGCTCCACGTCCCCGCCCGACGCCTCCGCGAGCGAGGCGAGCATGGCGGAGGCGCTCTCGCCGATCCCGGAGTCGCGGGCCAGCCGCAGGCTCTCCCGGGCCAGGTCCAGGGCCCGGCCGCAGTGCCCGACGCGCAGTTCGGTGTCGGCCAGCAGCCGCGAGAAGTGCACCTCGCTCTCCACCATGCCGCGCCGCCGCGCCTCCCGCAGCAGCGCGGTGATGGCCGTACGGGCCTCCGGCAGCTGGTCGCTCATGAGCAGCCAGCGGAATCTGGCCATCGCGGCGCCGTTGTGGTGGCTGGCCACATCGGGGTCCTGGGGCTCCTGGAGCGCCCGCTGGATGGTGGCGGGGGCGTCCGGGTGGCCCATCAGCGTCTCGGTGGACGACTGGAAGGCGAGCGCCATCAGCTCGGTGCGCCGGTCCCCGGCCCGGGCCGCCAGCTCCGCCGCGTGGGCGGCCTCCTGGCGGGACTTGGCGAAGTCGCCGTCGACCACCACCTCCCGCCAGGCGAGCTGGTAGTGGACCAGGGCGAGCAGCCGGGGGTCGTCGCCGGCGTCGGCCAGCACCTGCGGGAAGACGGCGTCGACCTCGCCGAGCGCCTGGCCGGCCGCCTCGATGACCACCATCCAGGCCCGCACCCGCTCCGCCGGCACCGTCGCCCGGGTCAGCACCTCCCGCGCTATGTCGCGGGCCAGGTCGACCTCTCCCGCGGTGATCGCGTCCTCGGCGGCCTGGAGCCGCCGCTCGTCGGGTCCCGGCGCGCCGTCGGCCGGGGTGTGCCGGGCGGCGAGCAGCCCGAGGGAGGCGGCGACCGAGGGCGCCCCGCGGTCCCGGGCCAGCGCGGCGGCCTCCGCGAGCCGGGCCGCCACCTCCGGGTCGGGTCCGGTGGCGGCCAGCGCCAGATGCCGGGCCCGCTCGATGGGGTCGGAGGCCGCCGTGGACAGCGCGGTGTGCACGGCGCGCCGTTCGCCCGCCGGGGCCTCCGCGTACAGGGCGGCCGAGATCAGCGGATGCGCGAAGCGCAGCGCCGGCTCCTCCGGGTCCGTCGTCAGCAGTCCCAGCGCCGCCGCCCGCGCCGTCTCCGCCTCGGCGTTCTCCCGGCCGGCCGCGTGCAGCAGCGCCAGGGTGGGGCGGGCGCCCGCGCTGGCCACCAGCAGGGTGCGGCGCGCGTCGTCCGACAGCATCTCCAGCCGGCTGAGGACCAGGGCCCGCAGCGACGTCGGCACCGGCAGCGGCTCGCCCGGCCGGGGCCGGGCCGGGCTCTCGGCGAGCGCGCGGCCCAGTTCGAGGGCGAACAGCGGGTTGCCGCCGCTGGTGCGGTGTATGTCACGCACCGTGGAGCGGGACAGACCGGTGTAGCCGCGGTGGTCCAGCAGCGCGGACACCTGGGTCCGGGAGAACGGGCCCAGCCGCACCGCGAGGGTGTCCGGCGGGCAGGCCCGCAGATGGCCGTCGTACTCCTCGCCGTCCGTGCGCACCGCGCACAGCATCCGCACCGGGCTGTCGCCGAGCCGGCGGGCGGCGAAGCCGAGGAGTTCGGCGCTGGCGGAGTCCAGCCACTGGAGGTCGTCGGCGACGATGAGCACCGGACCCTCGGCGGCCAGGGCGCGCAGCGTGGACAGCACCGCGAGGCGGAGCGCCAGCCCGTCCCGCTGGAGGGTGGACTCGCCGCGCCCGGTGAGCGCCGACTCCAGGGCGGTGCGCTGGGCGGCGGGCAGCCGGGCCGAGACCCGGTCGAGGACCAGACCGAACAGATCGGCCAGCGCCAGGAACGGCAGATGGGATTCGGACTCGGTGGCCGAGCAGCGCAACACCGTCCCCGTGGCACCGGCGTTTTCGGCCGCAAGTGCCCGCAGCACGGTCGATTTTCCTATTCCGGCGGGCCCGTGGAGCAGCACGCTGCCGCCTCGGCCGAGCTGCTCCCGTGCCTCGGAGTACAGCTCTTCCCGGCCTATGACCAGGTCGGGGCGGCTCCTGGCAGGCTCCTTGAAGTCCCGTCGCACGGTCACCGCTCCCCTCCGTGTGGCGTGTCCTGGCCAATATTAGGCAACCGGCTCCTTAATTCCGGGCAGACCGTGTAGTGAGGCCAATTACAGCGAGGTGGGCAACAGTAAATCCAAAGTCCTACTGGTGGTAATACTCGGCAGGGAAAACACCGCAAACCTATGGCAACCACCCCGCCCGGCGGGCCGCGACCACGGCCTGCCCCCGGGTCCGCACCCCCAGCTTCCGCATCGCCGACCGCAGATACGCCTTGACGGTCTCGGCCGTCACACCGAGCCGCTCCGCCGCCGCCCCGTTGGTCGCCCCCGCCGCCACACATGCGAGCACGTCCACCTCCCGGGGCGCGAGCCGCACCGCCGTGGACGGGGCGGTCCCGTCGGTGAGCAGGGCGCACGCCTGGAGCAGTTCGTCCCGCAGCGCCGGGTCCGTGATGCGCGGGGCCAGCGCCCGCAGCGCCGCGTGCGCCTCCCGCACCTGCTCCCATGCCGCCCCGGACGCACCGGGCGCCGGGGCCGGCTCCGGCCGGGCCGCCGCCATCAGCTCGGCCGCCTCCTCCCGCACCACCAGCGCCTGCTCCACGTCACGGGCCGCCTGGACCGCCGCGCCGAGGGTGCGGTCGCCGAGCGGCTGGGCGGCGCGCAGGGCGCCGTAGAGCACGGCCCGCACCCGTCGCCGTACGACCACGGGGACGGCGACGACGGCGCGCAGGCCCTCGGCGGCGACCGGGACGTCGTACTCGTGGCTGATCTGCCGGGAGACGGAGTAGTCCGTCACGGCGCACGGCCGGGCGAGCGCCACCGCCTTGCCGCCGAGCCCGTTGCCGGGGGTCACCGCGAGCGCGCTCAGCGCGGGCGTGGCGGTGCCGCTCAGCTCGCTGATGCGCACCCGCCGCCGGCCGGGCTCCACCAGACCGCCGAAGGCGACCGGCAGCCCGGTCGCGCGCCGCAGCCGGGCCAGCGCCCCGCGGATCTCCCCCGCGTCGCCCGCCCTCATCGGGTCAGCTGTCACCTGTTCGCCCCTTCACCACGACCTCCGCGCGGGCGCACACCCCCGTTCGGGGGTAGTGAGACACGCATCACGGATTACACGATGTCGGAGAGCCGCCCGGCAATGGTCCGGAACCGAGGAGGACAGATGACGGCGACGGAAGAGTTCCGCAGGGCCCGGGACTTCCTGCTGGAACACCGCGAGGACTACGCCACCGCCCACCGGGACTTCGTCTGGCCCCGGCCCGAGCGGTTCAACTGGGCGCTCGACTGGTTCGACGTGATCGCGGACGGCAACGACCGCACCGCGCTGCACCTCGTCGAGGAGGACGGCGACGAGACCCGGCTCTCCTTCGCCGCCCTGGCCCGCCGCTCCGACCAGGTCGCGAACTGGCTGCGGCAGCGCGGCGTGGCCGCCGAGGACCGGGTGCTGGTCATGCTCGGCAACCAGGCGGAGCTGTGGGAGACCGCCCTCGCCGCGATGAAGCTGCGCGCCGTGGTCATCCCCGCCACGCCGCTGCTCGGCCCCGCCGATCTGCGCGACCGCGTCGACCGGGGCCGCGTCCGCCATTTGATCGCGCGTGCCGCGGACTCCGCGAAGTTCGACGCGGTGCCCGGCGACTACACCCGGATCGCGGTGGGGGAGGGAGCCGGCGACGGCTGGCTGCCGTACGAGGACACCCACGGCGCCGCCGAGCACTTCGCGCCCGACGGGCCCACCCTCTCCGACGACCCGCTGATGCTGTACTTCACCTCCGGCACCACCGCCCGCCCCAAGCTGGTCGAGCACACCCACACCTCGTACCCGGTCGGCCATCTGGCGACCATGTACTGGATCGGCCTCATCCCCGGCGACGTGCATCTGAACATCTCCTCGCCCGGCTGGGCCAAGCACGCCTGGTCCAACCTCTTCGCCCCGTGGAACGCCGAGGCGACCGTCTTCCTGCACAACTACACCCGCTTCGACGCGCCCCGGCTGATGGCCGAGATGGACAAGGCCGGCGTCACCACCTTCTGCGCCCCGCCGACCGTGTGGCGCATGCTCATCCAGGCCGACCTCGGCCTGCTGCGCACCCCGCCCCGCGAGGTCGTAGCCGCCGGCGAACCGCTCAACCCCGAGGTCATCGACCAGGTCCGGCGGGCCTGGGGCGTCACCATCCGGGACGGCTTCGGGCAGACCGAGACCGCCGTGCAGGTCTCCAACAGCCCCGGCCAGGTCCTCAAGACCGGATCCATGGGCCGTCCCAGCCCCGGCTACCGCGTCGAACTCCTCGACCCGGTCTCCGGCGCGCCCGGCGCCGCCGAGGGCGAGATCGCGCTCGACCTCTCCGACCGGCCGGTCGGCCTGATGACCGGCTACCACGGCGACCCGGACCGCACGGCCGAGGCGATGGCCGGCGGCTACTACCGGACGGGCGACATCGGCTCCCGGGACGAGGACGGATACATCACCTACGTCGGGCGCGCGGACGACGTCTTCAAGGCGAGTGACTACAAGATCAGCCCGTTCGAGCTGGAGAGCGCCCTGCTGGAGCACGAGGCGGTCGCCGAGGCGGCCGTCGTGCCCGCGCCGGACGCGCTGCGCCTGGCCGTCCCCAAGGCGTACATCGTGCTCGCGGAGGGCTGGGAGCCCGGCCCGGACACCGCGAAGGTGCTGTTCGAGCACTCCCGCGAGGTCCTCGCCCCCTACAAGCGCCTCCGGCGCCTGGAGTTCGGGGAGCTGCCCAAGACCGTCTCCGGCAAGATCCGCCGCATCGAGCTGCGCGAGGCCACGGCCGCCGGTTCGGTGAACGAGTACCGCGAGGAGGACTTCCGGTGACCGCACCCCTGTCCTACAGCCACGGCACCAGTACGACACCGCTGCTCGGCGACACCATCGGCGCCAACCTCGGCCGGGCGGTCGCCGCCTGGCCCGACCGCGAGGCCCTGGTCGACGTGCCCTCCGGACGGCGCTGGACCTACGCCGAGTTCGGCGCCGCCGTCGACGAGGTGGCGCGCGGACTGCTCGCCAAGGGCGTCACCAAGGGCGACCGGGTCGGCATCTGGGCGGTCAACTGCCCGGAGTGGGTGCTGACGCAGTACGCCACCGCCCGCATCGGCGTCATCATGGTGAACATCAACCCGGCCTACCGCGCGCACGAGTTGGAGTACGTGCTCAAGCAGTCCGGCATCTCGCTGCTGGTGGCCTCGCTCTCCCACAAGGGCAGCGACTACCGGGCCCTGGTGGAGCAGGTCCGCGGCGCCTGCCCGGACCTGCGGGAGACCGTCTACATCGGGGACCCGTCCTGGGACGCGCTGACCGGGGGCGCGGCCGGCGTGCCGGCCGACCGGCTGGACGCGATCGCGGCCGGGCTGAGCTGTGACGACCCGGTCAACATCCAGTACACCTCGGGCACCACCGGCTTCCCCAAGGGTGCCACCCTCTCCCACCACAACATCCTCAACAACGGCTACTGGGTGGGCCGTACCGTCGGCTACTCGGAGCAGGACCGGGTCTGCCTCCCGGTGCCCTTCTACCACTGCTTCGGCATGGTCATGGGCAACCTGGGCGCCACCTCCCACGGCGCCTGCATCGTCGTCCCCGCCCCCTCCTTCGAGCCGACGGCCACCCTGGAGGCCGTCCAGCGGGAGCGCTGCACCTCGCTCTACGGCGTGCCCACGATGTTCATCGCCGAGCTGAACCTGCCGGACTTCGCGTCGTACGACCTCACCTCGCTGCGCACCGGCATCATGGCGGGCTCGCCGTGCCCGGTGGAGGTGATGAAGCGGGTGGTCGCCGAGATGCACATGGAGCAGGTCTCCATCTGCTACGGCATGACCGAGACCTCCCCGGTCTCCCTCCAGACCCGCATGGACGACGACCTGGAGCACCGCACCGGCACCGTCGGCCGGGTGCTGCCGCACATCGAGGTCAAGGTCGTCGACCCGGCCACCGGGGTCACCCAACCTCGCGGTGGCGCGGGGGAGTTGTGCACCCGCGGCTACAGCGTGATGCTCGGCTACTGGAACGAGCCCGAGAAGACCGCCGAGGCCGTCGACGCGGGCCGCTGGATGCACACCGGGGACCTCGCGGTGATGCGCGAGGACGGGTACGTGGAGATCGTCGGCCGCATCAAGGACATGATCATCCGGGGCGGGGAGAACATCTATCCGCGCGAGATCGAGGAGTTCCTCTACGCCCACCCGAAGATCGCGGACGTCCAGGTCGTCGGGGTCGCGCACGAGCGGTACGGCGAGGAGGTGCTCGCCTGCGTCATCCCGCGCGACCCGGCCGACCCGCTCACCCTGGAGGAACTCCGCGCCTTCTGCGACGGCCGCCTCGCCCACTACAAGATCCCGAGTCGGCTCCAACTCCTCGACACCTTCCCGATGACGGTGTCCGGCAAGGTCCGCAAGGTGGAACTCCGGGAGCGGTACGCGGCGGGCACCCCCTAGGGCCGTCTCACCCGACCGCCCGGCGGAAGACCTGCCGGGAGCCGCCCTCCGGGCCCGGAGCGGCGGCCTCGGCGGGGGTGAATCCGAGCCGCTCGTAGAAGACGCGGGCGCCGCTGTCGACGGCACCGGGGTGGTCGGCCCCGAAGGTGACCACCTCGATCCCGCCCGGCCCGCGCACCCACCGGCGCGTGGCGTCCGCCATCAGCGCACGGCCGACGCCCGTCCCCCGCGCCCGGTGCGAGACCACGAGCCAGTGCACGTGGTAGGCGGGCGCCTCGCCGCCGAACAGCAGTCCGCCGAGGAGGTCAGGGCCGTCGGACTCGGCGACGAGCGCCATGGAGCCGGCGATGTGCTCACGCACCGCGTCGTGGAAGCCCTCCTCCTCGACCATCGGGCCGAACCACTGCTCGACCTGGGCGGCCAGGCCGAGGAACCCGGGGAAGTCCCGCTCGCGGGCGAGTCTGATCGTCGTCCGGGAGGTCGGGCGTTCGTGTCCCGGGTGTGTGGAAACGTCCCGGCGCATGCACACGCGCGGCCACCGGTCGAGCCCGAGCCCGGCCTCCTCGGCGCGGATCCGGCGCAGCCCGGGGGTGAGTTCGTCCTCGCCCAGCGTGTGGAAGCCGAGGCGCGCGTAGTACGGGGCGTTCCACGGGACGTCGGCGAACGTGGTCAGCGTCAGCGCGGTCAGGCCCTCGTCGCGGGCCTGGGCGGCGGCGTGGTCGAGCAGGGCCCGGCCCACGCCCCGGCGGGCGGCGTCCGGATGGACGGAGACCTGCTCCACGTGGAGCGCGCCGTCCACCGGTTCGGCGATCAAGTACGCCACGGGCCGGTCCCGTTCGTCGGCCGCGACCCAGCAGCGGCCCGCCCGGCGGTGGCGCTCCAGCACGTCCGGCGCGGGCGGTTCGTCGTCGGCGATGTCCGGCATCCCGAGGGCGCGGAACGGGGCGCCGGCGGCCCGCTCGATGTCCTGGAGGGCGGGGAGTTCACCGGGTGCGGCGGGGCGGATGCGCATCCGTCGAGTATCGGTCGCCGGCGGGGTGTGCGTCGCCGGGTTTTCAGGCCCCGCCGGCGTCCAGCGCGTGGGCCGGGCCGTTCACCGGTCGCGGGGTGCCGGCGGGGTCGAGCAGGTACAGCGGGACGCCCAGGTCGTCGGCGCGGGCCCGGGCCTCCTCGGCGTATCCCGCTAGGGAGAAGTACCGGCAGACGGCGGACTCGGTCAGCGCGGACAGCCACAGGCACTCCACGTCCCGCACGGTCGCCGGCCGTGCCGACGGGTCCACCCGGGCGAGCACGCCACGGCCCACCACACCGATCCCGGACGGTGACCGAGGGCCCGCGCGGCGGACGTCCTCGTGCCCGAGCCGGCGCAGATGCGTCATGGCGGCCGTGACCGCGTCCCGTGCGGTGCGGAGCGGCACGGCGCCGAAGGCGGGGCGCTCGGGCCGGCCGGCGCCGTCGGGCCCCCGGGCGCCGGCCAGCGGGATCCGCAGCACCGTCCCGCACGGGCACCCGAGTTCGGGCCGCGGCCACTCGGCCGGCAGGCCGCAGTCCCCGCACCGCAGGGTGACCCACTCCTCGTCCCAGGCGCGATGCCCCACGGGGCCGGGCACCCCGTCCGGATCCAGTGACGGCGTGACGGGTGCGCCGCAGGCGCAGGGGTACGACGGTGCCGTGTAGCGGTGCGCGCGCCGACAGGCGGGACAACGCACCGGCACGCTCTCGGGCATGGCCCACTCCCGGACGACGTGTTCTCGAGGCGCTCCCCATCGTCCTCCCGGAATCCGTCGTGTGTCCGGCACTTGACCCTTCTCTTGACGGCTCCGGCCACCCACCTTACATTCATTCCAGATCGTAGAAGTTAAATTCCACAATACGGAAGAGCTCACCGCGGGGCGCGACGGGAGTGCGAATCCGACAGCCGAAGCAGGAGTACTCGATGGCTCGAATGACCGCTGCCCGCGCGGCAGTCGAAATCCTCAGGCGCGAGGGCGTCACCGACGCGTTCGGTGTCCCCGGCGCGGCGATCAACCCCTTCTACGCGGCGCTCAAGGCCTCCGGCGGCATCACCCACACCCTCGCCCGCCATGTCGAGGGCGCCTCCCACATGGCCGAGGGGTACACCCGCACCCGCCCCGGCAACATCGGCGTGTGCATCGGCACCTCGGGACCCGCCGGCACCGACATGATCACCGGTCTGTACTCCGCGACCGGCGACTCCATCCCGATCCTGTGCGTCACCGGGCAGGCGCCGACCGCCGTGATCCACAAGGAGGACTTCCAGGCCGTCGACATCGCCGCCATCGCCAAACCGGTCACCAAGATGGCGGTCACCGTCCTGGAGGCCGCACAGGTCCCCGGCGTCTTCCAGCAGGCCTTCCACCTGATGCGCTCCGGCCGCCCCGGACCGGTCCTGATCGACCTGCCGATCGACGTCCAGCTGACGGAGATCGAGTTCGACCCGGACACCTACGAACCCCTCCCGGTGTACAAGCCCGCCGCGTCCCGCGCCCAGATCGAGAAGGCGATCGGCATGCTGAACGCCGCCGAGCGCCCGCTGATCGTCGCGGGCGGCGGCGTCATCAACGCCGACGCCGCCGAACTGCTCGTCCAGTTCGCCGAGCTGACCGGCACGCCGGTCGTTCCGACGCTGATGGGCTGGGGCGTCATCCCCGACGACCACGAGCTCAACGCCGGCATGGTCGGCCTCCAGACCTCGCACCGCTACGGCAACGCGACCTTCCTGGAGTCCGACTTCGTCCTCGGCATCGGCAACCGCTGGGCCAACCGCCACACCGGGAAGCTCGACGTCTACACGGCCGGACGGACGTTCGTCCACGTCGACGTCGAACCCACCCAGATCGGCCGGATCTTCGCCCCGGACTACGGCATCGCCTCCGACGCGCGCGCCGCGCTGGAGCTCTTCGTCGAGGTGGCGAAGGGGATGAAGGCCGAGGGACGGCTGCCCGACCGCTCCGCCTGGGCTGCCGCCGCGCAGGAGAAGCGCGCCACGCTCCAGCGGCGCACGCACTTCGACGACGTCCCCATCAAACCGCAGCGGGTCTACGAGGAGATGAACAAGGCGTTCGGACCCGAGACCCGGTACGTCTCCACCATCGGCCTCTCCCAGATCGCCGGCGCGCAGATGCTCCACGTCTACCGTCCGCGCCACTGGATCAACTGCGGCCAGGCGGGGCCGCTCGGCTGGACCGTCCCCGCCGCGCTCGGTGTGGCCAAGGCCGATCCGGAGGCCCAGGTCGTCGCCCTGTCCGGCGACTACGACTTCCAGTTCATGATCGAGGAACTGGCCGTCGGCGCGCAGCACAAGATCCCGTACGTCCATGTCCTGGTCAACAACGCCTACTTGGGGCTGATCCGCCAGGCGCAGCGGGCCTTCGACATCGACTTCCAGGTCAACCTGGAGTTCGAGAACGTCAACGCCCCGGAGCTGGGCGTCTACGGCGTCGACCACGTCAAGGTCGCCGAGGGGCTGGGCTGCAAGGCGATCCGGGTGACCGACCCGAACGAACTGGGCGCGGCCCTGGAACGGGCGAAGAAGCTCGCGGCCGAGTTCCGGGTGCCGGTCGTCGTCGAGGCGATCCTGGAACGCGTCACCAACATCTCCATGTCGACGACCAACGACATCGGCAACGTCGTCGAGTTCGAAGAACTCGCGACGGAGCCGGGCCACGCGCCGACGTCGATCAGAACTCTGAAGGCCTGACACGCGCCGGCGTGGTTGAGGGGCGGCCCCCCCTGGAGGCTTGGGCCGCCCCTCGGGCGTGTCTCACCGATCACACCGCGCCCGGCGCCCCTGCCGCGCCGTCGCCACTCGCTGATTCCCGCCACCAGGTGTCCACGAAGTCGCGCCTGCCCCCCGACGCCCGGCACTCCCCGAGCCTTCGGCCGGGGGACCCGGCCCCTCGGCCGTGCTCAGGCCGATCACGCCGCGCCTGGCGCCCCGCCGAGCTGTCGCCACTGGCCAATTCCCCGACGCTCGGCTGCTCGCGGGGGAGGGGCCCCGTCGCGTCGGTTCCCCCGCCTCGCGACGCACCGCACCGGATGCCGCTCGCTGGTCCGGCCCGATCGACGAGACACCCGCCAAGGGGTGTCCGCGAGGCGCGCCCGCCCCCCCCCCCCCCCACGCCCGGCACGCTCTCTCGCCGCACCGGGCGAACACCCGACTGCGACCGGTACGCGGGCGCCCGCCCGGCACTCCCCGAGCCTTCGGCCGGGGTCCGGGGCGCCGGGTGCGGTGAGGCCCTTGGGCCGGCCGGGGTCCAGAGCACGCATCGGATGCCGTGAGGTCCCCTCGGCCGGGGGCCGGAGCACGCGCCGGGTGCCGTGAGGCGCCCTCGGCCGGGGTCAGGCCGAACCGCAGCCGCCTCCGCCTCCGCCGCCACCACCGCAGTAGGTGTGGCCGCCTCCGCCCCCGTAGGTGCCGCCGCCGGGTGAGTGGCGCAGGCCCTTCTCCCTGAGGTCGACCCGGTCGGTCAGACCCGCTCGGAGGGCGAAGCGCGGGACGAAGACCGTCAGGGCGTCCTTGCCGTGCAGGGCGATGGCGAGCAGCTTCTCCTCGTCCGGCCGGCCGCTCCGGCTCGACGGCAGCGGATACGCCTTCCGCAGGACCTTCACCCGCCGCCGGGCGGCCCTGGTCGGCCCGAGCGGCGTGGCGCGCAGCATCCCCGCCTCCGCCAGCCCGACCCGCACCTCGGCCAACGCCCAGCGGATGTCCGGGTGCCGCACCAGCTCCCGGATCTCGGAGGGCTCCTCCAGACAGTGGTAGACCGCGCTCTCCAGGTACAACGCGCGCACCCCGCTCGTGAGGGCGTCCACCCGCCCCACGATGACCTCGGCCGCCACGTCCAGCGAAACTCCCGGCGGCGGCAGCGGGGGCAGGGCCCGTCCCGCCTCCCCGTCGACCGCCCGGATCGTGCCCGGCGCGCCCGCCTCGACCGCGCCCCGCAGATGCAGGGCGACCACGGCCACCGTGACCGCGGCGCGCGCGCCACCGGCCAGCAGGGCGATCTCGTGCGGCGTCCCCTGGACGCCTCCGACGGCGGTCATGGCATGACACCTCCCCGGCAGGGCCCGCCGCCCCCGTGCCGGCGGGCCCCATGTGCCAGGAGTGTGCCCGTCGGCGGAGGCGGTCCAAGCCTCTCGGGCCGCCTTCAGAGGTTCATTTGAGGGTCGCGTAGCCGGTGTACGGCCGATGCTGTAGCGGCGCTCAGGTCTCGTGGTGCTCCGACAGGCCCGGCCAGTCGTCGGGACCGCCGCCCTGCCACTCGATCAGATCGGTGCCCTCGACGTCGGTGACGTACAGGTCGGCCAGCCGCAGGATCTCGGCCACGTCGTCGACGTGCGTGGCGATGCCCAGCGTGTCGTCGCCCGAGGTGACCCGCCGCGAGCCGTCCAGGGCCGGGGAGTGCACCACGATGTGCGGATGCTCCGTGGGATGTGCCATGTCCCCAGGCTGCTGCGCCCCGGACGGATCCGCACCCCCGGATACGGGAAAGCGCCCGGATGCGGGACCGTCCGCATCCGGGCGCCGAATGACCGGGGCCCGAGGGACCGCGGCGGCGGCGACGGCTCCCGGGGCTCCTCCCCTCAGGTCGAAGAAGGAGTCCCGCGGCCTTCACCACCGCACTGGCTCGCACGCCGCCGCGGTGCCCTCGCCCCGCCCGCGACGACCCCGTACCGCACCCCTCATCCGGGTGGTACGGCGTCGACGCGGGCTGCGCGCAGGGTCCCGACCTCCCGTCAGGGGCCGTGCGCGAGTCGCTGTGCCCGTACGGGCTGGTATCCGGGCGGCGCCGACGCCTTGGGCGCGACAGGACAGGTGTCGGAGCCGGCGCCGCCCGGAGGTCTGTGAGGGAGCGGGCCGCTCAGACCCGCGCGCCGGACAGCCGCTCGACCGCGCGCAGCAGGGCCGAGTGGTCCAGGCCGCCGTCGCCCTGGGCGCGCAGGCTCGCCACCAGCTGGGCGACCACGGCGCCGACGGGCAGCGCCGCGCCGACGGTGCGGGCGGCGTCCGTGACGATGCCCATGTCCTTGTGGTGCAGGTCGATGCGGAAGCCCGGCTTGAAGTCCCGGTTCAGGAAGTTGTCCTTCTTGCGGGTCAGCACGGTCGAGCCGGCGAGACCGCCGTTGAGGACGTCCAGGGCCGCCGTCAGGTCCACGCCGGACTTCTCCAGGAAGACCACGGCCTCGGCGCACGCCTGGATGTTGACGGCGACGATCAGCTGGTTGGCGGCCTTCACGGTCTGCCCCGAGCCGTGCGGACCGCACAGCACGATGGTCTTCCCCAGCGCCTCGAAGACGGGCTTCGCCTCGTCGAAGTCGGCCCGCTCGCCGCCGACCATGATGGACAGCACCGCCTCGACGGCGCCCGCCTCACCGCCGGACACCGGGGCGTCCAGCACCCGGATGCCCTTGTCCTTCGCGGCGGCGGCCAGGTCGACGGAGGTCTGCGGGGTGATCGAGGACATGTCGATCAGCAGGGCGCCGGACCGCGCGTTCTCCAGGATGCCGTCGGGGCCGTACGCGATGGCCTCCACCTGCGGGGAGGCGGGAACCATCGTGATGATCACGTCCGCGTCCCGCACGGCCTCGGCGATCGAACCGGCCGCGGTGCCGCCGGCGGCCGTCAGCCGGTCCAGCTTCTCCTGCTCGAGGGTGAAGCCGGTGACGTCGTAGCCCGCCTTGATCAGGTTCTCGGACATGGGGGAGCCCATGATGCCGAGGCCGATCCAGGAGATCTTGGGAAGGTTGTCGCTCATGGTGAGGGTGCCTCTCGATAACAAGGGATGGGGTCAGCGGGGCAGCCAGCCGAAGGACTCCGCGCTGGGACGGTCGCCCGGCTTGTACTCCAGGCCGATCCAGCCGTCGTAGCCGGCCTTGCGCAGCCGGCCCAGCAGCTCCTCCAGCGGCAGGGAGCCCGTGCCGGGGGCGCCGCGACCGGGGCTGTCGGCGATCTGCACATGACCGGTCTTCTCCGCGTACCGGTCGATCACCGACGGCAGGTCCTCGCCGTTCATCGCCAGGTGGTACAGGTCCATCAGGAACCGGGCGTTGTCCAGTCCCGTGGCCGCGTTGACCTTGTCGACGACCCCCACGGCGGCCGGCGCCGACACCAGCGGGTACCGCGGCGACTCGGGCTCGTTCAGCGCCTCGATCAGCAGGATCGCGCCGATCCGGTCGGCGGCCCGCGCCGCGAGGACGAGGTTCTCCAGCGCCAGCGCGTCCTGCTCGGCGGGGTCCACGCCGTCGACGCGGTTGCCGTACAGCGCGTTGAGGGCCGTACAGCCGAGGGACTGGGCGAAACCGGCGGCCACGTCGATGTTGGCGCGGAACCGCTCCGACTCCTCGCCGGGGAGGGACAGCGCGCCCCGGTCGGGGCCGGGCAGCCGTCCGGCGTAGAAGTTCAGGCCCGTGAGCCGTACGCCCGCGTCCTGGATCGCCTTCCTCAGGGCGTCGAGCTCGGACTGCCCGGGGGTGGGGGAGTCGACCCAGGGCCACCACAGCTCGACCGCGTCGAACCCGGCCGCGGCGGCGGCCGCCGGACGCTCCGACAAGGGGAGTTCCGTGAAGAGGATCGACAGGTTGACGTCGAAGCGGTGGTCTCCGGCTGTGCTCCATGCGGAACCTGGCATCGGGCCGCACTCCCTTCCGCTTGTTTCCGTAATACGGAAGTTGATTTCTGTGTAATGGAAGTAAGGGAAGATTGCCGTCGACCGTCCGGGCTTGTCAAGAGGGGGCGTGACGCGATGCGGTACCCGCGTGCGCACACAAAAGGGCGCGTCCGGCGTGCGATGCGCACGCCGGACGCGCCCTCCGTGGAGCGGGCCGGGGTCAGAGCGGCAGGTCGAGCTCCGGCGCCAGCAGTTCGGTGACGGTCTGTCGGCGGCGGATCAGCCTGGTGTCGTCGCCGTCGACCAGCACCTCGGGGATGAGCGGCCGGGAGTTGTAGGTGGACGACATGCTCGCGCCGTAGGCGCCGGTGTCGTGGAACACCACCAGGTCGCCGATCTCGGTGCGGGGCAGCGGCACGGGCTCCACGTCGCCGCCCTCGACCTGGGTGAAGACGTCCCCGGACTCGCACAGCGGGCCTGCCAGGACCGTGTCGCGGGCGTCCTCGCCGCGCGGGACGCCGTCGCCGCCGAGGACCGAGACGCGGTGGCTGCTGCCGTACATCGCGGGCCGCATCAGATCGTTGAACCCGGCGTCGACCAGCACGAAGTAGTTGCTGCCCATGGGCTTCTGGGCGCGGACCTCGGCGGCCAGCACCCCCGAGCCCGCCACCAGGAAGCGCCCGGGTTCGATCTCCAGCCGGACCGGGTGGCCCAGCTCGGAGACGAGCTCCCGCCGCGCGGCGTCCCAGAGTTCGAAGTAGCGGTCCGTGTCGATCTCCGGGTCGCCCGGCGCGTACGGCACGGAGAGGCCGCCGCCGGCCGAGATGGCCCGGATGTCCCGCCCGGCCAGCCTGACCTGCTTGACCATGGTCTCGCAGACCGACTCCAGGTGGCCGTAGTCCACCCCGGAGCCGATGTGCATGTGCAGGCCCACGAGGTCGAGCCCGTACCGGTCGACCAGCGCGAGGCTCTCCTGGAGGTGCTCGTGCCAGATGCCGTGCTTGCTGTGCTCGCCACCGGTGTTGGTCTTGCGGCTGTGCCCGTGGCCGAACCCCGGGTTGACCCGGATCCACACCGGGTGGCCGGGGGAGGCCGCGCCCACCTGGTCCAGCATCTGCGGGGAACCGGCGTTGACCGGGATGCCCAGTTCGACGACCCGGCGCAGCGTGGAGCGGTTCAGCAGGTCGGCGGTGAAGACGATGGGCTCGTCGGCCCCCTCGACCCGGTAGCCGGCCGCGAGCGCACGCTCGATCTCGCCCTCCGACACGGCGTCGACGTGCACGCCCTCCTCGCGCATCAGCCGCAGGATGTGCAGGTTGGAACAGGCCTTCTGGGCGAAGCGGATGACGTCGAAGCGGCGCAGCCGGTCGATCTGCGCGCGGATCGTCCCGGCGTCGTACACCCACAGCGGAGTGCCGTACTCCGCGGCGGCGCCGGCGAGCCGGGGCCCGTCGAGCGAGCCGGGGAGGCCGGCCGGCTCCCCCGCGCGGGACGAAGCAGCGGAGGAAGGGGCGGATGGGGAGGTCATGGTCAGTCCTTCTCGCCGATCATCAGGGCAACTCCGAAATCCTCTTCCAAACGGCGCAGGATCCGCTCGGCCGTCCGAACCACGGACGGATGGTCCGGGCCGCGCAGCATGAAACGGGCCACGATCTGCCCGGCGGAGACCTCCCGGCCCGGTCCGGTGCCGTAGCTGTCGAAGCCGATGACCTCCAGGACCCCGGGCTCGTCGGCGATCCACGCCACCGATGCCCCGGCGGAGAGGGTGCCGCCGTCGCGGACCATCACCTTCCGCCCGCCGACGCAGCCGTCGAGCGCGCCGGGCAGCGCGGGCTCGGCGTCCGGGTCCAGGATGTCCAGCAGGCCGGAGAAGATGTCCGTGCCGGTGGCGTGCCGGTAGATGGTGGGCAGCGCACCGCCCATCACGCGGGGATTGACCTCGACCAGCACCGGCCCGCGTTCGGTGACCATGATCTCCAGGTGGAAAACGCCCAGGTCCAGGCCGATCGCCCGGCACACGTCGATCGCGTACGCGACACAGGCGGCGGACTGCTCCTCGGGGAGGTTCGCGGGAATGTACGAGCCGAGCTCCACCACCTCGTCCTCGGCCCAGCGGAACCGCCCGGACACCGCGAACGGGAAGAACTCCCCGTCCTTGGCGCCCAGTTCCACCGAGACCAGCGTGCCGACCAGGTACTCCTCGACGAGGATGCCGCGGGTGAACTGCTCGTGCCACTGCTCCGGCACCGCGTCCAGGCCGGTCAGCACGGCCCGGCAGGCGGCGGCGGCCTCGGCCGGGTTCGCGGCCACCCGGGAGAGCAGGCTGTCCGCACCCGACGGGGGCTTGAGGACCACCGGATAGCCGATCTCCTCGGCCGCGGCCAGCGCCTCCTCCTCGGTCCCGGCCAGGGCGTACCGGGCGGAGGCGAGCCCGGCCTTCTCCAGCGCCGCCCGGCACCGGTCCTTGCGGCGGGCGGTCAGCACGGCGTCGGTCGCCGTGCCCCGCAGACCGAGCTCCCGGCAGGCCAGGGCCACGGCCTCCGCGCTCAGCTCCAGCTGGCCGGTGACGACGTCGATGGGGTCGACGGCGTGGCGGGCGGCGAGCACCCGGGTGACGGTCTCCGGGTCGGTGGTGACCAGCCCGTCGGCCAAGTGGTCCACGGACGCGACGATCCGCAGGTTCCCCTCGGTGGGCGGGTAGAAGGGGTCGGCGGACTGGAGGTAGGTGACCCGGTGGCCGGCCTCCTTGGCCAGCCGGATCGCCTCCAGCGCGGCGGGGTTCGAGTCGACGAACGCGATGTGCATGGGTTCTGCCTAGTGGTCGGGTGCGGGGGGAGTACGTCGGTCGGGGTGCTCAGACGGTGACGGGCAGGAGATCCGCCAGGTCGGGGACGGTGCCGGGCGCGGCGGCCGCGTACCGGGCCTCGATCGCGGACGCGAGGCCGGGCACCAGCGGCGCGGCCAGGGAGGCCAGGACACGCAGACCGGCGACGGCCAGCCCGGGGTCGCCGGCCGCCCGGGCGGCGAGCAGCGCGAGCAGGTTCGCGGTGGTCTCCGCGGCCTGGCGCATCGAGAAGGTCTCCAGCGTGTACGCCCGCCGCATCCGGTCCCGGTAGCGGTCCAGGAGCGCCTCCGTGCCCTCCGGGACGGGCAGCGGCCGACCGGTGTGCGGGGCCAGCGCCGTGCCGAGCGCCCGGAGCGGCTCGTGCAGCCGGGTGCGTACGGTCTCCAGGAACTCGGCCTCGGTGAAGTTGGCCGGCTGGTGCTCCGGGTTGCCGAGCGCGAGGAAGAACCGCACGTTGTCCGGGCCGTACTTGCCCACCAGGTCGCGGGCCCAGATCAGATGGCGCCGGCTGGTGGAGAACTTGGACCCGTCCAGGTGGTAGAACTCGTTGGTCACGATCGCGGTCGGCTCGACCAGCCCGCCGTGCGCGAAGGCCAGTCCGAGATGGGCGAACGCGAAGTAGAACGTGTTGTCGTAGCCGAGGAACTGCACCAGCTCGAAGCCCGAGTCCCCGGCCCACACGTCCGACGGCGCCTCCGGGCCCCGGCGGGCCCGCGCGACCCCCGCCATGTGCCGCAGGCCGGGCAGCATCTCCGCCCAGACGTTGATCACCTGGCCGTCGAAGCCGTCGATGCCGACCGGAATGCCCCAGTCGGCCGGGTAGCTGACCGGGAAGTCCGGCAGCGGCCGGGACAGCATCTCGTCCACGAAGCGCAGCACGTGCGGGCGCATCGTCGCCCGCCGCCGCCGGTAGAACTCCGTGAACCGCTCCCGGTACTCCTCCAGCGGGAGGACCAGGATCTCCACCTCGCGCGGCTCCGTGACGGCACCGTCCCCGGCGCCGGTGCTCGCGGCGAAGAGCAGCGAGTCGACGTCGTTGGGGTGCCCGCAGCTCTCGCAGATCGCGCCGGAGGTGCCGGCCAGGCACTCCGGGCAGTACCCGGTGGCGAACGCCTCCAGGAGGTACCGGCCGGTCTCCGCGCAGTACGGGAACGTCCAGGTGCGCGTCACCAGCTTCCCCGCGCGGTGCAGCCCGGCGAAGAACTCCCGTATCCCGTCCCGGTAGACGTCGTCGGGGCTGGTGAACGCGTCGATGCCGATGTCGGCGAGCTCCAGCGTCGCGGTGATCTCGCGGTTGCACCGCGCGGCGAGCTCGACCGGGTCGAGGCCCAGCCGCTGCGCCGTGGTGACCACGTACGTCTGGTGGTCGTCGCCCCCGGACGCGTACAGCACCGTGTGTCCCAGCATCCGCTGCGCGCGGCTGAAGACGTCGGCGCCCAGATAGGGCCCGGAGAGATGGCCGACGTGCAGATCGCCGTTGGTGGTCGGGGGAGTGGCGGTGACCAGGAAGCGGCGCGGGGTCGTCGTCATCGCGTCCCCCCGGGAGCACCGGCCGGTCCGGGGGCCGCGCCGAACGGGCCGAGCGACCAGACCGAGACGAGCTCCAGCTCCTCGGTGTCCGAGGCGTTCTCGAAGTGGTGCCGCTGGTGGGAGCCCACCACCAGGGCGTCACCGGCCGCGATGTCCGTACGGACCCCGTCGACCTCGACGCGGCCGCTGCCGCGCACCACGTAGAAGTGCTCGTGGTCCTCGTGGGAGTGCGGGGTGGTCACCGCGCCGGGCGCGACGGTACAGACGCCCATGCCGGTGTCCGAGGGCCCGCTGGACCGCCAGGGCAGGATGCGCCGGAACGCGCAGCCGTACTCCTCCTGGACGACGGCGTCGTCCCGCCGCTGGATCTGGATGCCGCTCATGCGTGGACTCCTTCGAGGAGAGGGGTGACGGGTGAGGGAACGGACGGACGGCCGCCGGGCGCGGCGGGGGCCGGTGCGTCCAGGACGGCGTCGAGGATGTCCCCGGCCCGGCGGGCCAGCATCGACAGCAGCGTGCTGGTCAGGCCGTGGGTGTGTTCGGCGGCGCCGTGCAGGAAGATCCGCGGCGCGAAGCGCTCGGTGGTCCGCACCGAGTAGTCGCGGTCCACGAGCAGGTCGCCGTCCCCGTCCCTGAGCAGATAGGGGTCGACACCGGCCAGCAGGCCGCGCGCCTCCCGGAAGTCGTAGCCGGTGGCCAGCACGACCGCGTCGTACCGCTCGGTGCGGGTGGTGCCGGTGAGCAGGTCGCGCACCGTCGCGGCGGCCCGGTCGCCCTCGGCGCGGGCGCCGGCCAGTTCGGTGAACCGGCACAGCCGCAGCCGGTCCCCGCCGTGCACCAGCTGGTCGTAGAGCAGTTCGGCGACGGCGTTGATGTCCTCGTCGTCGACGGCCGCGTAGTTGGTGGCCCTCAGGTCGGCGAGGATGCTCCGGCGACGCGCGGGGTCGGCGTCGTGGAACAGGTCGACCGACGCCGGGTCGAAGATGGCGTTGGCCAGGGCGCTGCTGTTGGCCGGCATCAGCGCGAAACCCCGGTGGGCCAGGGTCACTTCGGCCGCCGGGAACTCGCCCGCCAGATACCGGAAGATCTCCGCGGCGCTCTGCCCGGCCCCCACCACCAGGAAGCGGTACGGCAGTTCGCGGCCCCGGTCGTGGAAGGACCGCACGCGTCCCAGGAAGGAACTGCTGTGGAAGACGGTGCCGTCCTCCAGCACGCGCGGATCGACGCCGGGCGGGACGACGGGCGTGCCGCCCGGCGCCAGGGACACATGGTCGGCGGAGACGGTGTGCCGGGTGCCGTCCGGGCCCCGGTAGTCCACCTCCAGACGGGTGACCTCCCCGTCGGGCCCGGACACCGGACGGATCCGCTCGGCGGTGCTGCCGTACGAGACGTACCGGGCGAGCCGCTCGGCCGCCCAGCCGAAGTAGTCCACGTACTCCCGCCGGGTCGGGGTGAGCGTGCCCAGGTTGAGGAACGGCTCCAGCCTCCCCTGGGACACCAGGTAGTTGACGAAGCTGTACGGGCTGGTCGGGTCCCGGGGCGTGACCAGGTCCTTGAGGAAGGCGACCTGCATCCGGGCACCGGGCAGCAGCATGCCGGGGTGCCAGGAGAAGGTGTCCCTGGACTCAAGGAAGTGCAGGGACGCCCCGGCCGCGGTGGAGCCGGCCGACGCGTGCAGCGCGCTCATGGACAGGTGCGAGGGGCCGTAGCCGATGCCGAGGAGCCGGTGGTGCGGATGTCCCGCGGAAGAGGTACTGGTCATGGAATCCCTCTCCCGGGTCAGCCGGCCTGTACGGCCGGACCGGTCCGTCCGTCGTCGGCAGGCCGGTAGTGGGCGTAGAACTTCTTCGTCGGCTCCAGGACCTCCCAGGTGCCGGTGAACCCGGCGGGGACGACGATGGTGTCCCCGGGCACGAACGTGCGGGCGTTGCCCTCGTCGTCGGCGATGACCACCCGGCCGTGCAGCATGTGGTAGAACTCGTCCTCCTCGTACACCGCACGGAACTTGCCCGGGGTGCTCTCCCAGATGCCCGAGGTGAAGGCGCCGTCGGGGCTGGTGAAGTGCAGGGTGTTGGTGATGGCCAGCTCGCCGGAGATCCAGCGGTCCGGGCCCTTCCTGACGTTCCGCACGTTCTCCGGCGCGGACTCGCCGAAGACCACGATGTCCTTGATCGTCCTGCTGGTCATGCCGATCCCTTCGATATCCGGGTGTGGATGAGCTCCGCGAGGAGCCGGGCGGAGGCCCCGCGGACCACCGAGTAGTGCGTCCCGGGCAGCGGCCGGACGGCCGCGTCGGACGGGACGAGACCGGCGGGGTGCCGGTGCAGCGGCGTCAGCCCCCGGAAGCCGTCCGGGCGTTCCCCCTCGGCCGGTACCACGAGGAGCGGGCAGAGCCGCGGCAGTGGTCGCGGCCGGTGGCCGAGCAGCAGCCGGTACAGGGCCCGGTACTGGCCGTAGAGGTCGCGCAGGGTCTCCGGCGGCTCGTCCGGGAGGTGCGCGGCGGCGAGATGGGCGAACGGGTCCGGGTGCCCGGCGGGGACGGAGATCCCCGCGGGGGCGCCGCCGTCCCCCTGCCCGAGCCGGTCGGTGAAGAAGCCGACGGCGGCGGCCGACTCGTCGAGACCGACGCCCTCCGGGGCGGCCACGAAGCTGTCCACCAGCGTCAGCGACAGCGGCCGGACGAGGCCCGCGCGGCGGGCGGTCTCCGCCGCGAGGACACCGCCCATCGACCAGCCCACCAGATGCACGGGACGGTCCAGGGCCGCGAGCGCGGTCGCGTACTCGGCGGCCAACTCCTCCAGGCTTTCGGGCAGTTCGTCCGTGGGCGGCGACTGGAGCCCGTACACCGCGTACGAGGCGGGCAGCGCGTCGATCACGGCGCGGTAGCCGAGGAGATGCCCGCCCACCGGATGGACCAGCACCACGGCCGGCCCGTCCCCCGGCCTGATCGGCACGAGCAGCCCGCCCACGCGCTGGTCGAGCAGCGCGCACTGACCGGCGATCGTGCTCGCCTCGAAGAGGCTGGACAGCGGCAGCCGCACCCCGAACTCCTCGCCGATCCGGCGGACCAGGCGCACCGCGGAGACCGAACTGCCGCCGGCGGCGAAGAAGTCGTCGTCGACCGAGCGGACGGCCGTGCCGCAGACCTCCTGCCACAGCCGGGCGAGTGCCGTCTCCCGCTCGGTGCGCGGCGCCCGGCCGGACGGTCCGCCGCGGCCGGCGTCCCGTTCCGTCGCCGCGTGCTCCTCGGCGAGCGCGAGCAGCGCCCGCGCGTCCCGCTTGCCGTTCGCCGTCAACGGCAGCGCGGGGACGGTGTGGAAGGCGCTGGGCACCGCGTACGACGGCAGGTCGGCGCCGAGCCGGGTGCGCAGCGCCACCGGGTCGAGGTCCGTACCGTCGTCCGGGGCGCCTTCGTCGCGCGGTCCGGTCACCAGGAAGGCGATCAGGCGGGCGGCGGCCCCGGTGCCGGTGACGACACAGGCCGCCGCGCGCACGCCGGGCTGCGCCGCCAGCCGCTGCTCCACCTCCAGCAGGTCCACGCGGTAGCCGCGCACCTTGACCTGGCTGTCCACCCGGCCGAGGAACTCCAGCACGCCGTCCGGTCGGTAGCGGGCGTGGTCGCCGGTGCGGTACAGGCGCTCACCGGTGCGGGGGTGGCGGGGGAAGCGGGCCTCGGTGAGCTCGGGCTGCCCGTAGTACTCCGTGGCGAGGCCGTCGCCGGCGATGAACAGCTCACCGGGCACCCAGTGCGGCACGTCCGCGAAGTCCGCGTCGAGGACGTGGTAGCGCTGGTTGGCGAGCGGCAGCCCGTACGGCACGGACTTCCAGGACGGGTCGATCCGGTCCACGACGTGGTAGTTGGACCAGATCGACGCCTCGGTCGCCCCGCCCAGCGCGACCACCTCCGCCTTGGGCGCGGCCCGCCGGACGCGATCGGGCAGGTCCAGCGGGACCCAGTCGCCGCTGAGCAGGACCAGCCGCAGCCCGCCGAGCACGGCGGCGGCCCGCTCCTCCCCGAGGTGGTCGAGCAGCATCTCCAGGAGCGCCGGAACGGTGTTCCAGACCGTGGCCCCGCTCCGCCGCACCCACTCCGCCCACACCTCCGGGTCGGGGCGGGAGCCGCACGGCGGGACCACGACGGTGCCGCCCGCGCACAGGCCGCCGAACAGGTCGAAGGCCGACAGGTCGAAGTGCAGTTCGGAGAGCGACAGCAGCCGGTCCTCCGGACCGACGCCGAACCGCTCGACCATGTCCTGGACGGTGTTGAGCAGACCGCCGTGCGGAATCGCGACGCCCTTGGGGACGCCCGTCGAGCCCGAGGTGAAGATGACGTACGCGAGGTCGTCGGCGGGGGGCACGGGCAGGGGCGCCGTCGGCGCGGGTGGTTCGGGGGCGTCCAGGCCGAGTACGGTGACGGGCCGCTCCAGCGCCGCGAGGAGCCGTGTGCCCTCCGCGTCGGCCAGCACCCGGCCGACACCGTGCCGGCCGAGCAGCGCGTCGACCCGGGCCGGCGGCCAGTCCACGCCGAGCGGTACGTAGGCCCCGCCGGCGGCGATCACCGACAGCGCGGCGAGGTACTGGCCGGTGCTCTTGCGCGCCAGCACGCCGACCAGTTCGCCGGGGGCCGCCCCGGACGCGGTCAGCGCCCCGGCCGTGCGCGCCACGCGGTCCGCCGCCTCGCCGTAGGTGACCTCCCCGTCCGCTCCGTGGAACGCGACCCGGCCGGGGGTACGGGACGCCCCTTCGCGCAGCCCGTCCAGGACACCGCCGCCGGGGAACCGGCGCGCGGTGCCGTTGGCCGACCTGCGGGCCGCGGTCAGGGCGTCCGGCAGCGGCGGCGGGTGCGGGGCCGACCAGGACGCCTCCTCCCCGGCCAGCCGGCGCAGCAGATCGGCGTGGGCCTGCGCGAGCTCGTCGACCAGGCCCTCCGGGAACGCCTCGGCCACATGGTCGAAGGTGCAGACGAGTTCCCCCTCCTCCTCCGAGACCTGGTGGTCGAGGAGGACCTGCGGGGTGTGCATCGACTTGAAGACCAGGTCCCAGCCCGCGGCCCGCAGATGCGGGGGCAGCGCGTCGGCCGCCGTGTCGTCGAGCCCCGACGCGAAGACGTACGGGCTGCCCACCTCGGCACCGGGACGCTGCCGGCGGACCCGGCGGGCCAGCTCGACCCCGGACAGCCAGGCGTGCGGCAGGTCCGCCATCAGCCGGCGCTGGAGGGCCCCGGCCCGCTCGGCGAACGAGCCGCCCGCGCCGTCGCACTCGAGCAGCAGCGTGCTGCCGAAGTTCCCCACGCAGGCACCCGTGGCGGAATCGGCCCCCGACGGGTCCACCGCCAGCATGCCGCGGGTGGCGACGAGCACGGTGAGGGAGAAGGACCGCTGCCCCGACCAGCGGCGCAGCACCTCGGCGTAGGCGGCGCAGAGCACCGTGTTCGCGGAGAGGCCCGCGTCCCGCGCCCGTTCGCCCAGCCGCCGCCAGACGGGCGCGGGCAGCCGGTGCCGGACCCGGGCGAACCGGGACTCGGCCGGGTGGGGCAGGGCCGGCAGCGCCGGCGGGCCGGGCAGCACGGGCACCCGCCGCCGCCAGTGCGCGACCGCGTTGCGGTACGCCTGGCTGTCCCGGTGCCGGTCCAGGGCATCGGCGTACCGCGCGAAGTGGCCGGACGGCACGGGCGGGTCCGCGAACGGCCGGCCCTCGTAGGCGTCGGCCAGGTCCCGGCAGACCAGCCCGATCGAGCGCGCGTCCAGGACGAACAGCCGCAGGCACAGCAGCACGAACGTGGTGTCCCGGGCGGAGTGGACCGCGCAGCCCAGCTGGGGACCGTCGGTCAGGGCGGGCAGCAGCCGGGCCGCGGTCTCCCGCTCCCGGTGGAACGCCGCACGGGCCTGTGCGGCGTCCAGGTGGCGCCAGTCCACCCTCACCGGGCCCCAGGAGTCGTCGAGCGGTACGACCCGCTGGCGGCCGTCCCCGTCGACCGCGCAGCGCAGCATCTCGTGCCGGGTGAGGACAGCGCGCAGTGCCGCGTCCCAGCGTCCGGCGTCGAAGTCCGGGACCTCGAAGCCGTGCGCGACGAACGCCGGGGTGGCCAGCCGCGGGAAGTCGGACTCGCCGACCTGGTAGGCGCTCTGAAGGTCGGTCGGCGGGAACGGACGCGTGGCTGTGTTTTCCCCGTCCGCCCCGTCCGCCGCCTCCGGTGCGGTGACGCGGGGTCCGGGCAGGCCGGGGTGGGCGGCGATCGCCTCCAGGACGGGCCCCTCGGCGGCCGTCAGGCGGCCGAGGAGTTCCTCCGGGGCGTCCGGCGGGGCGTCGACGGACAGTCGGCCACGGCGGGACCGCACCAGGACGCCGTGTTCGGCCAGTTCGCGCAGGAGCGCGAGCGTGTCCCGCTCCTCCGTATCCCCGCGTGCGTGTTCCACCGTGCCGTCCCCTTCCGACCTGTGTCCGTCGTCGCCCCTGTGGTCCCGCCCGTGGCGGGACCGCCGCTCCTGCCCGGTGCGGTTACCGCCCCGTGCCGTCGGCCTCGGCCGCGGCGAGCCGGTGGACGGTGCCGTCCTCCGTGAACAGCTCGCTCAGCTCGAAGTCGAAGCCCTCCGCCTGCGCGAGCGCCACGAGCCGCATGGCCGCCAGCGAGCTCCCGCCGAGCGCCAGGAACGGCGTGTGGACGTCGATCCGCTCGACCTGGAGCACCTGCGCCCAGATCCGGGCCAGCGCGATCTCGTCCTCGGTGCTCGGCGCCGTGGCGACCTCGGCCGTCGCGGCGGTGCCGCGCGCCGGGAACAGCTCCCGCGCGGCCGCGTCCGCGGGCAGCGGGTCGGCCGCCGGTCCGGGCCGCTGGGCGGCGATGTGCTCCGCGAGCTTGCCCACCGGCTCCGTACCGCCGTCGGCGATGGCCTCCAGTACGCCGCGGAACGCCCCGAGGACGCGGTCCACCGACTCCGCGTCGAAGAACGCCAGGTCGTACTTGACCTGGAAGAACAGCTGCTCCTCGGGCATCGCCTCGATGGCGAACGGGTAGTTCGTCCAGCCGACGTAGCGCTCCTGGCGCACCCGCACGCCGCCCCGCCCGGACCAGCCGGTGCCCCGGGGGAAGTTCTCGAAGATCAGCAGCGACTCGAAGAGCGGCTGTCCGCTGGGCAGGTCGGTGCGCTGCTGGATCAGCGGCAGCGGGTAGTGGTCGTGCGAGCGCGCCGCCACCTGGGTGCGCTGGATCTGCTGGAGCCAGCGGCCGATCGGCTGCTCCGGCTCCAGACCCACCCGCATCGGGAGGCTGTTGATGAAGATGCCGACGATGTCCTCGACACCGGCCAGCGCCACCGGACGGTGGGTGATGGTGATGCCGAAGCAGACGTCGTCCTGGCCGCTGCAACCGCCCACGACCACGGCCCAGGCGCCCTGCACCAGGGAGTTGAGGGTGAGCTGGTTGGCCCGTCCGTAGGCGAGGAGGCGCTCGGTCAGCTCCTCGCCCAGGTCCAGGCGCGCCTCGGCGTGCATCTCCTGCGAGCTGGCGGAGAGGCCGAGCTGCGCGGAGCGGCCGATCACGGTCGGCCGGCGGAACCCGGCCAGCCGCTCCAGCCAGTAGTCACGGGCGCCCGCGATGTCCTCCCGTTCCAGGAAGGCCACGTAGTCGCCGAAGGAACGCGTCGGCCGGAGCTCGGGCAGCCGCCCTTCGAGCCCCGAGTGGTAGATCTCCAGCGAGTCGCGCAGCAGGACGAAGAGCGACCACGCGTCGAGGATCAGGTGGTGGTAGCTCATCACCAGCTTGTACGTGGTGGCGCCGAGCCGGACCATGGTCAGCCGGAACAGCGGCGCCCGGTCGTACGCGAATCCGCGGCGCCGGTCCTCGTCCAGGTACCGCTCCAGCAGCTCGGTCTGCTCCTCCTCGCCGCGGCCGGACCAGTCGAGCACCGTCCAACCGAGCTCGGCCGTGCGCTGCACGGCCTGGAGCGGCTCGGACAGGCCCTTGGAGGCGATCCAGACCCGCAGGATCTCGTGCCGGTCGACGACCTGCTGCCACGCCCGGTGGTAGGCGTCGAGGTCCACCTCGCCGTCGATCGCGTACAGGAACTGCTCGAAGTACACACCGGAGTCCGGGTCGAGCAGCGAGTGGAAGAGCATGCCCTTCTGCATCTCGGTCAGCGGGTACACCGTCTCGACGCCGTCGGGGTCGGCCGCCGACGCGCGCACCGCGGCCAGGTCCTCCTCGGCGAGAGTGAAGCCCCCCGGGTCGACGGGGCCGGCCGACGCGGGCAGGGTGCGGCGCTGCTCCTCGACGAAGGCGGCGGTCTCGGCGACGGTGGGGGTCGCGAAGACCTGGGTGGCGCTCAGCGCGATGCCCTCGCGGTTGGCCTTGGCGCTGATCAGGAAGCCCTGGATGGAGTCGCCGCCGAGCGCGAAGAAGTTGTCGTGGATGCCGACGGCCGGCAGCTCCAGGGTCTCCGCCCACAGCGCGCACAGGTAGCTCTCCAGCTCGTTGCGCGCGGCCGTGTACTCCTCGGCCAGCTCCAGGTGGGCGCCCTGGAGTTCGTGCAGGGAGCGGCGGTCCACCTTGCCGTTGTGGGTCAGCGGGATCGCGTCGACGACCGTGAACGCGGCCGGGACCATGTAGTACGGCAGCCGCCCGGCCAGGTGGTCGCGGATGGCGGCGGCGGTCGGCGGCTCGTCCGTACAGGTCAGATGGGCGACCAGGCGCTGGTGTCCGCCCGCGCCGCGCAGACCGGAGGCGACGGCGCCGGTGACGCCGGGGACCTCCAGGAGCCGGGCCTCGACCTCGCCGAGCTCCACCCGGTAGCCGGCGATCTTGACCTGGTCGTCCATCCGGCCGAGGAGTTCGAGGCAGCCGTCCTCCCGCCGCCGGGCCAGGTCGCCGGTGCGGAACACCCGGCCCTCGGCGGTCTCGGCGAACTTCGCGGCGGTGAGCTCGGGCAGCTGGTCGTAGCCCTCGGCGATGCCGACGCCGGCCAGGCACAGCTCGCCCGTCTCACCCGCCGGGACCGGGGCGAGGTCGGCGTCGAGCACCCGGGGGGTCAGCTCGGCCGGGTGGCCGACCGGGACGAAGCCGTCGTACACGGCGCCGGGCAGGCACTCCCAGTAGGTGCTGTAGAGCGCCTCGGTCAGGCCGTAGACGTTGAACAGCCGGGCGGACAGGCCGGTGGCGAAGTACTTCTCCGGGAGCGCGCCCGGCATCACGTCGCTGCTGCAGAAGACGTACTTCAGCGAGGAGTTGGCGGCGAACGCGGGGTTCTCCAGGATGCCGGACAGCAGCGCCGGGACGACCATCAGCGTCGTCACGGACCCGCTGTTGATCAGCTCGACCAGACGGTCGGGGTCCTTGTGGTCGCCGGGCGGGACGATGACCACGGCGCCGCCCGAGAGCACCGGCCAGAACACCTCGCGGACCAGGTTGGTGATGCTCAGGGTGGTGCGCAGCAGCTGGCGGTCGCCGGGTTCGAGGGGGAAGGTGCGCTGGAGCCACCGCTGACCGCTGAGCAGGGCCCGGTGGGTGAGCATCACGCCCTTGGGCGTGCCGGTGGAACCGGACGTGTAGAAGATGAACGCCAGGGCGTCGGCGCCGAGTTCGACCGCTTCGGTGAGCGGCTCGGTGTCGCCGTCGAGCAGGTCCTCGACGGCGAGCAGCCGGACGCCCTCGGGCGCGGGCCCGTCTAGGAGGGCACGCTCGGTGAGGACGATCCGGGCGCCCGAGTACTCCAGGATGGTGGAGCGGCGGTCGGCCGGGTCCTCCGGGTCGACCGGTACGCAGACGCCGCCGGCGCGCAGCACGCCGAACAGGGCGGGGAGCAGCGTGAGGGAGCGCGACAGATGCAGACCGACACGGCTGCCGGGCCGGACGCCCTGGGCGGCCAGCGCCCCGGCGATCCGGTTCGCCTCCGCCTCCACCTGGGCGTAGGTGGCCGACGAGTCGCCGTAGAGGGCGGCGGTGCGGGTGGGAGCCGACGTGGCCTGCGCCGTGAGCAGGTCATGCAGGAACGACATACGTGGACACCATTTTCCGTAGGTCGGTGCGGACGGAACAGCGGAAGGAGCGGGGGAGCGGGGGAGCGGGGGAACGGGTGGAGGGGAGCGGAGGCCGCGGACCGGCGGGTCCGGGCGGGTCAGTCCTGGGCCGCGCGGGACGCGTCGGCCCGGTCGGCGGGCGCGTCGGCGCCGCCGTCGGTCCGTTCGCCCGCGGCCGAGGGCCGGGGCGGGGGCAGCACCACCGCCGCGATCAGCGGCAGGGCGCCGGCGACGAGGAACACCCGGGCGATGCCGGCGGTCGAGGCGAGCGCGCCGCCGATCATCGCGCCGAACGGAATGACACCCCAGGTCAGCCAGCGGTAGGCGGCGTTGACCCGGCCGAACAGGGGAAGCGGGATGGTCGCCTGGCGGTAGGAGACCACGGCCACGTTCCAGACCATGGACACCAGTCCGTAGGCGAACAGCCCGAGGGCGACGACCGGCACGCTGGGCACGGCCAGGGCGAGGAAGCAGACGCCGAGCAGCGGTGCCCCGATCCGCATGACCGGCCCGTCGCCGACCGCCCTCAGGACGCGGCCGGTCACCGGTCCGGCGAGGATGCTGCCGGCCGCGAGACAGGTGAGCAGCAGCCCGTATCCGGTCTCGGAGAGCCCGAGCCGGCCGGGCGTCACGGCCCAGAGCGGCATCATGGTCAGGCACATCGAGTACGACAGGTTGTTGACCGCGGCCGCCGTCGCGAGCCGGGCGAGGTCCCGGCGCCCGCGGAAGTAGCGCAGCCCCTCACCGAGTTCGCCGACCAGCGAGCGGAACGACGAACGCTTGCGGTCCTCGGAGGCGGCCGGGGACGGCCGCGCCGGTTCCTGGTGGCTCGCCGCCTTCAGCACGGCCTCGGGCAGCAGCCCGAGCGACCAGACGGTGACCACGTACAGGGCGACCACGACGCCGAGTCCGCCGCCCGAGCCCAGCGCGATCACATAGCCGCCGAGGGCGGGGCCGACCAGCTGCGCCAGGAACATCTGGGTGGACTGGAGGGAGGCGTTGGCCCGGGGAAGGTGATCCACCGGGACCAGCCGGGGCAGCTGGGACTGGGCGGCGACGTCGACGAAGATCCCCGCGCAGCCGATGAGGAAGGCGGTGACCACCAGCGCCCACAGGGGCAGCCGGTCGGTCGCGGCCAGGGCGCACATCACGGCCACCAGCGGCAGCCGGACCGCCGAGGCCCAGCGCATCACGGAACGCGGCGCGTACCGGTCGGCGACCACCCCGGCGGGGAGCGTCGCGATGAGCCAGGGCAGCCGGACCGCGAGGCCCACCACGCTCACCGCCACCGCGGAGCGGCTGATCCCGAGGGCCAGCAGCGGTACGGCGATCTTGTAGATGCCGTCCGCGAGGTCCGAGGAGACCACGGCGGACTGGAAGATCCGGAACGGCGGGCCGAGCCGCTCCTTCTCCGAGGTATCCCGTCCCCGCCGGAGCGCGCTCAACATCGGTCCACCAGCAGCACGGAGCTCATCAGGGCCCCGTGGTGCGCGTTGAGCACCGGACCGCCACCGGGGACCCCGTGCCGGACCAGTACGCCCGAGGGGGCGCCGCCGAACAGGAACGGGCCCAGGACGAAGGGCACTTCGGCGTGCTCGACCGCGCCGGTCTCCTGGTCCTGGAAGTCCAGCGCGAGCCGGTCGGGCGTCACATGGCGCTGAAGGATGTGGCGTCCCTCCCGCCCCGCGCGCTCCAGCGCGTCCCGCCACTCCTCGTCGGAGACGTCGGGGCCGAGGACCACGCCACCGCCGCCGTATCCGCCGGCGGGCTTGAGGACCAGTTCGGCGCGGCGGGCCAGGGCGTGCCGCAGCAGCTCCTCGCCCTCGGCGCCGGGAGCGGGGAAGAGCGCCGTCCACGGCAGATGACGTTCGATCAGCGCTTGGTCGGCCTCCGGGAGCGACTCCTTGTCCGCCCAGAGCCAGGCCATCGTGGTCTTGTCGCTGAGCAGCCAGGTCGCCTCGGAGGTGTGCATCCGCACCCGCCCGGCGCGCACGGCGCGGATCAGGGCGTCGAGGCCCGCGCTCGGCGGCTGGTCGAAGCTGAGGAAGAGCCGGAACACCGCGTCCACCCGCTGGCCGTCGAGGAGCAGCACATCGTGCCCGTCGGTCTCCAGCCGGTCCATCGGGCAGGCGACGGTCTCCATGCCGTGCCGCCGGCCGCTCTCGCACATCGGGGCGAGCCAGGCGAGAAAGGCGTCGGGATCCTCCAGGCCGGGCGCGGCGCCCTTCCGGAACACGGGAATGGCGACCCGGGAGCCTTCGGCAAGCCCCAATGAGGCGCGTATTTCGGCGAATCGGGAATCCACCGCGGAAGGCGGAGCGGCGATTCGGTCCCCGCCGGGAAGCGAACGATAAAGGTCATGGAAACGGGCGGCGAGGAGATCCGCCTGGAGGGTGCCGCCGAGTGCCCCGTCGATATTGAATTCCACGAACCACGGGACACCGGACCGGTAGACGATGTCGGGGCGGGCCGCGCCCAGCAGGTGCTCGCCGAGGAGTTCCGCGCGGGACAGCAGCGGGGTGGCGGCCTCGTCCACCCCCAGTACGTCCTGGAGTTCGCCGACGGTGGTGGCCCGACGGCGGCAGGCGTCGAGGATCAACCGCATCAGACGTGCGGAAACGCGTCCCAGTTCGTCGTAGTGGGCCCGGTCGACGAAGGCCGGCCGCAGAGGCCGCCACGTCCCCTTGGAACCGCTGATCCCGTCATGGACATCCCGTGCGCCGGTGACCGACCGGGCCAGGACGCCTTCCCTGAAGGACTGGGGGAGTTCGCCCCACACGTCGAGCGAATGGCGCGATGAACCGAGACTGCTTTCCATGCCCCCACGTTTTTCTGATCAAGACACCGAACATGGAGGGTTCGCGTCCCCCCGGCCGCTCGGACGGAACAGTAGCGTCATGTCCACGACGGTGATCTTGGTCGGCGGGACATGTCCCGCACGGGTGGATGCCGGGGCGGAGGAAAGGCGCGGCGCGCGCGGGAGGCTCGCGAATATTTACCGGCCGGGTGTGCTCGATCGAGAAATATCACTACGTGGACACCCGGGGCTCCGTGCTCCATCAACAGGTCCGCGCAGCCCCGGTGCTCGCCGCGGGGGAGTCCGTTAAGGTCGTGCAGTGCGTTTGAGAGTGGAGTTCACGACCGAGCCCTTCGACCTCGACGAGGCGCCCGCGCACGCGGTCGTCGCGCGGGAGGTCGTCGAGGCGGCCGAACTGGACGCGGTGGACGTCGGGCCGTTCGGCAACACCGCCGAGGGCGGCGCCGACGAGGTGCTCGGCGCCGTGGACGCGCTGTTGCGCAGGGCGCTGACGGCCGGCGCCACGCGCATCTCGCTCCAGGTCAATGTGATCGAGGAGGGCGACCGGTGACCGGCACCGGTGACGAGGCCTTCATCGCGGCGGTGAAGCCGCTGGTCGACGCCATGGGCGGCGAGATGGTCCCGCCGGACGAGGCGGGGGCCGACGACGTGGTGCTCTCCTGGGAGGGCGCGGCCGTCGTCGCCGTACGGCTGCCGCAGCTCGCGGACTCCCTCGACCACATCCTCGCGGCGCTGGAGCGCAGGAAGGGCCGCCCCCTCGCGGATCTGGACCGCAGGACCAAGCAGGAGATCGTGCGCGGCCTGGAGGCACGCGGCGCCTTCGCCGTACGCCACGGCGTGGAAACGGTGGCCACCGCCCTCGGCGTCAGCCGCTTCACGGTCTACAACTACCTGAACCGCGAGAAGGGCGCGTGAGCCGACGCACGGCGTGGGCTCGCCTCGGCTCGCGGGGTGAGGGGCCCTGGCCCCGCGCACGGTGAGGGGGGCGGCCCGCGGGAGGGCGTCCGAGCCCGTGGGCGGTGTGAGGGGTGTCTGAGACTGTGGCCCCGGGGACATCTGTGCCCGCGGCCCGCGAGGGGTGCCTCACCTGGCAGACGGCGAGAGGCTCGCCTGAGCCCGCGGGCGGTGGGGGTGCCTGGCCCCGCGCACGGAAAGGGGGCTCTGGGCGCGCGGCCCGCGAAGGGGCGCCTCCCTCGGCGGTCCGCGGGAGGCTCGCGTGAGCCCGTGGCCCGTGAGACGGCCGTTTGCGCCCGCGGCATCCGAGGCGGCGCCGGACCCCGCGGCCCGCGCGAGGCTCGCCCGAGGCTGTGAACGGTGTGAGGGGCGTTTGAGCCCGCAGCCCGTGAGAGGGGCGCCTGGTCCCGCGGCCCGTGCCGCGTCCCTCGTGTCCGCGCAGGTGGACGACGATGCCGCGGCTCTCGGGCTGGATCCGGTCCAGGGACGAGGCGCTCCGGGCGCGCGTCCCGCGACGGGCGCCTGAGCCTGTGGTCCGCGAGGGGGCGTTTGAGCCCGTGTCCGCGACGCGGGGTGTCCGACCCCGCGGATTGCGGGAGGCTCGCCCGAGCCTGCGGGCGGTGAGAGGGGTGCCTGCCCCGCGCAGGGTGAGAACGGCTCTGGGTGCGCGGCCCGTGAGAGGGGGCGTCCGAGCCCGCGGCTCGTGAGAGGGGGCGTCTGAGCCCGCCGCGCGCGAGAGGAGGCGTCCGAGCCCGCGGCTCGTGAGAGGGCGCCCGGACCGCGCGGTCAGGGGTGTTCCCCTTTGTAACGCCGAATTTTCAACAAACTGTTGACGCACTGCCCGTGACGGCGTTCACTGTCGGCACGCCCGTTCAGCACGAAGGCCGCTCGCGGCCCAGGAGGCTCACGTGACGTCGACTTCCACGCCCCCGGGCCTGGTCCGCTTCAACGCCCTGGAGGAGCACGCGGCCCTCGCCGCACTGCACGAGGCATGCGCCTCCACGGCGTGGGCCCGGCGACTGCTCGCCGCCCGCCCGTACGCCACCGCCCACGACCTGTACGCCGCCAGCGACGCCGCCATGGCCGACCTGACCACGGCCGACCTGGAAGAGGCGATGGCCGGGCACCCGCCGATCGGCCGGCCCAAGCCGGGGGACCCGACCTCCGCCCGGGAACAGAGCGGCATGGCCGGCGCCCCGGACGGACTCAAGGCCGAGATGCTCGAACTGAACCTGGCCTACCAGGAGCGGTTCGGTCATGTGTTCCTCATCTGCGCCACCGGCCGGACCGGCGAGCAGATGCGCGACGCCGTCAGGGAACGCCTCGGCAACCCGCCGGAGCGGGAGCGCGAGATCGTCCGCACCGAACTGGGGAAGATCAACCGCATCCGGCTGGCCCGACTCGTCGAAGAGGACTGACGCACCATGAGCACCCACACCACCGCCTCCGTGTCCACGCACATCCTGGACACCAGCGTCGGCCGCCCCGCCGAGGGCGTCGCCGTCGGCCTCGCCGCCCGTTCGGGCCGGGAGGCCGAGTGGCGGGCGCTCGGCGGCTCCGCGACCGACGCGGACGGGCGGTGCAAGGACCTGCCGGCACTGCCGGAGGGAACCACCCACGTACGGCTCGACTTCGCCGTCGAGGCGTACTTCGAGGAATCAGCCAAGAAGAAAGCCGAGGCGCAGCAGGACGCCCCCGCGAATCGGGACAGCGGCGCGGGAGTGTTCTTCCCGGAGGTGGCGATCACGTTCGCCGTCGTACCGGGCGAGCACTACCACGTACCGCTGCTGCTCAACCCGTTCGGCTACTCCGTTTACCGAGGGAGCTAGCTAGATGCCGACCATTCTGGGACAGAACCAGTACGGCAAGGCCGAGAACCGAGTCGTCAGGATCACGCGGGACGGCACCACCCACCACATCAAGGACCTGAACGTCTCCGTCGCCCTCTCCGGCGACATGGACGAGGTCCACTACTCCGGCTCCAACGCCAACGTCCTGCCGACGGACACCACCAAGAACACGGTGTACGCGTTCGCCAAGGAGCACGGCATCGAGTCCGCCGAGCAGTTCGGCATCCACCTCGCCCGCCACTTCGTCACCTCGCAGGAGCCCATCCACCGGGCGCGCATCCGCATCGAGGAGTACGCCTGGGAGCGGATCGAGACCTCCGGCGCCGACGGGGCCAAGCACTCCTTCGTCCGCAAGGGCCAGGAGACCCGGATCGCCCAGATCACCTTCGACGGGGAGCAGTGGGAGGTCGTCTCCGGTCTGAAGGACCTGACGGTGATGAACTCCACCGACTCCGAGTTCTGGGGCTACGTCAAGGACAGGTACACGACACTCAAGGAGGCCTACGACCGGATCCTCGCCACCTCGGTCTCCGGCCGCTGGCGGTTCAACTGGACCGACGACGAGCAGGCGATGCCCGACTGGGAGCGGTCCTACGAGGAGGTCAGGAGGCACATGCTCCAGGCCTTCGCCGAGACCTACTCCCTCTCGCTCCAGCAGACGATGTACCAGATGGGCGCGCGGATCATCGACAACCGCGACGAGATCGACGAGGTCCGCTTCTCCCTCCCGAACAGCCACCACTTCCTGGTGGACCTGGAGCCGTTCGGGCTGAAGAACGACAACGAGGTGTACTTCGCCGCCGACCGTCCCTACGGCCTGATCGAGGCCACCGTCCTGCGGGACGGCTGTGACGCGCGGATCCCGGTGGACCTCACCAACCTCTGACCGCCACACCCTTCGGCACCCGTGGCCGGGGAACACAGGGGAACGCGTGAGAACACGCGGGCCCACGTCACCCGGCCACGGCACTCAAACTCCCAGGGTCCTGCCGTGCCCCCTCCACGTACGCGAAAAGGACGAACCATGGCAGCAGACCGGCGCATCGTCATCGAGAACTGCGCGATCGCGACCGTCGACGCGAAGGACACCGAGTACGCCTGCGGGTACCTCGTCCTCGCCGGCAACCGCATCGAGTCGCTCGGCGCGGGCCCGGCCCCCGAGGGCCTCGAGAACGTCGCCCGCAGGATCGACGCCACCGGTCATCTGGTGACGCCCGGCCTGGTCAACACCCACCACCACTTCTACCAGTGGATCACCCGGGGCCTGGCCACCGACCACAACCTGTTCGACTGGCTCGTCGCCCTCTACCCCACCTGGGCGCGCATCGATGAGCCGATGGTGCACGCGGCGGCGCAGGGCTCGCTCGCGATGATGGCCCGCGGCGGCGTCACCACCGCGATGGACCACCACTACGTCTTCCCGCGCGGCACCGGCGACCTGTCCGGCGCGATCATCCGCGCCGCCAGCGACATGGGCGTCCGCTTCACCCTCGCCCGCGGCTCGATGGACCGCGGCGAGAAGGACGGCGGACTGCCCCCGGACTTCGCCGTCGAGTCCCTCGACGACGCGCTCGCCGCCACCGAGGAGACCGTACGCCGGCACCACGACGCCTCGTTCGGCGCCATGACGCAGGTCGCCGTCGCCCCCTGCTCCCCCTTCTCGGTCTCCACCGAACTGCTGCGGGACGGCGCCGAACTGGCCCGGCGGCTCGGCGTACGCCTGCACACCCACGGCTCGGAGACCGTGGAGGAGGAGAAGTTCTGCCACGAGCTGTTCGGCATGGGCCCGACCGACTACTTCGAGTCCACCGGCTGGCTGGGCGAGGACGTGTGGATGGCCCACTGCGTCCACATGAACGACTCCGACATCGCCGCCTTCGCCCGTACGGGGACGGGTGTCGCCCACTGCCCGTCGTCCAACGCGCGACTGGCGGCGGGCATCGCCCGCGTCCCCGACATGCTCGCGGCCGGCGTCCCGGTCGGCCTCGGCGTGGACGGCACCGCGTCCAACGAGTCCGGCGAACTCCACACCGAACTGCGCAACGCCCTCCTCGTCAACCGTCTCGGCGCCCACCGCGAGGCCGCCCTGAACGCCCGGCAGGCGCTGCGGCTCGGTACGTACGGCGGGGCTCGGGTGCTGGGACGGGCGGCCGAGATCGGCTCCCTGGAGCCCGGCAAGCTCGCCGACCTGGTGCTGTGGCGGATGGACACCCTCGCGCACGCCTCCATCGCCGACCCGGTGACCGCGCTGGTATTCGGCGCGGCGGCCCCGGTCACCGCGTCCTTCGTGAACGGCCGGCAGATCGTCGAGAACGGCCGGCTGCTCACCGCCGACGAGGACACGATCGCCCGCTCCACCCGGGCGGAAGCCCAGCGGCTGGCACGAATCGCCGCACAGAACTGAACCCCATCGATGTCTCCGGCCGGGAGGGACGGCTCCCGGCCGGTGACCGCGGACCCCGCTTCGAGGTCCGCGGCGGCCGTCTCCGGGGCGCGCGTGGACACGCGTGCCCCGGAGACGCCACCACCCGTCCCCCGGTCCCGCACGACCACCCGCACCACCTCCTTGACACCCACGGCCGTCCTTGACGCAGCCGTGTACCCGACCGGAGGAGAGCCGCAGTGGCCGACCACCCAGTTGACGAGAAACTGCCCGCGCTCAAGATGGCGACGACCGGCCTCCAGCATGTGGCCGCCATGTACGCGGGCGTCGTCGCCCCACCCCTGATCGTCGGCGCGGCCATCGGTCTCACCGGCACCGAACTCACCTTCCTCACCGGCGCCTGCCTGTTCACCGCCGGCCTCGCCACCTTCCTCCAGACCCTCGGCATCTGGAAGATCGGCGCCCGCCTGCCCTTCGTCAACGGCGTCACCTTCGCCGGTGTCGCCCCGATGACCGCGATCGTCGCCTCCACCGACGACAAGAACGACGCCCTGCCGATCATCTTCGGCGCGGTGATCGTCGCCGGCCTCCTCGGCTTCCTCGCGGCACCCTTCTTCAGCAAGGCGGTCCGCTTCTTCCCGCCGGTCGTCACCGGCACGGTGATCACCCTCATCGGCATATCCCTGCTGCCGGTCGCCTTCGGCTGGGCCCAGGGAGCGAGCCCGGCGGCCGACGACTACGGCTCGGCGACCAACCTGAGCCTGGCCGGCGCGACCCTCGTGATCGTCCTGCTGCTGCGCCGCTTCACCCGCGGCTTCGTCAAGCAGATCGCGGTGCTGCTCGGCCTGGTCGCCGGGACCCTCCTCGCCGTCCCGTTCGGCGTCACCGACTTCTCCCCGGTGGCGGACGCGGACATCGTCGGCTTCCCGACCCCGTTCCACTTCGGGGCGCCGCAGTTCCAGCTCGCCGCGATCCTCTCGCTGTGCGTGGTGATGGTCGTGTCGATGACCGAGTCCACCGCCGACATGCTGGCGCTGGGCGAGATCGTCGACCGCCCGGCCGACGAGAAGACCATCGCGGCCGGCCTGCGCGCCGACACCCTCGGCTCCGCGATCAGCCCGCTGTTCAACGGCTTCATGTGCAGCGCCTTCGCGCAGAACATCGGCCTGGTCGCGATGACGAGGATCCGCAGCCGGTACGTCGTCGCCACCGGCGGCGGCTTCCTCGTCCTGATGGGCCTGTGCCCGATGGCCGCCTCGCTGATCGCCGTCGTACCGCGCCCGGTGCTCGGCGGCGCGGGCGTGGTCCTCTTCGGCTCGGTCGCGGCCAGCGGCATCCAGACCCTGGTCAAGGCGGGCCTGGACAAGGACAACAACGTCCTGATCGTCGCCGTCTCGCTCGCCGTCGGCATCATCCCGATCAGCGCGCCGGAGTTCTACCACTCGTTCCCGGAGACGGCCCGGATCGTCCTGGACTCCGGCATCTCCACGGGCTGCGTGGTGGCGGTCCTCCTGAACTTCGTCTTCAACCACCTGGGCAACGGCCGCCGAGAAGCCACCGACGTCACCCACCCGATGGAACAGGGCGAGGACATCGTCTCAACCGCCCCCACGGCTGCGGGCAGTCGTGCCGCTGGGGCGATGGGGGTCCCCCCGCTCGAACGAAGTTGAGAGTGGGGGAGGGTGGGCGCAGCGGCACCCGGCGAACGCCGGCCGGAGTAACCCACCCCCGGCGCACGCTACGCCGCCCGGGCCGCCGCCACCTCAGACCGCAACCGCGGAAGCATGTCGTGGTACACGCCCGGGCACAGCGTCTCGCCGTAGTCCTTGTGGCCGTAGAGCTGCGCGGACGGGATGCCGTACCGCACGCACGCGTACGCGCACAGCGTCACCAGCACCTCCCACTGGGCAGCGGGCGGCACCGCCCCCGCGTGGTACGCGCCCTCGCACGCGATGCCCAGCGACTGGTTGTTCTGCCCGGAGGTGTGGGAGCCGAGCACGAAGTTCCGGCCGCCGGTCAGCGCCTGGAGGCTGCCGTGCCGGCCCTCGGTGATCCAGCCGCCCCGGCTGACCAGGAAGTGGTAGCCGGTGTCGACCCAGCCGTTCTTGTCCAGGTGCAGGTCCTGGACCCAGTGGGCGTGGGCGTGCGCCTGGGCGCGGGAGTAGTCGGTGGAGTTGGTGCTCACCGTGTGGTGGATGACGATCCTGCTCGGCCGGTACTGGAGGAGGCTGATGTTTCCCTGCGGGGCACGGGCTCCCCAGGCCGCGGTGGAGTCGATGTCCGGCTCTATGGCGTCGGCGCCGACGTCCCGCGCGTGCGCGGTGCCCGGCAGGGCGGTGGCGGCGGCCAGACCGGCCGCACCGGCGATCAGAAGACGGCGACGGAGGACGTTCTCGGGATGCACGGTCACTCCTCATGGAGGGGAGCGGGTGGGGGGAGAGAAGGACGGCGGAGCGGACGGCGGACGGCCGCCCGCTCCACCGAGCCCGTCACGTGTTGTTGGCGAGCGCCAGGAGCCGGTCGCGGGAGCCGTTGAACTTGTTGCGGTCCACGTTGCCGGCGACACCGCCGACCGATCCGGTGCTGGTGTACTGCCACACCGTCCAGGTGGGGAATCCGCTCGGGATGGTCGGGGACGCCGCGGAGGTCCAGTGCGCCACCCACAGCGGGCTCTTGGTGGACATGCCGGTCCAGTTGCCGGTGCAGGTGTTCCACCAGCTCGCCGTCGTGTAGATGACCACGTCACGACTGGTGCGCGACTTGTACGTGTTGTAGAAGTCGTTGATCCAGCTGCGCATCTGCGTGGTGGACAGGCCGTAGCACATCGCCCCGTACGGGTTGTGCTCGATGTCCAGGACGCCGGGCAGGGTCAGATTGTCGCGCGACCAGCCGCCGCCGTTGTTGACGAAGTAGTTCGCCTGGGTGGCGCCGCTGGAGACGTTGGGACGCGCGAAGTGGTACGCCCCCCGGATCACGCCGGCGCGGTAGGCGGCGGGGTAGTTGGTGTTGAAGCTCGGGTCCTTGTAGGTGGTGCCCTCGGTCGCCTTCATCCAGGCGAACTGGATCCCGGAGCCGCGCACCGAGGTCCAGTTGATGGAGCCCTGCCAGTGAGATACGTCGATCCCCTGGACGCCGTCGGTCGGGGCCATGATGCCCATCGACGGCTCCCCGGCACGTAGGCCCTCGTGGATGCGGGTGCCCACACCCATGTACGCCTCGCCGGGTTCGATGTCGACCCGGTCCCGGTCGGGCTGGGGTGCGGCGGTCGCGCCACCGACGGTGGTGGCGGTCAGCGCGAGGGCGGCGCCGAGGACGCCGAGCGCCGTGACGATCCGTCTGCGAGGTCCGGCTAAGGGGCTGAGGGGAGAGAACATGGGGCTGCCTCCTGACACATGTGGGGATGAGCGAAGGAGGTGACGTCGGCCGCTGCCACCTGGGCAGTTCCGTGCTGATTGAGGTGCTGATTGACGTGCGCGCGTCATTAGTTACGCACGTAGATTCCGCGCCTGTAAAGAGACTCCGTTCCTCTCTGGTGGTCTGGTCCACTGTAGGAGCGGATGGCCAGGAAACTTGGGAACCCGGCGGCGGAAACTTTCAGCGCGTGAAACCTCGGCTACAGCCCGAACAGGCCGGGGTCCTTCGCCAGCTCCCGGAAGACGCTCCCCGGATCCGGCACGAGCTTGCGCTGCTTGAGGTCCAGCAGACCGCCGACCGCCGTGATCTCGGCCGCCACGGTGCCGTCGGCCTTCGTGATCGTCTGCTCGATGGTGAACACCTTGCCGCCGCTCCAGACGAAGGAGCAGGTCACATCGGCTTCGTCACCGGCGAGCAGCTCGCGCTTGTAGCGGATGGTGGTCTCCAGGGCGACCGGCCCCACCCCCTGGGCGATCAGGCCGGACTGGGTGATCCCGGCCTCCTGGAGCAGCGACCAGCGCGCGTGCTCCGCGTAGTTGAGATACACGGCCTGGTTGAGGTGGCCCTGTACGTCGGTCTCGTATCCGCGCACGGTGACCCGTACGGAAAACGGCTCGCTCACTGCGTCCCCTTCACGACTGCCCGGTTCGTTGCCCGACCCACCGATCTTGGCATGCCGCTCACGCCCGGCGCGGGGAGGCCAGCAGATAGCGCGCCCGCGTCCTCGGCTCCGTGTACTCCCCGGCCTGCCAGCCGGCCCGCTCAAGGGTGGCCGCGCAGGCCCGCAACGCCTCGCCGTCCGGCTCGTACACGGCGACCGCCTCCGGCTGTGGGGTCTCCCGTACGCGGTAGCCGCCCGTGCCGTCCACCCCGGCCGGCCGGTGCCCGGCGGCCTCCAGGGCGAGGGCGGCGGCCTGCACCAGATGCGAACGCTCCCAGCCGCAGGGCCGGTCGGTGGCACCGTCGGGATTGGTCATCCGCCGCAGCTCCAGCATGCCCTGCCAGGCACCGCGCACCTCCCGGAGCCGGGCCGGGCCCGACACCGGCGCGGAGGCCTCGCCACCGACCCGCGCGGCGAACACGCCGGTCGCGGCCGGTGCCTTCACCTCCGGCTCGGACGCCGTCTCCGTCTCCGCCTCCCGTATCCGATGCCCCGCCGGGGTCAGGAAGTGGTCGTGCGGCGGCCTCGGATGCCGGAACGCGAGCCCGCGCTTCACCAGCGCGGCGAGCTGTACCGGCGTACCCCTCAGCCGCCCGGTGTCGGGATCGGCGGCGTCGATGAGGCGGCGCTGCGCGGCGGTGAGCGGTCGGGTCATCGGCGTCCGGAGGCGTACGGGAGGAAGGCGGCCCAGTGCTGGGGGGAGAAGGTCAGGCGGGGGCCGTGTATGTGCTTCGAGTCGCGGATGTGGATGGTTTCGGGGGTGGAGGCGACCTCCACGCAGGCCGGCCCGTCGTCGGTGCTGTAACTGCTCTTGAACCAGGTCAACTCGGTGCCGTCACCGGCCGGGGGCTTCACACTCATGTCTCTCCAAGAACTTTCTCGACGAAGGCCAGCGACTCACGCGGCGGCAGGGCCTGGGCCCGGATCACTCCGTAGCGCAGCTCCAGGATCTGGATCTCCTTCCTTTCCGAGATCAGTCGGCTGGTCCGCTGTACCTCGTTGTGTGCCACCGTGGTGCCCTCCTTGAGTCGCAGCAGGTGGAAGGGGCCGCCGAGACCGGCGTTGTCCTCACGATCCAGAGGAAGGACCTGGATCTCCACGTTCCGCATCTGCCCGATCTCCAACAGCCGTTCGAGCTGTCGGCGCAGCACCATTCTGCCTCCGACCCGCCTTCGCAAGGCAGCCTCATCATGCACGAAGCTGAAGGACAGGTTCATCTGCTTACCGTCGATGATCTCCTGACGTGCCAGCCGCGCCGTCACCACCCGATCCATCTCCTCCTCGGAGAAGGCGGGCCGCCGAGACCCGAACACCGCTCGCAGGTACTCCTCAGTCTGTAGGAGCCCGTTGACCACGGAGTTGTCGTACGCGCAGATCTCCACGGCCTCGGCCTCCAGCTTGGCCAGATCCCTTACCTTCTTCGGGAACCGGGCCTTCTCCACATCCTTCTTCAGCCCGGCGATCAGGCCGCCCGCTTCCAGCACCCGGTCCGCCGCGTCGAGGAACGACTCCGTCGGCGCCCGCCGCCCGCGCTCCACGGAGGACACCTGCTCCTCGCTGTACCGGATCTGCGCTCCGAGACCGGCCTGGGTCAAACCCTCCCGCTCCCGGCACATCTTGATGACCCGCCCGACGGTCCGCAGAACGGCCGCGGACTCCTCGTCCGCGCCGTAAGGTTCCACGCTCATGTCCCACACCTCCACGCCACCCGTGCCCAACTCGGCGCCGGGGCGGGGCGTCACGCGTCGCGGCCCGGACAGAGCCGGACAGCGCCCGTACGGTGACGCTGCGTACCGACGTCGTGACTGTTCAGAGTAGATCCGGCCGACCACGCTGAGTGACATGAACGTCGACATCGCTCCGACCGCCGAACACACGGGCCCCACACGCCACTTCGGCATCCGGCTCTCGGCCACCACCCGGGGCGCACGCCTCGCCCGGCACCTCGCCGCCGAGCAACTCGCCTCCTGGGGCTGGCCGTACGACACCGAGGCCAACCGCACGGCGGCCCTGCTGGTGGCCGAACTCGCCGCGAACGCGGTGGTGCACGGACACGTGCGGGGCCGGGACTTCCGGCTCCGCCTCACCCTTCACCCGGCGGACGCCACGCTCCGTATCGAACTCACGGACGCCCGCCCGGACCGCCGCCCACCCACACCCGGCACGCTCGCCCCGACCGCACCGGAGCAGGAGTCCGGCCGCGGTCTGCTCCTCGTCGAGGCCCTGTCGACCCACTGGGGAACGACCGGCGGCGACCCGTACACCAAAACGGTCTGGTGCGAAGTCGCCCTGGGCTCAGGGTGAGGCGGCCGGTGGGGTCGCCTTTCCGTTCGAGCGGGTCGCGCGCAGCGACGCGAGGAGGTGCAGCCGGTCCGCGTCGGGGCTGCCCGGCTCGGCGGTGAAGACCAGCATGACCGGACCGGGCCGGCCGGGCAGTGGATAGGTGTCCCAGTCCAGGACGACGTCGCCGACCTCGGGGACCCGGAAGGTCTTGGTGCCGCTGACCGAGACCCGTACGTCGTGCCGGGCCCACAGCCGACGGAACTCGGCGCTGCGGATGCTCAGTTCGCCGATGATCGCGGTGGCGCGCGGATGGGTGGGGTCGGTGGCTACGGCGGCGCGCATCATGCCGATGTAGTCCAGGGCCTGACGCTCCCAGTCGGGACAGCTCCGCTCGCCGGTCAGCGTGTCGTCGAACAGCAGGAGGAGCATGTTGAGCCGGTCGGGCGGGTAGCCGTCCGGGCTGCCGAGCAGTGCCTCCGCCATCGGGTTCCAGGCGAGCAGGTCGAGGTGGCGGCCGAGTACGACCGCAGGGGTGTCCATGACCCGCAGCAGCCGCCGTGTGCTGTCCGGAACCCTCTCCGGACCGCGGTCCGGCCGGGCGGGTACCGGTCGACGGGCGGCACGGGCCAGGCCGAACAGGTGCTTGCGTTCCGCTTCGTCGAGGCCGAGCGCGCCGGCCAGTGCGTCCAGGACGTCGTCGGACGGGCGTACCTCCCGGCCCTGCTCCATCCGCTGGTAGTAATCGGTGCTCAGCCCGGCCAGCAGGGCCAGCTCCTCGCGCCGCAGCCCGGTGACCTTGCGCCGGCCGCCCGGCTCCAGGCCGACGTCCCGCGGGCGTAGCCGGTCGCGTCGGGCGCGCAGGAAATCACCGAGCTCACGGGCGTACGGATGGGTCATGCCCCCAGTGTGTCTCCTCGCCGGGCGACCAAGGTAGGTCCCGCGGACCTAGGGAAACCGGAACGACCGAGCCGGCCCGCACCGCTCCTAACGTCGTCGGCGCACCCCACGCACACCCCGCCGACACCCTCAGGAGCAGCGCATGGCCGGATGGACCGCCGACCGCATCCCCGACCAGCAGGGCAGGATCGCCGTCGTGACCGGCGCGAACTCGGGCCTCGGCCTGATCACGGCCAGGGAGCTGGCCCGCCACGGCGCCCACGTCGTGCTCGCGGTCCGCGACACCGCAGCCGGTGCGGAGGCCGCCCGCCGGATCGGCGGTGACGTGGAGGTGCGCGAACTGGACCTGGCCTCGCTCGACTCCGTCCGCGCGTTCGCCGCGAAGCTGGCCGCCGACCATCCGACGGTCGACCTGCTGGTCAACAACGCCGGCCTGGTCCTGCTCGGCCCGCGCCGCACCACCGCCGACGGCTTCGAACTGCACCTCGGCACCAACATGCTGGGGCACTTCGCGCTGACCGGCCTGCTGCTCGACAGGCTGGAGGCGGCGAGGGAAGCCCGCGTGGTCAGTCTCAGCTCGATCACCCACAAGAACGCGCACCTCGACTTCGACGACCTGATGGCGGAACGTGACTACGGGGCCGCCTCCGCCTACGGCCGGTCCAAGCTCGCCACCACGGTCTTCGGCATCGAGCTGGACCGGCGCCTGCGCGCCGCCGGATCACCGGTCATCAGCACGCTCGCCCACCCCGGTCTCACCCGCACCAACCTGACCCCGCGTGCCTGGGAGCACCGTGGCCGGCTCGGACAGGTGATCGCGCGGGCCGGCCTGCTGATCACGCAGTCGGTGGAGCAGGGCGCGCTGCCGCAACTGCGCGCCGCGACCGATCCCGGCGTGCGGGGCGGTCAGTTCTTCGGGCCGTCGGGGTTCGGGGAGACACGCGGCCGGGTCACCGAGGCCCGGATCGGCCGGGAGGCGGCCGATCCGGCCGTGGGCGGGCGACTCTGGGCGGCGGCCGAGGAACTGACGGGCGTCCGCTACCTGTGAGCCGTGCGGCGCGGAACTACCCGCGCCGAAACGCGGCGAGCGCCTGGCGGGCGTGCGCGGACCAGGCCGACACCTGGGCCGGGACCAGGGCGGTCAGGTGGGTCTCCATCTCGCGGATTGTGCGGCCGGCCCCGTCCTCGTCGCCCCGGAACGTCTGCCAGGACGCCAGTGCCACATGGGCGTTGGACCAGCGCTCCAGGTGAGCCGTCCGGCCTCGGTCCAGTACGAGGACCCGGCCATGGGCCACGGCCAGCCGGAACCCGCGTTCGGCCGCGCCGTCGCGCGCGCAGCGCATCGCGGTGACGCCCGAGACCAGCGCCGTCTCCACGCACGCCTCGTGCACCGCGTCCCCCGGATGCCGCTCCGCCAGCCACACGAGGCTGCCGCACATGTCCTCCAGGGCCTGGGACACCTGGTCCGGCTCCATGAAGGCGAGCGTGCCCGACACCAACTCCTCGCGGTGCCGGGCGAGTTCGGCGAGCAGCCGCTCCACGTGCCGCGGCTTCACGTCCCGTACCTTCGCCAGGTCGGCGAGCCGGACGTCCAGGCCCTGGAGCAGCAGGGCGTTGGGGTCGGCGCCCAGTGAGGCCGCGGTGTTCACGGCCTGGGCGGGGAGGAGGCGCTGCCACGGGTACGTGGTCCGCTCGGCGAAGTGCCGGCGCATCGTCTCCATCTCGCGGACCGCGCCGTCCAGGTCCCCGGACCGCTGGAGCGCCACGGACAGGGCTCCGCGCAGCCGGGCCGCCTCGCTCACGAGGTCCGCGCGCCCTTCGTCGATCAGGCTCCGGTACTCCCGCAGCGCCTGCTGCGCGGGGGCCTGCGCCTCGACGACATGGCCGAGCCGGAGCAGCACGTTGACCCGGCGCTGGCGGGCGTCCGCCACATCGCGCAGGGACACCTCGCCGCGCCGGAACAGGGACTCCACGGCCGTGGTGATGTCGTCGACGACCGCCAGCGCCTCCGCGTGCCGGTTCAGATTGCCGAGCGCGGCGTTGAGGGTCTGGAGGCACTGCACCCGGACCTGCTCCTCCTGCGGGTCGACCGGAGTGCCCAGGGCGTCGAGCGCGACCCCTACCTCGTCGCACGCCGCCTCGGGCTCTCCTGACCTGCGCAGCAGCACGGCCCGCCCGTTGTGGATCAGCGCCGCCACCAGGCGGCGACTGCCCGTGTCCGGGCCGGACGCCGTCCCCAGGACGCGCTCGGCCTCGTCCAGTTCCCGGGCCGCGGCGGCCCCTTCCCCCGCGTCGATCAGCGCGTCGGCGAGCTTGTGCCGCGCGTCGGCGCGTTGGACGGCCCAGGCGTCGCGGCCGTCCGTGGCGCTGAGCCGGTCCCACACGTCGACGGCCCGCCGGGCGAGGGCGACGGCACTGGCCGGGTCCTCCAGCGCCCGTACGAGGGTCGACTCGTGGTCATGGGCCTGCGCGAGATAGCGGACGTACTCCAGGCGGCCGTCGCGCAGGACCGCGTCCTCCAGGAAGGAGCGGGCCGACCGGTACGAGGTGAGTGCCTCCTGCGGCTGTCCGGACCTCTCGTGGCCGAGGCCGGACAGCAGCAGGGCGCGGCCCAGATCGCCGGCGACATCGTGCCGGCCCCGCTCCACCACCAGGGGTTCGTACAGCTCGATCGCCTTCCGCGCGTACTCGGCCGAGTCCCGCCTGTTGTCCGAGGTGACCGCCCGGTTGAGGCGCAGCTGGGCGCGGACGGCGTCGAGATCGGTACGCCCCGGCGCGGCGGCGGCCTCGAGCAGTTCCTCGGCCCGCTCCCACACGGCGGTCGCCTCGTCCGGGAGCCCTGCTTCCTCGAGCGCCCCGGCCCGGCCGGCCAGCGCGATGGCGACGCCCTCGTCCTCACCGGCGGCGGTCATGGCCTCGACGGCCTGCTCGGTCAGCGGGAGCCGCTCGTGCGGATCGGCGACGGCGTTCGCCTTCGTGCCGAGTGCCATGCCCCGGGTCCGGGCGGCCTCCACGGGGTCCGGGAGCGCGGCCGCCGCGTCGAGGACCTGATCGCAGATCGCCACCGACTCGCCGGGGGAACCCGACAGCCGCAGGACGATGGCGAGCGAGTGCAGCACCGCGAGCCGCAGCGAGAGAGCGTAGTCCCGGTCCGGTCCCCGCCGGGCCGGCTCCTCCAGGGCCTCGGCGGCCGACCGGTAGGCCGCGACGGCTCCGGGCAGGTCGTTGAGGCTGTGCCGGACCCTGCCCGACTCGGCGGTGACACGCGCCCGCAGGAGCCGTACCGGGTCGTCGGGCTCCGGCACGGTGTCGAGGACCCTGGCCGCCTCGGTGAGCGCCCGCAGGTCCTCCATGGCCTGCGAGGCCCGGCTGCCGTGCCCGCTCGGCCAGAACCGCACCGCCTCCCCGGGGTCCCGGCCTGCGGCCTCGTAGGCGGCGCCGAGGAGTTCGCGGGGGTCCTGCCACGCGGCCCCGCCGGGCAGCCGGCGCTCGAAGCCGCCCTTCGGGGAGGGACGCGGCGCGGCGGGCGGCGGATCGCCGGGCAGCGGGATGCCGCACTCCCGTACGGCGGTCCGCACCAGGCTGTCCGCCGCGTCCCGGAGGGACTCGGGACGCTCGCCCGGATCCGTCCGGAAGCAGGCCCGCAGCAGCGCGGCCACTCCGTCGGGCATGTCCACCGGACCCGCCGCGCCGTTCCGGCGCTCCTCCAGATACGCCTCCAGCGCCACACCGGCGAGCGTCCCCGAGGGCCAGGTGCGGCCACCGGTGAACATCTCCAGCACGGTGACGGCCCAGCTCCACAGGTCGGCGGGCCGCCCCAGCGGACGGCCCTCCGCCTGTTCCGGGGAGGTGTAGCCGGGGGTGACGCCCTCCGCGACCGCGCTCGGCGGCGGCGCCTCCTCCGCCCGCGCCTCCGCCAGCGTCTGCCGCAGCACGGTCTTGAGCGCCTCGCTCGCCTCGGCGTCGATGCCGTCGCCCTCCCGGGTCAGGAAGTCGAGGACGAACTCCTGGCCGATGACGTCCCTGGCGTCCCGCTCACCACCGGTCGCCAGCCCGAAGTCCGTGATGCGCGCCCCGCCGGCCTCGGTGAGCAGGACGTTGCCGGGCTTGGTGTCGAGATGGAGCAACCCGTGGGCGTGCGCGGCGTCCAGCCCCCAGGCCGCCTCCACGGCGATGCGCAGCACGGTGTGCAGCCGTTCCCGGGGCGTGCCGGCGTACAGCCGTCCGTCCGCGATCCAGTCCGCCAGGGACCCTCCGGCGACGTACTCGCTGAACACGGCCAGCTGGGTGCCGACGGTGCGGGTGAAGTGGCAGGGGGTGATGTGCGGATGCGGCGGCAGTCCGATCCACCGCTGCGCCTCGGTGAGGAACCGGCCCTGTTCCACGGGGTCGTCGCGGTGGACCCGCTTCACCGCGTACCGGTCCCCGGTGCGCCGGCTCACCGCCAGGACGACCTCGCCGAAACCGCCGTGACCGAGGGCGCGTTCGACGACGAACTCGCCCAGCACCGTCGATCCGGCCGGCCAGGGGGTGCCGTCCCCGGGCCGGGCGGGGTGTCCGGACGACGGCCAGGAGCGGGAGCTGTGCACCGGCATGCGGGGGTCCTTCCGGGAAGGGAGTGGGGGAGACGCGCATAACAGGGAAACGCGCCTTACACCGCTTCCAGCGCCGACCGGAGGGCGGCCGCCGTGGGGAAGCGGATGCGCGGGGTGTCGGTGAGGGCCTCGTCGACCAGGCGGGCCAGGCGCGGCGGCACGTCCGGCGCCCGCTCGGACAGCGGCACGGGCGCGCTGTGCCAGGCGGTCAGCCAGGGGTCGCGGTCGGGTGGGAAGTCCCGCGGGGTGCGGCCGCCGCTCAGTACGAAGTACAGGGAGGCCGCGACCGCCCAGACGTCCACGTCGGGCCGGGCGTACTTGAAGTTGACGACCTGTTGCCGGGGCATAAAGGCCGGAGTCCCGGCGGACGCGCCGGAACGGGTCAGTCCGCTCGCCCCCGCCAGCTCGTACGACTTGGCCAGGCCGAAGTCCGCGATCTTCACCTGGGGGGCCGACGGATCGCCCGCCAGCAGCAGGTTGTGCGGCTTGATGTCGCGGTGGACCACGCCCGTGACCCGCACCGGCCTGCCCTCGGCGTCGACGGCCTCCAGGGGCGCCGTGTGCGCGTGGTGCAGACCGTGGAGCACGTCGAGGAACAGGGCGACGGCCGCGTCCGGGCCGAGCGGTTCCCCGTGCCGCACCCGCTGCTCCAGGCTGCCGCCCTCGCACAGCTCCATCACCAGGAAGTACCGCCCGTCCGCGTATCCGCAGGCGTGGGTGCGCACCACATGGGGGTGGACGAGCACCTCGGCCGTACGCAGCTCCCGCAGCACGCGCGGATCCCCACCGGGATGCGAACCGGCGTCCCCGCGCAGCACCTTCACGGCGCAGCGCTCGCCGCTCTCCTGGTCGACGGCGCCGTACACGGTGCCCATGCCGCCTCGCCCCAGCCGTGGGCCGATCGCCCAACGACCAAGGACCGGCGGCCGGTTACGGGTGTCCATCGGCACTCTCCCCGTGTCCGCGCGGATCGGAACCGGACCCTGTGATCCAGGTCGCCTCGTATAGTAGGGGGCCGCACCCGAACCGGGACGGTTTGTGCGGAAAGCCGACCAAAGGGTGATGCGGTCCGGTAGTTGTACTGCTTCAAGGAGGGCCGGGATGTCCAGGGACCACTCCGCGGATCCGTTCAGCACGTTTCTCAACGCGACGAACCGTCAGTATTCCGTCGGGCACTCGCCGGCCGAACCGATGCGCTCCACGGACGCGCTGCCCCCCGACGCGATGCGGGTGATCCGGGCGCTGCACGGCAGGCCGCCCACGGTGGTCGGTGAGCTGCGGGTCGAACTCGGCCTCACCACACTTCAGATCGCCGAGACGGTGGAGATGCTCCGGCGGCTGTCGCTGGTGGAGGTCATCGCCGCCGGCCCCGACGAGGTACTCGAACTCACTCCTGCGGGAGAAGAGTTCGTTGACAGCACGCGTTAGCCCGCAGGACCGGTTCAGGCAGGCGACAGACGGGAGGGGCACCAGGTGCAGGGATTCGTCGCGGCGGGCGTGCTGGGAGCGCTGGTGGGCACGGCCGAACTGATGTCGCGCTACCGCGACCGTCCATCGGCGCTGCTGGGTGTCGCCAGCGCGTGGTTCTACGTCCTGCTCAACGCGGCGGCGAGCACCGGCGTGCTGTGGCTCATCCGCGCGTTCGACTGGCGGTTCGGCTCCACGTCCCCCGACCAGACGGCGGCCCTCCAGGTGCTCGTCGCCGGACTGGCCGCCCTGGCGCTGTTCCGCAGCTCGCTGTTCAACGTCCGCATCGGCGACCAGGAGGTCGGCGTCGGCCCCAACCTCATCCTCGCCATGCTGCTGGGCGTGGCCGACCGGGGAGTGGACCGCGTCCGCGCCAAGGACCGCTCCCAGCAGGTCACCCGCATCATGCGCGGGGTGCGGTTCGAGCGCGCCCGGGTCGCCCTGCCCGCCTTCTGCCTGGCCCTGCTCCAGAACCTGCCCGAGCAGGAGCAGCAGGACCTCGCGACCGCCGTGGAGTCGCTGGCCGCCAGCGAGATGACGGACACCCAGAAGTCGTACGCCCTCGGTCTGCTGCTGATCAACATCGTCGGCCCGGACGTCCTGGAGGGCGCCGTGACGGCGCTGGGTGAGGAGATCGGTGACCCGGCGCCGTCCCCCGGACGGCAGCCGGTGCCGGGCCGCCCCGACACCGAGCCCCTCACCGCCTGACCAGGAGATTCAGGCGTTGCGCCCTCGCTTGCGTCCCCCCAGCGCCACCGCCGCCAGCCCCAGCGCCCCGACGGCGATCACGGCCGCCACCCGGAAGGCCAGCTGATACCCCTCGGCCGTCGCCGCTACCACCTCCGCGCCGTCGGCGAGCAGCCCGTCCGTGCGGCTCGACGCGAGGACCGACAGCACCGCGAGGCCCAGTGAACCGCCCACCACCTGCGTGGTGTTGAACAGCCCGGACGCGAGCCCCGCGTCCTCCTCCCGCGCCCCGGTCATGGCGAGCCCGGTCAGCGCGGGCATCGCGGCGGCGAACCCGACCGAGAGCAGCAGCATCGGCGGCAGTACGTCCGTCACGTACGCGCCGCCCACCGGCGCCCGGCTCAGCAGCGCCATCCCGGCGACGATCAGCACCAGCCCGGACAGCAGCACACGGTAGGCGCCGAACCGGCCCACCACCCGCGCCGACAGGCCCAGCATCAGCACGCCGATCGCGACCGGCGCGGGAAGGAAGGCCAGCCCGGTGGCCAACTCGCCGTAGCCGAGGACCCGTTGCAGATAGAGCGCGCCGATGAACTGGAACCCGTACATCGTCGCGATCATCAGCACCTGTACGGCGTTCGCCCCGCTCAGGAGCCGTGAGCGGAACAGCCCGAGCCGCAGCAGCGGACGTGCGGCGCGGGCCTGGCGGAGGGTGAACGCGACGAACAGGGCCAGGGCGAGCGCGGACAGCAGCAGGGTGCGGCTCGTGCTCCGCTCGCCGGTGCCCACGATCACGTACACGGTCAGCATCAGCGCGCCCGTGACCAGCGCGGCCCCGAGATGGTCGGCGCCCCGGGCGGACCCGGCGGCGGCGTCCGATCCGTCGGGGGCGAGCACGCGGACCGCCGCGACGAGCGCGACGACCCCGATCGGCAGGTTGATCAGGAAGATCCAGTGCCAGCCCAGGGTCTGCGTCAGCGCCCCGCCGAGAAACGTGCCGAGCGCCCCTCCCGCCGCGCCGACGGCGCTGAACACGGCGATGGCCTTGGCCTGTTCACGCCCCTCGGGGAACAGCGCCACCAGCATGCCCAGTACCACGGCCGACGTCATCGCCCCGCCGACGCCCTGGACCGCACGCGCCGCGATCAGCACGGCCTGATCGTCCGCGACCCCGCAGAGCACGGAGGCCGCGGTGAAGACGGCCAGCCCGGCGGTGAACATCCGCTTGGGGCCGATCAGGTCGCCGAGCCGGCCCACGAGCAGGAGCAGGCCGCCGAACGGGATGAGGTAGGCGTTGACGACCCAGGCCAGCCCCGGCGCGCTGAAGCCCAGGTCGCTCTGGATGGCCGGCATGGCGACCGTGACGATGTTGCCGTCCAGGATCGTCATCAGCGTCCCCGCGCACAGCACGACGAGGGACGCCCAGCGGGAGTACGTTCGTCGGGGTGCCACCGGCGCCGGTGACTCGGTCGTGGTCGACATGGGGTGGTGCCTCCGCTTTCTGCCCGGATTCCAAAGGTGCACGACTTGTAACGGGGTACATCCTGAGTAACCATGGGAGTCGGCGTAAGGAGGCAGTCCGATGTCCCAGAGGAACACCGGTGTTACCTCGCAGGTGGTGAACGCGCACGCGTGCCCGGTGCGGGAAGTTCTTGACAGGGTCGCCGGGAAATGGAGCGTGCAGATCCTGGTCGCGGCGGCGCAGGGCCCCATCCGGTTCACCGAGCTGGAGCGCGGCATCGAGGGCATCAGCCGCCGCATGCTGACCCTCACCCTGCGCAACCTGGAGCGCGACGGACTGGTCAGCCGTACCGTCCACCCGACGGTGCCGCCGAAGGTGGAGTACGAACTCACGCCGGTGGCCCGGGAGTTGCATGAGACCCTGCTACGGCTTACGGACTGGTCCGAGCGTCACCGGGTCTACATCGCCGAGTCGCGGGCGGCCTACGACGCCGAGCACGACCCCGCCCCGGCCGACGCGCAGCCCGCCCGTCGCTGATCGCTCGCTAACCCATGAACTCGGGCCGCTGATAGGGGGTCCACCAGCTGAGCAGCCCCCAGATCCCGAGCGCGAGCGCGCCCGACGCGATCACGGCCGCGAGCCACGGGCGGCGCAGTGTGCGCAGGGTGAGCAGCCAGGCGGCGAGCGGCACGAGTGCGCCCCCGGCGGCGATGAGGGGGAGGTCGACGTAGAGGACGCTCAGGTCCCGGTGCATGCCCTCGAAGCCGCCGTGGACGCTGACCCGCGCCCTCGGCGCCCAGGCGAGCACCGCGGCCACGGCACCCAGGCCCGCCAGGAGGATGCCCGCACAGCCCAGTGGTTCTTCCCGCATGCAAGATCGGACGCGGGTGTCCCCGCCGGCGGTTCCGCGGCCTACTGCCGGTAGCCGCTCAGGAAGCGGCCGATGCGGCCGATCGCCGCCTCCAGGTCCTCCGCGTGGGGGAGGGTGAGGATGCGGAAGTGGTCGGGGGACGGCCAGTTGAAGCCGGTGCCCTGGACGACCTGGATCTTCTCCCGGAGCAGCAGGTCGAGGACGAACTTCTCGTCGTCGTGGATCCTGTGGACCGAGGGGTCGATGCGCGGGAACGCGTACAGCGCGCCCTTCGGCTTCACACAGCTCACGCCGGGGATCTCGTTCAGCCTCTCCCAGGCCACGTCCCGCTGTTCGCGCAGCCGCCCGCCGGGCGCGGTCAGCTCGCGGATGGACTGCCGGCCGCCGAGCGCGGCCTGAATGGCGTACTGGGCGGGAGCGTTGGCGCACAGCCGCATGGAGGCCAGCATGGTCAGGCCCTCCAGATAGTCCTTCGCGTGCTGCTTCGGACCGGTGACCACCAGCCAGCCCGAGCGGAAGCCCGCCACGCGGTAGGTCTTGGACAGACCGCAGAAGGTCAGCACCACCAGGTCGGGGGCGAGCGCGGCGGCCGAGTGGTGCACGGCGTCGTCGTAGAGGATCTGGTCGTAGATCTCGTCGGCGAGGACCATCAGGCCGTGCCGGCGGGCGAGATCGAGGATGCCCTCGACGATCTCCTTCGGATACACCGCGCCGGTCGGGTTGTTGGGGTTGATGATGACCACGGCCTTCGTACGGTCCGTGATCTTCGCGGCCATGTCGTCCAGGTCCGGGTACCACTCGGCCTGTTCGTCGCACAGGTAGTGGACCGCCTTGCCGCCCGCGAGGGTGGTCACCGCCGTCCACAGGGGGAAGTCCGGCGCGGGGATGAGGATCTCGTCGCCGTCCTCCAGCAGCGCCTGGACGGCCATCGACACCAGTTCGGAGACGCCGTTGCCGAGGAAGACGTCGTCCACGTCGACCTCCAGACCCAGGGTCTGGTAGCGCTGGGCCACCGCGCGGCGGGCGGAGAGGATTCCCCGCGAGTCGGTGTAGCCGTGCGCCTGCGGCAGCATCCGGATCATGTCCTGGAGGATCTCCTCCGGCGCCTCGAAACCGAACAGGGCCGGGTTGCCGGTGTTGAGGCGCAGCACGCTGTGCCCCGCCTCCTCCAGCGCGTTGGCGTGTTCGATGACCGGGCCGCGGATCTCGTAACAGACCTCGCTGAGCTTGCTCGACTGCCGGAACTCCATGCGCCGCTTCCCCTCACGTCGTGTTGCTTGGTTTTACCAAGTGAGAGCTTGGAAAGTCCAACAACATGTCTAGACTGCGTCGCATGTCACCTCGCCGAAGCTACGACCAGTACTGTTCCGCCGCCCGCGCGCTCGACGCCGTCGGCGACCGCTGGACCCTGCTGATCGTCCGCGAACTCCTCGCGGGACCGCGCCGCTACACCGACCTGCACGCGGACCTGCCCGGCGTCAGCACGGACGTACTGGCCTCCCGGCTGAAGGACATGGAACGCGACGGGCTCACCACCCGGCGCCGGCTGCCGCCGCCCGGAGCGGCGTACGTGTACGAACTCACCGATCGCGGCACCGCGTTGTTGCCGGTGCTCCAGGCGCTCGGCGCCTGGGGCGAGGCCGAACTGGGGGAGCGGCGGCCCACGGACGCGGTACGGGCGCACTGGTTCGCGCTGCCCCTGCTGCGGGCCCTGGACGGCGAGGGCCTCGTCGAAGTACGCCTGGAGGAGGGGCGGTTCCACCTGCACGTCGGCGCCGAGGACGGGCCGGTGTACGGCGACGGGCCCGCCCCCGGGGAGCCCGACGCCCTGCTGTCCCTGGACACCGCCACCTGTACGGCGATCAGCCGGGGTGAGCTGACCCTGGCCGACGCCGTGCGCGCCGGGCGGGCCGAGGTCACCGGCGACGGCACGCTCGCCAAAACCCTGCGGGAGCTGTGAGACGAACGACGGAGGGCCCGCACGGGGCGGGCCCTCCGTACGGGCGTCACGCGGTCGGCGGCACCCCGGGCGGGCGCCCGGATCCCCGCGTCAGCCGGTACCCGCCGACACCCGCCAGCGCGGCCAGCGCACCGCCCACCGCCGTCCACACCCAGCGGTCGGACCACCAGCCCGAGGTCCAGCCGTCCTCCGGCTCCAGACCGGCGAGCACGGCGGACGGCGAGTCGTCGTCCTCGTCGGCCTCGGCGCGTGTCGCGATGCCCGGCACCAGCGGCCGCGCCAGCGCGCCGTCCACCGCCGCCGCGCCGCCCATGTCCTTGGACTCCACCCGCAGTTCGGTGTCCACGGCCTGACCGAGATCCGCCGTGGACAGCCGCAGTGCGGTGAGCCGGACGTAGTAGGTGCCCGGCAGCGGGTCGTTGGCCCACGGCTCCGACCAGGCGCGGACGGTGCGCAGCACGCACTCCAGCTCGACCGAGGCCGCGTCCGCCGGGGCGGTGCGGGTCTGCGCGCCGTACTGGCAGGCCTGACGGCGGCGCAGACCGTCGTACACGTCGATCTGCCAGGTCTCCGCCGCGTGGGTCTCCGGCAGCTTCACCGTGGCCCGGACGGTGGGACGCTGCCCGGCGTCCGCCGGGAACGACCAGTACAGGTAGTCACCGGTGGAGGCGCGCGCGGTGGCGGTCTGCCCCTGCTCGACCTCCGCCGCGGTGCGGAACGAGGTGCCCGCGCGGGTGGGCGCCCCGCCGTCCTCGGACGCGCCCGGGGAGGGCGAGGAGTCGGCCGCGGCGGGGGCCGCGGCCAGCCCGAGCGTGAGCAGGGCGGCACTCAGTACACGTGTGACGCGCATCAGTTGGTCCTCCAGACGGCGACCCGCCAGCGTGACAGCCAGCCCCAGAGCAGACCGGCGACGAAGCCGGCGAGGATCAGCGCGCCGAGCAGCCACCAGCCCCGGCCCAGACCGAAGGAAGCCACGTCGCCCGCCCCGTCGGGACCGTCCACGACGTCGACGGTCAGCTCCAGCGGAAGACCGGGCGTGGTCTTGACCCCGGAGTCCGCCGAGAAGGAGTTGGTCACCGCCAGGCACACGACCTCGGCCGCGACCTTGTCGCCGTCGCTGTCCTCCAGCTCGGGCTTCGGGTACCGCAGCCCGGTGGACAGCACGTCCGTACGGCCGTTGCCGGCCGCCTCACCGCGCACGATCTCCCGGCCGTGCGTCGTCACCGCCCGCAGCAGCACGCCGTGGTCCGGACGCACCGCCCGGTCCGCCGCCACGCTCACCGAGGCGCGCAGCTCCTGCCCCGGCAGCACCTCCACGCGGTACCAGCGCTGCTGACCGAACTCCTCGCGGTCGGTGTACAGACCGGACTTCAGCGCCGGCGCCTTCGCGCACGAGTCGGCGCCCTCGGCGGCCACCGGCGTCACCACGGGCTCGGCCGCCCGGTCCACCAGCTCGTTCACCCGGTCGGTGAGCTCGTCCTGGTGCTCGACCGACGTGTACGTGCCGCCGGTCGCCTCGGCGATGCAGCTGAGCTGCCGGCTCAGCTTGGCGTTCGGCACCAGGCCCAGGGTGTCGATGGTCAGGCCGATGCCCCTGGCCGCGATCTCCCGGGCCACCTCGCACGGGTCCAGCGGGGCACAGGTGTCCTCGCCGTCGCTGATCAGCACGATCCGCTTGGAGCCGGCGCCGCCGTCGAGGTCGTCCGCCGCCTTCAGCAGGGCGGGGCCGATCGGGGTCCAGCCCGTCGGGACGAGCGTGGCCACCGCCGTCTTGGCCTCGGTGCGGTCCAGCGGGCCGACCGGGTAGAGCTGCGCGGTGTCCTTGCAGCCCTCCTTGCGGTCGTCGCCGGGGTAGTTCGCGCCCAGGGTGCGGATGCCCAGCTCGACCTCCTCCGGCGTGGCGTCCAGCACCTCGTTGAACGCCTGCTTCGCCGCCGCCATCCGGGACTGGCCGTCGATGTCCTTGGCGCGCATCGAGCCGCTCACATCGAGGACGAGGTTCACCTTGGGCGCGTCCTGGCCCGTGGGTTCACCGGCGGCCGCCCCGGCCGGGAAGGCGAGCCCGGCCGTCAGTGCGGCGAGCAGGGCACAGGCGCCTGCCACCGGCCGTTTTCTTCTGATCATCGGCGGATCCTATTGATCAGAAGTGGCCTCCTCCAAAACGGGATGTCACATCGGCTCGTACCGCAGCGGATTGGGAAGCTCCGCCCACCGGTCCCCGGCCGTCCGCGGCGACAGCCGCATCTGCGTGAGCGCCTTCGTCGGCACCGGTTCCTCGAGCAGCGCGGCCAGGTCCGGGGTGCGCGGCAGCCGCGGTACGGCGCTCTCCAGCGCCGCCCGCAGCGCCGGCCCCGACCCCGTGATCCCCGCCAGCGCCCCGGCCACCAGCGAACCGAACAGCTTGCGCCGCAGGGTGCGTTCGTCGTCGGTGACCATGCGCGCGGGAAGCCCTCCGGGCAGCGGGACGCCGTGCCGGGCGAGGCGCGCGGGGCCGACCCGGAGATCGGCCAGATCGCGGTAGACGAGCCGCACCGGGTCCCCGGCCGGGGACAGCACCACGAGCAGGTTCTGCCCGTGCGCCTCCAGCGCCACCCCCAGCTCCAGCAGCCGCAGCCCGACCGTGAGCGCGAGCCGGGCGAACCGGCCCGACCAGGAGGCGGAGCGGGGGAGTTCGGTGGTCGCCAGCGCCGCCACCGGCACCACCCGCTCCCCGGGCCCCGCGAACACCTCGGGCGACTCGCGCAGCACCGCGGCGAGATCCGGCGAACCCGCCGCCACCGCGCCCAGCGTGCGCGTGATGTGCAGCAGCCCGTCCGTCCGGGCCGCCACCGCCTGCCCGAAGTCCGACAGCACCGCCGACGCGGCGACCGAACCGAGCGAGATGTCCCGCACCGAGGACGTCAGCCGGGCACTCAGTGCCGTCTTGACGTGCGGCCCGTCCGGCAAGGCGAGGGTCCGCAGCGCCATCAGGGGATGCGCCGCGAGCCGCCGCCCACCCGCCCGCTTCAGCACGTGCGCCGCCTGCCAGGGGTGCACCGGGATCACCACCCGCCCCGCCTCCCGCAGCCACTCGGGCCACACCCCCGTCACCAGACACTCCCCGTCCGGCACCGGCACCGTCCCCAGCTCCACGAGCGGCCCGTGCTCCGGCCCGTAGGCGAGCTGCTCGGCCACCGAGAAGCCCGGCCGGGAACGGCAGTTGGGGTGGAACGGATGCCCGTCCACCACCCGCTGCTCCCACTCCCAGTCCCGGGCCGGCCACTGCCGCGGGTCGTCCCGCGGCCGCCCCGCCCGCGACAACGCCAACGACGCGACACTGTGCCCGAGTTCGGCCGCGAAGACCGCCGAGTGCGGTACCGCGAGCTCCGTCATCAGCCGCGCCGGATCGCCGTACCCCGCCCCGTCCAGCCGTACGTCCGTGACATACGCGCCGGTCGCGTACGGATCCGCCCGCGGGCCGTGCAGCCGCCGCCCGTCCGTCAGCCGCAGGGTGAGCCCGTCACCCGTCGTCTCCCGCCCGGCCACCCACGGCAGCGGATCATGCGCGAGGCCACGCCACAGCCGGGTCAGCACGGCGGCCCGCGCACCGGGGAGCGCGTCGGCGTACCCGGGCACGAGGCCGGGCCGTACGACGGCCAGTTCGTCGGCGACCTCGGCCTCGGCGGGGGAGGGACGGTGCACGGGCGGGCTCCTCGGGTACACGCGGTGTGGGACGTATGGGTGGACGGTGACAGACATACTGATCGTCTCCGCCCGCACAGACCGTAAGGAACCAGGGGAACGCGTGGACCTCATGCCCCCGCCCGCGGACGACGGCGCGGCGCGCCGCGCCGACGCGTACGCGGCCGTGCCGCTGTTGAACTGCCTGCTGCGCGAAGTGGCCCAGCCCGTGCCGGGCCCGGGTTCCCACGGGCACCGGACGTACCGCCTGCCCGGCACGGACCGTCTGCTGCGGGTGCGCGGCACCCGACGCCCCGCCGCACCCGAGGTCCACGCCGCCGGCACCTGGCACCGCGTCGGCCACCCGGAGCTGGTCCAACTCGTCGCCGAGGAGCTGCGCCGGCACACCGGCCTGTCCAACCACGAACTGCCCGCCGAGATGCTCGACAGCCGGGACACGGTGGCCGTCCTGCTCGCCGCCCGAGCCCTGGCCACCCCGCCGGACGACCCGTATCTGCGCTCCGAACAGGCCCTGATCACCGGCCACACCCACCACCCCGCCCCCAAGGCACGGGGCGGCGGCCCCGCGGCGGCCTGGCTGCCGTACGCGCCCGAGGCGCACGCCCGCTTCCCGCTGGCGCTGCTGGGAGTGCGCGAGGACGCCGTCGTGGACGAGGGCGACACCGCGGCCCTCGACCGCCTGGGCACCGCCCCGCCCGGCTACCGGCTGCTCCCCGCCCACCCCTGGCAGCTGGACCTCGCGGCCCGTGACCTCGCCCCCGCCTTCGCCGACGGCCGCCTGGTCCGGCTGGGCACGACCGCCTTCCCGGCCTGGCCCACGGCGGCGATCCGCACCGTGTACGCGCCCGAGCGGGACCTGTTCCTGAAGTTCAGCCTGGACGTGCGCATCACCAACGACATCCGCCGCCTGTGGCGCCACGACCTGGACGGACTCCGGGTGACCGACACGGCCGTACGCGACGCCTTCGCCGGGCTCGACGCGGCCTGGCTCAGCGACCGGGGCCACCGCACCACGGACTTCGCCCACGAGCAGCTGGCCGTCGTCGTACGCGACGGGCTGCGCGGGCACCTGGTGCAGGGAGCGACCCCCTACCTGGCGGCGGCGCTGGCGGAGGGCTTCGACGGCGACCCGCTCGCCGGCACCCCGCGTCCGGCGGACTGGTGGCGGGCGTACCTGGCGCGGGTGGTGCCCCCCGCGCTGACGGCCTTCGACCGGCACGGCGTCGTCCTGGAGGCCCACCTCCAGAACGCGCTGATCGCCGTGGACGCCGGCGGCATGCCCGTACAGGCCCTGTACCGGGACGCGGAGGGCGTGAAACTGCTGTCCGCGGTCTCCAGGGAGGCGGGCTGGGAACGCCTGGTCTACTGCCTGGTCGTCAACCACCTCATGGAGATCGCCGCCGCCCTCGCCGACCACCACCCCGGCCTCGACCCCTGGCCCGCCCTGCGCGACGAACTCTCCCGCCACGACCTCCCCGAGATCCCCGCCCTCCTCACCGCCCCGACCCTGCCCGCCAAGACCAACCTCCTGCTGCGCTGGACCGCCGCGGACGGCGCGGACGCCCGCTACCTGCCGCTGCCCAATCCGCTGGCCGGCGCATAAAGGCAGGTGAGGGTAAGGGAAGCCTGCCGTACGCTGGCCGGTGTGCTGCGCGACGTGAAGGCTGTTCGTTATGTGACCCCGCTCAGGTCGGGAGGCTCCGTGCCCGGCGTCTTCGAGGCCGACGACCTGGGGACGTACGTCGTCAAGTTCACCGGGTCCGCGCAGGGCCGCAAGGCGCTGGTCGCCGAGGTGATCGTGGGGGAGCTGGCCCGCGCCCTCGGCCTGCGCTTCCCCGAGCTGGTCCTGGTGCACTTCGACCCGGCGATCGCGGACAGCGAGCCCCACCAGGAGGTGCGGGAGCTGCACGCCTCCAGCGCGGGCGTCAACCTCGGCATGGACTACCTGTCCGGCGCCGCGGACTTCACCCCCGAGGTCGCCCGGGACTTTCCCGTCGATCCGCTGGAGGCCGGGCGGATCGTCTGGCTCGACGCGCTGACCGTGAACGTGGACCGCACCGTCCACAGCTCCAATCTGGTGGTCTGGCCCACGCTGGGCGCCGCACCCCCGCGGCTGTGGCTCATCGACCACGGCGCCGCGCTCGTCTTCCACCACCGCTGGGAGGGCTCCGACCCGGCCAAGGCGTACGACTTCCGCCATCACGCCCTCGGCCACTACGGCCCCGACGTCCGCGCCGCGGACGCCGAGCTGGCGCCGAAGGTGACCGAGGAACTGCTGCGGTCCATCACCGCCGAGGTGCCCGACGACTGGCTGGCCGACGACCACCGCTTCACCACGCCCGACGAGGTCCGGGAGGCGTACGTGACATACCTCCACGCGCGCGTGCGGGCCTCGCGGGAGTGGCTGCCCACGGACTTCCCCAGCGCGGAGGAGCTCGCCGAGGAGAACGCCCGGCGGGCGGCCCGGACCCAGCGGGGCCGCCCGGACTGGCTCAAGCGCGTGCCCGACCTGCACGGCAAACCGGCGGCGGCCCAGGACTGGTCGGTGCACCTGGGCCGCTCGGAGCAGTAGGGCTCAGCCCTTGAGCTGCTCGTACGCCGGGAGGGTGAGGAAGTCGGCGTAGTCCTCGTCGAGGGAGACCTTGAGCAGCAGGTCGTGCGCCTGCTGCCAGTTGCCGGCCGTGAACGCCTCCTCGCCGATCTCCGCGCGGATGTTCGCCAGTTCCTCGGCGGCGACCTTGCGGGCGAGTTCGGCGGTGACCCGCTCGCCGTTGTCGAGGACGACACCCGCGTTGATCCACTGCCAGATCTGCGAGCGGGAGATCTCGGCGGTGGCGGCGTCCTCCATCAGGTTGAAGATGGCGACCGCGCCGAGTCCGCGCAGCCACGCCTCGATGTAGCGGACGCCGACCTGGACCGCGTTGACCAGGCCCGCGTAAGTGGGCTTGGCGTCCAGGGAGTCGACGGCGATGAGGTCCTCCGCCTTGACGTCGACGTCCTCACGCAGTCGGTCCTTCTGGTTCGGCTTGTCGCCGAGGACCCGGTCGAAGGACTCCATGGCGATCGGGACCAGGTCGGGGTGGGCGACCCAGGAGCCGTCGAAGCCGTCGTTCGCCTCGCGGTCCTTGTCGGCGCGGACCTTCTCGAAGGCCACCTTGTTGACCTCGGCGTCCCGGCGGGACGGGATGAACGCCGCCATCCCGCCGATCGCGTGCGCGCCGCGCTTGTGGCAGGTGCGCACGAGGAGTTCGGTGTACGCCCGCATGAACGGGGCGGTCATCGTCACCGCGTTGCGGTCCGGCAGGACGAACTTGGCGCCGCCGTCACGGAAGTTCTTGACGATGGAGAACAGGTAGTCCCAGCGGCCGGCGTTCAACCCGGAGGCGTGGTCGCGCAGTTCGTAGAGGATCTCCTCCATCTCGTACGCGGCCGTGATCGTCTCGATGAGGACCGTGGCGCGGACGGTGCCCTGCGGGATCCCCATGTAGTCCTGCGCGAAGACGAACACCTCGTTCCAGAGGCGGGCCTCCAGGTGGGACTCCGTCTTGGGGAGGTAGAAGTACGGGCCCTTGCCGGCGTCGATCAGGCGCTTGGCGTTGTGGAAGAAGTACAGGCCGAAGTCGACCAGCGCGCCCGGGACCGGTGTGCCGTCCGGGTCGGTGAGGTGCCGCTCGTTCAGATGCCAGCCGCGCGGGCGCATGACGACCGTCGCCAGCTCCTCGTCCGGGCGCAGGGCGTACGACTTGCCCGACGCCGGGTCGGTGAAGTCGATGTTCCGGGTGTAGGCGTCGATCAGGCTGAGCTGGCCGGTGACCACGTTCGCCCAGGTCGGCGCGGAGGCGTCCTCGAAGTCCGCGAGCCAGACCTTCGCGCCGGAGTTGAGGGCGTTGATGGTCATCTTGCGGTCGGTGGGGCCGGTGATCTCGACCCGGCGGTCGTTGAGGGCCTCGGGCGCCGGGGCCACCCTCCAGGAGTCGTCCGCGCGGATCGCGGCCGTCTCGGGCAGGAAGTCGAGCGTGGAGGTGCGGGCGATCTCGGCGCGGCGCTCCGCGCGGCGGGCGAGCAGCTCGTCACGCCGGGGCGTGAACCGCCGGTGCAGCTCGGCCACGAAGGCGAGCGCCGCGTCGGTGAGGACCTCCTCCTGCCGGGGCAGGGGCTCGGCGTCGACGATGGCCAGCGGGGACGGCGCTGGTGCGGACATCAGCTGTCACTTCCTTCGGCGTGCATGGCACCGGGTGCCGGTCGACCCGGGTACGGCTGGGGACGCCCGTACGGCGGTCGGGCGCTTCTGAGCAGTGGATAGTAGTTTCCTCATGGTGGAAGTTCAATGTTTTGTTGATGTCGAGATTCTCCGGGTCGAGGGAACGTGGCGCTCAGTGCCATCCCGCTCACTCCCTGCCACTCCGGTCTATTCAAGGTGCGCCAGATCCGCCTCGGTGTCGATGTCGTACGCCTCGGCCACGTCCCCGCACTCGACGAGCACCACCTGTTCCGCGTGTTCCCTCAGATAGGCCCGTGCACCCCGGTCGCCGGTCGCGGTCGCGGCGATCCCGGCCCAGTGCGCGGCGCCGAACAGGACGGGATGGCCGCGCACACCGTCGTAGGCGGCCGAGACGAGCGACTCGGGGGAGTCGAGGGCGCCGAGCACCCGGGCGACCGCCTCCGGGCCGATCCCGGGCTGGTCGACCAGGGAGACCAGCGCGGCCCGCGCGCCCGTCCCGGCCAGGGAGTCCAGCCCGGCCCGGAGCGAGGTGCCCATGCCCCGCTCCCACTCCGGGTTGTCGACGAGCACGCAGCCCGGCAGATGGGCGCGGGCGCGCACCTCGTCCGCCCGCGCGCCGAGCACCACGTGCACCCGGGCGCAGCCGCCCGCGCGGAGAACCTCCACCGCGTGCTCCACCAGCGGCCGCCCCCGGTGTGTGAGCAGCGCCTTGGGCCGGCCGCCGAGTCGGCGTCCGCCGCCCGCGGCCAGCAGTAGTCCCGCGACCTCCGTGGCGGGGTGCCCGCCCCCGTGATGTGTCGTCATGTGTCCTGCATACCGCACCCGGCGCGGCTGACGGCGGCGCGGGAACGGATGCCTCGGGCCACGATGTCACGCTGCGGAGCAACTCGATGACGCAGCGGACTGGCGCGAGGGGGCCGGGGTGGCGTTTACTGGCGCGACCGGCCGACGGGGTACCGGGGGCCGGTCAGGGGAGGCGCACAACGACGTGCCAGGGGGAGGACTGTGTTGCGCAGCGTGGAGCAGAGGCGTGTGCCCGGCAGTCAGGTGGACCCGCGGGTGGCGGAGCTGCGCTCCGCCGTGTCCCGGTTACGTCGGCAACTCGCCGCCCATCCCGGGGACTTCCGGGACCGCGGCATCGCGGAGGATGAGCTCGCCGAGCTGGCCGGCCTGGCCGCCGCCGGTGATCCCGAGGTCCCCCGCCTGCGCCGCTCCCTGCTGCTGATCGCGGGGGCGATCGGCTCGGTGAGCGCGCTGGGGCAGGGGGTGCGCGAACTGCGCGAGGCGGTGGAGCTGTTCGGGCCCTCGCCGCGCGGCTGACGGCCCCCCGATCAGGCGGTCGGGGCGGTGCCCGGCGTGGTGAGCGCCTCGGAGAGTTCCACGGCGACCTGCTGGAGCACCGGCACGATCTTCTCCGTCGCCGACTCCGTGACCCGCCCCGCCGGGCCCGAGATCGAGATCGCCGCCGCCGTGGGGGAGTCCGGCACCGGGACGGCGAGGCAGCGGACGCCGATCTCCTGCTCGTTGTCGTCCATCGCGTAGCCCAGGCGGCGCACGTCCTCCAGCGCCGCGAGGAAGCCCTCCGGCGTGGTGATGGTCTTGTCCGTCGCGGCGGGCATCCCCGTACGGCCGAGCAGGGCCCGTACCTCCTCCGGCGGGAAGGCGGCCAGCAGGGCCTTGCCCACGCCCGTGGAGTGCGGCAGCACGCGCCGGCCGACCTCGGTGAACATCCGCATGGAGTGCTTGGACGGCACCTGCGCCACGTACACGATCTCGTCCCCGTCGAGCAGCGCCATGTTCGCCGTCTCGCCGGTCTCCTCCACCAGGCGGGCCAGATACGGCCGCGCCCAGGTGCCAAGGAGCCGGGAGGCGGACTCGCCGAGCCGGATCAGCCGAGGGCCCAGCGCGTACCGGCGGTTGGGCTGCTGGCGCACATAGCCGCAGGCGACGAGCGTGCGCATCAGACGGTGAATGGTCGGCAGGGGCAGCCCGCTGCTCGCGGACAGCTCGCTCAGGCCGACCTCGCCGCCCGCGTCCGCCATCCGTTCGAGCAGATCGAAGGCGCGCTCGAGGGACTGCACGCCGCCGCTGGCGGCGGACCGGGCGGAGTCGGTGGTGCTGGCGCTGGACGTCGGCACGGCGCGTTCCTTTCGGGACTGGCAGGAAGGGCAGCAGCCTACCCGGCAGCCGGTTGACTGCCCGCTTGTGCATAGCTACGTTCTGCTCAGCGAAAGTCTAATTCCACTTTGTGGAATCGTCCAGAGGTGCCGCCGGGCCGGGGGCGCACGGAAAGTGTGCTCTTGACGGGGTGGGAGCGCGGGTGAAGACTCCTTCAACAGAACGTTGAATTCTCAGGCCGGCGGAAGTTCAGGAGGTTCCGGGTGCCCGACGCCGAACTGGTGCTGCGCTCCACGCGTGTCATCACTCCCGAGGGAACGCGCGCCGCGTCCGTCACGGTCGCGGACGGCACGATCACGGCCGTACTGCCGTACGACGCGCCGGTCCCCGAAGGCGCCCACCCGGAGGACCTCGGCGACGACGTCCTGCTGCCGGGCCTCGTCGACACCCACGTGCACGTCAACGACCCCGGCCGCACCGAGTGGGAGGGCTTCTGGACCGCCACCCGCGCCGCGGCGGCCGGCGGCATCACCACGCTGATCGACATGCCGCTCAACTCCCTCCCGCCCACCACCACCGTCGACCACCTGCGCGTCAAGCAGCGCGTCGCCGCCGACAAGGCCCACATCGACGTCGGCTTCTGGGGCGGCGCGCTGCCCGACAACGTCAAGGACCTCCGTCCGCTGCACGAGGCCGGCGTCTTCGGCTTCAAGGCCTTCCTGTCGCCCTCCGGCGTGGACGAGTTCCCGCACCTCGACCAGGAGCGGCTGGCCCGCTCACTGGCGGAGATCGCCGCCTTCGACGGCCTGCTGATCGTGCACGCCGAGGACCCGCACCACCTCGCCGCCGCCCCGCAGCACGGCGGCCCCAAGTACGCCGACTTCCTCGCCTCCCGCCCGCGCGACGCCGAGGACACCGCCATCGCCCACCTCGTCGACCTGGCGAAACGTCTGGGCGCACGGGTGCACGTCCTGCACCTCTCCTCCAGTGACGCGCTGCCCGTGATCGCCCGGGCCAAGGCGGACGGCGTGCGCGTCACCGTCGAGACCTGCCCCCACTACCTCACCCTCGCCGCGGAGGAGGTCCCGGACGGCGCCAGCGAGTTCAAGTGCTGTCCGCCCATCCGCGAGGCCGCCAACCAGGACCTGCTCTGGCAGGCCCTGGCGGACGGCACCATCGACTGCGTCGTCACCGACCACTCCCCGTCCACCGCCGACCTCAAGACGGACGACTTCTCGACCGCCTGGGGCGGCATCTCCGGCCTCCAGCTCAGCCTGCCGGCCGTCTGGACCGAGGCCCGCAGGCGCGGCCACGGCCTGGAGGACGTGGTGCGCTGGATGTCGACGCGAACGGCCCGGCTGGCCGGCCTCGACGCGCGCAAGGGCGCCATCGCGCCCGGCCGTGACGCCGACTTCGCCGTCCTCGCCCCCGACGAGACCTTCACCGTCGACCCCGCGGCGCTTCAGCACCGCAACCCGGTGACGGCGTACGCGGGCAGGACCCTGTACGGCGTCGTCAGGTCCACCTGGCTGCGCGGCCGGCGCATCGTGGCCGACGGCGAGTTCACCGAACCGAAGGGCCGACTGCTCACCCGCTCCCACTGACACCGACACCCGAAAGGCAGGACCTGATCACCGTGACGGCGATCGAGAGCTTCACCGGCGACGCGAACCCCTACAGCGGCGGTGACCCGTACGCGGACTACCGCACCGCCGACTTCCCCTTCACCCACCACGCCGACCTCGCCGACCGCCGGCTCGGTGCCGGTGTCATCGCCGCCAACGACGAGTTCTTCGCCCAGCGGGAGAACCTCCTGCTCCCCGGGCGCGCCGAGTTCGACCCCGAGCACTTCGGGCACAAGGGCAAGGTCATGGACGGCTGGGAGACCAGGCGCCGGCGCGGCCCCTCCGCCGAGCACCCCTGGCCGGCGGACGACGACCACGACTGGGCGCTGATCCGCCTCGGCGCGCCCGGAGTGGTCCGCGGCATCGTCGTGGACACCGCCCACTTCCGCGGCAACTACCCGCAGGCCGTGTCCGTCGAGGGCACCGCGATGGCGGGCTCCCCGTCGCCGGAGGAACTCCTCGCGGACGACGTGAAGTGGACGACCCTCGTCCCGCGCACACCGGTCGGCGGCCACGCGGCCAACGGCTTCGCCGTGACGGACGAGCAGCGCTTCACCCACCTGCGCCTCAAGCAGCACCCCGACGGCGGCATCGCCCGGCTGCGCGTGTACGGCGAGGTCGTCCCGGACCCGGCCTGGCTGGAGGCGCTGGGCACCTTCGACGTCGTCGCCCTGGAGAACGGCGGCCGGGTCGAGGACGCCTCGAACCGCTTCTACTCGCCGGCCACCAACACCATCCAGCCCGGCCGCTCCCACAAGATGGACGACGGCTGGGAGACCCGCCGCCGCCGCGACCGGGGCCACGACTGGATCCGCTACCGGCTGGTTGCCCAGGCGCAGATCCGCGCCCTGGAGATCGACACGGCGTACCTCAAGGGCAACAGCGCGGGCTGGGCGTCGGTGTCGGTGAAGGACGGCGAAGACGGGGACTGGCGCGAGATCCTCCCGCGCACCCGCCTCCAGCCCGACACCAACCACCGCTTCGTCCTCCCGACCCCGGCGACCGCCACCCACGCCCGCATCGACATCCACCCCGACGGCGGCATCTCCCGCCTCCGCCTCTACGGCACCCTGACAGCCCAGGGCAAGTCCACCCTGAGCTGACATAGCTGCGGGCAGTCGTGCCGCCGCAGCTGCGGGCAGTCGTGCCGCTGGGGCGGCACGGGTGGGCGCAGCGGCACCCGGCAACGCCGGCAGAGCAACCCCGGCAGAGCAACCCCCGCACGGCGGCAGCCAGTAACCCCCGCCGCCGTGCGGCAGCCCTACGCCGCATGCCCCCCATCCACCGAGAACTCCGCCCCCGTCACATACGCCGCCCCCGCCACATACGCGATCGCCCCCGCCACCTCCTCCACCGTCCCGAACCGCCCCACCGCCGTCATGGCGACCTGATCCGCCGCAAACGCCCCACCCGCCGGATTCATGTCCGTGTCGATCGGCCCCGGATGCACGATGTTCGCCGTGATCCCCCGCCCACCCAACTCCCGGGCCAGCGCCTTCGTCAGCCCCACCAGCGCCGACTTGCTCATCGCGTACAGCGTCCCGCCCGGCCCCGGCACCCGCTGCGTCATGCACGTGCCGACGGTGATGATCCGCCCCCCACCGTCCATGTGGGCCGCCGCCGCCCGGGACGCCAGGAACACCCCGCGCACATTCACCGCGAGCACCCGGTCCACATCCGCGAGGGACAGGGACTCCACGGGCCCGAGCACGCCGACCCCCGCGTTGTTCACCAGCACGTCCAGCCGCCCCAGCGCCCGCACGGTCGCCTCCACCGCCCCGGCGGCCTCCTCCGCGTCACCGGCGTCCGCGCGCAGGGCCACCGCGCGGCGGCCCAGCGCCTCCACGGCCCGCACGACCTCCTCGGCCGCCTCCTTGCCGCTCACGTACGTCACCGCGACGTCCGCGCCCTCCCGCGCGAGCCGCAGCGCCGTCGCCGCGCCGATCCCGCGGCTTGCGCCGGTCACCAGCGCCACCTTGCCGGCCAGGGCCGTCCCGAAGTTCTTCACAGAAGTGTCTGTCGTCATGCGTCCATCCCAGCGCCCGCGGCCCGGCCGTGCTGGCGGCGAACGGACGTCGACCTGCCGGACGACGACCGATGAGTTGCGGGCCCCGCCGGGGTCTGAGCTGATGACGTCACGTCCGCCCCCGCGCACCGAAAGGCAGGTACCCGTCATGGGCAAGCTCGTGGCCACCACCTTCGTCACCCTCGACGGGGTCTACCAGGCTCCCGGCGGCCCCCAGGAGGACACCAGGGACGGCTTCGACCAGGGAGGCTGGAGCGTCCCCTACCTCGACGAGGACTTCGGACGGTTCGTCGACGGGGTCTTCTCCCGGGTGGGCGCCTTCCTCCTGGGCCGTCGTACGTACGACATCTTCGCCTCGTCCTGGCCGAAGGTGACCGACCCCGCCGATCCGGTGAACGCGCTGCCGAAGTACGTCGTCTCCTCCACCCTCGGCGAACCCGAGTGGGCCAACACCACCGTCCTCGGCGGCGATCTCGCCAAGGAGGTCACCGCCCTCAAGGAGCGCACCGACGGCGAGCTCCAGCTCCATGGCAGCGGCGCCCTCGCCCGGTCCCTGTTCGCGCTCGGCCTCGTGGACACCCTGCATCTGCTGACGTATCCGGTCGTCCTCGGCGCCGGACGCCGGCTGTTCCCGGAGGGCTCGGCACCGACCGCTTTCCAGCACACGGGCGGCAGCATCACCTCCAAGGGAGTGTCCATCCAGACCTACGACCTCGCGGGCCGCCCCGAGTACGGCGAGTACGAGCTCTAGGCCGTGTTTCAGGTAGCGGGTCAGTCTTGGGCGGACAGTTCTTCCGCCAGTTCCATACAGCGCAGGCGGGCCGGGGAGAAGTCGTAGGGCATCTTGCCGGTGGCTTCGAACACGCTCATGGAGTCGGCCTCCGCAGGGTGCGACGTGTCCCAGGCGTCGAAGAGGGCATCGTCGTCCTTACCCAGGCCGGACTCCTCGATGACGGCCTGGAGGGTGCTTTCGAAGGCGTGCCGCTCGACGGCCACTTGAGCCACCCGTGGATCATCGACGGCGACACTGTCGTCGAGTGCCTCCTCGGCGTCATCGATGCGGTCGGACTCCTCCCGCAGAGCGGGATGCGTGGCCAGGACGACGAAGCGGGTGGCCTGGACGGCCGCGCCGAGCGGGCCGAAGATCCGCTCGGTGACCAGCAGAGTGTCCAGGTCCGCCTGACGCAGGGAGCCCTCGGGCAGGCTCTTGAGGCGTTCGGTGACGAGGTCGGAGAGCAGGCCCATCCGGCTGCCTTCGGTGCGCATCCGCTGCACGGCGGTCCGTTGCCGCCGCAATTCCGCCTCCTGCTCGGCGAGGGATTCCTCCAACCGCTCCAGGACGCCCGCGACAGCGTCTGCGCTGTCCGCAGCGGCGGAAGTCGTGCCGGTGGTGAAGGCGTCACGGATGTCGTCCAGGGCGATCCCGGCGTCGGCCATCCTGCGAATCCACAGCAAGCGGATCATGTCCTCGTACCCGTAGCGGCGGCGGTCATCCGCGCCCCGCTCGGGCTCGGGGAGCAGGCCGATCTCGTGGTAATGGCGAATCGCCCGTGGCGTGCTGCCGACGAAGGCCGCCGCGTCACCGATCTTGACCTGACGGGGTGGCACGAAGGACGAAGGCATGAGCAGGGACCCTTCCTCGAGGCATCGGGACGCAAGTCCACCGGACCACATGCCGCTACGGAAGGTGCAACCCCATACACACCGCGCCGCGCCAATGCCAGGAAATGAATTCTCACCGCCTGCCGGGCCGGCGGCAGCGCCCCGGCGGGTTACGTCACGGAAAACTCATGGGACCCGTCGGCAAAATCCCTGTGGTTGTCATTGACATGCCATCGTCTACGCGCGTCATCATGGGGGCATGCGATTCCCCCCACACACCCTTCGTACCGGCGCGGCAGCCGCTGTCCTGTCCGCGCTCCTCCTGGGCGGCACCGTCTCCGCGACGACGGCTCACTCCGCCCCCGCACCCGCCCCCGTCGCCTCTTCCGTCGTCCTCGCGGTCGGCGACATCTGCTACAGCGATCTGCCCGCCGAGGCGCACGACACCCTCGACCTGATCGAGCAGGGCGGTCCCTATCCCTTCGAACAGGACGGGACCGTCTTCCAGAACCGGGAGGGCATCCTGCCCGACCAATCCACCGGCTACTACCACGAGTACACGGTGATCACGCCCGGTTCCCCCACCCGAGGCGCACGCCGCATCGTCACTGGTGAGCAGTACCAGGAGGACTACTACACCGCCGACCACTACGCCTCGTTCGACCTGGTCGACCACACCTGCTGACCACCGCGCCCGGAAGCCCGGCCGGCCGTCAGCCGGGCTTCCGGCTCCCGGCGACCGAGAACAGGGCAGCGCCCAGCACCAGCAGGGCGATGCTCGCGAAAATCCCGTAGTCGTCGAGGAAATCGACCCGCTGCACGAGACCCCAGTCCAGGTCGGTGAACTCGTGCACCAGCCCCGCCACGCCCTGCACGACGGCGATGAACCCCAGAACCTCCAACAACTGCTTCATGCGACCGACTCTCGCCCCGCGGACCCCCCACCCACATCGGCCGCGGGGCGAGTCCTCCCCGACGGAAGGCGACCGTGCGCGCCGGCCGGTACGCCGAAAGTCTGCGGAGCCGCGACTTCGGTAGCCGTCCCGCCGTCCGGGCTGTGCCGGGGCCGGCCCGCTGCGTAGATTTGTCGACCGTGACTGGTGACAAGGCGGAACAGACCCCCGCCCCGGTGTTCACGGGGCGCAGGTGGTACTTCCCGTCCGCCCTCATCCACGAACTCGACCCCGACGCGGCCCGCTCCGGGCGCAGGCCCCGGCGCACCGCGCGCGACTGGGTCGTCGACTTCTCCTGCTTCCTGCTGGCCGTCCTGGTCGGACTGCTGGGCGCCGAGGCACTCAACGACAACCACGACATCCCGCACGCGGTGGCCGTCGCCGACCAGGTGCTCGGCGCGCTGTCCTGCGCCGCGATCTGGCTGCGCCGGCGGTGGCCGCTCGCCCTGGCCGCCGTGATGGTCCCGGTCAGCTTCGTCTCGGAGACCTCCGGCGGTGTGGCCGTCATCGCCCTCTTCACGCTCGCCGTGCACCGCCCCTTCCGGTACGTGGTCTGGGTGGGCGGCGCCCAGGTGGTGCTCGTCCCGTTCTACTTCTGGTGGCGCCCCGACCCCGACCTGCCGTATCTCGCCTCGATCGTCCTCTTCACGGTGCTGGCGGTCGCGACCGTCGGCTGGGGCATGTTCGTACGCTCCAAGCGGCAGCTCATGCTGAGTCTCCGGGACCGGGCACGGCGGGCCGAGACGGAGGCGCGGCTGCGGGCCGAGCAGGCGCAGCGGCTCGCGCGCGAGGACATCGCGCGGGAGATGCACGACGTCCTCGCGCACCGGCTGACGCTGCTGAGCGTGCACGCGGGCGCGCTGGAGTTCCGGCCCGACGCCCCGCGCGAGGAGATCGCGCGGGCGGCCGGCGTCATCCGGGAGAGCGCCCACGAGGCGCTCCAGGACCTGCGCGAGATCATCGGTGTACTGCGGGCCGGGGAGTCCGACGACGCGGGGCGGCCGCAGCCGACGCTCGCGGCGCTCGACACCCTGGTCGCCGAGTCCCGGCAGGCCGGCATGAAGGTCACCCTGGAACAGCGGGTCACCGACCCGGCCGCCGTCCACGCCTCCGTGGGCCGCACCGCCTACCGGATCGCCCAGGAGGGGCTGACCAACGCCCGCAAGCACGCCCCTGGCACGGAGGTCACCGTGTCGGTCACCGGCGGCCCGGGGGACGGCCTCACCGTGACCGTGCGCAACCCGGCTCCGGAGGGGGACGTACCGCACGTTCCCGGTGCCGGGCAGGGCCTGATCGGCCTCACCGAGCGGGCCACCCTGGCGGGCGGCACCCTGGAGCACGGGCCCACGTCCGACGGCGGGTTCGAGGTACGGGCACGGCTGCCATGGGGGTGAACCGGGATCGGCCGGGCCGTCTGTCTCCGTCCCGCCCGACCGTGATTACGTACCGACCATGACTGCGATCAGAGTGCTCCTCGTCGACGACGACCCACTGGTGCGGGCCGGACTGTCCTTCATGATGGGCGGCGCGGACGACATCGAGATCGTCGGAGAGGCCGCCGACGGGGGAGAGGTCGAGGCACTCGTCGACCGCACCCGCCCGGACGTCGTCCTCATGGACATCCGGATGCCGACGGTGGACGGTCTCACCGCGACCGAGTCGCTGCGCCGGCGCGCGGACGCTCCGCAGGTCGTGGTGCTCACCACCTTCCACGCCGACGAGCAGGTGCTGCGCGCCCTCCGCGCGGGCGCCGCCGGGTTCGTCCTCAAGGACACCCCGCCGGCCGAGATCGTCGACGCGGTGCGCCGGGTCGCGGCCGGCGATCCGGTGCTGTCGCCCACCGTCACCCGGCAGTTGATGGCACACGCGGTGGGCACGCCCGCCGGCACGCGACGCGCGCACGCGCGTGCGCGCGTCGCCGAGCTCAACGACCGCGAACGCGAGGTCGCCGTGGCGGTCGGCCGGGGCCTGTCCAACGCCGACATCGCCGCGCAGCTCTACATGAGCGTGGCCACCGTCAAGACCCATGTCTCCCGGATCCTGGCCAAGCTCGACCTCAACAACCGCGTCCAGATCGCCCTGCTCGCCCACGACGCCGGCCTCCTGGAGGAGTCCGACAGCCCCTGACCCTCCGGCCCCGTCCGTCGTCCACCCGCCAGTCGAAGGAGTTCCGTTCCCATGACCGCGTCCCCCGCGCTCGACCTGACCACCGCTCAGCAGGCCCTGCTCGGCCAGCCCTTCAGCCGGCTGCTCGGTGCCCGGGTGACGGCCTTCGGCGACGGCGGGGCGACCCTGGAGATCGACATCCGCGAGGAACTCCACCAGCAGAACGGCTTCGTGCACGGCGGCGTCCTCTCCTACGCCGCCGACAACGCCCTCACCTTCGCCGCCGGGGCCGTCCTCGGCCCGCACGTCCTCACCGGCGGCTTCTCCATCCAGTACCTCCGCCCGGCCACCGGCCGCACCCTGCGCGCCCGCGCGGAGGTCGTGCACGCCGGACGGCGCCAGGCCGTCGTCCGCTGCGATCTGCTCACCGTCGACGAGGACGGCACGGAGACGCTGTGCGCGGTCGCCCAGGGGACGGTCCTGCCCGTCCAGGCCCCCTGACACCGGCCCGCGCGTCAGGTGAACGCCGCCGCGGATCCGCTCACCAGCTCGGTCGGCCGGACCGGTCTGCGCTCCCGCCGGGATCTCTCGCACGCCTCCGCGATCAGCAGCGCCTGAAGGGCCTCCCGCCCGTCGCAGGGGTTGGCCCGCTCGCCCCGCACCACCTCGACGAAGGCGATCAGCTCGGCCTCGTACGCCGGTCCGAACCGCTCCAGGAACCCCGTCCACGGCTTGTCCGCGGCCGGCGGCCCGGTCGGCTCGGTGGACGCGATCGGCGTACGGTCGTCCAGGCCGACGGCGATCTGGTCCCGCTCCCCGGCGAGTTCCATGCGCACGTCGTAGCCGGCGCCGTTCAGCCGGGACGCGGTGGCCGTGGCGAGTGTGCCGTCGTCGAGGGTGAGGAGGGCCGCGCCGGTGTCGACGTCGCCCATCTCGCGGAACAGCGCGGGCCCGGCGTCGGACCCGGCCGCGTAGACCTCCGTGACCTCCCGGCCGGTCACCCAGCGCAGGATGTCGAAGTCGTGGATCAGGGTGTCCCGGTACAGCCCGCCGGACTGCCGCAGATACCCGGCGGGCGGCGGCTCCGCGTCGCTGCTCATCGCCCGTACGGTGTGCAGCCGCCCGAGCCTGCCCGAACGCACCGCCTCCCGCGCGCCCCTGTAACCGGCGTCGAAGCGGCGCTGGAAGCCCATCTGGAGGACGGTTCCGGCCGCCTCGACCTCAGTGATCGCCTGTAACGTGCCCGCGAGGTCCAGGGCGATGGGCTTCTCGCAGAACACCGGCAGCCCCGCGCGTGCCGCCCGGCCGATCAGATCGGCGTGGGCGGAGGTGGCCGCCGTGATCACCACGGCGTCCACGCCCCAGGTGTAGATCTCGTCCACCCCGGGTGCCGCCGTCTCGCCGAGCCGGAGCGCCAGGGCCTGGGCCCGCGCCGGATCCACGTCGGTGAGGATCAGGGAGCCGACGTCGCGGTGCCTGCTGAGTGTGTGGGCGTGAATGGTGCCGATACGGCCCGTACCGATGACCCCGATGCGCATGGAAACAAAGTGGGGCCCGCACCGCTCCCTGTCAATGCGTATGTCCGGACAACCGAACTACACAACTTCCCGTCAACAGCGCACGGGGCTACGCTCGCCCCGTGCCGAAACCAGAAGTGGACCCGACCGTACAGCTGGAGCTGAGCGTGGACCGCGGCTCCCCCGTGCCGTTGTACTTCCAGCTGTCCCAGCAGTTGGAGTCCGCCATCGAGCACGGCGTGCTCACCCCCGGCACCCTGCTGGGCAACGAGATCGAGCTCGCCGCGCGGCTCGGTCTGTCCCGGCCGACCGTCCGCCAGGCCATCCAGTCCCTCGTGGACAAGGGCCTGCTCGTACGCCGTCGCGGGGTCGGCACCCAGGTGGTGCACAGCCAGGTCAAACGCCCCCTGGAGCTCAGCAGCCTCTACGACGACCTGGAGGCGGCCGGTCAGCGCCCCACCACGAAGGTGCTGGTCAACACGGTCGTGCCGGCGTCCGCCGAGGTCGCGTCCGCGCTCGGGGTGGCCGAGGACAGTGAGGTGCACCGGATCGAGCGGCTGCGGCTCACCCACGGGGAACCGATGGCGTACCTCTGCAACTGTCTGCCGCCCGGACTGCTCGACCTGGACACCGGGCAGCTCGAGGCGACCGGCCTGTACCGGCTGATGCGGGCCGCCGGGATCACCCTGCACAGCGCCCGCCAGACCATCGGCGCCCGCGCGGCCACCGCCGCCGAGGCCGAGCGCCTCGGCGAGCCGGCCGGCGCCCCGCTGCTCACCATGCAGCGCGTGACCTTCGACGACACCGGCCGTGCGGTGGAGTTCGGCACGCACACCTACCGGCCGTCCCGCTATTCGTTCGAGTTCCAGCTGCTTGTGCGGTCCTGACAATCCGGGGCGGCGTACGTCACACCTCGTCGGAATGTCCGGACAATGTGACCGGCTGCCGGTCCCCGCGCGGGGGCGCCCGATGCGCGTGTTCCAGAATGGGGCGTTTGGGGCCGGTGCGGTCATCGGCCCCTTGTGTACGCAAGAGCACAGCAAGAAGGGCACGTCCTCGTGGCACGGTTTTCGACCTGGGTGGGCATGGCGGTGGCGGGGGCGTTGAGTCTCACGCTCGCCGGATGCAGCGATACCGGCGGCAAACGGGCGGAGGACGCCCGCGCGGCCGCCGCGGCCCAGGGACGGGCGGCGGTGAACACACCGCGCTGGACCTTCGCGATGATCACCCACGCGGGGGACGGCGACACCTTCTGGGACATCGTCCAGAGCGGCGCGAAGCAGGCCGCGGTGAAGGACAACGTCCGCTTCCTCTACACGCACGACGACGAGGCCCAGCAGCAGGCGCAGCTCGTGGACGCGGCCGTCGACAAGAAGGTCGACGGCATCATCGTCACCCTCGCCAAACCGGACGCCATGAAGGCGTCCCTCGCCCGCGCCCGCGAGGCGGGCATCCCGGTGGTCACCGTGAACAGCGGCTCGGCCGAGTCGAAGGAGTTCGGCGCGCTGAGCCACATCGGGCAGGACGAGACGATCGCCGGTGAGGCCGTCGGCGAGGAGCTGAACGAGCGGGGCCGGAAGAAGGCCCTGTGCGTCCTGCACGAGCAGGGCAACGTCGGTCACGAGCAGCGCTGCGACGGAGTGGAGCGGACCTTCGACGGCACGGTGGTCCGCCTCCACGTCAACGGCACCAGCATGCCGGACGTGCAGTCGGCGATCGAGGCCCGGCTCCAGTCCGACACCGCCGTGGACGCCGTCGTCACGCTGGGCGCCCCCTACGCCGACACCGCGGTGAAGGCCCGCGACGGCGCCGGCAGCGACGCCGAGATCGACACCTTCGACCTCAACGCCAAGGTCGCGGCCGGTCTGAAGGACGGCAGCCTCGGCTTCGCCGTCGACCAGCAGCCCTACCTCCAGGGCTACGAGGCGGTCGACCTGCTGTGGCTGTACCGGTACAACGCCGACGTCCTGGGCGGCGGCCGGCCCGTGCTCACCGGTCCGCAGATCGTCACCAAGGACGACGCCGGCGCGCTCGAGGAGTACACGCAGCGGGGCACCCGATGAGCGCGACGACTCCCGACGTTCCCGATGAAAGGTTTCTGCGTACGTCGGCCCCGGTCCAGCGGCTGCTGAGCCGCCCCGAGCTGGGCTCCGTCGTCGGCGCGATCGCCGTCTTCTTCTGCTTCGCCCTCGTCGCCGACGGCTTCCTGGGCGCCGCCGGCCTCGGCACCGTCCTCTACGCGTCCTCCACCATCGGCATCATGGCCGTCCCGGTGGCGCTGCTGATGATCGGCGGGGAGTTCGACCTGTCGGCCGGCGTCCTGGTCACCTCGTCGGCGCTGGTGTCGTCGATGTTCAGCTACCAGATGACCGCCAACGTCTGGGTCGGCGTCGGCGTCTCCCTGCTGGTCACCCTCGCCGTCGGCGCCTTCAACGGCTTCATGCTGGCCCGCACCCGGCTGCCGAGCTTCATCATCACGCTCGGCACCTTCCTGATGCTGACCGGCATGAACCTCGGCTTCACCAAGCTGATCAGCGGCACTGTCTCCACGAAGACCATCGCCGACATGGAGGGCTTCACGAGCGCGCGGGCCCTGTTCGCCTCGACTCTCACCGTCGGCGGCACGCACCTCAAGGTCACCGTCCTGTGGTGGCTCGCCCTGGTCGCCCTCGGCAGCTGGATCCTCCTGCGCACCCGCGCCGGCAACTGGATCTTCGCCGTCGGCGGCAACGAACAGGCCGCCCGCGCGGTGGGCGTCCCCGTGGCCCGGACCAAGACCGCGCTCTACATGGGCGTCGCCCTCGGCGCCTGGATCTGCGGCCAGCACCTGCTCTTCTCCTACGACGTCGTCCAGTCCGGCGAGGGCGTCGGCAACGAGCTGATCTACATCATCGCGGCCGTCATCGGCGGCTGTCTGATCACCGGCGGCCACGGCAGCGCCGTCGGCTCGGCGGTCGGCGCGCTGCTCTTCGGCATGACCAGCAAGGGCATCGTCTTCGCCGAGTGGAACCCCGACTGGTTCAAGTTCTTCCTCGGAGCGATGCTGCTCCTCGCCACCCTGCTCAACACCTGGGTACGCCGCCGCGCGGAGGCCTCGACATGACACGGACCGACCACCGCACGCCCCTCGTGGAGCTGTCCGGCATCAGCAAGCGCTACGGCAACGTCCGCGCCCTCGAAGGCGTGTCGCTGGAGGTGCACGCGGGCGGGATCACCTGCGTACTGGGCGACAACGGCGCCGGCAAGTCCACCCTGATCAAGATCATCGCGGGGTTGCACCAGCACGACGGCGGCACGCTCGCCCTCGACGGCGAGGAGACCCGCCTGTCCTCGCCGCGCGAGGCACTGGACCGGGGCATCGCGACCGTCCACCAGGACCTGGCCGTCGTCCCGCTCATGCCGGTCTGGCGGAACTTCTTCCTCGGCTCCGAGCCGCGCAAGGGCATCGGCCCCTTCAAGCGCATGGACGTCGACCACATGCGCCGCACCACCCGCGCGGAACTCCTTCGCATGGGCATCGACCTGCGCGACGTCGACCAGCCGATCGGCACCCTCTCCGGCGGCGAACGCCAGTGCGTGGCGATCGCCCGCGCGGTGCACTTCGGCGCGAAGGTCCTCGTCCTGGACGAGCCGACGGCGGCACTGGGCGTCAAGCAGTCGGGCGTGGTCCTGAAATATGTGGCCGCGGCACGCGACCAGGGCCTGGGAGTCGTCTTCATCACCCACAACCCCCACCACGCCTACCTGGTGGGCGACAGCTTCGTCCTACTGAAGCGCGGCACGATGGCGGGCAACCACCTACGGGGCGAGATCACCCTGGACGAGCTCACGAGCCAGATGGCCGGCGGCGACGAACTGGACGATCTACGCCACGAACTGCAACGCGCCCTTTAGGGGCGCGGGGCTGTGTAGATCTGCGGCTCCGCCGCGCGGGCGCGATCAACCACAACGCACCCGCACCCGGCCATGATCCACACCACCCCCCACCTGCCCCGCACCACAATCCGCGCACCGGTGCGGCAGAATCGCACACGATGAGCACCTACCGCGACTTCACCGCCCCCATCGGCTCCCGCCGCGCCCCGGTCCTGAGAACCGTCGGCACCCGGGAGCGCCGCTCCCACCTGACGGCACCCCGTGTCCCGACGGTGGGCATCGACATCGGCGGCACCAAGGTGATGGCGGGCGTCGTCGACGCCGACGGCAACATCCTGGAGCGGCTGCGCACGGAGACCCCGGACAAGTCCAAGAGCCCCAAGGTCGTCGAGGACACCATCGTCGAACTGGTGCTGGACCTGTCCGACCGGCACGACGTGCACGCGGTCGGCATCGGCGCGGCCGGCTGGGTCGACGCCGACCGCAACCGCGTGCTGTTCGCCCCCCACCTGTCCTGGCGCAACGAGCCGCTGCGCGACCGTCTCGCGGGCCGCCTCGCCGTCCCGGTCCTGGTGGACAACGACGCCAACGCCGCCGCCTGGGCCGAGTGGCGGTTCGGCGCCGGACGCGGCGAGGACCACCTGGTCATGATCACGCTCGGTACCGGGATCGGCGGCGCCATCCTGGAGGACGGGCAGGTCAAGCGGGGCAAGTACGGCGTCGCCGGCGAGTTCGGCCATATGCAGGTCGTCCCCGGCGGCCACCGCTGCCCCTGCGGCAACCGGGGCTGCTGGGAGCAGTACAGCTCCGGCAACGCGCTGGTCCGCGAGGCGCGCGAGCTGGCCGCCGCCGACTCGCCCGTCGCCTACGGGATCATCGAGCACGTCAAGGGGAACATCGCCGACATCAGCGGCCCGATGATCACCGAGCTGGCCCGCGAGGGCGACGCCATGTGCATCGAACTCCTCCAGGACATCGGCCAGTGGCTCGGCGTCGGCATCGCCAACCTCGCCGCCGCGCTGGACCCCTCCTGCTTCGTCATCGGCGGCGGTGTCTCCGCCGCCGACGACCTGCTGATCGGCCCCGCGCGGGACGCCTTCAAGCGGCAGCTCACCGGCCGCGGCTACCGCCCCGAGGCCACCATCGTCCGCGCCCAGCTCGGTCCCGAGGCCGGCATGGTCGGCGCCGCCGACCTCGCCCGGCTGGTCGCCCGCCGCTTCCGCCGCGCCAAGCGCCGCCGCGTCGAGCGCTACGAACGCTACGAGCGGTACGCGGAGGCCCGCCGCACCACCCAGGAGTCGCTGTGACCGGCGAGTTTCCCCAGCAGCCCGCCCTCCCGGGCGCACCCCGCCCGCCCGAGGACCGGCGGCACATGATCCGCCGCAGGGCACTCACCCTGCTGATCATCGTGCTGCTCATCGGTGTCCCGGCCGGCTATCTGGTGATCTCCGCGAACCAGAGCCGGGCCAGCGGCAAGGACAAGGAGGCGAAGTACTCCGCGACCGGCCTGACCGAGGGCTGGCCGTCGAAGGTCCAGCGCCGCCTCTACCAGGTGCCCGTACCGCACCCCGCGTGGTGGGTGGCCTCGTACGAGACCAACAACTGGAAGACCAGCCGCCTGTACGTCGAGTTCGAGACGACCGACGCGGGCCTGAGCGCCTTCCTCACCAGCCTGGGCGTTCAGGCGAACGACCTGGAGCCCGGCGACATCACCATCGGCGAGCGCGACCGGGACATCACCGGCTGGAAGTTCTACGGCCCCGGCACCTGGTCCGGCCTCGTGCACGAGCAGAAGAAACCGGCGCCCACCCACGACGTCGTCGTCAACCACCACAAGCCGGGCTATCCGAGGGTGTACGTGGTCTCCCGCACCGTGCCCTGATCCGGCACCGCGCACCGGCCGCCGGGGCCGATTGTCAGAGCCCGCCCGTAGAGTCGAAGACGACTGATCCGACACGCGGGCGGGAGGTGGCAGAACGTATGAGCGAGCGGACCGTGACGGCCGAGCGGGACCCGGCCGCGCCCGGCGGCACGGACGGGACGGACGTCCCCGTCCGGCTCCCGGCCGTCTTCCTCTCCGCACCCCTCCCGCGCGACGGACGGATCGCCTTCTACGACCCCGACGGCGAGGCGATTCCCGGACCACCCGCCGAAGGGCCCGACACCACCGGATCCGCGCGGCGCACGGACCTCACCGTCGTCCGCCCGCACGGCACGGGAGTGCGGCGGCACACGACCCCCGCCCTCTCCCTGCCCGTCGACGAGGCACTGCCGCTGCTGGTCCGCGCCCGGCACGACCCCGCGGCCCACCCCGCCACCGCCTGCTGGGGCGCCGCCGCCCTGCACGCCCTGCGGCTCACCGCCCGCGGCCGGCTGCTGCCCGGCCTGACCGCCACCGGCCACGACGCCTGGCGCGCCGGCCCGCTCGAACCGGACGACGTGGCACACCTGCGCGCGGTGGCCGCCGCCCTCCCCCACGAGGGCCACGCCGTCCCCCTGCCCGGCCCCGGCCCCCTCCGGCTGCCCCGGCCGGAGGCGCTGGTGCGCGCCTTCCTGGACGCGGTCGCCGACACCCTGCCCCGCACCCCGGCCGCGCCCTACGCCTCCGGGCTCCCGTTCGCCGCGCGGCAGGCGCAGCGCCTGCCCGACGCCCACGACTGGGCCGCCGAGGTCGCCGCCGGAATGGACGCCGGCGTGCGTGTCTCGCTCCGCCTCGACCTGTCCGCGTACGACCTCTTCGACGCCGGGGAGGGAGCGGGCGGCGAGGGACGCGACACTCGCGGCGCGGGCGCGGCGATCGTGCAGGTGCACAGCCTCGCCGACCCGACCCTGGTGGCCGACGCCGCCGCCCTGTGGGCGGGCGAGGCGGACTCCGCCTTCGGCCCCCGGGCGCGCGTGGACGCCGCCCTCGCCGTGCGCCGCGCCGCCCGCGTCTGGCCGCCCCTGGACCGGCTCTCCGACCAGGACGTGCCGGATGTACTGGCCCTGTCCGAGGACGAGCTGAGCGACCTGCTGGGGGTGGCGGCCACCCGGCTCGCCGCCGCCGGGGTCGCCGTGCACTGGCCCCGGGACCTCGCCCAGGATCTGACCGCCACGGCGGTGGTCCGCCCGGCCCCCGGTTCGGCGACCGACGGCAGCGGATTCTTCGAGAGCGAGGACCTGCTGCGGTTCGGCTGGCAGCTCGCCCTCGCCGGCGACCCGCTCACCGAGGCGGAGATGGACGCCCTGGCCGAGGCCCACCGTCCCGTCGTACGGCTGCGCGACCAGTGGGTGCTGGTCGACCCCGCCCTCGTCCGCAAGGCCCGCAAACGGGACCTGGGACTGCTCGACCCGGTCGACGCGCTGTCCGTCGCCCTCACCGGCCACGCCGAGGTCGACGGCGAGACGGTCGAGGCGGTGCCGACCGGCGCCCTCGCCGCCCTCCGCGACCGCCTGACCGCCGGCGTACGGCCCGCCGAGGCGCCGCCCGGCCTCCACGCCACCCTGCGCGACTACCAGCTCCGGGGCCTGGCCTGGCTGGACCTCATGACCTCCCTCGGCCTCGGCGGCTGCCTCGCCGACGACATGGGCCTCGGCAAGACCGTCACCCTCATCGCGCTCCATCTGAAGCGGGCCCGCACCGAGCCGACCCTGGTGGTCTGCCCCGCCTCGCTGCTCGGCAACTGGCAGCGGGAGATCACCCGGTTCGCGCCCGGCGTCCCCGTGCGCCGCTACCACGGCCCCGACCGCACCCTGGACGACCTGGACGGCGGCTTCGTCCTCACCACCTACGGCACCATGCGCTCCACCGCCCCCGAACTCGCCGCGCGGAGCTGGGGCATGGTCGTCGCCGACGAGGCACAGCACGTCAAGAACCCCCACTCCGCGACGGCGAAGGCCCTGCGCACGATCCCGGCCCCCGCGCGGGTGGCGCTCACCGGCACCCCGGTGGAGAACAACCTCTCCGAACTGTGGGCCCTCCTCGACTGGACGACCCCGGGACTCCTCGGCCCGCTGAAGTCCTTCCGCGCCCGGCACGCCCGCGCGGTGGAGACCGGCGAGGACGAGGAGGCGGTCGAGCGCCTCGCCCGCCTGGTCCGCCCCTTCCTGCTGCGGCGCAAGAAGTCCGACCCCGGCATCGTCCCCGAACTGCCGCCCAAGACCGAGACGGACCACCCCGTACCGCTCACCCGCGAACAGGCCGCGCTGTACGAGGCGGTGGTCCGCGAGTCGATGCACGCCATCGAGAGCGCGCAGGGCATGGGTCGGCGCGGACTGGTGCTGAAACTGCTGACCTCGCTGAAGCAGATCTGCGACCACCCGGCGCTGTTTCTGAAGGAGGAGCGGGCACGGGCCGGGGACGACCGGCTCGCCGCCCGGTCCGGCAAACTCGCCCTGCTGGACGAGCTGTTGGACACCCTCCTCGCCGAGGACGGTTCGGCCCTCGTCTTCACGCAGTACGTCGGGATGGCCCGCCTGATCACCGCCCATCTCACCGAGCGGGCGGTCCCGGTCGACCTCCTCCACGGCGGTACGCCGGTGCCGGAGCGGGAGCGCATGGTGGACCGCTTCCAGAGCGGATCGACCCCGGTCCTGGTGCTCTCCCTCAAGGCCGCCGGCACCGGTCTGAACCTCACCCGCGCCGGCCATGTCGTCCACTTCGACCGCTGGTGGAACCCGGCCGTCGAGGAGCAGGCCACCGACCGCGCCTACCGCATCGGCCAGACCCAGCCCGTCCAGGTCCACCGCCTGGTCACCGAGGGCACGGTCGAGGACCGTATCGCCGAGATGCTGGAGTCCAAGCGTGCCCTCGCCGACGCGATCCTCGGCTCCGGCGAGTCGGCCCTCACGGAACTGTCCGACCGCGACCTGTCCGACCTGGTGTCCCTGCGGAGGCCGGCATGACCCCCCGCCCCTCCGACGAGGCCCGCGAGGCCCTGCGCGCGGCCCGCGCACGGGCGGCCCGCGAGCCGACGGGCGGCACGGACACACCCGATCACCGGCCCGCTCCGGAACAGCCGCCCGCCCCCGCCCCGACCGACGCACAGCCCGACCGCCCCGGCCGGTCCGCCCGGCCCGGGGACCCGGAATCCCGCCCCGGTGACGTGGCCCGTGAGGCGCTGCGCCGGGCCGTACTGGCCCGGCGCGGGACCGCGACACCCGCCGACACCGACGCCGCCGACCCGGACCGGGCGGACACGGACGCACCGGAGCACCCCGCCGCGGACGACGCCGGATCAGGCGACGAGCCGCCCGTCGACGAGCCGCCGTCCGGCGACCGGTCGTCCGAGGAGACGGCGACCCCGCCCGGGGGCGCCGCGGGGGACCGCGCCGCCCGGCGCCCCGGGGACATCGCACGGGAGGCGCTGCGCTCCGCCCGCGAGGAGGCGCTGCGCGAGCGCCCTGCGCGCGACGACCGCGCGACCCGCGCCGAACCCCGGGAACGGCGCGCACCGACACCCCGCGTTCCACGCACCACGCGCGGCGACCGTGTGGCCGACGCACGCGCCCGCGAGGTACGCGCGTCGCTCGCGGACGCCTTCGGCATGCCCACCTCGGTCTCCGGACCGGACCCCGACTCCCGTTCCCACGGCGGGACTTCGGCGCCCGTCGCCTCAACAGGCGCCGGACCCCTGCCCCCCGACACGCCGCGAGGCACACCGCCCGAACCCGCCACCCCCCGCCCGCACTCGACCCCCCGCTCCATGGCCGCCCCCGCCCGCGACGGCGATCTGCGCCGCACCTTCCCGGCGCTCCCGCCCCGGGCCCCGGACAGCGAGGGCTTCGCCGAGACCTGGTGGGGTGAGGCGTGGGTCACCGCGTTGGAGGAGGGCGCGCTGGACGCGGCCCGGCTCGCACGCGGACGCGGGTACGCCGAACAGGGACATGTCGACGCCATCACCGTCACACCCGGGCTCGTGCTCGCCTACGTGCAGGGCAGCCGCCCGCGCCCGTACCGGGTGCAGGTGCGGCTGCGGACGTTCGACGACGCCGACTGGGAGCGGTTCCTGGACGCCGCCGCCGACCGCCCCGGCCACATCGCGGCCCTGCTGGACAAGGAGATGCCCCAGTCCCTCGCCGACTGCGGGGTCCCGCTGCTGCCCGGCCCCGGCGACCTCACCCCCCGGTGCAGCTGCCCCGATTCCGGTCACCCCTGCAAGCACGCCGCGGCCCTCTGCTACCAGACGGCCCGACTGCTCGACGCCGACCCGTTCGTGCTGCTCCTGCTGCGCGGACGCGGTGAGCGGGAGGTGATCGACGCGCTGTCCCGGCTCAGCGCCGCCCGCGCGGCCCGCGCCGCCCAGAAGAGGGAACCGGAGCCCCTTCCCGGCCTGCGGGCGACCGAGGCCCTCGCCCGACGCGACCGCGAACTCCCGCCGCTCCCCGCCCCGTTGCCCCCGCCGGCGCACCCCGAGCAGCCGCCCGTGTACCCCGCGTCCCCCGGCGGGCCGGACCCGTTCGCCCTGGACCAGCTGGCCACCGACGCCGCCGCCCGCGCACACGCCCTGCTCACCACCGGCCGCGACCCGGTCGGCGGGCTCACCCTCTGGCAGGACGCGGTGCGGCTCGCCGCCGCCCGCCCCGGTTCCGGCCTGACCGCGGCGACACGCGCGCTGTACTCCTCCCTCGCCCGAGCCGCCGACCGCACCCCCGCCGACCTGGCACGCGCCGTCGCCGCCTGGCGTCAGGGCGGCCGGGCGGGCCTCGCCGTCCTCGAGGAGCCCTGGGACCCGCCGGCCGGCCGTTTCGACCGCGCCCGCCCGCTGCTCCTCGCCGCCGACCTGCCCGCCTTCCGCCCCTGGCGCAACCGCCTCACCCACCCCCGGGGCCATGTCCAGCTCCGCCTCGGCCGCGACCACCTGTGGTACGCCTACGAGTCAGAGCCGGGCCACGACGACTGGTGGCCCCGAGGCACCCCCGACCCGGACCCCGTCGGCGCGCTGACCGGTCTGGACTCACCCGGCAGTCTCTGAACCGGCCCGCTCCCGCGCGGAGTTGCCGGCACAGCCGATCGGACCGGGAGTGTGGCCGGTCGGCCGAAGCGGCACCGCGCCGGGTTCGCCTAGCGTCATGCGGACCAGGTGACCACGCTTTGGGAGGAACGTTGACGGGCCGACGAGACACCACCGACACCCACACCGACGGCACGGCCGTGGCCGGGACGACCACGGAGTTCGAACCGGATGTCATGGAACTGCTCGTGGCGACGGTGCGCCGCGCGGTCCGCCTCGAATTGCCGCAGGCGGGGACGGACACCCTGCTCGGGGAACTCGTGATGGGGGACACGGACGCCGGTGCGGCGATCGCCCCGGGGATGCGGAAGGCCGGTTCGCTCGGCGGCCTGATCTCCGGCCACGCGGGCCGGGGTTGGGTGAGCGACGACGAGCCGCACCAGACGCCGGCCGGCGACGGCGCCGACGAGCGGGCCGGCCGGGAAGCCGACGAGTGGGAGGTCGAGGCCGCCTGGCGCGAGGCCGGCTGGCGCTTCCGCCTCGGCTCCCGCCGAGCCGCCCCGGACGGCGGCACGGCGCTTCCCGGGACGACGGGGGCGCTGCGCGCCTGCCTGCTGCACGCGGTCGCGGCGGCCCGCGCCGAGGGCACGGTCTCCGTGCGCTGCCGGCATGTGGCCCGTGCCCTGCTGGAGCTGCCGGACACCAGGGCGAGGGAAGCGCTGTTGCTGGAGCGGCTGGACACGGCCGCGGCGGCGACCGCCCTCGCCGCCCTGGACACGGCAGCCCCGGACGAGACGGAGGGACCGGAATCCCGTGGCGTCACCCTGCTGCGAAGGGCCGGGACGATCGGCCGGAGCGGCAACCCCCTGAGCCGCGCCCTGACGTCATGGACCTCCGGCAGCACCGTGAACGGCTCACCGGTGCTGTTCGCGGTGTCCGTCGAAGCCGGGCGGCAGGCGGTGCGGTGCGGGCGGGCCACGGTGGAGCCGGTCGACCTGCTGCTGGGGACGCTGGCCCTGGACCGGGCCCTGACCGTGGCCGGCCGTTCCCTTCCCGACAGCCTCGCCGCCGCCAACGCCGCCCCCGCCCTGCTGCACCGCCACGGCGCACGGCAGGTCTCCCTGGTCGCGTCGGCCGCGCAGACCCCGCCCGCCGCCGTCCCCGGAGGCGACGGTGTGCGGCAGTCCGCCGCCGCCGACCGGGCCATGGCGGTGGCGCGGCTGTCCGCCGCCGAGCACGGATCACCCACCGTCGGCACGGTCCACCTGCTCTCCGCGCTGCTCGACGGGCCCGCCGCCGACGCGGACGGCGGGGCGGACGGCACGGTCGTACGGCTGCTCACCGACCGCCGGGTGGACGTGGCCGCGCTGCGGGCGGAACTGAGCCACCGGCTGGGCGCGTGACCCCCGGGGCCTGCCGTGCGGCGGAGACCGCCACGGCTACCGTTGCTCCGGGGAGATCCAGGGTGGCGGGACAGGGATGACGATGCATCAGGTGCACGAGGACACACAGCCGTCGGGCCGGACCGGCCGGCCGGTCCCCGGGCCGGCCCACATGGCGCGCCAGGTGCGCCGTGAGGCGGCCGCGATCCGGGCCGAGGTGCGGAACACCGCGCGCCCTACGGTCGTCCTCGAGGCACTCCTCTGCCTCCTCGCCGCGGCGTTCGGCCTCACACCGCTGCTCCTGGCGCCCCCGAACCACCTGACGTGGGCGGTACTGGAGGCGTTGTGGGCCGCGCTGCTCGTCCCCGCCCGGCGCGGCCGGCCGGTCGCCGCCGTCCTGGGGTCCGCGCCGCTGGTCGTGGGTCTCAACGTGTGGACGATGGCGGTGGCACCGCTGGTCGTGCTGTCCGCCACCCGCCGCATCGCACCGCAGCGCCGGGTATGGCAACTGGCCGGGATCGTCTGCGCCGTCGTCGGGGTCCTGACCGTCGCCGCCGCCCCGGTACGGTCCGGGGACCTGCCGACGGAACTGGCCGGGAACGCCGTCTCCGCGGTGCTGCTCGTGCTCCTTCCCGCCCTGGCCGGTGCCCTGTTGGGACGGCGGCGGCCCCTGGTCAGCCTGCTGCGGGAACGCAACGCCTATCTGGAACAGACCCGCGCCCTGACCGCCGCGGCGGCCCGGATGGAGGAACGGAACCGGATCGCGGGGGAGATGCACGATCTCCTGGGCCACCGGCTGAGCCTGATCTCGGTGCACGCCGGAGCGCTCGAACTCGCCGCCGGACGGCAGGCCCCCGCCCTCGTCGGACAGGCCGAACTGCTGCGCACCACCGCCGGCTCGGCGATGGAGGAACTGCGCGAGATCCTCGGCGTGCTGCGCCACGGCGACCTGACGGACCCGGGGGAGAGGACCGGCGACGAGAAGGGAACACGGGAGGACATCGCCGCCCTGGTCGAGGAGTCGCGGCGAACGGGCAGCACCGTGGCGCTGGACTGGTCCGTTCCCGGCACGGCCGAGGTGGGGATCCGTACGCGTCAGGCGATCCACCGCGTGGTCCGCGAAGGGCTGACGAACGTGCTGAAGCACGCGTCCGGCGCCGCCACGGAGGTGACGGTGAGGGCCACGGACCACGGCATCGCGGTGTCCGTCGTCAACGACCCGCCGCGCGTGGCGCGCCGCTCCCACGGCGGGAACCACAGCGGTCTGGCCGGCTGCCAGGAGCGGATCACCCTGCTCGGCGGCACCTTCGAGGCGGGCGCCCTGCCGAACGGCGGTTTCCGCATGGCCGCCTGGCTGCCCTCCCAGGCGCACCCCCACCCCGAATCCGCCGAACCACCCCGGGACACGGCCCCCTTCCGCACCGGCACCGAGGGACAGCGCGGGGCGCGTGCCCCGCTGCCGGACGAGATCCTGACCTGGCCCCGCATCCTCGGGTCGGGGTGCCTGGCCCTGCTCGTCGTCCTGCCGACGGTCGCCTTCCTCGTCGTACTGCTGGCCGGTGCGGTCGTAGGATGAGCGGGTGATCCGAGTCCTGGTCGCCGACGACGAAACGCTGATGCGCGCCGGAATCCGGCTCATCCTGGAGAACGCCGAGGACATCGAGGTGGTCGCCGAGGCGGGCGACGGCCGGGAGGCCGCCGAGGCCTGCCGCACCCACTCCGTCGACGTCGCCCTGGTCGACATCCAGATGCCGGTCCGGGACGGCATCGCCGCCGCCGAGGACATCGCCCGGCTGTCGCCCCGCACCTGCGTCGTGATGCTGACGGCGTTCGGCGAGGAAGCGAGCGTGACCCGCGCCCTGCGCGCCGGGGCGAGCGGGTTCCTCCTCAAGGACACCGGACCCGCCGACCTGATCCACGCCGTGCGGCTCGCCGCGAAGGGCGAACCGGTCCTGGCACCCCGGATCACCCGCCAACTCCTGGACCGGCACGTGCAGTCCGGCCGGCACACCGAGGCCGCCCTGCACAGGACCAGGGAACTGACCCCCGTCGAACGGGACGTCCTGCGCCTGCTCGGCGGGGGTCTGTCCAACGCGGAGATCGCCGATCAGCTGTATCTGAGCGCCGGCACGGTCAAGGCGCACATCAGCCGGATCCTCACCCGCACCGGCTGCGCCAACCGCGTACAGGCCGCCGTACTGGCCCACGACGCGGGCCTCCTCACCGACCGCTGAAGGCGCCACTAGCGATTGCGCAGTGCCGCCAGGGTGCTGTCGATGTCGGCGGTGCGGGGGCGGTTGTGGGGGAGTTTGGCGAGTATGGCGGCCATGCCGCAGGTGTTGGTGAGGGCGGAGAAGACCAGGCCGCCCGCGATGCCGGCGGAGACGAGCTGGAAGGCGGGGTGGACGACGAGGCCGAGCAGCAGGCCGAGCAGCACGAGCACTCCCGCGGTGAGCCTCACCTGCCGCTCCATGCCCCAGGTGGCACGCGAGGCGCCTTGGGGGCGGTGCAGTTCGTGGCCGCCGGCCGCCCAGGCGCCGGTGCCTCCCGACAGGGTGGCGGCGGTGACGCCGTTCTCCGCGAGGATCCCGCAGGCCTTCTCGGAGCGGGCGCCCGACGCGCACACGACCAGGATGTCACCGCGGCCGGCGGCATGCCGGATGTCGGGCAGGGCGCGCTGGATCCGGTCGAGGGGGATGTTGAGTGCGCCGGGGAGGTGACCGCCGGCGTATTCGCCGGGGGTGCGCACGTCGATGACGGTCAGTTCGTGCAGGCGGGTGCGTGCCTCGTCGGTGGTGAGGGCGGTGGGCGTGGTCATGGCAGAGGTCATCCTTGTGTGTGCGACGGTGCCCCCGGCGGGGGACCGTACTGTCGTGCGGAGTTGGAGCGGAGCTTGATCCGGCGGGAGCCCCCGGTGCGGTGCGGGCCGGGACACACAGCCCGCGGGCCTCTCGATCAGACGATCATGTCGACGAGCATGAAGGCGGCCACCGCCAGCAGGACACCCGCGAAGATCTTCTGAAGGGTGGTGCCGGAGATCTTCGCCGCGAGCCGTTTGCCGTCCCGGGCACCGAGGATCGCGGCTCCGGTGAAAGGCCCGATGACCTCCCAGTGGAGCCCGCCACCGGTGCCGGTGCGAGCGGCGAGCGCGGCGAGCGAGTTCACCGTGACGACGAGCAGGCCGGTGCCGACCGCCTGCCGCATCCGCAGCCCCAGGACACCCACGAGGGCGGGCACGGCCAGGAAGCCCCCGCCGACCCCCAAGAGGCCCGTTACGGTGCCCAGTCCGGCACCGGCGCCGGCCGCCCTGCCGGGACGGATCCGGTCCGGCGGCCGGGCCGCGGACGGACGCAGCATGCGCAGGGCCGCCAGAGCGGCGACGACCGCGAACGCCGCCGTCAGCAGCGCCCCGGGCAGGCGCCCGGCGACGGCCCCGGCGAGGAAGGCGGGGACGATGCCCGCCGCGGCGAACAGCGTCCCCGTCCGCCAGGCCACGTTCCCGTCGCCGGTGTGGGCGTACAGGGCGGTGGCGGAGGTGGCGGTGACGATGATCAGGCCGGCCGTGGTGGCCGCCGCCGGGGTGAATCCGAGCAGGTAGATCAGTGCGGGTACGGCGAGGACGCTGCCGCCACCGCCGAGGGCGCCAAGGGCCAGACCGACGACGGCCCCGGCGATCAGAGCGAGAACGAGTACGGTCACGTTGCGGCGGCCCACGCGTTCCGACGGAAGAGGAACATCACACGCTTCCTTTCTTGCGATCAGCCGGAGACCAGGGGCAGCCCGGCATCCGCCGCCGCGTCGAAGCCGTCGTCGACGGCGACCACGTCACGGCCGACGGCATCCAGCAGGGAGGCGGCGATCGCCGCGCGCATCCCGCCGGCGCAGTGCACCCATACCGTCCCGTCCGGCACCTCGCCGGTGCGGCCGGGCAGTTCGTGGACCGGGATGTGGACCGAGCCGTCGATGTGTCCGCCCGCACGCTCCGAGTCCCGCCGCACGTCCAGGACGACCACGCTCTCGCCGCGCTCGCGGACGCCGGCGAGGTCGGCGAAGCGTGCGCGCGGGAAGGACGCGAGCCGCTCGCCGGCGCGGACCCAGCCGGCCGGGTCGCCGGTGGCCGCGGCGGCCGGGCGGTCGATGCCCACCCTGGCCAGCTCTCGCTGCGCGTCACTGATCCGCTCCGGGGTGTCGGCGAGCAGGGTGACGGGCTTGCCCCACGGGATCAGCCAGGCCAGGTAGGTGGCGAGCTTCCCCTCACCCTCGAAGTTGAACGACCCGGCCACGTGCCCCTCGGCGAAGGCCACGCGGCTGCGCAGGTCCACCACCCACTCGCCCGCGGCCAGGCGGGAGGCGATCTCCTCGGCGTCCGCGCGCCGGGCCGGGGTGAGGTCGACCGGCGCGGGACCCGCGGCGTTGGCCGGAGCCATGTGCGCGTAGTACGCGGGCACGTCGTCCAGGCCCGCGAGCGTCCTGGCGACGAAGGTGTCCACGTCCAGGGTCAGCGCGTCGTTGGTCTCGCGCTCCCGGCCGATCGTGGTCGCGTCCCCTTCGGCCTGCGCGGAGGAGCAGAAGCTGCCGAAGCCGTGGGTGGGGAGCACCGGCACCTCGTCGGCCAGTTCGTCGGCCAGGCGGTGGGCGGAGGCGTGCTGGGCCCGGGCCAACTGCTCGGTCAGCCGCGGTTCGACCAGGTCGGGGCGGCCCACGGTGCCGATCAGCAGCGACCCACCGGTGAACGCCGCCACGCCGCGCCCGTCCTCTTCCAGGACGTAGGAGGTGTGGTGCGGGGTGTGCCCGGGAGTGGCGATCGCGCGCAGCACCAGCCCCCCGTCCACCGTCACGGTGTCGCCGTCGCCGACCGGCGTGTGGGCGAAGGACACCTGCGCACCGGCCGGCACCAGGTAGGCGGCTCCGGTCACCCGGGCGAGCTCCAGGCCGCCGGTGACGTAGTCGTTGTGCACATGGGTCTCCACCACATGGGAGATCCGCACCCCGCGCCGGGCCGCCGCGGCGATGACCTGGTCGATGTCGCGCGGCGGGTCGACGACCACCGCGGCACCGGGCCCGCCGGCCAGGTAGCTCCGGTTGCCCAGGCCCTCGAATTCCATGGTGTCGACGAAGAACACGATCCACGACTCCTCTCTGATGAGATGTACCCCCGGGGGTATCTGATGTCCACACTAACATCTATACCCCCGGGGGTATTTCTCAGGGAGTCGCTCCCGCCTCTGCGGAGGGTGGTGCGGCGTCAGTGAGCGGCTCGGCCCTGCGTGGCCGAGGTGACGAGATCGCTCTTGGCGAGTCGCTCTTCGCCGGTCACGGCCGATGCCCACGTGTCGGTGGTGGTGACCGCGGCCCAGTTCGAGTGCAGCAGCGTCATCAGGGTCTCGTGGACCTGGCGTGCGGAGGCGGTCCCGGCCTCGTTGGCGAGGTGGACGGCGCCGGTCGCGTCGGAGAGGACCTCGATCGCGAAACCGAGCGGTTCGGCCGCGGCGGCGGTGGACAGGACGCAGTTGTTCGTCATGTGGCCGACCAGGGTCAGGGTGTCGATCCGGTTCTCCCGGAACCATTCGGCGAGGCCCGTCGCGGCGAAGATGTCGGAGAAGTTCTTGACCACTCGCTTGGTCGTGGACCCGATGCGGCGTTCCACCTCGGGGTGGTTCTCCCAGCCGGCCGAGCCGGCCGCGAAGACCGGGGCCCCGTCGGGGAACCGGTGCTGGACGGCGACGACGGGCAGGTCCGCCCGCGCGGCGACGTCCAGGGCGCGCAGGATGTTCGCCAGCGATTCGTCGCGGGGCGGGTACTGGATGCTCAGCGGTCCGTCGAAGTACTCCTGCTGCACGTCGATGAGGACAAGGGCGCGGCGTGGGGCGGTCAACGTTCTCTCCTGTTTCCGGTGGATACGGCGCGGAGGGCGCCGTGGACCCCATGCTCACGGGACCGCGGGCGCTACAGTGAGTGGCAGAAAAGCAGATAATCGATGAGATCAGGACAGGCATGCGCATCGCCATTCACGCCTTCGACGGGATCACCGCGTTCCACCTCGCCGCGCCCCTGCTCGTCTTCGGCGAGGTGGCCCGCCAGGGACTGGCCACGGGGTGGACCACCACGGTGTGGAGCGCGGACGCGCGCCCGGTCCGTACCTCGGAGGGAATCCTGATCGACGACCTCGCCGGACCGGCCGCGGCGGAATCGGCCGACCTGCTCGTCTTCCCCTCCTGGCCCGCCGACTTCCCGGAACCGGACGGCGGGATCGCCGCCCTGATCCGGGACACGCACGCTCGCGGAGTGGGGATCGTCGGGCTCTGTCTCGGCGCGTTCCCCGTGGCGGGCAGCGGTGTGCTCGACGGGCGCGCCGTTGCCACCCACTGGGCCGCGGCGGCAGAGCTGGCCGAACGCTACCCGGCCGTGGACGTACGCGCGGACGCGCTCTATCTGGACCATGGCGACGTGCTCACTTCGGCGGGTACGGCCTCCGGGCTCGACGCCTGCCTGCACATCGTCCGCGAGCGGCTGGGATCGGCGGCTGCCGCGACCGTCGCGCGTCATCTCGTCATCGCGCCCCACCGGGAGGGCGACCAGGCCCAGTACATCGACCGGCCCGTCCCCGACGACGCCGCGGGGCCCGTCGGCGACACGATCACCTGGGCCCTGGCCAACCTCGATCAGCGATTGTCCGTCACCGAACTCGCCGCCCACGCGCACATGAGCACCCGCAACTTCTCCCGCCGCTTCCACGAGACGACCGGCATGAGCCCGGCCAAGTGGATCCTCACCCGCCGACTCGACGAAGCGCGCAGGCTGCTGGAGACGACCACCTGGAGCATCACCCGCATCGCCGCGGCGTGCGGCTTCGCCAGCGCCGTGACCTTCCGCCAGAACTTCACCGCGCACTACGCGACCACACCGACGTCCTACCGCCACCGCTTCACCAACCACACCGGAACGACAGCCCCCGCCCCGGAACCCTCCTTCACGCCGAGCGGGGGAGCACCGGCATAGCCACATCCCGGCCACGTACGGGCCCGGGCGGTGCCGCCGGATGGCGCGACCGCAGGCGTCGGGAATCGCTAGTGGACGGATACGACAGCCACATCCACCGCCGCTGAATAGAAAGCCTTGACAGGGAACTTCGTTCCCTTATGTCATCATCTTCGACCATGGCTGAGCCTGCTACGGAGCCTCTCGTTTCGCCGGTCAATTCGCACAACGAATGGGATCCACTCGAGGAGGTCGTCGTCGGGCGCCTCGATGGCGCGACGATCCCCTCGGACCATCCGGTCGTGTCCTGCAACGTCCCGCGGTGGACGGGGCGACTCCAGGGGCTCGCCGCCGGTCTCAAGTACCCGCGCATGCTGATCGAGCCGGCGCGGCACGAGCTCGATCAGTTCGTGGTCCTCCTCGAGTCCCTCGGTATCACGGTCAGACGCCCGGACGCGGTCGATCACGGGCGACGCTTCGGTACACCCGACTGGCAGTCACGCGGCTTCTGCAACACGTGTCCGCGCGACTGCCTGCTCGTGATCGGTGACGAAATCATCGAGACCCCGATGGCCTGGCCGTGCCGATATTTCGAGACCCACTCCTATCGGTCGCTCCTCAAGGACTATTTCCGGCGCGGCGCACGCTGGACGGCGGCTCCGAAGCCACAGCTCACCGACGAGCTGTTCGAGGCGGACTTCTCCCCACCGGCGGTCGACGAGCCCGTGCGCCACATCCTCACCGAGTTCGAGCCGGTGTTCGACGCGGCGGATTTCGTGCGCGCGGGACGCGACCTGTTCGTCACGCGGAGCAATGTCACCAACGGGATGGGCATCGAGTGGCTGCGCCGCCATCTCGGACCCGGCTATCGCATTCACGAGATCGAGAGCCGCTGCCGTACGCCCATGCACATCGACACGACCTTCCTCCCGCTCGCGCCCGGCAGGGCACTGGTCAATCCCGAGTACGTCGACGTCGACCGACTGCCCGACGTCCTGGGTTCCTGGGACATCCTGATCGCCCCGGAACCCGACCCGATCGGCGAGCGGCTGCTCAAGCTCACGTCGATGTGCGGCAAGTGGCTCAGCATGAACGTGCTCGTGATCGACGACAAACGGGTGATCGCGGAGCGACACCACACCGCCATGCTGCGAGCCCTGGAGGGCTGGGGCTTCGAACCGATCCCGTGCGACCTGCTGCACTACGCGCCGTTCGGAGGCTCGTTCCACTGTGCGACGCTCGACGTCCGGCGTCGCGGCACCCTTGAGTCGTACACGCACTGATCGGCCTTCGCGCGGCATCGGTGGGCGCTCGGCCTCTCACCTCTTGGCTTGCATCGATAATTAATATTTAATGTCCTCATCGTTGTCTGCCTCAGTCACAGGAGTCGCCTCCATGCTTCCCGCACGGGTAACCCTCTCGGAACGCCTCGGCGGCCGGTGCGCGCTCGTCACCGGGGCCGCGTCGGGCATCGGGGCCGCCACGGCCCGCCGCCTCGCCGCCGAGGGTGCCCGCGTGGTCCTCGCCGACATCGATGCCGAGGCCGGAGAGGCGGTGGCCGCCGGCATCCGCGAGGACGGCGGAGAGGCGCTGTTCCAGTACTGCGATGTCGCCGACGAGTCCTCCTGGAATGGGACGGTCCACGCGGCCCGTCACGCGTTCGGCCCGATCCGGGCTCTGGTGAGCAACGCCTACGCGGTCCGGGTCGCGGCGGCCCACGAGACCAGCGCCGAGCAGTGGAACCGGCAACTCGCCGTGACCTTGAGCGGATCGTTCCTCGGTGTGCGGGCCTGCCTCGACGACCTGCGGGCCACGGACGGAAGCGTCGTGCTGGTGTCCTCGGTGCACGCCCTGGTGGGCCTGCCCGGACGGCCCGCCTACGCGGCCGCCAAGGCCGGCCTGACGGGACTGGCCCGGCAGTTGGCCGTCGAGTACGGCGGACAGGTGCGTGTGAACAGTGTGCTGCCCGGCCCTGTTCTGACCCGGGCATGGGACGCCGTCAGCGAGGAGGACCGGCGGGCCAGTGCCGCCGAGACCGCGACGGGCCGCCTGGGCCGACCCGAGGAGGTCGCCGCCGCCGTCGCCTTCCTCGTCAGCGACGACGCGTCCTTCGTGACGGGGGCGTCCCTCGTCGTGGACGGTGGATGGAGCGTGCTGAAGAACTCCTCGTGACTCGTGAGCGGCCCGCGTCCCCCTCCTCCCTCAGTTCCCTGCCTTGGAGCCATGTCCCTTGAAGATCACCCGGGTTGAGACCTTCGCCGTACCGCCCCGCTGGCTGTTCTGCCGCATCGAGACCGACGACGGTGTGGTGGGCTGGGGCGAGCCGGTGGTGGAAGGCAGGGCCGCCACCGTCCGCACGGCCGTGCACGAGCTCGCCGAGTACCTCGTCGGCCAGGACCCGATGCGCATCGAGGACCACTGGCAGGTCATGACCAAGGGCACCTTCTACCGGGGTGGCCCGATCCTGTCGAGCGCCGTCGCCGGCCTCGACCAGGCCCTGTGGGACATCGCGGGAAAGATGCTCGGCGTGCCGGTCCATGTGCTGCTGGGCGGCCCCGTGCGCGACCGTGTACGCGCCTACAGCTGGGTGGGCGGCGACGAACCCGGCGAGATCGCCGAAGCCGTCCAGGCCCAGGTCGAGGCCGGGTTCACGGCGGTGAAGATGAACGCCGCCGGGCGGATCGCGAAGATGGCCACCGCCGCGGAAGTCCACGCCGTGGTCGAACGGGCCCGCACCGCCCGCGAGGTACTGGGGCCCGACCGGGACTTCGCGCTCGACTTCCATGGCCGGTTCACCACCGCGAACGCCCGCCGTGTACTGCCCGAACTCGCCCCGCTGCACCCGCTGTTCGTCGAGGAACCCGTCCTGCCGGAGTACGCTCACCGACTGCACGACGTCGTGGCGACCTCGTCCGTGCCCATCGCCACCGGAGAGCGGCTCTTCTCCCGCACCGACGCCCTGCCCGCACTACAGGCCGGCATCGCCGTGCTCCAGCCCGACCTCTCGCACGCGGGCGGCATCTCCGAGGTGCGGCGCATGGCGTCGCTGGCGGAGACCTTCGACGTGCTGCTGGCCCCGCACTGCCCGCTGGGTCCGATCTCCCTCGCCTCCAGCCTGCAAGTCGCCTTCAGCACACCGAACTTCCTCATCCAGGAACAGAGCATCGGCATCCACTACAACGCGGGTGCCGAAGTCCTCGACTATCTGGTAGACCCCGCGGTCTTCCGGTTCGACCGGGGCCACATCAACCGGCCGCTCGGCCCGGGCCTGGGCATCGAGGTCGACGAGCAGGCCGTACGCCGCGCGAACGACAACGCCCCGGACTGGCGCGGCCCCCTGTGGCGCCACGCCGACGGCTCGTTCGCCGAATGGTGACCCCGCCCCCGCCGACCACGACGGAGAACAACGCATGCTGAACCACACCGACTTCACCCACGAACTGCGTCGCAACCGACTGGTGGCCATCGTGCGCGGCAGTGACCCCGAGGCCGCGCTGGCCAGTGTCCTGGCCCTCGCCCAGGAGGGCGTGCGCCTGATCGAGATCTCGTTGACGACACCCGACGCCGAAACCGTCATCACGCGGGCCGTCGAAGAGGCGGGCGCCGACGCCGTCATCGGAGCGGGCACGGTCGTCACCAGGCAGGACGCCCTGCGGGCCCGGGACGCGGGCGCCCGGTGGATGGTGACGCCCGCCCTGGACAAGGGCTTCGAGCACGCCGTCGCACTCGGCGTGCCCGTGCTCGCCGGCGCGCTCACGCCCACGGAAGCGGTGACCGCGATGCGGTGCGGCGCCGACGCGGTCAAGCTGTTCCCCGCCTCCCTGGGCGGACCCGGCTATCTGCGCGCGCTGCGCGACCCGCTGCCCGACACGCCGTTCGTACCGGTGGGAGGAGTGGACGCCGAAGCCGCCCGGGCCTACTTCGCCGCGGGCGCCGTGGCCGTGGGCGTGGGGTCACCCCTGCTCGGTGACGCCGCGCAGGGCGGTGACCTTGCCCAATTGCGGGTCCGGGCCCGGGAGTTCCTCACCGTGTGCGCGGCGGGGGACGCCGCATGAGCACCGTCCCGCCGCAGGCCCTGACGTTCGGCGAGACGATGCTCTCGCTCCAGGTGGACGGTGCCCTGACCTCGGGCGGTCTGGCCCGCACGGCGGTCGCGGGCGCGGAGTCCAACGTGGCGGTGGGCCTCGCCCGACTGGGGCACCGGGTCGGCTGGGCCGGCCGCCTCGGCGCCGACGAACCCGGCCGGATGATCCTGCGGACGCTGCGCGGCGAAGGCGTGAACGTGGATCATGCCACCGTCGACCCCGGCGCCCCCACGGGGGCCCTGATGCGCGAGCGCCGGGTCGCCGATCTGGCCCGCGTGCACTACTGGCGCTCCGGATCCGCCGCCTCCCGCATGCGGCCACCGCACCTTGAGAGCGCCCTGGCCGCCGGCGCCCGCCTGCTGCACCTGACCGGCATCACCTGCGCCCTGGGCCCCGGCCCGCTGGACACCGTGCGCGCCGCGGCCGAATACGCCGCCGAGCACGGCTGGGCCGTGTCCTTCGACGTGAATCACCGCACCCGGCTGTGGGACGCGGCGACCGCCTCGGCCGCCCTGCGCCCGCTGCTCGGCCTGATCGACATCGTCATCGCCTCCGACGACGAACTGCCCCTGATCGCCGGATACCCCGGCATGTCGGAGACCGACCGGGTGGCCGAGCTGCTCACCCACGGCGTGCGGGAGGTCGTGGTCAAGCGGGGTGCCCGGGGCGCGGACCTGTACCTCGGTGCCGATCAGGTCGTGCACGCCCCGGCCCACCCCGTACCCGTGGTCGACACGGTGGGCGCCGGTGACGCGTTCTGCGCCGGATACCTCTCCGGCGTACTGGACGAACTGCCGCCCGAGCAAAGGCTGCGCCGCGCCACCCGCACCGCCGCGTTCGCCGTCGCCGGCTCCGGTGACTGGGAAGGGCTGCCCCACCGGGACGAACTCCCGCTCCTGGACGCGGCACCCGGCGCGACGGTGCGCTGAGCCCGCCCGGCGCCCCTGTCCCTTCCGTCCCCGAAAGGCCGTCACATGTCCGAGCCCGCACACCATCCGGTCGGCACATTCCTCCCCGTCACGCCCGAACGGCTGGAACTCGGCGAAGGGCCACGCCTGTTGTCCGACGGCAGTGTGGTCCTCGTCGACATCCTCACCGGGAGACTCCTGCGCCTGCCCGAGGACGAGACGGGATCCCTGGTGGAACTGGCGCACCGCATGAACGACGCGGTGTGTGATCCCGCCGGGCGCATGTGGGCCGGCACCATGGCCTACGACGCCACACCCGGCGCCGGCGCGCTGCACCGGTGGAACACCGACGGCTCGGTGACCCGCGTCCTGAACGGGCTGACCGTTCCCAACGGGCCGGCCTTCAGCCCGGACGGCCGCACCCTCTATCTCGCCGACTCCGCCGCGGGCACGGTGGAGGCTTTCCGCGTCGATCCCGACACGGCCGAACTGTCCGACCGCCGACCGGTGTTCCGTATCGAGCCCGAGGACGGCAGCCCGGACGGCATGACGGTCGATTCCGACGGCTGCATCTGGTCGGCGATCTGGGGCGGCGGCCAGATGCGACGCTACAGCCCGCAAGGACAGCCGCTACAGACGGTGGACGTTCCCGCCCTCCAGCCCACCGCCGTCTGCCTGACCGGACAGCACCTCGTCGTGACGACGGCCGCGTACGGGCTGGCCGACCCTGGCCCGTGGGACGGGGCCGTGCTCCGCGCCTCCTGCACGGCCGGCGCTCCGGCCACCCCCGGCGCCGAGCAGCGCCTCTGACCGAACGAGCGGCGGGCTTCCCGTCCGTGTGCGGCATCAGTGGGGTGCGGTGTGCCGGTCCCCGGTGACCTGGTCGAAGTCGTGCGTGGCCTGGGCCAGCAGGTCGAGCATGGCCAGCTCGGCCCGGGGCGCGTCCTGGTCGCGGACGGCGTCGAACACGGCCCGGTGGCTGGGCAGGGGGTCGGATGCCTGGCCGTGGGAGTGCACCACGCGGTCGCGTTCGCGCAGTCCCGGCTCCAGGAGGAGGTCCATGCGGGCCAGCAGTTCGTTGCCGGTGGCGTTGAGCAGGGCTCGGTGGAACGCGGCGTCCGCCTCGGCGGCACCCGCCGGGGAGTGCGCGTGCGTCTCGGCCATGGCGTCCAGGGCGCTCCGCATCGCGTCCAGGTCGTCGTCGGTGCGGTGCAGCGCGGCACGGTGCGCGGCGGCGGGTTCCACGATGGAGCGCACGTCGGCCAGGTCCCGCATCAGTCGCTGACCGCCGCCGCTCTCCACCTGCCAGCGGATGAGGTCCGCGTCGAGCAGGTTCCAGTGCTTGCGCTCCCGGACGAAGGTGCCGCGCTTCTGGCGGGCGTCGATCAGCCCCTTGCCGGCGAGGACCTTCATGGACTCGCGCATGACGGTCAGGCTGACGTCCAGCTCCTCACCGAGTGCGCGGACGTCGAGTATCGCGCCTTCGGGCAGGTCACCGCCGACGATGCGCGTGCCCAGGGTGTGCACGATCTGCCCGTGCACGCCGCGGCCGGTGTAGGACGCCATGCGGTGTTCTCCTCGCGGTGGGAAGCGGTCGGTGCTGGAACACCCTCATCATAGCTCTGCACGTTAATTATGAATACATCTTGACAGGGGTCCGGGCCCCGCCCACGATGAACGCACTTCACCGAGCCGCTCTTGTAGGAGCCGATTGCCATGTTGTCCCTGCACGCCCCCGGAGCGCCCCCGGTCCTGACCGGGCATCTGCCGATGGGCAGTTCCGACACCGCGCCGCACTCGCTGAACTACGGCGCCACCCCCGACGGGCAGCTGCGGTGGACGCGCGAGTTCTTCCGCGCCATGTACGACACGGGCAAGGTGGTGGGGATCTCGTACTGGGACCCGATCGCGATCGACTTCGCCGACGGGGCCGACCCGAACGGCTGGATCGTCGGCGGCGACAACGAGGTCGAGGACACCTCCTTCTTCGACTACAACCGGACGCACAAGGCACTGCCCGGCCTGAGCGCCTTCCGCACCTGGTGAGACACGACTGACCAGAGCCGGCCGGGACGCATGCCCGGTCCCGGCCGGCTCACCCCCCAACCCCCTGAAGCAGAGGCCATCCAGCCATGCCCGTCACCCGGCCCAGCCACCTCCCCGACACCTTGAAGATCACCCTGTGGGACTTCACCTGGTACACCCGCACCGGCCCCGGTGAGCCCTTCGCCGACCTGGACGCCGCATTCGCCCAGGCCCTGCAGCGCGGCTACAACACCGTGCGCATCTGCGCCATGCCCTACCTGCTGTTCGGCTCCGGCCTGGACACCGGCAACCTGCGCCTGGGTCCTCTCGGAGGCGCCTACGCCCAGCGCGTGCGTTGGTACGACGTACCGGCGACGACACGGATCGACGCGCGCGCCCATCTGCTGGCGCTGTTCGAAGCCGCCCGCCGGCACGACTGCTTCGTCATCCTCTCCAGCTGGGAGTACCAGCAGTCGTCGTCCTTCGCCCAGGACCGCGCCTGGTTCGACGCGCTGATGGCCGTCGACCCCGAGCACCGCCCCACGGCACTGGCCGACGCACTCGCCGACCTCATCGACTTCCTCGCCGACCACGGCGGGCTGGACGACCGCATCGCGTTCACCGAACTGCACAACGAGGTCCAGGGCGGGTCCCTCACCGAGGGCCTCACCGGTGACCTCGTCGTCGCGCTGCGGCCCAGGCTGGAAAGGGGGCTCGCCCGCTTCCGCGAGCGGCAACCCGAACGGATGGTGACCGTCAACTACGCCCACGTACCGGTCGGTTCCCTGCGCGGTGTGCCCCGGGACATCGACGTCGCCGTCTTCCACCCCTACGTCTACGGCGTCCTGGACGAACTCCTGGACGCATTCGCCCTGAGGGACCTCTCCCGGCCCTTCCCCCAGGAACGCGCCCAGCGAGAACTGCTGCGCCCCGGCGCACCGGCCCTCGACGACTGGGCGCCACCGGTCGGCGACCGATGGCGTCTCGACGCCACCGTGGTCGGCCGCCGCGAGGTGTACGTGCACGACTGGTGCGACCCGCAGCGCTGGGACGCCTGGCTCTACGAGCGCTACGCCGTCCACCGCACGGCGATGGAACAGCAGCTGCGCACCTGGATCGACGCCGCCGCCGACTGGGCCGCCGAGACCGGCGTGCCGTTCGTGTTCGGTGAGGGCTGGATCGGCTACACCCCGCTGCACGGCACCTTCGAAGAGGGCCCGGTGGGCGCGGCCTTCTGCCGCCTGGCGGTGACCGAGTCCGCACGCGCCGGAGCCTGGGGCGCGGTGGTGTGCTCCAACGCCGCACCCCACCACCCGATGTGGCACGACATCGACCTGCAACGGGAGTGCAACGCCCTGCTCACAGCGAGACACCACCCAGCACCCTGCGATACCGCTCACTCCTCGAAGTAGGTGGCGCTCTCCGCGTCCGCCGGGTAGTAGGACTCGATCGCGACCTCGTCGAGCGTGATGTCCATCGGGGTACCGAAGGTGGTGATGGTCGAGAACAGCCGCAGCTCTCGTCCGTCGAAGCGAAGGGTCATCGGGATCAGGACATCGGATTCGATCGATCGGCTCGACACGTCCTCGGAATTGGGCTCCAGCAGTTCCTCGTAGAGCGCGGTGAGCTCAGCGTCGGGAGCGACGGCGAGCTGACGCCTGATTCGGGAACGGAACACCGCACGTACGTCGGCCAGGTTGACGACCAGAGGAGCGAACCCGCGCGGGTCCAGTCCCAGCCGTACCAAGTTGATCGGCGGCCGTAGCAGGTCGGGATCGACGTCCGCGAAGAACGGCTCGACCGCACGGTTGGTCATCACGATGTTCCACCGGCGATCGAAGGCCACCGCCGGGTACGGCTCATGCGCGCGCAGCACCCTCTCGACCGCGCCACGGGCCGCCGACAGCGCGTCGTCATCGAGCGGCCGCTCGGCATAGCGGGGCGCGAAGCCGGCCGCGAGCAACAGGCGGTTGCGCTCACGCAACGGCACATCGAGCTGGTCCGCGAGCCGGAGCACCATGTCGGCGCTCGGGTTTGACTTGCCCGTCTCGACCAGGCTGACATGACGAGCCGAGACGTCGGCCGCGATCGCGAGATCGAGTTGGCTGAGTCGTCGGCGATGCCGCCACTGCCGCAACAACTCCCCGACCGTATGCACAGCTGTCGAGAGTACTCATCGTGGAGTCTCACGCCATGAAATCCGACTTCATCGACAACCGTTGCGACCGCGGAAACACTGCGTCCATGACCACAGACAACAAGGGCATCGTTCAAAGGGCACTGGCGGAACTGATCGAGACGGGCAGCGCCGACGCGCTCGAACCGTTGCTGAGCGATGACTTCGTCCATCACAGGCCGGACTCGACCTCCTCGACCAAAGCGGAATGGCTCGCCGCCGTACAGGCGGCACTCACCCCGCTCGCCGATATGCGGGTCGACGTCCACCACCTGCTGGCCGACGGTGATCACGTCGTGATGCACTCGCGGCGACGGCTCCCCGATGCCGGGCCGGAGATCGCGGTCGTCGACATCTGGCGGATCGACGACGGGCTGATCGCCGAAGGATGGGAGATCATCGAGCCGGTGGCCCAGGCAGCCGCCCATCTGGTGTGGTGGGAGCCTGCTGAGCGCTGACCGGTGCCAGGAGACTCACGCGGGAGCGCGCGTGCCTGGTGAACATGGTCACGGAGCGTAGACCCCTTCGAGTGGTTTGAGAGGCACGTCCGTGTGAAGGCGCTATCCGCGTGCCGTTCGCGCACCAAGAGTGATGCGCGATGAACACTCAGAACGCGAACTCCTCAGACGTGAGCACTCCGTCGGCACACCAGGACGCCACTCCCTCCCGGCGCACCGTGGTCACGGCGACCGGCGCCTCGGCGCTCGCGGTCGGGCTCACCGCAGCCTCCGCCACCTCCGCGACCGCGCTCAGTCCCGCCACCGCGCCCGCCGTCAAGCCGGTGGCGGCCCCGCCCGGCACCGATCCGAAGGCGTACCGGACGGTCGCCCGCGCTGTCGTGGTCCACGACGAACACGACAAGCCCCTGGTCCCGGGCTACGTGAAGATCGTCAACAATGGTCTGCCGACCGGCAGGGGGAAGGCCACCAAGCGGGTGCTGGTCGTCGGGGCGGGGCCGGCCGGCCTGCTCGCCGCCGACCTGCTCAACCGGGCGGGACACGACGTCGTCGTGATCGAGGCCAATGGCAACCGGGTCGGCGGCCGCGTCAAGACCTTCCGCAAGGGGGGCCACGAGAACGGCGCGCAGCCGTTCGCCGATCCCCGGCAGTACGCCGAGGCCGGGGCCATGCGGCTGCCCGACAGTCATCCGCTCCTCATGGCCCTGCTGAAGAAGTTCGACCTTCCCCGCCAGGAGTTCTACCTGGTGGACGTCGATCCGGACGACCCGGCGACGAAGACCAATCGCACCTGGATGCACGTCAACGGCATCCATGAGCGCCGGGCCGACTACGAGAAGAACCCGGAAAGGGTCAACGACACTTTCAACGTCACCGGCGCACACCGGAAGAAGACCGCCGCCGCCATCCTCGCCGACGCGCTCGAACCCGTACACCGACTCGTCCGGGGCAAAGAGGGGACCGCCCTCGTCGACGGGTGGACCGAGGTACTCGAGAAGTACGGACACTGGTCCATGTACCGCTACCTCACCGAAGCCGCGGGGCTCGACACCAACACCATCGACCTGGTCGGCACCGTCCAGAACCTCACCTCGCGGTTGCACCTCTCCTTCCTGCACAGCTTCCTGTCCAGCGCACTGATCTCCCCCGGGACCAAGTTCTGGGAGATCAAGGGCGGGACCGCGCTGCTCGCCGACGCGCTCTACGCGCCCGTGAAGGGAAAGGTACGGCTCGACCGGCGCGCCGTACGCGTCGAACGCGCGGGCGGCACAGTGCGGGTGCACACCGTCTCGGAGGACTGCCAGACAGGCAAGGGCGGCACCACGGAGGTCTTCGAGGGCGACGAGGCGATCATCACCGTGCCCTTCTCCGGACTGCGGCACGTCGCATTCGACCCTCCGCTGTCGTACGGAAAGCGCCGGGCCATCACGGAGTTGCACTACGACTCCGCGACCAAGGTGCTGCTCGAATTCTCCCGGCGCTGGTGGGAGTTCACGGAGGCACAGTGGAAGCGGGCCCTCGACACGATCGAGGACGGCCTCTACGAGAAGTACCGGGCGGGCAAGGTCAGGGACGCCGGACACCTCGGTGCCCACAAGTCGGTGAAGGACCTGGGGGTGACGATCCCCGATGACCTCAAGCACTGCTTCACCGCCTTCAGGCCCGCCAAGGAAGGTGAGGTCGAGGCCGCCCACGTCCGCGGTGGCGGCGCCGTCAGCGACAACGCCAACCGCTTCATGTACTTCGAGCACGCCCAGCCCATGGAAGGCAGCGACGGCGGCATCATGCTCGCCTCGTACAGCTGGGCCGACGACGCCCTCAAGTGGGACGCCTACGCCGACGAGGAGCGCTACCTGCGCGCCCTCGCCGGAGTGCAGGCGGTCTTCGGCCGCCGCTGCGAGGTGTTCTTCACCGGCAAATGCCGGACCCAGTCGTGGACGCGGGACCACTACGCCTACGGAGAGGCATCCGTGCTCTTCCCCGGCCAGCACACAGAGCTGTTCCCCGACATCCCCACCTCCGAAGGACCCCTGCACTTCGCCGGGGACCACACCTCGATCAAGCCGGCCTGGATCGAGGGCGCTCTGGAATCCGCCGTCCGTTCCGCTCTGAAGGTCCACACCGGCTGACCGGGCCGGGCGGCATCCCCGACTCCGGGTCGCGGCCGCGACCCGGAGCCGGGGGGCCTCGGACGCCGAGCGGGACCACCACGTGCACATCCACCCGCGGTCGGCGGCCCGTGGCCGAACAGCCGCGCCGCGTCAGGGGCGCGCGTACGCGCTGAGAGGCTCGGACTCGATCGACGAGGCCGTCGGCAGTGCCCGTCGAGTCGAGCCGCGACGGCATCGAGCCGTCGGCTTCCCCGGGCTGTGTGGGATTTCGTGAGACGTGAGAGGGTCTGGGGCGTGAGCGAGACACCACCCAACACCCTGCAATACCGCTTCGACGGACCAGAAGACGCTCCGGTTCTGATCCTGGGGCCCTCACTGGGTATCACCTGGCACATGTGGGACCGGCAGGTTCCCGAGCTGACGAAGCAATGGCGGGTCTTCCGGTTCGATCTGCCGGGACACGGAGGCGCCCCGGCCCACCCCGCCGGCTCCGTCGCCGATCTCACCGCGCGGCTGCTCGCCACCCTCGAGGGCCTCGGCGTGCAGCGCTTCGGCTACGCCGGCTGCGCGCTCGGCGGTGCCGTCGGGATCGAGCTGGCGCTGCGCCACCCCGAGCGCCTCGCGTCCCTCGCGCTGATCGCCGCCTCGCCCCGCTTCGGCACGGCGGACGAGTTCCGCCAGCGCGGGGTGATCGTACGGACCAACGGGCTCGACCCCATCGCCCGCTCCGCGCCGGAGCGCTGGTTCACCGGCGGGTTCGCCGCCGCCCAGCCCGCGATCACCGAGTGGGCCGTGCAGATGGTGCGCACCACCGACCCCGGCTGCTACATCGCCGCCTGCGAGGCGCTCGCCTCGTTCGACGTGCGGTCGGGACTCGGCAGCGTCGGCGTGCCCACCCTGGTGCTGGTCGGCTCCGAGGACCAGGTCACCGGCCCCGCCGAGGCCCGCACCCTGGTCGCCGGGATCCCCGACGCCCGGCTCGCCGTCGTACCCGGCGCCTCCCACCTGGTGCCGGTGGAGCAGCCGGCCGCCGTCACCGATCTGCTGGTGCGGCACTTCTCCACCGCCTGGCAGCCCGCCTTCGACTCCGCCACCGGCCAGACCGCCCTGCCCGCGGCGGCCGTGAAGCCGGTGCTCGCCGCCGCCCCGCCGCAGCCCGCGCCCGTCGCCGAGATCGCCCCGCCCGCCGTACCGCGGCAGACGCAGGGCAGGCCCGACCCGTACGACACCGGGATCAAGGTGCGCCGGGAGGTGCTGGGCGACGCGCACGTCGACCGGGTGCTGGCCGAGGCCGACGAGTTCTCCGCCGACTTCCAGGAGCTCGTCACCCGGTACGCGTGGGGCGAGGTGTGGGACCGGCCCGGCCTCGACCGGCGCACCCGCAGCTGCGTCACCCTCACCGCCCTCGTCGCCGGCGGCCACCTGGACGAGCTCGCCCCCCACATCCGCGCCGCCCTGCGCAACGGGCTCACCCCGGGCGAGATCAAGGAGGTGCTGCTCCAGGCGGCCGTCTACTGCGGCGTCCCGGCGGCGAACAGCGCGTTCCGGGTGGCCCAGCAGGTCGTCCGCGAGGAGACCACACCCCAGGAGTGAGCCCCGGCGGGGTGCTCCGCGCGGCCGTGAACGGCACGGGGGCAGGATGGAATCATGAAGCTCACGAAGAAGTCGCACTCCTGTGTCCGCCTGGAGAAGGACGGACGCGTCCTCGTCCTCGACCCCGGAGGGTTCAGCGAGGAGGACGCGGCCCTCGGCGCGGACGCCGTCCTGGTCACGCACGAGCACCCGGACCACTTCGACGAGGGCCGGCTGCGGACCGCCCTGGAGGCCAACCCGGCCGCCGGGATCTGGACCCTGAAGTCGGTCGCGGACCAGCTCTCGGCGGCCTTCCCGGGTCGCGTGCACACCGTCGGCCACGGCGACACCTTCACCGCCGCCGGCTTCGACGTCCAGGTCCACGGCGAGCTGCACGCGGTGATCCACCCGGACATCCCGCGCGTCACCAACGTCGGCTACCTCGTCGACGGCGGGAAGCTCTTCCACCCCGGCGACGCGCTCACCGTCCCCGATGTGCCGGTCGACACGCTGATGCTGCCGGTCCAGGCCCCCTGGAACAAGATCTCCGAGGTCATCGACTACGTCCGCGAGGTGCGGCCGAGGCGTGCCTACGACATCCACGACGCCCTCCTCACCGATCTCGCGCGCCCGGTCTACGACCGCCAGATCGGCGCCCTCGGCGGTGCGGAGCACCTGCGGCTCGCGCCGGGAGGCTCCACCGAGCTGTGAGCCGGCGGGCGGGGCGTTGTCAGAGGCGCCGGGTAGGTTGTGGGACATGCGCATCGCTACCTGGAACGTGAACTCGATCACCGCCCGCCTGCCGAGGCTCCTGGCCTGGCTGGAGAGCAGCGGCACGGACGTGCTGTGCCTCCAGGAGGCCAAGGTCGCCGAGGACCAGTTCCCGGCGGAGCAGCTGCGGGAACTGGGCTACGAGTCGGCGGTGCACGCCACCGGCCGGTGGAACGGAGTGGCGGTGCTCTCCCGCGTCGGCCTGGAGGACGTCGTCAAGGGCCTGCCGGGCGATCCCGGGTACGACGGCTCCGTCGAGCCCCGCGCGATCTCCGCGACCTGCGGCCCGGTCCGCGTCTGGTCGGTGTACGTGCCGAACGGCCGTGAGGTGGACCACCCGCACTACGCGTACAAGCTCCAGTGGTTCGAGGCGCTGAAGGCGGCCGTGGCCGGCGACGCGGCGGGCGGCCGCCCGTTCGCCGTCATGGGCGACTACAACGTGGCGCCGACCGACGACGACGTCTACGACCGGGACGCCTTCGAGGGCTCCACCCATGTCACGCCCGCCGAGCGCGCCGCCCTCGCCTCCCTGCGCGAGGCCGGCCTGTCCGACGTCGTCCCGCGCCCCCTCAAGTACGAGCACCCCTTCACGTACTGGGACTACCGCCAGCTCTGCTTCCCCAAGAACCGCGGCATGCGCATCGACCTGGTGTACGGCAACGAGCCGTTCGCCAAGGCGGTCACGGACTCCTACGTCGACCGTGAGGAGCGCAAGGGCAAGGGCGCCTCGGACCACGCGCCGGTCGTGGTGGACCTCGACGTGTAGCCGCCGGCCGCCCGGCCGTCGTCCGACCCCGCGCGCCTGTGGTGCACAACACGGTACGAATGACAGGCTGGAGGTATGAACATCCCTTTCCTGGGCCACCGGCGCCAGAAGGCGGGGGTTCCCGATCCCGAGGGCATCGCGGAACTCCTCGCCGAGTGCGAACTCCTGCGCTCCCAGGCGTCCCGGGCGGGTGTGCGACTCGACGACTCCCCGGCCTCGTTGGAGGCGCTGGACCAGCTGGTGCCGCGCTGGCGGGACGACGAGGAGACCTCGACCTGGCTGGGCAACGACGCCGGGCTGTACCTCGGCACCGTCATCGTGCGCACCGTACCGGGGGCCGCCTGGGAGATCCGCGCCGACGGACAGCCGGTCGTACGGCTCGCCTCCGGGCGGGAGTTCGACGTCGTGGACGCGGGCCACGCGTGGGCGGCCAGCGGCGTGCCCGAACTGTCGCAGCTGTACGCGGAGGTCGCCGAGACGTGACGCGCGGGCGGCCGGCCGGGGCACGGCAGCCGTAAATACGGCTATTGATCGGAAGGTGCGTGTCGCGCCACCGGGGCGATCTTGCCCGGATACGTTGCGGCGACCACCACACGTACCACCACGTGCACCACCACACGGCTGAGAGCGAGTAGGGGTGGGTATGGCCGTCGAACCGCTGATCGAACTGCGTGACGTCAACAAGTACTTCGGGGATCTCCATGTCCTGCGGGACATCGGGCTCACCGTGGGCAGGGGAGAGGTGGTCGTCGTCATCGGCCCGTCGGGGTCGGGCAAGTCGACCCTGTGCCGCGCGATCAACCGGCTGGAGACCGTCCAGTCCGGCACGATCCTGGTCGACGGGCAGCCCCTGCCGGACGAGGGCAAGGCGCTGGCGCGGCTGCGGGCCGATGTCGGCATGGTCTTCCAGTCGTTCAACCTCTTCGCGCACAAGACCGTGCTCCAGAACGTCTCCCTGGGCCAGGTCAAGGTCCGTGGACGCAAGAAGGAGGAGGCCGACCGGCGCTCCCATGCGCTCCTCGACCGCGTCGGCGTCGCCAACCAGGCCGACAAGTACCCGGCGCAGCTCTCGGGAGGCCAGCAGCAGCGCGTGGCGATCGCGCGGGCGCTGGCCATGGACCCCAAGGTGATGCTGTTCGACGAGCCGACCTCCGCGCTGGACCCGGAGATGATCAATGAGGTCCTGGAGGTCATGCGGCAACTGGCCGGCGAGGGCATGACCATGATCGTGGTGACGCACGAGATGGGCTTCGCCCGCTCCGCGGCGAACCGGGTGGTCTTCATGGCGGACGGCCGGATCGTGGAGGACCGCACCCCCGACGAGTTCTTCAGCGACCCGAGCACCGACCGGGCCAAGGACTTCCTCTCCAAGATCCTCAAGCACTGAACGGGGTGGCGCCCGTAGACCCGTCCGCGCCGGCCTCGACTAGGATGGTCCCTTCATCCCGGTGGGGGAGGGGACTTCGCGTCAGGAGCGGGGACGCCGCCGCCGGGAGGGACCCACCACCCGTGGTGGCGGTGGATCACATCGGCCAGTCCCGTCCGGCGGCAGCCGGAGATCACTGCTCGCGCGGAAACGGCCCGTGCCACGGGCCGGATCCGCCGGCGAGGAGAAGGTCAGCTGCGCGCCGGACGGGTGGTGCTGAACCGGGTCAGTCGGCGCGGTGGCTGTTGCGGGGCGCGGGAGCCGGCAGCGCGGTCTGCGCGGCCTTGGTCACGTCCGCGACCAGTTCGACCACATCCGGTCCGTACGCCTGCGAGTTGATCACCTTCAGCAGCAGGACGAACGAGTGCGAGCCGTACTTGCGGGCCAGCCGCTCGTGGTTGCGGGCGAGATAGCGGGTGGCGGCCTGGTTGGTGATCGCGCGCTGGCCGCAGAACAGGAACACCGGCCGGGTCTCCCGCCGTTCACCGGCGGTCAGCCGCGCCAGCAGCACGTACTCGGTGATGCCCGGGTCCATGCGGTAGCGCTCGGAGCCGATCTGGAAGGCGCCCCGGTCCGGGCCCGGCTCCGGATCGACGTTGACCCGCACCCCCGGCAGCATGGCCGCCATGTGGGCGACCATCCGCCGGTTCGATCCGGGCCCGCCCACACAGAACTCGGTCCGCTCGCCGAAGCCCTGATGGGCCGCGTCCTGGGTGACCACCTGGGCATGCGCCCCGCAGTCCTTGATCAGCGCGGAGAGCTCCAGCAGCGCGAACACGTCGAAGCGGTGCACCGCCGGTTCCGCCGTCGCCGGATCCCGGTTGACGACGAGCAGTGACTCGGAGTTCTCCGGCAGCCCGAAGAACATCTGCTTGCGCCGGAGCTTCCTCTTCCACAAGTAGGTACGGGCGAGCCAGCCCAGCGCGGCACTGATGCCGGCGGCCACCACACCCAGAACGATGTTGCGCACGTCGTCATTCATGGGCGCGCATGCTAGCGGGCCCACGCAAACCCGTGTTCGAGCCCAGAGCGCAAAGGGCCGCAAAGGACCGCAAGGGCCGCGGCGACTCGGGGACGGCACACCTCGCGCACCTCCCTGACGCGAGCATGGCGGCGAACTAAGCTGCGCGAACGGCTCTTCACCGGAGGTGCGGATGCGTCGCCCTGTCGTACGGAAACTCGCGGTCCTGGCGGTCGGTGCCGCCGTGCTGTCGGTGGGGGCGGCCCCGCCACCCACCCAGCACGACACACCCGCCCGGCACACCCCCAAGGTCCCGGTGGCCGTCGGACACGGCGGCGCGGTCTCCAGCGTCGACGCCGACGCCTCCGCCGCCGGGATCGAGATCCTGAGGAAGGGCGGCAACGCCGTCGACGCGGCCGTCGCCACGGCCGCCGCCCTCGGCGTCACCGAGCCCTACTCGGCCGGCATCGGCGGAGGCGGCTACTTCGTCTACTACGACGCCCGCTCCCGCACCGTGCACACCCTCGACGGGCGCGAGACCGCCCCGCTCACCGCCGACTCCGGGCTCTTCCTGGAGAACGGCGAGCCCATCCCGTTCGCCGAGGCCGTCAGCAGCGGTCTCGGCGTCGGCACCCCCGGCACGCCCGCCACCTGGCAGCGGGCGCTCGACAAATGGGGCGGGCGCGCCCTGGACACGGTCCTGAAACCGGCCGAGCGTCTCGCCCGCGACGGCTTCACCGTCGACGACACCTTCCGCGCGCAGACCGCCGCCAACGAGACCCGCTTCCGCCACTTCCCCGACACGGCCGAGCTGTTCCTCCCCGGCGGCGAACTCCCGGCCGTCGGCTCCACCTTCAAGAACCCCGATCTGGCCCGCACCTACCGGGAGTTGCGCCGCGAGGGCGTCGACGCCCTGTACCGGGGCGCCATCGGCCGGGACATCGTGGACACGGTCAACAAGCCGCCCGTGGACCCGGATTCCGGCTGGAACGCCCGCCCCGGCGAGCTGTCCGAACGCGACCTCGCCGCCTACCGCGCCAAGTCCCAGCCGCCCACGAAGACCTCGTACCGCGGACTGGACGTCTACTCCATCGCGCCCTCCTCCTCCGGCGGCACCACGGTCGGCGAGGCCCTCAACATCCTGGAGCGCACCGACCTCTCCGACGCGAGCGACGTCCAGTACCTGCACCGCTTCATCGAGGCGAGCCGGATCGCGTTCGCCGACCGGGGCCGCTGGGTCGGCGACCCCGCCTTCGAGGACGTACCGACGCGGGAACTGCTCTCCCAGCGGTTCGCCGACTCGCGCGAGTGCCTCATCGAGGACGACGCCGTCCTCACCAGCCCCCTCGCCCCCGGCGACCCCCGCGACCCCGAGCCCTGCGCGACCGGCGGCACGGCCGCCCCCACGACGTACGAGGGCGAGAACACCACGCACCTCACCACCGCCGACCGGTGGGGCAACGTCGTCGCCTACACCCTCACCATCGAGCAGACCGGCGGCAGCGGCATCACCGTGCCCGGACGCGGGTTCCTGCTCAACAACGAGCTGACCGACTTCTCCTTCGCCCCGGCGGACCCGGCCGTGCACGACCCGAACCTGCCCGGCCCCGGCAAGCGGCCCCGCTCGTCGATCTCCCCGACGATCGTGCTCGACGGGCACGACCGGCCGGTGGTGGCGCTCGGCTCGCCCGGCGGCTCGACCATCATCACCACCGTGCTGCAAACCCTCACCGGCTTCCTCGACCGGGGACTGCCGCTGGTCGACGCGATCGCCGCGCCGCGCGCCAGCCAGCGCAACACGGCGCGGACGGACCTCGAACCCGGCCTGTACGGCAGCGAGGTGCGGCAGTCCCTGGAGGCCATCGGGCACTCCTTCAGGGAGAACCCGGAGATCGGCGCGACCACCGGCATCCAGCGCCTGCCGGACGGCAGGTGGCTCGCGGCGGCCGAGAAGGTCCGCAGGGGCGGCGGCTCGGCGATGGTGGTCCGTCCGGCCCGCTGAGGGCGACCGGGGGACGCCGGCGCCGTCACAGCTCGGCGGCCGGCGTCTCCTGCGTACGGAACGTCAGGTGACCGTCCCGCGCGTCCACGGTCACCCGGCCGCCCTCCCGGACCCGGCCGTCCAGCAGCAGCCGGGACAGCTGGTTGTCGACCTCCCGCTGGATGGTGCGGCGCAGCGGCCGGGCGCCGTACTCGGGCTGGTGGCCCCGTTCGGCCAGCCAGTCCACGGCCGCGTCGGTGAAGTCGATCGCGATGCCCTGGCCCTTCAGTCCGCGCCGGGTGCTCTCCAGGAGCAGGTCGGTGATCCGCCGCAGTTCCTCGCGGGTCAGCTGGCGGAACACCACGACCTCGTCGATCCGGTTGAGGAACTCGGGCCGGAAGTGCTCCCGCAGCGGCCGCAGGATCTGCTCGCGCCGCGCCTCCTCGTCGGCCTCCGCGCCGCCGGACGCGAAACCGAGAGTCGCGCCGCGCCGCGTGATCGCCTCGGAACCGAGATTGCTGGTCATCACGATCACGGTGTTGGTGAAGTCCACCGTCCGGCCCTGCGAGTCGGTCAGCCGGCCGTCGTCGAGGACCTGGAGCAGGATGTTGAAGACATCCGGGTGCGCCTTCTCCACCTCGTCCAGCAGCAGCAGCGAGTACGGATGCCGGCGCACCACCTCGGTGAGCTGCCCGGCCTCCTCGTGCCCCACATAGCCGGGCGGGGCACCCACCAGCCTGCTCACCGTGTGCCGCTCCTGGTACTCGCTCATGTCCAGGCGCACCATCCGGTCCTCACTGCCGAACAGCGCCTCGGCGAGCGCCCGCGCCAGCTCCGTCTTGCCGACGCCCGTCGGGCCGAGGAACAGGAAGCTGCCGATCGGCCGGTCGGGGCTGGACAGACCCGCGCGCGAGCGCATCACGGCGTCCGAGACGACGCTCACGGCCTCGTCCTGGCCGACGACCCGCTGGTGCAGATGCTGCTCCAGGCCCAGCAGCCGGTCCTTCTCCTCCTCGGTGAGCCGGCTGACCGGGATGCCCGTCTGCCGGGCCACCACCTCGGCGATCGCCTCGGCGTCCACCCACAGGCTCTGCCCCTCGTCGACCTCGCCGTCGCCGCCGGCCTCCGTGATCCGCTGCTTCAGCTCCACGATGCGGTCCCGCAGGTGCGTGGCCCGCTCGTACTGCTCGTCGGCGACCGCCTGGTCCTTGTCGCAGGTCAGCTGGTCGACCTCGCGCTCCATGGCCCGTACGTCCGTGCCCTTGGTCCGGGCCCGCAGCCGCACCCGTGCCCCGGCCTGGTCGATCAGGTCGATGGCCTTGTCCGGCAGGCGGCGGTCGCTCAGATAGCGGTCGGACAGCTCCACGGCCGCCACCAGCGCCTCGTCGGTGTAGCGGACCTGGTGGTGGGCCTCGTACCGGTCCCGCAGCCCGCGCAGGATCTCGATGGCGTCCGCCGGGGTCGGCTCGGGCACCATGATCGGCTGGAAGCGGCGGGCCAGTGCCGCGTCCTTCTCGATGCGGCGGTACTCCTCCAGGGTGGTCGCGCCCACGATGTGCAGCTCGCCGCGGGCGAGGGCCGGCTTGAGGATGTTCCCGGCATCCATCGAGCCGCCCTCGCCTCCGCCCCCGGCGCCGACGACGGTGTGCAGCTCGTCGATGAAGATGATCAGCTGGTCGGAGTGGGTGCGGATCTCCTCGACGATGTTGTTCATCCGCTCCTCGAAGTCGCCCCGGTAGCGGGTTCCGGCGACCACGGCGGTCAGGTCCAGGGCGACCACGCGCCGGCCGAGGAGTACGTCGGGCACGTCGCCCTCGGCGATCCGCTGGGCCAGCCCCTCCACGACGGCCGTCTTGCCGACGCCCGCGTCCCCGATCAGCACCGGGTTGTTCTTGCCGCGCCGGGAGAGCACCTCTACGGTCTGCTCGATCTCGTCGTCGCGTCCGATCACCGGGTCGACACGGCCCTCGCGGGCGAGCTCGGTGAGGTCACGGCCGTACTTGTCCAGGGTCGGGGTGCCCGTGGCGGGGCGGGGCCGTTCGGCGCGGACCTGCGGGGCCTCCGGTGCCTCCGGCGGGCCGGAGGGGGCGAAGCGGGCCGCGTTGAGGATGTGGCCCGCGGCCGAGTCGGGGTTGGAGGCGAGGGCGCTGAGGACGTGCTCGGGGCCGATGTAGCCGGCGCCCGACGCGCGGGCCATCTCGTGCGCGTCCAGCAGGGCCCGCTTGACGGCGGGCGTCAGGGACAGCGAGGTCGGCGGCGGGGCGTCCTCCGGGCCGTGCTGGACCGGTCCGGACCGGTCGTCGATCTGCGACGCCAGCGAGTCGGGGTCCGCGCCGGCCCGGCTGAGCAGGCTGCGGGTCGGCTCGGCGGAGAGCGCGGCGCGCAGCAGGTGCTGGGTGTCCAGGTCACGGCTGCCGTGCTCGGCGGCGTACTGGGCGGCCCCGCGCACCAGTTCCCGGGCGGGCTGGCTGAGGAGCCTGCCGATGTCGATCTGGCGGGGGCGTTGTCCGCCGAAGAAGCGGGCGAGGAATTCTGCGAAGGGGTCACCCTCCGGGCCGACGAAACCACTCGTCATCGTCATCCGTTCCTTCGCTGGGTCGACGTGCCGGGGCCGGGTAACCCGGTCGGGGCTCGCTCATGCCAACGATGACACGATCCGTGTCCGCGGGCATGTCAGAAGGGTGACCGGGGACGCCCGGCGGACGGGCGGTCGCCCGGCCGCGGCAGCTGGCTCGTGGTCAGCCGCCGGTAGAGGGCGTTCGTGGCCAGCAGCTCCTCGTGCCGCCCCTGCCCGACCGTACGGCCCCCGTCCAGGACGACGATCCGATCGGCGTGCCGCACGGTGGACAGACGGTGGGCGACGACCAGCACGGCGCACTCCCGTGCCACGTCCTTCATCACCGAGGTCAGCGCGGCCTCGTTGATCGCGTCCAGGTGCGAGGTGGGCTCGTCGAGCAGGAGCAGCGCGGGACGGGCGAGCAGGGCCCGGGCCAGTGCCACGCGCTGGCGTTCGCCGCCGGAGAGGGTGCTCCCGCGCTCGCCGACGACGTTGTCCAGGCCTCCGGGCAGGCGGTCGACGAGTTCCGCGAGCCCGGCCAGCTCCACCACCCGCCTCAGCTCCGCCTCCGGGGCGTCCGGCACGGCGTAGGCGATGTTCTCCCGCAGGGTGCCGTGGACGACGTGGGTGTTCTGGTCCACGACGGCGATGCGGCGCCGGCACGCTTCACGGCCCAGTTCTGCGGCCGGTCGGCCGTCGAAGAGCACGGCGCCCGAGTCCGGTTCGTAGAAGCCCGCGACCAGGGCGAAAACCGTGCTCTTCCCGGCGCCCGAGGGACCCACCAGAGCGACCTGGCGGTGTGTGTCCACGGCGAAGGAGACGCCGCGCAGCACGGGCCGGTGCGGTGCGTAGCCGAAGTGGACGTCGTCCAGTGCGAGCACCGGCCGCTCGCCGGCGCCCCGCGCCCCGGAGCGGGGACGGGCGGCGGGGCGGGCGGGCGCGAGGCCCGGCCCCGTGTGCTCGACGGGCAGGCGCATGGCCTGCTCGACCCGCCGGTGGGCACCCATGCCGCGCTGGACCTGGCCCACCGCGTGGAACACCGAGGACAGCGGCAGCACGAGATACGAGGCGTACAGCAGGAAGGCGACGAGGTCGCCCAGGGAACCCGACCGCCCGCCCACGCGCAGGCCGCCGACCACGAGGACGAGGAGGAAGGAACCCTGGACGGCGAGCTCGACGGCCGGGCTCATCACGGAGGCGAGTTTCGCGGTGCGCACGCCCGCGTCGTGCGCCTCGTCCACCCGGGCCCCCACCCGGGCCGACTCGCGCGCCTCGGCGCGGTGCACCCGGACCATGGGCAGGGCGCCCAACGCCCGCTCCAGGTCGGCGGCGATGGCACCGACCGCCTGCTGCATCCGCTCCGAGGCGCACCGGATCGCCTGGAGCAGCGAGGCCACGACGCCTGCCGCGACGGCCACGGTCACGACCACGAGGAGGAGCAGCAGCGGGTCGAGCCACGCCATCAGGACGAGCGCGCCGGCGGCGACGATGCTCCCGGTCACCAGATCGGCCAATGACTGGGAGACGACTTCGCGCAGCAGGGTCGTGTCGGCGGTGACGCGCGAGACGAGGTCGCCGCCGCGGTGGCGGTCGTGGACGCGCATCTCCAGCCGGAGCAGCCGGTCGACCAGGCCGAGCCGGAGCTGTCGTACCACGCCCTCGCCCATGCGCTCCAGGAGGAAGCGGCCCACCGAGCCGGTCACGGCCTCGGCGACGAACAGCGCGCCGAGCAGCCCCAGCAGCGGCCAGACGACCTGCCCGCGGCCGCTCGCGTCGACGGCCTGCCGGGCCACGAGCGGCTGGGCCAGCCCGAGGGCGGAGCCCACGAGGGTCAGCAGCACGGCCAGACCCATGGCCCGCCGGTGTCCGGCGGTGAGCCGGAACAGCGTGCACAACGCGGCCCGGACGGACCGGCGCTCGTCCGGGGGTGCGGGGTGGTCGGTGGGTTCGGGTTGTGGTGTCGGGGTGGATGGTGGGGGGCCGGGTGTCGGGTGGTTGGGGGTCGGTTCGTGTGGGGTCCGGATGGGGCGGATCCCGTCCGGGAGGGCGGGGTCGTCGGTGGGCTCGGGTCGTCGGTGGAGGTTCCGGGCCGGGGCGCCGGTCGGGGCCCCGGTGTGTGGCGGGTCGCCGGTGTGTGCCGGGGCGTCGGGGGGAGGGCGGTCGGTCATCGGGAGGAGGGCTCCACGGAGACCAGCCGGGCGAAATAGCCGTCGGGGACGCCTTCGCCGACCGGGCGGCCCTCCGCCTCGATCCAGGCGTGGGCGGTGAAGGGCGGCACCACGCGGACGCCCGCGCACCAGGTCGGCCACGTCCCCCGCAGTCGGCACAGCAGCGCGGCGCCCAGGGAACGCGGCAGACACCCCTTCGGCCCGGTGCAGCGCAGGCTGACGGCGCACAGGGCGTCGCGCGCGGCCTGCGCCTGGACGGCGGTGGCGGGTGCCGCGCCGCGCCGCAGCAGATGCAGCACGGTGCGGATGCGGCGCGGCGGCAGCAGGGCGAGTACCACGGCGGGCGCCAGGACCAGCCGGGCGGCCAGCCGCCGCCCGAGCGGCACACCCGTCGGGCGTTCCAGCGCGCTGGGTGTCGTCATGAGGCCAGCCCCGCCTCGCGCAGGTCGCCGACGAGCGCCTCGACGTCCCGCAGGGCCTGCGCCGGCTCGATGTCGAACTCGCGGACCAGGGCGGCGGCCGCGTCGGCACTCTCGCCGCCGTCCATCAGCGCCCGCACCACCAGCGTGGCGGTGGGGTTCAACTCCCAGTAGGTTCCGGCCCGTTCGTCGAGGAGCACGGTGCCGTAGTCGGTCTCGGCCGTGGAGACGTGTGTGTCGAAACGCAGGGGCATGGCATCGCCTTTCTGCACCGAGGGCGGGGCGGCCCCGCGGTGCGCGCGGGCCCTAGGGGACACGGGTACGGGAGCCGCCGTGGCTGCGGGAGCGCCCACGCAGCCACACCTCGGCGGCGATCGTCGAGTAGAGGACGGCGTCGGACAGCCCGGGGGAGGCCGGCCGCCGGGCGAGACGGCGCAGCTCGGCGCCGTCCACCAGCCCGAGCCGCTCCAGCCGGGAGTCCTCCCACAGCGCCAGCAGCTCGGCGCGGTTCTCGCGCAGCCCGTTGGAGGCGTCCATGGAGGCCGTGGCCTTGGTGGTCCGGCGCAGACACGGTTCGGGCACCACCCCGCTCATCGCGGCGGTCAGCACCGGCTTGTAGCGGTACGGCGTGACCCGCTCGGCCGGACGCACGGCGAGGCACGCTTCGATGACCCGGTCGTCGAGGAACGGCGAGGCCATCGGCAGCCCGGCGCGGGCCGCCATGTGGTCCCACTGCCTGATGACACGCGTCGTGGAGCGGATCTGCTCCAGGTCCGTGTGCATGCCCCGGTCGGGATGCAGGGGAGTCGCCGTCGCGGCGGCGTCGAGCAGGGCCCGCCGCGCCAGCCGTTCGGCGTCCGGGGTCACCCAGTCGAGGAGCCGCGGGGCCGTGCCCCAGCCGAGTCCGGCGCCGACGGAGGACGAGGCGGCCGGCCGGCGCAGCCGGCCCGCGGCGTCGGCGAGCCACTTCCCGTACGGCCGTGAGTCGGCCAGGGCGCGGACCGTGCCGCCCAGCGGCCACTGCCACAGGGCCCGGAACCCGCGCAGTTGCCGCAGCGCGTGCAGGGGGCGGGTGCGCAGCAGTCGGTGGTAGTACGCCTCGGAGCACCAGGCCACGTGGTCGCCGCCGATGCCGGTCAGGTGCACGCGGCTGCCCCGCTCGGCGAGTCCCGGCAGATGGTGCAGGGCCCGGGAGCGGTCCATCACACCGATGGTGGGCTCGTCCAGCAGGTCGTCGATGCCGAGCAGACCGTCGTAGACCAGCGGCGAGGCGTCGGCGTCCCAGACCACGTGCTCGACGTCCGGGAGATACCGGGCCGCCTGCTCGGCCCAGTACAGATCGGTGTCCGCCGGGTCGCGTCCGGGCCAGGTGCCGGCCACCACGCGCGCGGGGGAGTGGTCGGCGAGGAAGCAGACGGAGGTGGAGTCCAGCCCGCCGGACAGGTCGCAGCTGACCACACCGCCCCGCCGGGTCCGGGCGCCGACGGCTTCCTCGAGCGCCGTGCGGACCGGGCCGGCCGCCTCCGCCAGCGGCACGACAGGCTCGGGCGGTGTCCACCAGCGGGTGTGCCGGGCGCCTCGCCCGTCAGCCGCGACGACCACCGCGTCCTGCGGAGGTACGGCGGTGACGGCGGGCCACAGGGACGTCTCGTAGAGCGGGTACGGCGCGGGCCACAGCAGCCGGACGGCCAGTTCCGCGGGATCGGGTTCGAGGGCGAGGGCGTCCGCGAGCACGTCGGCCCGGGTGGCGACGACCCGGGTGCCGGCGATCTCCGTGTGGAAGACCAGCCGGAGGCCGGAGGCGGTGCCCTGGACGCGGACGCTCCCGTCGAGGGCGGCCACCAGGTGGAAGCTGCCCGGCAGGGACCGGGCCAGCGCGCCGACCTCGGCGAGGTCGCGCAATCGGGCCGCCCGGCGCCGCAGTTCGTCCGCCTCGACGGGGCAGCAGCCGATGACCGCGAGGGCGGCCCCACCGGCTCGCACGGTGACGGCCTCGTCCTCGGGCCAGTGGCCCACCAGCCAGGGCCGGCCCGAGGGGTGGTGTACGGTCCGGCAGCCGGGCCGGGCGAAGGAGCGGGCCGCGGCGGCCGCCTCCTCGCGGTCGGTGAAGACCGCGAAGTGCGCCTCGCCGGGGCCCGTCCCCGCACATGCGTGCAGTGGTGTCATGACGTCGGGTCGGTACCGTCGCCCGTCAGTTCTTGCTCAGGATCAGCCGGTCGTTGCCGCTCCTCCCCAGGAGTCCGGTCTCCTTGCGGAACGTCCCGAGACGGACGAGGGTCGGCGCTTCGTATGCCTTCTTCATGACTCTCCTCGCGTGCTGATGGCTCGGCCGGCTCCCCTCGTCGACGTGCCCGTGGCTCATCGGGAGCCAGGGGGCGAGGAGCGGCGCGGCACCCAGCTAGCGGCAGAACGGCCGAGGAGGGCAAGGAGATACAAAAAAGTAGGATGGTGTGAGAAATCTTGGCGATGATGCCGGCTCGCCGGTCCGGACTTGTCCCGCATCCGGCGGCAGACGTCTGCGGATCGCCTGGATTTCTGTGCGAGGAAACGTTCTCACCTTGATCTATGGTCCGGGATTCCCGCCCCGGCGCGCCGGTCCCGGTGGGGGCGCGGAAGGGAGCCTCCGGAGCGCGTTCGGCTGCCTCCTCCGCGCAACACAGCCTCCGGCTGTGCGGGCGGAGGGTGGTTGGGGCGTGTGCTCACGCCGTGAGCCGGGCGGTCAGAACCCGCGGACCGCTCTCGGTGATCGCCACCGTGTGTTCCACGTGGGCCGCTCGGGTGCCGTCGTTGGTGCGGAGGGTCCAGCCGTCCGGGGCGGCGTGGTACGCGTCCGTGCCGCCGGCGATCAGCATGGGCTCGATCGCGAGGACCATGCCGGGCCGCAGGGGCATCCCCCTCCCCGGCCGGCCCTCGTTGGGCACCGCCGGGTCCTCGTGCATGCGCCGGCCGATGCCGTGGCCGCCGAAGTCCTCCATGATGCCGTACCCCCCGGCGCGGCACACCGTGCCGATCGCGTGCGCGATGTCGCCGATGCGGTTGCCGACGACGGCCGCCGCGATCCCCGCGGCGAGTGCCCGCTCGGCGGTCTCGATCAGCCGTTCGTCGGCCGGGCGCGGGGTGCCCACGATGAAGCTGATCGCCGAGTCCCCGGCCCAGCCGCCCAGCTGGGCGCCGCAGTCGATCGAGACGAGGTCCCCGTCGCGCAGCCGGTAGCCGTCCGGGATGCCGTGCACGATCGCGTCGTTGACGGACGCGCAGATCACCGCCGGGAACGGGGTCGGCGCGAAGGACGGCCGGTAGCCCAGGAAGGGTGAGGTCGCACCCGCCGCACGCAGCGCGTCCCGCGCCACCTCGTCCAGCTCCAGCAGGGAAACGCCCACGTCGGCGGCCTTCCGTGCGGCCGTCAGCGCGCTCGCGACGACCTGGCCCGCCTCGTACATGGCATCGATGTGTGTATCGGTCTTCAGCTCCACCATGCCAATTACTATACCGGTATTAGAATGGGTGCCATGGTGCGCACCCCCTTGACCCCCGAAGAGCGCGAACGCGGCGAGCGGCTCGGCCGGCTGCTGCGCGAGGCGCGCGGCGGCCGCAGCATGACCGACGTCGCGGCGAGCGCCGGCATCTCCGCGGAGACCCTCCGCAAGATCGAGACGGGCCGGGCCCCGACCCCCGCCTTCTTCACGGTGGCCGCGCTGGCCGCCGCGCTAGGCCTCTCGATGGACGAACTGGTCGGGCGCTGCGCACAGACGACCCCGACCGCCCCGGTCGCCGCCTGAGTTCCGCCGGAAAACTCTCCGTAGCGCCGCTGTAACACGACGGGTGTTACCTACGGAGCTGAGTACTCCGGATCGGGCGGGAGTTGGCCATGACGGTGGAGCAACTCCCGGGCGGCATCCGGGAGTTCACTGACTACCTTCGGGATCTGCTGGCGCGGCTGGATCCGTCCGGCGGCTGGTGCGCGGTGTTCTGGCAGCGCGACCCCGACGGGATCCGGGCCTGCCTCGACGGGCGTGAGCCGCCGCCCTGGGACGTGGTGGAGGCCCTGCTCCAGGACCTCGCCGCGGCATACGGCACCGGGGCCGCCACCGCCGAGACCCCGCACGCCCGCTCCCTGTACCTGGCCGCCCTGGCCGTGTACGACGCCCGGCCCGGGGCCCGGGAGGCGCTGAGCGACCGGCTGGACGTCATGCTGCGCGAGCAGAGGTACGCGGCGGAGCGCCGCGCGGAGCTGACCCGCCGGCTCGCCGCCGCCACCACCCGCGAACAGGTCGACACCCTCCGCGTCGACCTCGCCTGGACCCAGGACGACCACGAACGCGCCACGGCCCGGTGCGCGGAGATCACCGCCCGCCTGACGGCGCTCGACGGCCGGTCCCGTCAACCCGACCCGGGGCGACAGACGCGACGCGACGACGCCGGGCGGACCTCGACGGTCGGCTCCGACGGCGACGGGGACGAGGCCGTCGCGCACGACCGCCCGGAAACGGAGCCCGCCCCCACCGCCCGCCGGCGCCGGCGGGGCGGCGCCCGGTTCGCCGGGGCGGCCGTGGACGAGGAGGCCGGCGCCGTCGTCGTACCTCCCGTGGCCTCGCCGAGTCCGCCCGCGTCCGGAACCACGCCTCGTCGCACCCCGCGCGGCGCCCGGTTCGCCGGGGCCGCCGCCGAGGTGGCGCCCGAGGAGGCGCGGCCCCGGACCGAGCGGCCCCTCGATGCGGACCGGCGCGAGGCGGGCCGGGTCGTGGCGGCACTCAAGCGGCTGCGCCACGAGGGGCGCGGCGGGGAGGCGCACGCGCTGCTGATCGAGACCGCCCGCGGGCCGGCCGTACGCTTCCCGCTGCTCGCGGAGGAGATGCGGCGGGCCGGGCTGGAAGCCGACTGGGCGACCCTGCTGTGGGAGGCCGCCGCCTCGCTGCCCGCCGAACGGCTGGTCGTCACCGCCGACGCGCTCACCGCGGCGGGCCGCGCCCAGGACGGGGAGCGGATCCTGCGGCAGGGCGTCGTGCGGCCGGCCGACGAGCTCGGGCGGGCCGTGCTCGCCCTGGACACGGAGGCACGGCACCGCGAGCTGCGGGCGCTGCTGGACGCCTGTGTCCGTATGCGCACCCCCGAGGACGCTGCCCGCACGGCGGCACCGGACCCGCGGCGGCTGGTCCCCCTGCTCCTCACCGCCGCCCGGGACGTCTCGGACGAGCGGCACTGGGATCTGCTGCACGCCCTCCGTGTCGCCGGGTTCACCGCCTGACCGGCGCCGACGGGCGCGACCGACTCACCCACAGGAGTGCGAAACACGATCGACTCAGCGGGTTCACGACGATGGTCTTGGCAAGGCCGCCCGAGAGGCCTACTTTCGTCCCTCTACGGCCCTTCTACGGGCGTAGAGGCTCTGACGTCGCGTCGAAGGAGCAGCTCATGGCCAACGTCGTACGTGCCGCTCTGGTCCAGGCCACCTGGACCGGTGACACCGAGTCCATGCTGGCAAAACACGAGGAGCACGCCCGCGAGGCGGCCCGGCAGGGTGCGAAGGTCATCGGGTTCCAGGAGGTGTTCAACGCGCCCTACTTCTGCCAGGTCCAGGACCCCGAGCACTACCGCTGGGCCGAACCCGTGCCCGACGGGCCGACCGTCCGCCGGATGCGGGAACTGGCCCGCGAGACCGGCATGGTGATCGTCGTGCCGGTGTTCGAGATCGAGCAGTCGGGCTACTACTACAACACCGCCGCCGTGATCGACGCCGACGGCACCGTCCTCGGCAAATACCGCAAGCACCACATCCCGCAGGTCAAGGGCTTCTGGGAGAAGTTCTACTTCCGGCCCGGCAACCTCGGCTGGCCCGTGTTCGACACCGCCGTCGGCAAGGTCGGCGTCTACATCTGCTACGACCGCCACTTCCCCGAGGGCTGGCGGCAACTCGGCATCAACGGAGCCCAGTTGGTGTACAACCCGTCCGCCACGCACCGGGGACTCTCGTCCCACCTGTGGCGGCTGGAGCAGCCGGCGGCGGCCGTCGCCAACGAGTACTTCGTCGCCGCGATCAACCGCGTCGGCGTGGAGGAGTACGGCGACAACGACTTCTACGGCACCTCGTACTTCGTCGACCCGCGCGGCCAGTTCGTCGGCGACGTCGCCAGCGACAGCAAGGAGGAACTCGTGGTCCGCGACCTGGACTTCGGCCTCATCGACGAGGTGCGGCAGCAGTGGGCCTTCTACCGCGACCGCCGCCCCGACGCCTACGAAGGGCTGGTGCGGCCGTGACCGACGACCTGCTGGGCCGCCACCGCTCGGTGCTCCCCGACTGGCTCGCCCTCTACTACGAGGAGCCCATCGAGATCACCCACGGCGAGGGCCGCCACGTCTGGGACTCCGAGGGCAACCGCTACCTCGACTTCTTCGGCGGCATCCTCACCACCATGACCGCCCACGCCCTGCCCGAGGTCACCAAGGCGGTGAGCGAGCAGGCCGGGCGGATCGTCCACTCCTCCACCCTCTACCTCAACCGGCAGATGGTGGAACTCGCCGAGCGCATCGCCCAGTTGAGCGGCATCCCGGACGCCCGGGTGTTCTTCACCACCTCCGGCACCGAGGCCAACGACACCGCCCTGCTGCTCGCCACCACCTACCGGCGCAGCAACACCGTCCTGGCGATGCGCAACAGCTACCACGGCCGCTCCTTCAGCTCGGTCGGCATCACCGGCAACCGCGGCTGGTCCCCGACCTCGCTCTCCCCGCTCCAGACGCTCTACGTCCACGGCGGCGTGCGCACCCGGGGCCCGTTCGCCGCGCTCGACGACTACGACTTCGTCGCGGCCTGCGTCGACGACCTGAAGGACCTCCTCGGCCACACCCGCCCGCCCGCCGCACTCATCGCCGAACCCATCCAGGGCGTCGGCGGCTTCACCTCACCGCCCGACGGGCTGTACGCGGCCTTCCGCGAGGTGCTCCACGAGCGGGGCATCCTGTGGATCTCCGACGAGGTGCAGACCGGCTGGGGCCGCACCGGCGAGCACTTCTGGGGCTGGCAGGCCCACGGCCGCGGCGGGCCGCCGGACATGCTGACCTTCGCCAAGGGCATCGGCAACGGCATGTCCATCGGCGGGGTCGTCGCCCGCGCCGAGATCATGAACTGCCTGGACGCCAACAGCATCTCGACGTTCGGCGGCACCCAGATCACCATGGCGGCCGGCCTGGCCAACCTCAACTACCTGCTGGAGCACGACCTCCAGGGCAACGCCCGACGCGTCGGCGGCATGCTCATCGAGCGGCTGCGGGCCGCCGCCGCCCACGTCCCCGCCGTCCGCGAGGTCCGCGGCCGCGGGCTGATGATCGGCATCGAGCTGACGAAGCCCGGCACCGACGAGGCCGACCCGGCCGCCGCCTCCGCCGTCCTCGAAGCGGCCCGCGAGGGCGGCCTGCTCATCGGCAAGGGCGGCGGCCACGACACCAGCGCCCTGCGGATCGCCCCGCCGCTGTCCCTCAACGTCGCGGAGGCCGAGGAGGGCGCCGCGATCCTCGAACGCGCCCTGAGGAGCACGTCGTAGCACCGGCTCGTAGAGCTCGTAGAGAGGGAGCACCATGAGCAGCCGAACCGTCATCCGTGGTGGCCTCGTCATCACCGCCGCCGACGAGATCCACGCCGACGTCCTGATCGAGGACGGCCGCATCGCCGCCCTCGCCGCCTCCGGCACCCCCGCCGCCGATGCCTTCACCGCCGAGCGGACCATCGACGCCACCGGGAAGTACGTCCTCCCGGGCGGCGTCGACGCCCACACCCACATGGAGCTGCCGTTCGGCGGCACCTTCGCCTCCGACACCTTCGAGACCGGCACCCGGGCCGCCGCCTGGGGCGGTACGACCACCATCGTCGACTTCGCCGTGCAGAGCGTCGGCCAGTCCCTGCGCCAGGGCCTGGACGCCTGGCACGCCAAGGCCGAGGGCACCTGCGCCGTCGACTACGGCTTCCACATGATCGTCTCGGACGTGAACCAGGAGACGCTCAAGGAGATGGACCTGCTCGTGGAGGAAGGGGTCACCTCCTTCAAGCAGTTCATGGCCTACCCCGGGGTCTTCTACTCCGACGACGGCCAGATCCTGCGCGCCATGCAGCGCTCCGCCGAGAACGGCGGGCTGATCATGATGCACGCGGAGAACGGCATCGCCATCGACGTGCTCGTCGAACAGGCCCTCGCCCGCGGCGAGACCGACCCCCGCCACCACGGCGAGGTCCGCAAGGCCCTCCTCGAGGCCGAGGCCACCCACCGCGCCATCCGGCTCGCCCAGGTCGCCGGCGCCCCGCTGTACGTCGTCCACGTCTCCGCGACCGAGGCGGTCGCCGAACTGGCGCGGGCCCGCGACGAGGGCCTGAACGTCTTCGGCGAGACCTGCCCGCAGTATCTGTTCCTGTCCACCGACAACCTCGCCGAGCCCGGCTTCGAGGGCGCCAAGTACGTGTGCAGCACCCCGCTCAGGCCGAAGGAGCACCAGGCGGCGCTCTGGCGAGGGCTGCGCACCAACGACCTCCAGGTGGTCTCCACCGACCACTGCCCCTTCTGCTTCGTCGGCCAGAAGGAACTCGGCCGCGGCGACTTCTCCAAGATCCCCAACGGCCTGCCCGGCGTCGAGAACCGCATGGACCTGCTCCACCAGGCCGTCCTCGACGGACACATCTCCCGCCGCCGCTGGATCGAGATCGCCTGCGCCACCCCGGCCCGGATGTTCGGCCTCTACCCGAAGAAGGGCACCATCGCGCCCGGCGCCGACGCCGACGTCGTCGTCTACGACCCGGGCGCCGAGCAGGTCCTGTCCGCCGACACCCACCACATGAACGTCGACTACTCGGCCTACGAGGGCAGGCGGATCACCGGCCGCGTCGAGACCGTCCTCTCGCGCGGTGTCCCCGTCATCACCGAGCGGGAGTACACCGGGCGCGCCGGACACGGCGTCTACACCCCGCGTTCCACCTGCCAGTACCTCACCTAGGAGCGCCCCGCATGGACTTCGGACTCGTCCTTCAGACCGATCCGCCGGCCTCGCGGGTCGTCGGCCTGATGAAGCGCGCCGAGCGCAACGGCTTCACCCACGGCTGGACCTTCGACTCCGCCGTGCTGTGGCAGGAACCCTTCGTCATCTACAGCCAGATCCTGGCCAACACCACGAAGCTCAAGGTCGGCCCGATGGTCACCAACCCGGGCACCCGCACCTGGGAGGTGACCGCCTCCACCTTCGCCACCCTCAACGACATGTTCGGCAACCGCACCGTCTGCGGCATCGGCCGCGGAGACTCCGCCATGCGTGTCGCCGGACGCCGGCCCAACACCCTGGCCCGCCTAGGCGAGGCGATCGACGCGATCCGCGACCTCGCCGAGGGCCGCGAGGCCGAGGTCGACGGGCAGCCGCTCAGCATCCCCTGGGTGCGGGAGGGGAAACTGCCGGTCTGGATGGCGGCGTACGGGCCCAAGGCGCTGGCCCTCGCCGGACGGAAGGCCGACGGCTTCATCCTCCAGCTCGCCGACCCCTATCTGACCGAATGGATGGTGAAGGCCGTGCGCGCGGCGGCCGTGGAGGCGGGGCGCGACCCCGCGTCCGTCACCGTCTGCGTCGCCGCCCCGGCGTACGTCGGTGACGACCTGGCGCACGCCCGCGAGCAGTGCCGGTGGTTCGGCGGCATGGTCGGCAACCACGTCGCCGACCTGGTCGCCCGCTACGGCGAGCACTCGGACCTGGTCCCCGAGGCGCTGACGTCGTACATCAAGGAGCGACACGGCTACGACTACAGCCACCACGGCCGGGCCGGCAACCCGTCCACGGATTTCGTCCCCGACGAGATCGTCGACCGGTTCTGCCTGCTCGGCCCGCCCGAGGCGCACATCGAGAAGCTGCGGGCACTGCGGGAGCTGGGCGTGGACCAGTTCGCCGTGTACGACATGCACGACGCGCAGGAGACGACGATCGACGCGTACGGCGCGGAGATCATCCCGGCACTGAACCCGTAACCCCGGCCGAAGGGGCACGCCCATGACCGCGACCGTCCCGCCCACGCCGTCCGACCCACCCATACCCGACCCCGCGGGACGCGTCGAGCTCCCGCCGGGCGTCACCCCCACCGACCCGCGCTTCGTCAACGACGATCTGCTGCCCGTCCCGCTGGACCGGCGCCGCTGGACGACGTACAACTTCGCGGCCCTTTGGGTCGGTATGGCCCACAACATCCCGTCCTGGCTGCTTGCCTCCGGGCTTGTCGCGCTCGGCATGGACTGGAAACAGGCCGTGTTCACCATCGCGCTCGCCAATGTCATCGTGCTCGCGCCGATGCTGCTGACCGGTCACGCCGGCCCCAAGTACGGCATCCCGTTCCCGGTGCTGGCCCGCGCCTCGTTCGGACTGCGCGGCGCCAACCTTCCGGCGATGATCCGGGCCGGGGTGGCCTGCGCCTGGTTCGGCATCCAGACCTGGATCGGCGGCCAGGGCATCTTCGTGCTGCTCGGCAAGCTGTTCGGCGGCTGGGCCGAGGCGTCGGAGGTCGGGGGCCAGCCGTGGACGCTGTGGGTGTGCTTCGTGCTGTTCTGGGCCCTCGAACTGGCCATTATTTACCGGGGCATGGAGACCCTGCGCCGGTTCGAGAACTGGGCCGCGCCGTTCGTCATCGTCGGCGCGCTGGTGCTGCTGGTCTGGATCGCGAACAAGGCAGGCGGCCTCGGCCCGCTGCTCGACCAGCCGTCGAAGCTCGGCTGGGGCGCCGACTTCTGGCCGGTGTTCTTCCCGTCCCTCATGGGCATGATCGCGTTCTGGTCGACCCTGAGCCTGAACATCCCCGACTTCACCCGCTTCGGCGCGGGCCAGCGCGCCCAGGTCTGGGGCCAGACGCTCGGACTGCCCACCACCATGACCCTGTTCGCGCTGCTGTCCGTGTTCGTCACGTCCGGCAGCCAGGCGGTGTACGGGGCCCCGCTGTGGGACCCCGTCGCGCTCGCCGCCAGGACCGACAACGTCTTCGGACTGCTCTTCGCCCTGGTGACGGTGCTCGTCGCCACCATCTCGGTGAACATCGCGGCGAACGTGGTCTCACCGGCGTACGACCTGGCGAACCTGGCGCCGCGACTGATCACCTTCCGCACCGGCGCGCTGATCACCGGTGTCGTCGGCGTGCTCATCATGCCGTGGAAGCTCACCGAGACACCCGAGCTGTACATCTTCACCTGGCTCGGGCTGGTCGGCGGGCTCCTCGGCACCGTCGCCGGGATTCTCATCGCCGACTACTGGCTCGTCCGCCGTACCGCCCTGGACCTGCCCGCCCTGTACACACCGGGCGGACGCTACTGGTACACGTCCGGCTGGAACCTGCGCGCCGTCACCGCCTTCGTGACCGGAGGGGTGCTCGCGGTGGGCGGCTCCCACTCGGCCCCGGGGAAGGGACCCTTCCCCGAGGACGGGCTGATCCCCCTCCTGAAACCCTTCGCGGACTACGGATGGGCGGTGGGGCTGGCGGCGTCGCTGGTCGTGTACGTCGCGCTGATGGCGGGCCACCGGCGCGCGTGAGCGTGCGGGTGGCTACCGGGCCGTGCCGAAGTCCTGGGTCCAGTAGGAGCCGGGCTGGGCGAGGCCGACACCGATCTCCTTGAACCCGCAGTTGAGGATGTTCTCCTTGTGGCCGGGGCTGGCCATCCAGCCGGCCATCACCTGCTCGGGGGTGGAGTAACCGTAGGCGACGTTCTCGCCGTAGGTGCTCCAGCTGTAGCCGGCGCGGGTGATGCGGTCACCGGGCGAGGATCCGTCCGAGCCGGTGTGCGACATGTTGCCGCTCGCGGCCATGTCCTCGCTGTGGTCCTGGGCGGCCTTGGTGAGGGTGGCGTTCACCTTCACCGGGGAGCAACCGGCCTTGCCGCGCTCGGCGTTGACGAGCTCCACGACCTTGGCGACGGCCCCCGAGACCTGGGCGCCGCCTGTCGGGGCGGGGCTCGAGGCACTGGCGGGCGGCTTCGGCGCGGTGGTGGAGGGCTTCGGAGCGGCCGTGGTCGGCTTGGGCGCGGCCGTGGTGGGCTTGGGCGCCGCCGTGGTCGGCTTCGGGGCCGCGGTGGTGCTCTTGGGGGCCGTCTTCTTCGGCTTGGGCGACGGCTTGGTGCTCTTTTTCTTCGGCTCGGCGGGCTTCGAGGGGCTCGCGGTGGCCGTCGGGGTGTCCGACGGCAGCGCCGTGGGCTCGCCGTGCTGCTGGCTGCTCCACTTGCTGTACCAGTCGGGCCCGTCCCACCCGTCCTCGGCCGCGGCCGCCGTGCGGTGGTTCCCCCGCTGACCCTCGTCGGGCCAGTCGGTACAGGCCATGGCGACCGAGGGTATGCCTATGACCCCGATGGCGACTGCCGCGACGACCGTCCGCCGGTACGGCTGCTGATGGCGATGCTTTCCCATGCGTGACCTCACCCCTGCTGTCCGGAGGCTGGTCATTCTTGGGACGCCCCGGCACCGGGCGCAAAGGGCCGTCCTACTACTGCGCTTCGTAGACCCCGAGGGGCCTTGCGGAGGGCCGGAGAGCGTGCCGACCCGTCCGCGGCGCGCTCCTCGGGGCGCCTGCCGACTCGTCAGAATCCCTCATGCGGCGAAGGAGCGACGGTCATCGGCTCGGCGCCGGAGGACCACCTGTCCCGCCCCCTCCCGCAATCACGGCAAGACGGACAAGTCCCCTATGTCGTCGGGACGACTTCTACTAACCGACCCGCACAGATCGCCGACAGCGTGTGACAGATGTCACGGAACCATCAATTCCGGTTCTTCTCCAGTGCCGCCACCGCCTCCTTGGCGGCCTTGATCGCTCCCTTGTTGATCTCGTCCGTACCGGGCGCCTTCTTGGACTCGAAGTCGCTGCCGTTGTACGTCACGATCACCAGCGCGTTGGAGGCGCGGGCCACCACCACGCCCTCCCGGGTCTGCTGCTTGTCCTCGGTCGTGAGGTTCACGACCGAGTACGCGGCGTCACCGAGCCCGGGGACCTCGCCCCCGCCGCTCTTCTCCTCCAGCCGCCCCCGGTACGACCCCTCCGCCGCCTCGTCCGACTCCAGCACCTCGAAGGACACGTCGAGCCAGCGGTACTCGTAGCCCTTGAGCGCGTTCCAGGAACAGGTGCGGCGCAGTTCGGAGTCCGTGGACTCGATCTCCTTGCCGGCCGTCTTGGCGCCCGGGACAAGGGACTTGACGGTTTCCGCGGACATGCTGTCGCACGGCGCGGGCGCGGCGGTGTACGTCTTCGAGACCTGGGTCTCCGACGGGGCGGAGGCGGACTGCGTTTCCGTCTTCTCGTCGGGCTTGCTCTCGGCGGCCTGGGGCGCGGCCAGCGGACCGGACGACAACGCCCAGCCGGCGGCGGCGAGGACGACCACCGGCGACAGCCGCGCGGTCAGGGCGATCGGCAGAGGAAAGGAACGCACGGCGCACTCTTCGTGGGGGACGGTGCGGAGGGAGTCCGCACTGCGGACGGGACGCCAGTGTCACACGCATCCCTGTGGTGCGGAAGGGTCAACTCGCTCCGTAGAGGGGCGGTGACGCGGACGTACCGTCAGGGGGTGCCGACTTGCCGCGATTTCCCGCGTGAAGAGGTGATGTGCGTCCGTCAGGGGACCCGGGCGGTCCACTCCGGCGCGGTGAACTTCGTCCGTGCCAGTTCCTCCGCGAGGGCCAGTTCCTCGTCCGTCACCTTGCCGTCCGCCAGACCGTACCGGGCCCGGAACGAGTCGATCATCCGCTCGATGACGGCCTCGCGCGGCAGACCCGTCTGCCGGCGCAGCGGGTCCACCCGCTTCTTCGCGCTCTTCGTGCCCTTGTCGGACAGCTTCTCGCGACCGATCCGCAGCACGTCGAGCATCTTGTCGGCGTCGATGTCGTACGCCATGGTCACGTGGTGCAGCACCGCGCCGGGGCCGCCGTCCGGACCCACCATCCGCTTCTGCGCCGCGCCGGCGATCTTGCCCTGGTCGGTGGCGATGTCGTTCAGCGGCTGGTACCAGGCCCGGATCCCCATCTCGCCGAGCGCGCCGAGCACCCAGTCGTCGAGGTAGGCGTAGCTGTCCTGGAACGACAGCCCCTGCACCAGCGCCTCCGGCACCGACAGCGAGTAGGTGATGGTGTTGCCCGGCTCCACGAACATCGCGCCGCCGCCGGAGATCCGGCGCACGACCTCGATGCCGTGCCGCCGGGCGCCCTCCGGGTCGACCTCGTTGCGCAGCGACTGGAAGCTCCCGATGATCACCGCCGGGGCGCCCCACTCCCACACGCGCAGCGTCGGAGGACGCCGGCCCGCGGCGACCTCGGCGGTCAGCGCCTCGTCCAGCGCCATGTGCAGCGCGGGGGACTGCGGGCCCTCGTGGATCAGCTGCCAGTCGTAGTCGGTCCAGTCGGTGGCGTGCGCCAGCGCACGGCGCACCGCGATGCCGACGCCCTCCGAGGTGAGCCCGTACATCACCGTGCCCTCGGGGAGGGACGCGTCGATGCGTGCGGCCAGACCCGCGGCGTCGGTGTCGGCGGGGGCGCCCTCCAGGGCGCGGTTCACGGCGTCCAGCGCCTCGTCCGGTTCGAGGAAGAAGTCGCCCGCCACGCGCGCGTGCCGCAGCACGCCGTCCTCCACGTCCACGTCCACGACGACCAGCTTGCCGCCGGGAACCTTGTACTCACCGTGCACGGCTCCGCCTTTCCCTGCTGACACCCGCGCCAACACCGGCGGCGGCCGCGCTGTTCCCGCCCGCGATTAACCTGACCCCATGCGTGTCATCAGGAACCTGCCGGCGCTCGCCGCGGGTGAGGGGGACGTGCCCTTCGTGATCCAGGGGTACGAGGAGGTCGTCGCCGCCGACACGACGTGGAACGAGCACTCGCACCCCTGGCACGAACTCCTCTGGAACGAGTACGGCACGTCCACCGCCGTGGTCGGGTCCCAGGTCTGGTGCATCACGCCGACGCTGGGGCTGTGGATGCCGGCGGGGCAGCTGCACTCCGCCTCGGCCGTCGCCGGAACCTCCTACCGCGCCCACTTCTTCCGGCACGGCACGCGGTCGGCGCTGCCCGACGTGCCGGTGGCCGTGGAGATCACCCCGCTGCTCCGGCTGCTCCTGGAACGGCTCGAGGAGCCCGACCTGCCGCCGCACTCCAGGGCCGTGGCCGAGGCGATGGTGCTCGACGTCCTGCGCCCGTCGCCCCGGGCCCTGCTGGTGCAACTGCCCACCTCCGCGCTGCTGAGGCCCATCGTGGACGTCGTCCGGGCCGATCCCTCCGACCAGCGCACGCTGACCGGATGGGCCACCGCCCTCGGGTGCAGCGCCCGCACGATCACCCGCGCCTTCCAGAGCGAGACGGGCACGAGCTTCGCCCGCTGGGTCGCCTCGGTGCGGGCCCAGCACGCCGTGCGGCTGCTGGCCCTCGGCCTGGAGGTCGACGTGGTGGCCGACGCGGTCGGCTACCGCTCGGCGAGCGCGTTCGGGGCGGCCTTCCGGCGGACGACCGGCATGACTCCCGGCAGGTTCCGGGCGCGCTGAGGGGAGCGACCCGGCAGGGAATCCGTGCGCACCCGTGTCCCGATCGCTACAAGGGCTGTCGAAAAGGCTCGATTGATCAGTGCGCCCCCACTCCATACGCTGTTCAGGCAAGGCTTACCTAACTTGCTGTAGCGCCTCTGGTGCCGCACCCCGGACCGAAAGAACACGGGTCGATGAGAACCCCACGCCTTCGCGCGCTCGCCCTCGCGGCGGCCCTCCTGTTCGGACTCACCGCCTGCGGCGGCGAGTCCGACGCCAACGACGACAGCGGCGCCGACGCCAAGGGCTCCGGCCAGTTCCCGGTGACGATCGAGCACGCCCTCGGGACCACCGTCGTCCCCGACAGGCCGAAGCGCGTCGCCACCGTCAACTGGGCCAACGACGAGGTCCCGCTCGCCCTCGGCGTCGTCCCCGTCGGCATGGCCAAGGCCAACTTCGGCGACGACGACGGCGACGGCGTACTGCCCTGGGTCGAGGACCGGCTCAAGGAACTCGACGCCAAGACGCCCGTCCTGTTCGACGAGACCGACGGCATCGACTTCGAGGCCGTCGCCGACACCCGGCCCGACGTCATCCTCGCCTCCTACTCCGGACTGACGAAGCAGGACTACGAGACCCTCAGTCGGATCGCCCCCGTGGTGGCCTACCCCGAGGCCGCCTGGGCGACCCCGTGGCGCGACATCATCCGCCTCAACAGCAAGGCCATCGGACTGGCCGACGAGGGCGACGAACTGATCGCCGACCTGGAGGGGCGGATCGAGAAGACCGTCGCCAAGTACCCCCAGCTGAAGGGGAAGTCGGCGATGTTCATGACGCACGTGTCGTCCAAGAACGTCAGCCAGGTCGGCTTCTACACCACCCACGACACCCGCACCCAGTTCTTCACCGACCTCGGCATGAAGATCCCCGCCAGCGTCTCCGGGCCGTCCGGGTCGACCAAGAAGTTCGTCCTCACCAAGAGCGCCGAGCGCGTCGACGACTTCAACGACGTCGACATCATCACCGGCTACGGGGACGACAAGGGCGAGCTGCTGAACGCCCTCAAGAAGGACCCGCTCACCTCCAAGCTGGCCGCCGTCGAACGGGACTCCATCCACCTGCTGCCCGGCAGCACCCCGCAGGCCACCGCCGCCAACCCGACCCCGCTGTCCATCCCGTACGTCCTGGAGGACTACGTGAAGGCGCTCGCCGAGGCCGCGGACAAGGCCGCGTGACCGTCACCGCCACCCCGCCCGCGCCGGACTCCGCCCCGCTGCGGCGTCCGGCGCGGGTGCGCGTGATCTGGCTCCTCGTCGTCGCCGCGGTCCTGCTCGCCGCCATGACCTCCTCCCTCGCCCTCGGCTCCCGCGACGTCGCCTGGGCCGACGTGTGGTCGGCGCTCGGCGGAGCGGAGGGCACCCTGGAGGAGGCCGCGGTCGCCAACCGCGTACCGCGCACCCTCCTCGCCGTCGCCGTGGGCGCCGCCCTAGGCATCTCCGGCGCGGTCATGCAGGGCGTCACCCGCAATCCGCTCGCCGACCCCGGCATCCTCGGCGTCAACATGGGCGCCTCCCTCGCCGTGGTCACCGGCATCGCGCACTTCGGCCTCGCGTCGGTGTCCGGGTACATCTGGACGGCGATGGCCGGGGCCGGCCTCACCGCCGGATTCGTGTACGCCGTCGGCTCCCTGGGGCGCGGCGGCGCCACCCCGCTGAAGCTGGCCCTCGCCGGAGCCGCCATCTCGGCCGCGCTCGCCTCGCTGGTCAGCGCCGTCGTCCTGCCGCGCAACGACATCTCCGACACCTTCCGGCTGTGGCAGATCGGCGGCGTCGGAGGCGCCACCTACGCGCAGCTCGGCAGCGTCGTGCCGTTCCTCGCCGCCGGTCTCGTCATCTGCCTGGCCTCCGCCCGCGCCCTCAACTCCCTCGCCCTGGGCGACGACCTGGCCGCCGGACTCGGCGAACGGGTGGCCCTCGTGCGGGCGGGCGCCGCGCTCGGCGCGGTCGTGCTGTGCGGAGCGTCCACCGCCGTCGCCGGGCCGATCGCCTTCGTCGGACTCGTCGTACCCCACGCCTGCCGGCTGCTCGTGGGCGTCGACCACCGCTGGACGCTGCCGTTCTCCGCCCTCGGCGGCGCCGTCCTGCTGACGGCCGCCGACGTGGTGGGGCGGGTCGTGGCCCGGCCGTCCGAGATCGAGGTGGGCATCGTGACCGCGATCGTCGGAGCCCCCTTCTTCATCCACATCGTCCGCCGGCAGAAGGTCAGATCCCTGTGAGCGCCCCCGCCGTCACCGCCCCGCCGACGCAGCGCGCGGTCACCCGCGCCCGGGTCCGCCGCGCGTACCGGCGCCGGCTGATCGTCTCCGTCCTGCTGGTCCTCGTCGTCGCCGCCTTCGCCACCACGCTCATGGCCGGGCACACCTTCTACCCGGCCTCCGACGTGCTGCGGGTGGTCATGGGCGAGCAGGTGCCGGGCGCCTCCTTCACCGTCGGCACGCTGCGGCTGCCGCGGGCGGTGCTCGCCCTGACCGCCGGGTTCGGTTTCGGCATGGCCGGCGTCACCTTCCAGACGATGCTCCGCAACCCGCTCGCCAGCCCCGACGTCATCGGCATCAGCGCGGGAGCGAGCGCGGCGGCGGCCATCGCCATCGTCACCTTCTCGCTCGGCGACACCCAGGTGTCCGTGCTGGCGATCGCGGCCGCGCTCGGGGTCGCGCTGCTGGTGTACACCCTCGCGTTCCGCGACGGGGTCGCCGGCACCCGGCTCATCCTGATCGGCATCGGCATCGCCGCCCTGCTCGACAGCGTCACCTCCTACGTCCTGTCGCGGGCCGGTGAGTGGGACCTCCAGGCGGCGATGCGCTGGCTCACCGGCAGTCTCAACGGCACCACCTGGGAGGAGACCGTGCCCACCGTCCTGGCCGTGCTGGCGCTCGGCCCGGTGCTGCTGTACCAGGGACGCAACCTGAGCGCGCTGAGTCTGGGCGACGACACGGCCTCCGCGCTCGGCGTCCGCGTCGAACGCACCCGCGTCACGGTGATCGTCGCCGCCGTCGGGCTGATCGCGTTCGCCACGGCGGCGGCCGGACCGATCGCCTTCGTCGCGTTCCTCTCCGGCCCGATCGCCGCCCGGCTCACCGGAACCGGCGGCTCCCTGCTGGTCCCCGCCGGACTGGTCGGCTCCCTGCTCGTCCTCGTCGCCGACTTCACCGGCCAGTACGCCTTCGACACCCGCTACCCGGTGGGCGTCGTCACCGGCGTCCTCGGCGCCCCCTACCTTGTCTACTTGATCATTCGCACCAACCGGGCCGGAGGCTCACTGTGACCGCGTCCCACACCCTCGCCACCGAGGACCTCACACTCGGCTACGGCGACCGCGCCGTCATCGAGGGCCTGGACCTGACCCTCGCCGCCGGGCGGATCACGGTGATCGTCGGCGCCAACGCCTGCGGCAAGTCGACGCTGCTGCGCTCGATGTCCCGGCTGCTCGCGCCGCGCGCGGGCCGGGTCGTCCTGGACGGCAAGGAGGTCCACCGCACCCCCGCCAAGGAACTCGCCCGCACCCTGGGCCTGTTGCCGCAGTCACCGGTCACCCCTGAAGGCATCACCGTCCTCGACCTGGTGGGCCGGGGCCGCCACCCCCACCAGCGTGCCTTCGCCCGCTGGACGGCGAAGGACGACGCCGCCGTCGCCGCCGCCCTGGAGGCCACGCGGACGACGGAACTGGTGGACCGGGCCGTCGACGAACTCTCCGGCGGCCAGCGCCAGCGCGTGTGGATCGCGATGGCGCTGGCCCAGCAGACCGACCTGCTGCTGCTCGACGAGCCCACCACGTTCCTCGACATCAGCCACCAGATCGAGGTCCTCGACCTGCTGACCGACCTCAACCGGACCCGGGGCACCACGATCGTCATGGTCCTGCACGACCTCAACCTGGCCGCCCGCTACGCGGACCGGCTCGTCGCCCTGGCCGCCGGACGGCTGCACGCCGCCGGAACACCGCGGGACGTGATGACCGAGGACACCGTCCGTGCCGTGTACGGCATGGAGAGCCGCGTCATCGAGGACCCGGTCTCGGGCAAGCCCCTCGTCCTGCCCATCGGGCGCCACCACTCGACGGCCGCGGAGACCGAAGCCTCGGCCGGGTCGCGGCGGCACGCGGCCGGGAGCCGCTGAACCATGATCAAGAAGCTCGCGGCAGTACTGCCCGACCTCGCGCCCTGGCGCTCCTCCCGGGACTTCCGCCTCCTGTGGGTGCAGGGCCTGGTCACCTACCTCGGCAGCGTCATGGCACTGATCGCGCTGCCGCTCCAGATCAAGGGGCTGACCGGCTCACCGCTCGCGGTCGGCGCGATGGGCGCCGTCGAACTGGTGCCCCTGGTGGTCTTCGGCCTGTACGGCGGAGCCCTCGCGGACGCGGTGGACCGGCGCAAGGTCATCGTGCTGACCGAAGCGGGGCTGGGACTGCTCGCCGTCCTCCTGCTGCTCAACGCGCTGCTGCCGAACCCCATGCTCTGGCCGCTCTACGTCGTGGCTGCCGGGGTGGCGGCGCTCGCGGGACTCCAACGCCCCGCCCTGGACTCGCTGCTGGCCCGGATCGTCCCGCACGACCAGCTCGCCGCCGCGGCCGCGCTGAACGCCCTGCGCTGGCAGGCGGGCGCGATCGCCGGACCCGCGCTGGCCGGACTCGTGGTGGCGTACGCGGGCAACGTCCCCGCCTACGCCACCACGGTGGTCTGCTTCTCGGCGTCGGTCCTGACGTGCCGTCGGCTCTCACCCGTGCCGCCCGTCGAGCACGCCGCCAAGCCGTCGTTGCGCGGCATCGCCGAAGGCGCCCGCTACGCCTGGTCGCGGCCGGTGCTGCTGGGCACCTACACGGTGGACCTGGCGGCGATGTTCTTCGCCTTCCCCAACACCATCTTCCCCTTCCTCGCCGACGAGCTCGACGCCGACTGGGCGCTGGGCCTGATGTACTCGGCGGGCGCCGTCGGGTCGCTCCTGGTGAGCCTGACCAGCGGCTGGGTCTCACGGACCCAACGGCACGGCCTGCTGGTGGTGTTCGGCGCCGCCGGCTGGGGCCTGGCCATGGCGGCGGCCGGCTGGACGGCGAACGTCTGGCTGGTACTGGTGTGCCTCGGCCTGGCCGGCGCGGGGGACATGCTGAGCGGGCTGGGCCGCTCGACCATCTGGAACCAGACCATCCCCGACCGGCTGCGCGGCCGCCTCGCCGGCATCGAGGTCCTCTCCTACAGCATCGGCCCGCAACTCGGCCAGGTCCGCGCCGGGGCCATGGCCGGCTGGACCGGCGCCCGCCCGGCGATCTGGAGCGGCGGACTCGCCTGTGTCGCCGCGGTCGGCCTGCTCACCGCGGCCCTCCCCAAGCTCGTCCGCTACGACGCCCGCACCGACGAGGACGCCCTCCGCCGCGCCGGCGAGGGCACCGAAACGACACCGGCCCGCGAGGGCGTCGCCACCGACGGGTAGCCCGCTGCCCGACTAGGATCTGGCGATCTCCTGCCGGAGTTGGTGGGTGAAGCGGCGCAGGAGGTCCAACGTCTCTCGGAACTCGGCCCGGCGGTCGTCCCTGCCGTCGGTGGGCCGGGTGCTCCAGACCCGCCGCGCGACGGCATCGGCGAGATCGACGGTGTCGTCGGAGCAGAGCAGATAGAGGGCCGAGCGTGCTTCCTGCAGCCGGTTCGCCAACTCATTGGCTCCCGGACCGTCGTCACTCAGCCGTGTTTCCTTGAGGTGGTCCAGCAACTGAACCACGGCCGTGTTGAAGCCGATCCCGGCTTTCAGCTTCTGTTCGCGGAGCCACATGCGGTCCTGTCGGCGCGCGGTGAACCACGACCCGAACACCACCCCTATGAGGCCGATGGCGGCCCCGATGGCCACGGGCAGTACGTTCCCCACGGTCAGCTCCCCCCGACGTACAGCGGCGCCCTGCGGCTACCACATGACCTGATGGAAGTCCATCGTGCCGAAGGTCGTGATGTCCATCGCGTAGCTCCACAACGCGTACCGCCGCTGATCGGTACGGCGATAGGTCTTGCCGAAACCGTTGTCGAGGATCTCGGTCCAGCCGTCGCCCTGTCCGTAGTGCGCGAACAGCCGGTTGTTGCGCCGCGACGCGTCCTCTTCGGACTCCGCCGGGGTCTGGTAGATCACCTCATGCAGCCGGCCGCGCCAGAGAGTGAGCAGCAGCCGGCCGCCGTCGACCACGTATGTGTCCACGACCGCGTCGGGAGCTTTCTCGTGAGGGCGCGACGACTCGAGTTCGCCGGGGGCCCGCACTTCGTCAGCGGCGCACAGCAACTCCAGCAACGGCAGGTCATCGGTGAGGCAGTCCATGAGGGGCCACCCTAGCCGGGTACGGGCTGTCGTCCGGCGGAGCGGTCGCCGGCACCTACGGCGGCGGACCACCGTAAGCCTGCTCGGCCTCCTGGTAGCGCTCCACCAGGAGCGGGTCCGCCACGGTGGATCCGGGTCCGAAGAACTTGCCGAACCGCTCCCGGTACTGCTGGAACCAGTGCGGTCGCTCGGACAGGAAGAAGACGTCGTGCAGGGCGATGGCGCGGATGGCGAACAGCGGCAAGGGTGCCTTGCTCACCGCGAAGCGGGGGTTGCGGGCGGCCGTCACCTCGCAGTTCTCGTGGAACTGGCCGATCATGAGCCCCTGTGCCACGAAGGCGTCCTTCACCCGGGCCTGGGCCTGGTCGAGCAGTCCGGTGTCCTCGCCGCGCAGGTCGGGAAGTGCGACCACCATGGCCCGCAGCATGGGATTGCGGCCCTGCCAGGTCGTCAGCTCGTACTCTCGCAGACTGCTGAGGGCGATCTCCTCGATCAGCTCGAGGGTCGGCGCGTGACCGGCCAACCGCAGGCGGATCTCCATCGTCCGGTTCTTGCGCGAGGGTGCCACGAAGGGACAGATGGGCCCCGTGCGGCCGATCTCCGGATGGCTCGCCGAGATGTACTCGGTCAGCCATTCCTCGACCGTCTCCAGCGCTGACGCGAAGTCGACCAGGGATGCCGTGGACGTCATGACGCACCGGTCGGTTCGGCGACGCGGCCGACGGCGACGCGGGCGAGCCGCTGGATCTCCGACTCGTCCGGGACACGGGCGTTGACGAAGGTGAGAATGTCGTCCTTCGCGACGATCACCCAGGCGGTCTCGATGCGGAAGTGGTCGACGGTGGACAGCCACCGCACCAGAAAGCCGCCGTCTCCCAACTCGACAGGCTCCAGGTCCACCCTCGAGATGTCGAGCCGCACGCCGTCGTTGAGTTCCATCCGGTACTGCGCGCAGGCGTGCACCGCGTCGAAGAGCTCCTGGTAGATCTGCCGGCAGGTCCCGTGGCCGAACCGGGCGACATGGTGGAACACCACCGATCCCACGACGTTCGTGAACAGCGCGGAGGCGTGGTGCACCGTCTCGGGGTGCGTGCCGTGCGTGAGCATGTTGGTCAGGTCGACGATGGCCCGCCCCGACTCGTCGCCGGAGACGAAGACGGGATCGTAGGCGGCGCTCGGCTCCTCGCCGTAGAACGACTCCTCGAGGTCCTCCTCCCGTAACAGCAGCTGCTGGAATGCGGCGTCGTCCATCGAGGTCTCCTATCGGCGCACGAGGCTCAGCGGGCGCATGTCGGTCCAGTGCTCCTCGACGTGTGCGAGGCAGGTCCGGCGGTCGCTCGGGCCGAGCGCGACCGTCCAGCCCGCGGGCACCTCGGCGAACGAGGGCCACAGCGAGTGCTGGCCCTCGTCGTTGACGAGCACCAGGAAGGTGCCGTCGGGGTTCTCGAAGGGGTTGCTCATCATCGCTCCCTGCGCATGCGGTCGGATGGGGGCCAGGGGTGCCGGTCAGTGCTCCTGCGCGACCCTGGTCACGTAGGTGTGGATGCCGTCGATCGAGGTGAACTGGGCCATGTCGTCGAACTGCGGGTCGATGACCACGCCGTGCCGCTCCTCCAGGACGTGCTGAAGGACCACCAGGGTGAAGGAGTCGATCACCAGCTCGGCGTCGTCGGTCAGTTCCTCGCCCGGCCCGAGTCCCGCGTTCTCGGTCAATATCGCCCTGAGGTCGTCTTTCGAGATCACCGGTCCCCCTGTGCCCGCGAGGGTGATTCCGACAGGACGCGTCCGTGCATCAGCGCACGGTCGCGGATCAGCTTCCCCATCGAGTTCCGCGGCAGCAGTCGCGTGACGTGGAACCTCTTGGGGACCTTGACGGGGCTCAGCCGCTCCCGGCACCAGGCCGTCAACTCGTCCGCGCCGACGGTGGCATCGGCGCCCACGAACGCCTCGATGACCTCTCCGTGCGTCACGACGGCTTCCGTCACCCGGTCGTGGGTCAGGAGGACGTTCTCCACTTCCGCGAGGTCGACCTTCAGTCCGCCGATCACGGCCAGCGAGTCGGCCCGGCCGAGCATGCTGAGCACCCCCGTCGCAGGGTCCTGCCGGACCCGGTCGTAGGTCCGCAGCCAGCCGTCCGTGTAGCGGTCCGCGTGCTCGCCGTACAGATACGGCGAGTGGTCCATCCGCACATACAGCTCCTCGTCGACGACCTTGACCTCGGCCCCCGGCACCGGAAGCCCCAGCTGCGGCGGGGCGGACGTGCCGGACAGGTCACCCGCGATCAGTCCGATCTCGGTCAGTCCGTAGACCGGGCTGATCGGCAGGCCGAAGCGTGCACGGAAGTTCTCGTACGTCTCCTGCGGCACCCGCTCACCGCCGGACACCGCAAGGCGCAGTGCGGGCAGTTGGGGCGGGTCGGCGACGCGGGACAGCAGGTCGTAGTGGACGGGCGTTCCGTAGACGGCGGTCGTCCCGGTCGCCGCCATGAGCCGTACGATCTCGGCCGGGCGCAGCGTCGGCGGGATGATCAGCGTCGCCCCGGACGCGAGGGCGTGCAGCACGCCGCTGACCAGGCCCATGTTGTGCATGACCGAGTTCAGCAACATCATCCGGTCGCCCGCGCCAGGGATTCCGGGGAGGGCGGCATGCCGGTCGATTTCGGCCAGCACGGAGTCGGCGGGGCGGCCGATCACCTTGGGCCGGCCGGACGAGCCCGAGCTGAACTGCACCAGTCGGACGCCGTCGACGGCGGGCCGGCCGTCCGGCAGCCGCCGGACCGTGAAGCCGGACTCCTGACGGAATCCGGCCACCGGCCCTCCGGCGCCGGACGCGGCGACGAGGTACTGCGGACGCACCAGCCGCGCCAGCGGTTCGTACTCCGCCGGTTTCAGCCGGAAGTCGACCAGAACCACCTGCGCCCCACGGCTCCACAGGGCCAGCAGAACCTGAATATAAGTGAAACTCGGCGTCATCCTCAGGAGAACCGAGCTGCCTTCGCCGATTCCCTGGTTCCGGAAACGCTCCTCAAACTCGGCCACCGCACCGCGTAACTGTCCCCGGGTGACCGAAGCGCTCGAAACGGCCCAGGGGTCGTCGTCCGCGCCACGGTTCAGCAGATGACTTACCCACTGCGTTTTTGCCATACGGGTTTCCTTTTGTGAAACATCCTCGGGAAACGTGCGATCGGCATTTGTGGAAAGTGAAGCTAACACCGCCGAGAAACGGCGTGCAAGAGCCCGCCGATCAAGGCGAACCGCCCCGCGAGCGACGCGCGGGGCCCTGCGCCGGCCGCCGCACCGGCAGGGCGCAGCCGGTCGCCAGGCCGCATCGGCGGGCACCGTGGCCGGTGCCGGGCGTGCGCGCGGGTCCCGCCGGGTTGTCCCGCGTGTCCCGCCGGCGGGACACGGCCCGGACATGCACGTGGCATAGCCGATTGATCTCCTTGACCCTCCGGATCGCCCGGGGTTAGGTTCCCTCTGTCGCGTTTCCGGGCGGTTGCGTCCGGCGCCTGTACACATACGGCGATCCACGTCGCTCCGACCAGAGCGGAGGTCGCCGTTTCACTTCTGCGCGAGCGAATTGACGACGCGTTTTCCAGGACATTGTGAGCTTTCATTCCTGCCTCTCCGGCCGTCCGTGCGGGGGAATTCTCGGAGGTGGAGACTTGTCCGTCAGTGCCGGCACGACGCTGCCCCTCACGGCTGCGCAACGCGAAATATGGATCGCCGAGCAGCGGCTGGGGAGGGGGAATCGCGTTTTCCGGGTGGGGGAGTATCTGGAGATCCACGGAGGCGTGGACCCGGAGCTGTTCGCGCAAGCCCTGAGGCTGGTCGTCGCCGAGGCGGAGGCGCTGCACGTCCGCTTCGTCGAGGATGCCGGCGAGGTCCGGCAAGCCCTCCAGGAGCCTGCCGAATGGCCACTCGCGGTCACCGACCTGAGCGCGGAGCCGGACCCCGAACAGGCCGCCCGCGCCTGGATGGACACCGCGGTCGCCCGGCCCATGAACCTGACCGAGGGTCCGCTGTTCGAGTACGCGCTCCTGAAGCTGAGCGCCGACCGCTTCTGGTGGTACCAGGGCTACCACCACGCCGTGATGGACGCCTTCGGGTCCTTGCTGATCACACGCCGGGTCGCCGACGTCTACACCGCACTGGCCGGAGGCGGCGCGGTGGGAGCGAGCCCATTCGGCACGCTGTCCGACCTGATCACGGCCGAACAGACTTACCGGGCATCAGGGCAATTCAACCAGGACAGGGCGTACTGGACGGAACGCTTCGCCGACCGTCCGCAGCCGGCCGGAATCGTCGGCACGCCTTCGACCACGCCGGAGCGCTATCTCCGGCACACCACCGCATTGGAGCCGGCGGAACACACGGCACTGCGCGACGCGGCCCGCCGGGCCCGCGCCCCCTGGTCGCACCTGGTCATCGCCGCCGCGGCCCTCCACGTCCACCGGACGACCGGCACGGCCACCGTCGTCCTGGGCCTGCCGGTGACGGCCCGCCTCACCCAGGTGGAGCGCCGCACCCCCGGCACGGCCGCCAACGTCCTGCCGCTCCGGCTCACGCTACGACCGGAGCTGACGCTCGGCGAACTCCTCGCCCAGATCGGCAAGGGCGTGCGCGAACTGGGCGGCCACCAGCGGTACCGGGCCGAGGACATCCAGCGCGACCTCGCACTGCCCGGCCGCCCGGGAACGTGGTACGCACCGGTCGTCAACGTCATGTCCTTCGACTACGCGATCACCTTCGCCGGACTGCCGACCACCGCGCACAACCTCTCCTCCGGCCTGGTGGGCGACTTCACCCTCGCCGTGTGGGACCGACGCGACGGCGCCGGGCCGGCCGTCGACGTGAACGCCCACCCCGAACTGTGCACGCGCGACGAACTGGCCGTTCACCACCGGCGTCTGCGCACGGCCCTGCGAGCCGTCACGGCAACGGATCCCTCCCGGCCGATCGGGCGGATCGATCTGCTTTCCGCGGAGGAGCGGGCGGTTGTGTTGGGGGTGGCTTCGGTTGGTGTGCCGTCGGGGGTGACGTTGCCGGGGTTGTTCGAGGCGCGGGTGGCGGCGGCGCCGGGTGCGGTGGCGGTGGTGTGGGAGGGGGCCTCGCTGTCGTACGGGGAGTTGAACGAGCGGGCGAACCGGTTGGCGCATGAGTTGCTGGGGCGTGGTGTCGGTCCGGAGGATGTGGTGGCTCTGGCTCTGCCGCGGAGCGCGGACCTGGTGGTCGCGGTCCTGGCGGTGCTGAAGGCGGGTGCGGCCTACCTGCCTGTTGATCCGGCGTATCCGGCTGCGCGTGTGGCCTATATGGTCGCCGACGCGGGACCGGCGCTTGTGCTGACGACGAGCGAGCATCGTGCCTCGGTGGAGGCGGCGGGCGGGGCGCCGGTAGTGCTGCTGGACGGGCTCGACGTGACGGATCGGTCGGCGGACAATCCTGTCACCGCACTCGCGCCCGATCATCCGGCGTACGTCATCTACACCTCCGGCTCCACCGGCCGACCCAAAGGCGTCGTCGTCGCCCATCGCAACGTGGCGCGGCTCTTCGACGCCACCCGGAAGTGGTTCGGCTTCGGCCCCGACGACGTGTGGACGCTGTTCCACTCGTACGCCTTCGACTTCTCCGTCTGGGAGCTGTGGGGAGCGCTGCTGCACGGCGGCCGGCTGGTCGTGGTGCCCTACGAGGTCAGCAGGACGCCCGGCGCCTTCCTGGCCCTGCTGGCCGAACACGGCGTCACCGTCCTCAACCAGACGCCGTCGGCCTTCCACCAGTTGGCGCAGGCCGACGCCGACGCCTCCCCGCCGGGCCCTGGACTCGCCCTGCGCACCGTGGTGTTCGGCGGCGAGGCACTCCAACCGTCCCGCCTCGCCGACTGGTACCGGCGCCACCCCGACGACACGCCGGCCCTGATCAACATGTACGGCATCACCGAGACCACGGTCCACGTGACGTACCAGCCGCTGACCCGGGAGCGGGCAACCGCGGCGGCGGCCAGCGTCATCGGCGTCGGGATTCCCGACCTGCGGACGTATGTGCTCGGCCCGGGGCTGGAGTTGGTGGCGCCTGGTGTGGTGGGGGAGCTGTACGTCGCGGGCGCCGGTGTCGCCCGCGGCTATCTGGGCAGGCCCGGTATGACGGCCGAGCGGTTCGTGGCGGATCCGTACGCGGCCGAGCCGGGCACGCGGATGTACCGCACCGGTGACCTGGTGCGGTGGAACCAGGACGGCGAGCTGGAGTTCGTCGGTCGCGCCGACCACCAGGTCAAGATCCGCGGCTTCCGCATCGAACCCGGCGAGATCGAGAACGTGCTGACCGACCACCCGGACGTCACCGAGGCGGCGGTGGTGGTCCGCGAGGAGCAGTCCGGCGATGCCCGCCTCATCGCTTACGTGGTGTTACGGGGAGCTCTCCGCGCCGGGGACGTACGGGAGTTCGCGCGGGGCCGGCTGCCCGACCACATGCTGCCGGCCGCCGTCGTCGTACTGGACCGCATGCCGCTCACCGCCAACGGCAAGCTGGACCGGGCCGCCCTGCCCGCGCCGGACTTCGCGCCGACCGGATCCGGACGGGAGGCACGCACGCCGCAGGAGCGGATCGTGTGCGATCTGTTCGCGCAGGTGCTGGGGCTGCCGAGGGTCGGCGTGGACGACGACTTCTTCGACCTGGGCGGGCACTCGCTGCTGGCCACCCAGCTCAACGGTCGGATCCGCGCCGCGTTCGGAGTCGAGCTGGAGATGCGCGCACTGTTCGACGGGCCGACGCCGGCCGCGGTGGCGGCACTCCTCGACACCGCGGGACCCGCTCGGCCGCCCCTGGCGGCGCGGGAACGCCCGCCGGCCCTTCCCCTCTCGTCCGCCCAGCGGCGGCTGTGGTTCCTGCACAAGATGGAGGGGCCGAGCGCCACCTACAACATCCCTCTCGTCGTGCGACTGACCGGCACGTTGGACCGTGACGCGCTGCGGGCCGCCCTCGGCGACGTGGTGGCCCGGCACGAGAGCCTGCGGACGGTGTTCCCCGAGACCGACGGTGCTCACGGTGCTCCGTACCAGCACGTCCTCGACAGTGCGAGCGTCGAGTTGCCCGTCACCGACATCACCGGGACGGAGCTGCCGGACGCCCTGAAGTCGGCCGCCCGCCACGCCTTCGACCTGGCAGACGAAATCCCGCTCCGCGCCCAGTTGTTCACGGTGTCCGAACACCGACACGCGCTGCTGCTCGTCCTGCATCACATCGCGGGTGACGGTTGGTCGCTGGGCCCGCTCGCCACCGACCTGACCCGTGCTTACACGGCGCGGGTGGAGGGGCGGGTGCCGGAGTGGCGTGCGTTGCCGGTGCAGTATGCGGACTACACGTTGTGGCAGAACGAACTCCTCGGCGATCAGGACGATCCCGACAGCCTGTTCGCCATGCAGATCGCTTACTGGACCGAGGCGTTGGCGGGTCTGCCGGATCAGCTGACCCTTCCCACGGACCGTCCGCGTCCGGCCGTGATGACCTACCGGGGCGATTACCTCACGGTCGATATCGATGCGGATCTGCACCGGCGGCTGTCGGATGTAGCGCGGGCGTCGGGTGCGAGTCTGTTCATGGTGCTGCAAGCCGGACTCGCGGCCCTGCTGACCCGACTGGGGGCTGGTGAGGACGTTCCGGTGGGCAGTCCGGTGGCCGGCCGTACCGATCAGGCGCTGGATGAGCTGGTCGGGTTCTTCGTCAATACGCTGGTCCTGCGTACGGACACGTCCGGTGAGCCGAGCTTCGCGGAGCTGATCACGCGGGTGCGGGAGCGGAGCCTGGCCGCCTACGCGCACCAGGACGTTCCCTTCGAGTACCTGGTCGAGCTCATCAACCCGACCCGGACCCTGTCGCACCACCCGCTGTTCCAGGTGATGCTTGCGCTCCAGAACGCCCCCGAGACCGAGCTCGAGCTTCCGGGGCTGCGAGCCGGGGTCGAGTTGGGCAGGACGGGTACGGCGAAGTTCGACCTGTTCTTCAGCCTCGCCGAGAAGCGCGGGGAGCGCGGCGAGCCACAAGGCCTCACCGGTGCCGTCGAGTACTCCAGCGACATCTACGACGCGCCCACCGTCCAGGCACTGTTCGACCGCTGGTTACGGCTACTGGACGCGGCCGTGTCCGATCCTGACCGCCCGCTGGCCGACATCGACATCCTCACCCCCGACGAACGCCGGCGTGCCGTGGTCGACTTCAACGACACGGCGCATGCCGTGCCGGATTGCTCGTTGGGCGAGTTGTTCCTGCGACAGGTGGCTGAGACGCCGAATGCCCCGGCGGTCACCGATGGCGCCGCCACGCTCACGTACGCACAGCTCGACGCGCGTGCCAACCACTTCGCGCACGAGATGATCGGCAGGGGGGTGCGGCCCGGTGACGCGGTCGGCGTTCTTCTGGAGCGTTCGATCGAGACGGTCACCACGGTCCTTGGCCTGATGAAGGCCGGCGCCGTCTACGTGCCCCTCGACGCCCGCTATCCGGCCGACCGCATCCGCCATGTCCTGGCCGACACCGGGGCGCGCTTGCTGATCACCGACAAGCGGTCGGCTCCGGAATCAGGTGCCGAAGCCGTGGAGTTGCTCCACATCGAGTCTCCTCCGCCCTTCGCGTCCGACCCCGGTGATCCCCGGGTGGGTGTGCGGTCGGAAGATGCGGCGTATGTGATGTACACCTCGGGTTCGACGGGCGCGCCCAAGGGGATCGTGGTGACGCATCGCAATGTCGCCGCTCTGGCTCTGGACCCGCGCTTTGACCGCTCGGCGCACCAACGGGTGTTGCTGCACTCGCCGGCGGCGTTCGACGCCTCCACCTACGAGCTGTGGGTGCCGTTGTTGGCCGGCGGGACCGTTGTCGTGGCTCCCGCGGGGAATCTCGATGTCCCGACCCTGCACCACAGCATCACCACCCAGGGCATCACCGCGTTGTGGCTGACCAGTTCCCTGCTGAACGTGGTCGCCGAGCACGCTGTGGACGCCCTGTCGGCTGTGCGGGAAGTGTGGACGGGCGGCGAGGCCGTCTCCGGGGCCACGGTGCGGCGCCTGCACGAGGCCTGCCCCGGTCTGACGGTCGTGGACGGGTACGGGCCGACGGAGACGACGACGTTCGCCACCCACCACCCCGTGCCGCGCCCCTACAGCGGGAGCGCGACGGTGCCGATCGGCCGTCCGATGGCCAACACCCGGGTCTACGTCCTGGACGCACGCCTGCGGCCGGTCCCGCCGCAGGTGACGGGCGAGCTGTACATCGCGGGGGCCGGTCTGGCCCGGGGTTATCTGAACAAGCCCGGTATGACGGCGGAGCGTTTCGTCGCCGATCCCTACGGTCCCGTGCCCGGCGGGCGCATGTACCGCACCGGTGACCTCGTGCGCTGCAACGCCGAGGGGGATCTGGAGTACATGGGCCGCGCTGATCAGCAGGTGAAGGTCCGCGGTTTCCGGATCGAACCCGGCGAGATCGAGAGCGTCCTGACGGCGCATCCGGCGATCGGCCAGGCAGCCGTGGTCGCCCACCACGACCAGCCCGGCCGCACCCGCCTGATCGCCTACGTCGTCCCCGACACCGACGAAACACCGGCAGACCTGCGTGAGTTCGTGAGGCAGCGGTTGCCCGACTACATGGCGCCGTCCACGTATGTCACCTTGGACCGGCTGCCGTTGACGGCCAACGGGAAGCTCGACCGGGCCGCGCTGCCCGCCCCTGATCCGGGCGCCCAGGCGGATGTGCCGCGTCGTGAGCCGCGGACCGAGCGCGAGCGACTGCTGGGGACGCTGGTCGCGCAAGCCCTGGGCGTGGACGAGGTCGGGCCCGACGACGACTTCTTCGCGCTCGGCGGGGACAGCATCGTCTCGATCCGGCTGGTCAGCCTCGCTCGCTCGGCGGGTGTCGGACTCACGGTCCGGGACGTCTTCGAGCAGCGGACCGCGGCCGGACTGGCCGAGGTCGCCGATGAACTGGCCGTGTCGGCACCCGACCCCGACGACTCCGGCGTGGGACGGATGGAACCGACCCCGATCATGCGCTGGTTCGACGCGCGCGGTGGCGACATCGACGCGTTCCACCAGGCGATGCTGCTGGAGGTGCCGGCCGAGCTGCGCCAGGACCATCTCGTCGCGGCCGTTCAGGCACTCGTGGACCACCACGACGCGCTGCGGTTGACCCGGACACCGGGCGGTCAGGGCAACGGGGAGTGGTCGCTGGAGGTGGCTCCGGTGGGGTCCGTGTCGGCCGCGGACCTGGTACACCGTGTCGAGACCGCCGGCGCCGCCGTCGACGCGACGCTGGTCCGCGCACAGGCGGAGGCGGCGTCCGCCCGTCTGTCGGCCGAGCGTGGCCTACTGGTTCAGTTGGTCTGGTTCGACGCCGGACCGGCCGTACGGGGCAGGCTGCTGGTCGTCGTCAACCATCTCGTCGTCGACGGGGTGTCCTGGCGGATCCTGCTTCCCGATCTCATCGCCGCCTGCGAGGCCGTCGGGGGCGGTCGTCCCCCACGGCTGGACCCGGTGGGCACCTCCCTGCGCCGCTGGGCGGGTCTCCTCACGGCCGAGGCCCGGCAGCCGGCCCGCACCGCCGAGGCGGCGCTGTGGAGCGAACTGCTCACCGCGGCCGACCCACCGCTGACCACTGGCCGGCTCGATGCCTCGCGGGACACCGTGGGCCGCGCCCGCGAGCTCACCCTCTCCCTGCCGCCCGAGGTCACCACCCCGCTCCTGACGACCGTGCCCACGGCCTTCCACGCGAAGGTCGACGACGTCCTGCTCACCGCGCTCGCCCTGGCGGTCGCCCAGTGGCGACGGACCCACACACGCGGGCGGCACACGGCTCTTCTGGTGGACGTGGAGGGACACGGGCGCGAGGAGGTCTTCGAGGGCACGGACCTCTCGCGCACCGTGGGGTGGTTCACCTCGCTGTTTCCCGTCCGCGTCGACCCGGGCCCCCTGGCGTGGGATGAGGTCGTCGGCGGCGGGCCGCCGCTCGGACAGGCCCTGAAACGGGTCAAGGAACAGGTGCGCTCCCTGCCCGACCGGGGCATCGGCTACGGCCTGCTGCGGCACCTCAATCCGGAGACCGGGCCGGAGCTGGCCGGGCTCGCCGTACCGCAACTCGGATTCAACTACCTCGGCCGGTTCCCCTCGGCGGGCGCCCCGGTGGTCCCCGGCCGCCCGGAATGGACCGTGGCCGCCGAGACGGGCCTGCTGAGCGGCGCCGACCCGGCGACCGCCCTGGCGCACGGGCTCGAGGTGAACAGCATGGTCCGCGACGCCCCGCACGGGCCGGAACTGGAGGCCGTCTGGACCTGGGCGCCGGATCTCTGGACCGAACGGCACGTCCGAGCCCTGGCCGACCACTGGTTCCGAGCGATCCGCGGACTGGTCCGGCACGGCGAGGGCTCCGGCACCGGCGGCCACAGTCCCTCGGACTTCCCCCTGACCGAACTCAGCCAGCACGACATCGAGCAGCTCGAAGCAGCGTGGAGGGTGCAGAAATGACGTCGTCGGGCCTGGAAGACATCCTCCCCCTCTCTCCGATGCAGGAGGGGCTGCTGTTCCACTCCCGCTACGAGCAGGACGGCGCGGACGTCTACGCGGTGCAGCACGTCTTCGCCATCGAGGGCGACCTCGACACGGCGCGGCTGCGGGACGCCGTGCTCGCGCTCGTCCAACGGCACCCGAACCTGCGAGCCGGCTTCCGGCAGGTGGACTCCGGCCGGACCGTGCAGCTGATACCGCGCCAGGTCGACGTTCCCTGGGACGAGTTCGACCTGTCGTCCCTTCCCGATGCCGACGCGGAGGGGGAACTGGCCCGGCTCGCCGCCAAGGAGCACGCCCGCCGGTTCGACCTGGCCGAGCCGCCCCTGCTGCGCTTCTCCCTGGTGCGCCTGGCCGCCGAACGCCACCGCCTCATCATGACCACCCACCATGTCCTGCTCGACGGCTGGTCGACGCCACTGCTCGTGCGCGAGTTGACCACGCTGTACGACAGCCGGGGCGACGCCACCGTGCTGCCCCGAGTGGCCCCCTACCGGCAGTATCTGGGGTGGCTCGCGCAGCAGGACCAGCCGGCGGCGGAGGCCGCCTGGCGGGAGGCGCTCGGCGGACTCGAGCAGCCGACGCTGCTCACCCCGGTGGATCCGGGCCGCCCCGGACTGATGCCGGAGCGGATCACGGTGGAGCTGGACGAGGACCGCACGGCAGCGCTGGCCGACTGGGCGCGCCGGCACGGGGTGACCCTGAACACCGTGCTCCAGGCCGCCTGGGGGCTGGTGCTGAGCCGGCGCACCGGCCACGACGACGTCGTGTTCGGGGCCGTCGTGGCAGGCCGCGACCCTCAACTGCCCGGCGTCGAGAGCATGGTGGGTCTGCTGATCAACATGGTGCCGGTGCGGGTGTCCCTGGACCCGGCGCAGTCACTGCTGACCACCGTCGAACAGGTGCAGAGCGCGCAGTCGCGGCTCACCGGGCACCACCATCTCGGGCTCGCCCGCATCCAGCAACTGGCCGGGCTGGGCGACCTCTTCGACACCTCTCTGGTCTTCGAGAACTACCCGTGGGACGAGCCCGGCGAGCGGCCGGGGACCGGGCTGCGGATCACCCCTGACCTGGCCCATGGGCGGGACGCGACGCACTATCCACTGACCCTGGTCGCCGCCCCTGGCCGCCGTCTGTACCTCCGCCTCGACTACCGCGACGACCTGTTCGACCGGGCGACGGCCGCCGGGTTCGTCGACCGGCTGATCCGGGTGCTCGACCTCGTCGTCACGGATCCCTCTCGGCCGATCGGGCGGATCGATCTGCTCTCCGCGGAGGAGCGGGCGGCTGTGTTGGGGGTGGCTTCGGTTGGTGTGCCGTCGGGGGTGACGTTGCCGGGGTTGTTCGAGGCGCGGGTGGCGGCGGCGCCGGGTGCGGTGGCGGTGGTGTGGGAGGGGGCCTCGCTGTCGTACGGGGAGTTGAACGAGCGGGCGAACCGGTTGGCGCATGAGTTGCTGGGGCGTGGTGTCGGTCCGGAGGATGTGGTGGCTCTGGCTCTGCCGCGGAGCGCGGACCTGGTGGTCGCGGTCCTGGCGGTGCTGAAGGCGGGTGCGGCCTACCTGCCTGTTGACCCGGCGTATCCGGCTGCGCGTGTGGCCTATATGGTCGCCGACGCGGGGCCGGCGCTTGTGCTGACGACGAGCGAGCATCGTGCCTCGGTGGAGGCGGCGGGCGGGGCGCCGGTAGTGCTGCTGGACGGGCTCGACGTGACGGATCGGTCGGCGGACAACCCTGTCACCGCACTCGCGCCCGATCATCCGGCGTACGTCATCTACACGTCCGGCTCCACCGGCCGACCCAAAGGCGTCGTCATGCCCGCCGGTGCGCTGGTGAACCTGCTGGAGTGGCACCACGAGGCGGTCGGTGGCGAACCCGGCACGAGGACCGCGCAGTTCACGGCCATCAGCTTCGACGTCTCCGCGCAGGAGATGCTGTCGGCCCTGATGTACGGCAAGACCCTGGTGATCCCGGACGAGGACGTCCGGCGGGACGCGGCCCGGTTCGTCGAGTGGCTGGACGAGCACGACGTGGAGGAACTGTTCGCGCCCAACCTCGTGCTGGAGGCCGTCGCCGAGGCCGCCGTCGAGCAGGGACGCGCGCTGCCCCGGCTGCGGACCATCGCGCAGGCCGGCGAGGCCCTGACGCTGAGCCGCGTCGTCCGCGAGTTCCACACCTCGGCACCGGAGCGCGTGCTGCACAACCACTACGGCCCCACTGAGACCCACGTGGTCACGGCCCACACCCTGAGCGACGACCCCGACAGCTGGCCGCTCACCGCGCCGATCGGCGGGCCCATCGCCAACACCCGGTCCTACGTGCTGGGTTCGGGGATGGAGCCGGTGGCGCCCGGTGTGGTGGGGGAGCTGTACATCGCGGGATCCGGTGTGGCCCGTGGCTATCTGGGCAGGCCCGGTATGACGGCCGAGCGGTTCGTGGCGGACCCGTACGGCCCCGAGCCCGGTGCTCGGATGTACCGCACCGGTGACCTGGTGCGGTGGAACCAGGACGGCGAGCTGGAGTTCGTCGGCCGCGCCGACCACCAGCTCAAGATCCGCGGCTTCCGCATTGAGCCCGGCGAGATCGAGAACGTCCTCACCGAGCACCCCCACATCACCCGGGCCGCCGTGGTCGCCCGCGAGGACCGGCCCGGCAGGACCCGGCTGGTGGCCTATGTGGTGGCGCCGGAGACTCTGCGGCCCGAGGACGCGAGGGAGTTCGTGCGCGAGCGGCTGCCCGAACACATGGTGCCCTCGGCCGTCGCACTCCTGGACAGCCTGCCGCTGACGGCGAACGGCAAGCTGGACCGGGCCGCCCTGCCCGCGCCGGACTTCGCGCCGACCGGATCCGGACGGGAGGCACGTACGCCGCAGGAGCAGATCGTGTGCGATCTGTTCGCGCAGGTGCTGGGGCTGCCCCGGGTCGGAGTGGACGACGACTTCTTCGAACTCGGCGGCCACTCGCTGGTGGCCACCCGGCTGATCGCCCGCATCCGGGCCGCCTTCAGCGTCGAGATCGGCCTGCGCACGCTCTTCGAGGCACGGACCGCGGGCGCGGTCGCGGCCCGGCTCGACACCGCCGGGCCCGCACGGCTCGCCCTGACCAAGCAGCAACTGCCCGACGCGGTGCCCCTGTCGTTCGCCCAGCGCAGGCTGTGGTTCCTGCACAAGATGGAGGGGCCGAGCGCCACCTACAACATCCCACTGACTCTGCGGCTGAGTGGTGAGTTGGACCGTGACGCGCTGCGGGCCGCTCTCGGTGACGTGGTGGCCCGGCACGAGAGTCTGCGGACGGTGTTCCCCGAGGCCGACGGCACCTCCTACCAGCACGTCCTCGACAGTGTGAGCGTGGAGCTGCCCGCCACCGACATCACCGGGACGGAGCTGCCGGACGCCCTGAAGTCAGCGGCCCGACACCCCTTCGACCTGGCGACCGAAATCCCCCTGCGTGCCGAGCTGTTCCGCCTCGCACCCGACCACCACGTCCTCGTCCTGGTCCTGCATCACATCGCGGGTGACGGTTGGTCGCTGGGCCCGCTCGCCACCGACCTCACGCGTGCTTACACGGCGCGGGTGGAGGGGCGGGTGCCGGAGTGGCGTGCGTTGCCGGTGCAGTATGCGGACTACACGCTGTGGCAGAACGAACTCCTCGGCGACCAGAACGACCCCGACAGCCTCTTCGCCACGCAGATCGACTACTGGACCGAGGCGTTGGCGGATCTGCCGGATCAGCTGACGCTGCCTACGGACCGTCCGCGTCCGGCCGTGATGACCTACCGGGGCGATTACGTCACGGTCGACATCGACTCGGATCTGCACCGGCGGCTGGCCGATCTGGCGCGTGCCTCGGGTGCGAGTCTGTTCATGGTGCTGCAAGCCGGACTCGCGGCCCTGCTGACCCGACTGGGGGCTGGTGAGGACGTTCCGGTGGGCAGTCCGGTGGCCGGCCGCACCGACCAGGCGCTGGATGAGCTGATCGGGTTCTTCGTCAACACGCTGGTCCTGCGCACGGACACGTCCGGTGACCCGACGTTCGCGGAGCTGATCACGCGGGTGCGGGAGCGGAGCCTGGCCGCCTACGCGCACCAGGATGTCCCCTTCGAGTACCTGGTCGAGCTCATCAACCCGACCCGGACCCTGTCGCACCACCCGCTGTTCCAGGTGATGCTCGCCCTCCAGAACGCCCCCGAGGCCAGTTTCCGGCTTCCCGGTCTGACGATCGAGGTCGCTCCCGGACGGACCGGGACGGCGAAGTTCGACCTGTTCTTCAGCCTCGCCGAGCAGCGCGGTGCCCACGGTGAGCCGCAGGGCATCAGCGGTGCGATCGAGTACTCCAGCGACATCTACGACGCCCCCACAGTCCAGGCCCTGTTCGAGCGTTGGCTGCACTTCCTCGACATCGCCACCACCCACCCCGACCAGCCCCTCAACCACATCGACATCCTCACCCCCGACGAACACGGGCAGCTGCTCGGCACTTGGCTGGAGACCGAGACCGAGATCGGCGAGAAGCCGCTGCCGGTCCGCTTCGCCGAGCAGGCCGCCGCCACCCCTGACGCCGTGGCCCTGATCGCCGGGGACACCTCCCTGACCTACGCGGAACTGGACCGCCGCGCCAACCGCCTCGCGCACCTCCTGCTGCGCCGAGGCGTGGGGCCGGACCGCGTGGTCGCGCTGGCTCTGCCACGTTCGGCCGAGCTGGTGGTCGCCCTGTTGGCCGTGCTCAAGAGCGGCGCCGCGTACCTGCCGCTGGACCCGGACCACCCGGCCGGCCGCCTCGCCCACGTACTCGAGGACGCACGGCCCGCCCTGCTGCTCACCACGCTGTCGACGGACTCGCGGACGCCGAGCGGTGGTTCGGCGGAACGACTGGTGCTGGACTCCCCGGACGTACACGCCCTGCTGGCCGCCCGCCCCGAAACCGACCCGGTCGAGACCGGCCACGCAGCGCCGCCGGCGCCCGAGGCCGCCGCGTACGTGATCTACACATCCGGCTCGACCGGTCGCCCCAAAGGCGTGGTCGTCCCGCACGCGCCGCTGCTCAACTTCCTGGAGGCCATGCGGCGCAAGGTCCCGCTCCGGACGGGGGAACGGCTGCTCGCGGTCACCACGGTAGCGTTCGACATCGCCGCGCTGGAGCTGTACCACCCACTCCTGTCGGGCGCCACGGTCGTCCTCGCACCGAAGGAGGCCGTCCCTCAACCGTCGGCCGTGCTCGACCTGATCGCCCGGCACGGCGTCACGGTCGTACAGGGCACGCCCTCGCTGTGGCAGCTCCTGGTGGCGCATGAGCCGGAGGCGCTGCGGGGCCTGCGCATCCTGGTCGGCGGTGAGGCGCTGCCCACACCACTCGCGGAGTCGATGCGCACGCTCACCGACGACCTGACCAACCTGTACGGCCCCACCGAGACCACCATCTGGTCGACCGCCGCGGACCTGGCCGACGGCGCGGGCGCACCGCCGATCGGCCGACCGATCGCCAACACGCGTACGTACGTGCTGGGTTCGGGCCTGGAGTTGGTGGCGCCCGGTGTGGTGGGGGAGCTGTACATCGCGGGATCCGGTGTGGCCCGTGGCTATCTGAACAAGCCCGGTATGACGGCCGAGCGGTTCGTGGCGGACCCGTACGCCCCCGAGCCCGGTGCTCGTATGTACCGCACCGGAGACCTGGTGCGGTGGAACCAGGACGGCGAGCTGGAGTTCGTCGGGCGCGTCGACCACCAGATCAAGATCCGAGGCTTCCGCATCGAACTCGGCGACATCGAGGAGGTCCTCACCGACCACACGGACATCGCGCAGGCAGCCGTCGTCGTCCGCGAGGACCAGCCCGGTGACACCCGACTCGTCGCCTACGTCGTGGCCGACACCTCGGCGCTCGACCACGACGAAGCTGTGGAGCAGGACCAGCTCAGCGAGTGGCAGAGCCTGTACGACGCCGTGTACAACGCTGCGGAGCAGACGGCCTTCGGCGAGAACTTCGCCAGCTGGAACAGCAGTTACGACGGCGAGCCGATCCCGCTGCCCGAGATGCGGGAGTGGCGTGACACGACCGTCGACCGCATCCGGTCCCTACGGCCGCGCCGCGTCCTCGAAATCGGTGTCGGCACCGGTCTGCTCCTGGCCCGGCTGGCGCCCGAGTGCGAGGAGTACTGGGGCACCGACTTCTCCCGCACCGTCATCGACGAGCTTCGGTGGCACGTCGACGCCGATCCCGTCCTGGCCACGCGGGTACACCTCCGCACCCAGCCGGCCCACGACTTCGGCGACCTTCCGCAGGGGCACTTCGACACGATCGTGCTCAACTCCGTGGCCCAGTACTTCCCGAACGCCGGCTACCTGGAGCAGGTCGTTCACCACGCGCTCCGCGCCCTCACCCCAGGTGGCGCCCTGTTCCTGGGCGACCTGCGCAATCCGCGGTTGCTGCGGACGTTCGCCTCCGGTGTGCAGACGGCGCGTGCCGAGGACCCGAGCGACACGGCCGCGATCCGCCGCGCCGTCGAGCAGAGCCTGGTCCTGGAGAAGGAACTCCTCGTCGACCCCGAGTACTTCAGCGCCCTCGCCCACCACGTCCCCGACCTGGCGGGCACCGACATCCAGCTCAAGCGCGGCACCGCCCACAACGAACTCACCCGCTACCGCTACGACGCCACCCTCTACAAGACCGGCATCACCCCCCACCCCCTCGACGACGCCCCCACCCGGCCCTGGACCGCTCACGCCGACGAACAAGCCAACCTCGGGGATCTGAGGCAGCAGTTGGCGGCCGAACGGCCCGCGGAACTTCGCCTGACCGGCGTCCCGAACCCCCGCCTCGTCCAAGAACTCGCCGTGCGACAGGCCCTCGAAGACGACACACCCCTGCCCGACCGCCCCACCGCGTCATCAACCGGCCTCGAGGCCTTCCACGCCCTGGGCGACGAGCACGGCTACTGGACCGGCATCACCTGGAACACCCAGGACACCGACGCCGTGGACATCGTCTTCGTCGATAGGAGCCTGCTGTCCGGCCGCGCACCCGTCGGCACTTACGCCGCGCTTCCCACCAGCGCCTCCACCGCACCCCTGTCCACGTGGGCGACCAACCCTGCCGCCCGCCGCGGCACCGGTGCCCTGGTCACCAAGCTCCGTGAGCACACCCGCGACCATCTGCCCGACTACATGGTCCCGTCGGCCATCGTCCCCCTCGACCGGCTCCCCCTGACGGCGAACGGCAAGCTGGACCGGGCGGCCCTGCCCGCGCCGGAGTTCGCGTCGGCCGGGTCGGGACGCGGGGCGCGCACGCCGCAGGAGCAGATCGTGTGCGATCTGTTCGCGCAGGTGCTGGGGCTGCCGAGGGTCGGCGTGGACGACGACTTCTTCGACCTGGGCGGGCACTCGCTGCTGGCCACCCGGCTGATCGCTCAGATCCGTGCCGCGTTCGGCGTGGAGCTGGAGCTGCGTGCGCTGTTCGAGGGTCCGACGCCGGCCGCGGTGGCCGCACTCCTCGACACGGCCGCCCCCGGACGCCTGGCCCTCACCGTCCGCAGGCGACCCGAGGTCATGCCGCTGTCCTTCGCCCAGCGCAGGCTGTGGTTCATCCACAAGATGGAGGGGCCGAGCGCCACCTACAACATCCCGCTGGCCCTGCGGCTGAGTGGTGAGTTGGACCGTGACGCGCTGCGGGCCGCTCTCGGTGACGTGGTGGCCCGGCACGAGAGCCTGCGGACGGTGTTCCCCGAGGCCGAGGGCGTCCCCTGCCAGCAGGTGCTGTCACCCGAGGCGGCCGTCCCGCACCTCGCCGTCCACCCAACCACCGAGGCAGAGCTGCCGGACGCCCTGAAGTCGGCCGCCCGCTACGCCTTCGACCTGGCAACCGAGACCCCGCTGCGCGCCGACCTCTTCGAACTCTCGGCGCAGGAGTACGTACTGCTGCTGGTCGTGCATCACATCGCGGGTGACGGTTGGTCGCTGGGACCGCTCGCCACCGACCTCACGCGTGCTTACACGGCGCGGGTGGAGGGGCGGGTGCCGGAGTGGCGTGCGTTGCCGGTGCAGTATGCGGATTACACGTTGTGGCAGAACGAACTCCTCGGCGACCAGAGCGACCCCGACAGCCTGTTCGCCACGCAGATCGACTACTGGACCGAGGCGTTGGCGGGTCTGCCGGATCAGCTGACCCTTCCCACGGACCGTCCGCGTCCGGCCGTGATGACCTACCGGGGCGATTACGTCACGGTCGACATCGACTCGGATCTGCACCGGCGGCTGTCGGATCTCGCGCGGGCGTCGGGTGCGAGTCTGTTCATGGTGCTGCAAGCCGGACTCGCGGCCCTGCTGACCCGACTGGGGGCTGGTGAGGACGTTCCGGTGGGCAGTCCGGTGGCCGGCCGCACCGACCAGGCGCTGGATGAGCTGATCGGGTTCTTCGTCAACACGCTGGTCCTGCGCACGGACACGTCCGGTGACCCGAGCTTCGCGGAGCTGATCACGCGGGTGCGGGAGCGGAGCCTGGCCGCCTACGCGCACCAGGATGTCCCCTTCGAGTACCTGGTCGAGCTCATCAACCCGACCCGGACCCTGTCGCACCACCCGCTGTTCCAGGTGATGCTCGCCCTCCAGAACGCCCCCGAGGCCAGTTTCCGGCTTCCCGGTCTGACGATCGAGGTCGCTCCCGGACGGACCGGGACGGCGAAGTTCGACCTGTTCTTCAGCCTCGCCGAGCAGCGCGGTGCCCACGGTGAGCCGCAGGGCATCAGCGGTGCGATCGAGTACTCCAGCGACATCTACGACGCGCCCACCGTCCAGGCCTTGTTCGAGCGTTGGCTGCACTTCCTCGACATCGCCACCACCCACCCCGACCAGCCCCTCAACCACATCGACATCCTCACCCCCGACGAACGCCGGCGTGCCGTGGTCGACTTCAACGACACGGCCCATGCCGTGCCGGATTGCTCGTTGGGCGAGTTGTTCCTACGGCAGGTGGCTGAGACGCCGAATGCCCCGGCGGTCACCGATGGCGCCGCCACGCTCACGTACGCACAGCTCGACGCGCGTGCCAACCACTTCGCGCACGAGATGATCGGCAGGGGGGTGCGGCCCGGTGACGCGGTCGGCGTTCTTCTGGAGCGTTCGATCGAGACGGTCACCACGGTCCTTGGCCTGATGAAGGCCGGCGCCGTCTACGTGCCTCTGGATGCCCGCTATCCGGCCGACCGCATCCTCCATGTCCTGGCCGACACCGGCGCCACGCTGGTGGTGACGGACGACGCGTCTCAGCCGCAGCTCCCGGCGGATGCGGCAGACGTGTTCGTCATCGACTCCACACCTGAGGGAGAGGAGCAGCGCGAAGCGCCTGGGGTGGGTGTGCGGTCGGAAGATGCGGCGTATGTGATGTACACCTCGGGTTCGACGGGTGCGCCCAAGGGGATCGTGGTGACGCATCGCAATGTCGCCGCTCTGGCTCTGGACCCGTGCTTTGACCGCTCGGCGCACCAGCGGGTGTTGCTGCACTCGCCGGCCGCGTTCGACGCCTCCACCTACGAGCTGTGGGTGCCGCTGCTGAGCGGCGGGACCGTCGTCGTGGCCCCGGCCGGGGACCTGGACGTCCCCGCCCTGCACCACACCATCACCACTCAGCGTGTGACCGCGTTGTGGCTGACCAGTTCCCTGCTGAACGTGATCACCGACCACGCTGCCCAGGTGCTGTCGGGGGTACGACAGGTGTGGAGCGGCGGCGAGGCTGTTTCCGGGGCCACGGTGCGGCGCCTGCACGAGGCCTGCCCCGGTCTGACGGTCGTGGACGGGTACGGACCGACGGAGACGACCACGTTCGCCACCCACCACCCCGTGCCGCGCCCCTACAGCGGGAGCGCGACGGTGCCGATCGGCCGTCCGATGGCCAACACCCGTGTCTACGTTCTCGACGCACGCCTGCGGCCGGTCCCGCCGCAGGTGACGGGCGAGCTGTACATCGCGGGGGCCGGTCTGGCCCGGGGGTATCTGAACAAGCCCGGTATGACGGCCGAGCGGTTCGTGGCGGATCCGTACGCGGCTGAGCCGGGCACGCGGATGTACCGCACCGGTGACCTCGTGCGTGCCAACGCCGAGGGGGATCTGGAGTACATGGGCCGCGCCGACCAGCAGGTGAAGGTCCGCGGTTTCCGGATCGAACCCGGCGAGATCGAGAACGTCCTCACGGCCCATCCGGCGATCGGCCAGGCCGCCGTGGTTGCCCACCACGACCAGCCCGGCCGCACCCGCCTGATCGCCTACGTCGTCCCCGACGCCGGCGGACCGACGGGGGACGAGGAGGAGCGGGACCAGATCGGCGAGTGGCGGGATCTCTACGACTCGCTGTACTCGGCGCCCGGTTCGACGCCGGGCGAGGACTTCTCCGGCTGGAACAGCAGTTACGACGGCGAGCCGATCCCGCTGCCCGAGATGCGGGAGTGGCGTGCGGCCACGCTCGAGCGGATCAGGGCGCTCCGGCCGGGCCGTGTCCTGGAGATCGGTGTCGGCACCGGTCTGCTGCTGTCCGGACTGGCGCCCGAGTGCGAGGAGTACTGGGGCACGGACTTCTCCCCGGTCGTCGTGGAGGAACTGCGGCGTCATGTCGACGCCGACCCCGGGCTGGCCCGGCGGGTCAGGCTCCGGGTGCAGGCCGCCCACGAGCACGGCGACCTTCCCCAGGGGCACTTCGACACGATCGTGCTCAACTCCGTCGCCCAGTACTTCCCGAACGGCGGATACCTGACGCAGGTCGTCGAGCAGGCCTTCCGCCTGCTCGCGCCAGGTGGCGCCTTGTTCCTGGGTGACCTGCGCAATCCGCGGTTGCTGCGGACGTTCGCTTCCGGTGTGCAGACGGCGCGTGCCGAGGACCCGAGCGACACGGCCGCGATCCGCCGCGCCGTCGAGCAGAGCCTGGTCCTGGAGAAGGAACTCCTCGTCGACCCCGAGTACTTCAGCGCCCTCGCCCACCACGTCCCCGACCTGGCGGGCACCGACATCCAGCTCAAGCGCGGCACCGCCCACAACGAACTCACCCGCTACCGCTACGACGCCACCCTCTACAAGACCGGCATCACCCCCCACCCCCTCGACGACGCCCCCACCCGACCCTGGACCCGTGACCTGGGTGCCCTCGCCGATCATCTGGGCAGCGCGCGGCCCGACCGGCTGCGCGTCACCGGGGTACCCCACGCGCGCATCGCGGCCGACCTCGCCGCACAGCGCGCGCTCGAGTCCGGGACGGCACCGGACGTCCGGGACCCGGCCGGCGTCGATCCGGAGGACTTGCACCGCCTGGGCGAGAAGTACGGCTACTGGACGGCGATCAGCTGGAACGGGCACGACCCGGCCGCCCTCGATCTCACGTACGTCAAACGCGAACTGCTCGGCGAGGGGGTGCCCGTCGGTGCCTACGCGCCCACGGGCGCGGCCGGCCCCGGCACGCCGTTCTCCTCCTGGACCACCAGTCCGGCCACCGGCCGTGGCAGCGGCGCCCTGCTCATGGCCGTACGGGAGCACCTGCGCCGTCGGCTGCCCGAGTACATGCGCCCCGCCGCCGTCGTTCCGCTCGACCGGCTGCCGCTCACCTCCAACGGCAAGCTCGACCGTGCCGCGCTGCCGGCGCTCGAACCGGAGCGCGCCGACATCGGGCGGGCGCCGGCCACCCCGCAGGAGCAGGTGGTGTGCGAACTGTTCGCGGAGGTCCTCGGCCGACCGGTGGTCGGTGCGAGCGAGGACTTCTTCGACCTGGGCGGGCACTCGCTGCTGGCCACCCGGCTGATGGCCCGGCTGCGCGCGGCCTTCGGTGTCGAGCTGGGCGTGCGGAGCCTGTTCGAGGCGCCGACACCCGCCGGGATCGCGGCCCGGCTCGACGTCGACGACGCGGACGGCTCGTACGAGGTGATGCTGCCGCTGCGCTCCGCGGGCAGCGGGCCGCCGCTGTTCTGCATCCATCCGGGCGGAGGCATCAGCTGGTCGTACAGCGCCCTCATCAAGCACCTGGGGCCGCAGTACCCGCTGTACGGCATCCAGGCGCGCAGTCTGGCCCGGCCGGAACCCCGGCCCGCCAGCATCGAGGAAATGGCGGTGGACTACGCCGACCAGATCCAGCGGGTGCAGCCGCACGGGCCGTACCACCTGGCCGGCTGGTCGTTCGGCGGGCTGTGCGCGCACGCGCTGGCCGCGGAGTTCCAGCGGCGCGGCGAACCGGTGGCGCTGGTCGCGGTGCTCGACGTGATCCCCGACTGGCAGGGCCTCACCCACGCCGACGTACCCGCCCCGGACGACCGGGTGATGCTGCTCTACCACGTGGGTCTCGTCGACGACGGCAGTCACCACCACGACGAGGAGATGACCTTCGCCAAGGCGCGGGAGATCCTCCGCCGCCAGGGCAGTGTGCTGGCCAACCTGGAGGAGGACCGGCTCACGACGATCACCGAGATCTCGGCGAACAACACCCATCTGACAGTCGACTACCGGCCCGGCCCGATCGACGGAGACCTGCTGCTGATCGCCTGCTCGGAGGAGCAGGATCCGCCGGTGACCGCCAGGGCCTGGCAGCCGTACGTGCGCGGCTCCGTCGAGGCCCATGTGGTGCCCGGCGACCACGGGTCGATGCTGACCCGCCCGGACACGCTGGCCGAGATCGGCCGCATCCTCTCGGCCAAGCTCCACGACCTCACCGGCGACGAGTGACCTTCGCGGGCCGCCCCACCAGGAACCCGCCGTCCGCTGTCCGCGAGGACCGACACCCGAGGACTGACACTGATGCTGACCGACGTGCTCTCCGTCGACGTGGCCAAGGCCCTGGCCGCCGTGGACGAATGGCTGATCGAGTACATCCGCCGACCGCACGGCGAACTCGGACGCACCGGCCCGGTGTGCCCGTTCGTCGAACCCGCCCAGCGTGCCGGCGCGCTGGAGATCCGCGTCCGACTGGTCGGCCCCACCCCGAGCCAGACCCTGATCGACGAGATCGTCCGCTGCGGCCTCGACGAGTTCAGCGAGGTCGACTGGAAGTCCGGCAACCCGAATCTGCGCTCGCTGCTGCTGGTCCTGCCGGACCTGCCCCCCGAGCACCTGCACCTGTTGGACGCGGCGCACACCGCGCTGAAGCCGGAGAGCGTGCGGCGGGGGTTGATGATCGCGCAGTTCCACGAGAAGTGCGAGGAGAAGGCCGCGCGCAATCCGGCGTTCGAGGTGAGCCACGCACCGGTGCCGATGATGGCGGTACGGTCGATGGCGATCCACGACGTGCTGTTCCTGGCCGGCCGGCGGGAGTGGTTCGAGGAGTACGCGAGCCGTTTCGGAGCCCGCTACCGCGGCGGGTCGCACGGCATCGACCCGGTGCTGACCGAGGTGTACGAGCGGGCCCGAGCCGCCTACGCTCCGGGGAGCTGAGCGCATGCGCGACGCACCGCCGGCCGGAGCCGCCGTGTACCGGGGCATGGACCGGGCCACGCTGGACCGGCAGTACTCGCCGAGTTCCCGCGTGGCGAGCCTGGACGCCTACCTGCGCGAGTACGAGCGGCTGAGCGAGGCCGCCCGCCGGGCCCACCCGGTGCGGACCTCCCTCGCCTACGGCCCGCACCCGGCGGAGAGGCTCGACTACTTCCCCGGACCGGGAGCCGGGCGGGCGCCGCTGCTGGTGTTCGTGCACGGCGGGAACTGGCAGGCACTCGGCCGCGCCGAATCGGCCTTCCCGGTGCCGCCGTTGCTGGCCGCCGGCGCGGCGGTCGCGGTGATCGAGTACGGGCTGGCGCCGGACGTCGGCCTGGACGCCATGGCGGGCATGGTACGCCGGGCCGTGGACTGGCTGCTGCGGCACGCGGACGGGCTCGGGTTCGCCCCCGACCGCCTCCATCTGTGCGGCACCTCGGCCGGTGCGCACCTTGCCGCCATGGCCCTGCTGCCCGAAGCGTCGGCCGGCCCGGACCTGTCCGGCCGGATCGCCGGGGCGGTGCTGCTCAGCGGCATGTACGACCTGGAGCCGGTCCGCCTGTCCTACGTCAACGACGCGCTGCGGCTGGACGAGGCCGCGGCCCGCCGCAACAGCCCGATCCTCCGACTGCCGGCCCGGCTGCCCGAGACGGTGGTCGCCCGCGGCGGGAACGAGACCGAGGAGTACGTCCGCCAGCACGACCGGATGGTGACGGCGCTGCGCCCCCGCGCAGCGGTGACGGAGGTCGTCGCCGGCCGGCGCGACCACTTCGACCTCCCCTACGACCTGGGCGTGCCGGGCACCGGGCTGGGCGACGCGGTCCTGGCGCAGATGGGACTGGAAGGAACGACCGCATGACCACCGAGCAGACCACCCGGAGCCCCGCGTGCCCGCTGTCCGCCGGATCCCCGTCGGACACCACCCCGTACGCCCACTACGCGCGGATGGACGAGCTGCTGGCGTTGCAGCATCCGCTCAGCTCGGCCCGTACCGAGCCGGGGTTCATCATCATGAGCCAGGTCAAGGAGCTGCTGTTCAAGCTGCTGCACACCGAATTCAGCACGGCGCGCGACCAGTTGGCGGACGACCTGCTCGACGACGCGCTGTGGACGCTGCGCCGCGCCGCGCGGGTGCAGCAGGTGCTGCTGGTCTCGTGGGAGACGTTCTCCGTGCTGTCCCCGGTGGAGTTCGCCGAGTTCCGGGACGTCCTGGGGTCGGCCTCCGGCTTCCAGTCGGCCGGCTACCGGCGCCTGGAGTTCCTGCTCGGCAACAAGAACCCCGCGATGGCCGCGCCACACCGGAACACGGCGGGCTACGACGCGGTGGTCGGCCAGCTGCACGAGCCGAGCCTGTACGACGCCGCGCTCGCGCTGCTCGCGCGCCGCGGGCTGCTCACGCCGGACGACTCCACGGACCGGGACGTCACCCGGCCGTACCGCGGCGGCGCGGAGGTCGAGGAGGCCTGGCGGTCGGTCTACCGGGACCCCGTGGGCCATCGCGACCTGCATCTGCTCGCCGAGGCGCTGATGGACACCGCCGACCAGTTCGCGCGCTGGCGCTACACCCACCTGGTGACCGTGCAGCGGATGCTGGGCGCCAAGCCCGGGACCGGCGGCACCGAGGGCGTGGCCTGGCTCGCCCGGATCAGTGAGCACCGCTTCTTCCCGGAACTGTGGTCGGTGCGCTCCACGCTCTGACCGGGCGCCCATGGCCCCCCGCGGACGGCGGGGACACGCGGACACGGACGACACGAGACAGAAGGAGGGCCGATGATGAGCGGGATCCCGCGCACGGTGGCCGAGGAACTGGACGCGTCCGATCCGCTCGCCGCGTTCCGCGAGCGGTTCGTCATCGCCGATCCGGAGCTGATCTACCTGGACGGCAACTCGCTGGGCCCGCTGCCCGCGGCCACGCCGGAGGTGCTGCGGGAGGTGGTCGAGGAGGGCTGGGGCGGGGGACTGGTGCGGTCGTGGCAGGGCTGGATCGACTGGGGCGCCCGGCTCGGCGACCGCGTCGCCGAGCACGTACTCGGCGCCGCACCCGGCGAGGTGGTGATCTCCGACTCCACGTCGGTCAACCTCTACAAGCTGGCCGCCGCCGCCCTGGACGCGGCACCGGGGCGCGGCACCGTCCTGATGGACGCCGAGGACTTCCCCACCAACCGGTACATCGTCCAGGGCCTGGCCGAACAGCGCGGTCTGCGGCTGGTGCGGCTGCCGTCCGACCTCGACGGCGGCCTCGACCTCGACGCGCTGCGCTCGGCACTGAACGGTGACGTCGCGCTGGTGGTGCTGTCCCTGGTGTCCTACCGGAGCGGCGCGCTGCTGGACATGGCGCAGGTGAACGACCTGGCCCACGCGGTCGGCGCGCGGGTGGTGTGGGACGTGTCGCACGCCGCCGGAGCCGTCCCCGTCGACCTGGCCGGCACCGGTGCCGAACTCGCCGTCGGCTGCACCTACAAGTACCTCAACGGCGGCCCGGGTTCACCCGCCTTCCTCTATGTGCGGCGCGACCTTCAGTCCCGGCTGCGGCAGCCGGTGTGGGGCTGGTACGGGCAGCGCGGGCAGTTCGAGATGGGGCCCGACTACGACCCGGTGCCGGGCATCGAGCGGTTCCTGGTGAGCACCCCGCCGCTGGTGTCGCTGGCGGCGATCGATCCCGCCCTCGCCCTGGTCGAGGAGGCCGGCCTGGCACGGATCCGGGCCAAGGGACTGCGGCTGGGCCGGCTGGCCGACGATCTGGCGGACGCCTGGCTCACTCCGCTGGACTTCCGGCCCGCCTCGCCCCGCCCGCCGGAGCGGCGCGGTTCGCATCTGTCCCTGTACCACCCCGACGCCTGGCGGATCTGCCAGGCGCTGGCCGCGGAAGCGAAGGTCGTCTGCGACTACCGGGTCCCGGACCGGCTGCGTATCGGTCTGTCCCCCCTGGTCACCCGGTTCACCGACGTCTGGGACGCGTTGGCCCGTGTGCGCGACGTCGTCGCCGAGGGCGCCCACGCCTCCCGGCCCGCCGGCCTCGCCCGGGTGACCTGACCTCAGCTTCCCCGCACACCACCCTCTCCACCTCAGCCGATTCGGAGTGCCCATGGCTCACGCATCCCCGCTCACCACCGACGGACTGGTACAGATCCTGTTCGGCTCCTCCGCCTTCCAGATGCTCCGCGCGGGCAGCGAGCTGGGCCTGTTCACCCTGTTGCACCGGCGACCGGGCCTGACCCCGCCGGAGATCGGCCGGGAACTCGACCTGGAGGAGCGGCCGGTGCAGATCCTGCTGCTCGGCACCACCGCCCTCGGACTGACAGGCCGTCAGGGCGACGGCTACGAGAACGCCGACGTGCTGAACGGTCTCTTCGCGGAGGGCACCTGGGAGATCATCGAGGATCTCGTCGAGTACGAGGAGCGGATCGTCCGGCCCGCCGAGGTGGACTTCATCGCGTCGCTGCGCGAGAACACCAACGTCGGCCTGCGACGGATCAAGGGCACGGGGGAGGACCTCTACCACCGGCTGTCCGCGGACCCCGAGCTCGAGCGGTTGTTCTACCGCTGCATGCGGTCCTGGTCCCGGCTGTCCAACCCCGTGCTGGTCGAGAAGGCCGACCTCACCGGAGTGCGGCGCGTGCTCGACGTGGGCGGCGGCGACGGCGTCAACGCCATCGCCCTCGCGCAGGCCAACCCCGGCGTGGAGTTCACCGTCCTGGACCTGCCCGGCACGGTGGAGATCGCCCGCAAGAAGATCGCCGAGCACGGCCTGTCCGACCGGATCTCCGTGCGAGCCGCGGACATCTTCGCCGACACCTACCCGAGGGGCCACGACTGTGTGCTCTTCGCCAACCAGCTCGTGATCTGGTCGCCGCAGGAGAACATACGGCTGCTGCGCAAGGCGCACGCGGCGCTGCCGGACGGCGGGCGGGTGCTGGTGTTCAACGCCATGTCCGACGACAGCGGGGACGGCCCGCTGTACGCGGCCCTGGACAACGTGTACTTCGCGACGCTGCCGGCTGCCAGTAGCACGATCTACCGGTGGGGCCAGTACGAGGAGTGGTTCGCCGCGGCCGGGTTCGTGAAGCCCGAGCGGCTGCCCGGCGGCCGGTGGACGCCGCACGGCGTGATCAGCGCGGTCAAGTGACGCCCCGGCGAGTACCGGAGCCGACCATGTCCTCCACGTTCCAGGACAGCCCGCCGGCCGGCGGGGGAGCGGCCTGCCCCGCCGGCCCGCACATGATGGACCCCGACCTCCTCGCTGACCCCTTCGGCGGTTACGGCCGGCTGCGCGAACAGGGCCCGGTCGTCCGCGGCCGGTTCGTGGACGGCACTCCGGTGTGGTTCGTGACCCGCTACGACGACGTCCGCGCCGTGCTGCGCGACCCACGGTTCGTCAACACCCCTTCCCACGTGCCCGGCGCACAGGGCGCGGATCCGCGTGAGGGGATGATGGAACTGCTCAAGGTCCCCGAGCACCTACGGGCCTACCTGCTCGGATCCATCCTGGACAGCGACCCGCCGGACCATCCGCGGCTGCGCCGCCTGGTGACCCGGGCGTTCACGGCCCGCCGTATCCTCGATCTGCGTCCCGCCATCGAACAGATCGCCGACCGGCTGCTCGCCGAACTGCCCCACCGGGCGCGGGACGGAACGGTGGACCTGCTGGAGCACTACGCCTACCCCCTGTCGATCACGGTGATCTGCCGGCTCGTCGGGATCCCCGCGGCCGACCTCGAACGGTGGCGGGAGTGGGGCGGGGACCTTGTGTCGATGCGGCCCGAACGCCTGCGGCACTCCTTTCCCGTGATGATCGACTACTGCCATCGACTGATGGAGCAGCGTCGCGCCGCGCTCAGGGACGATCTGCTGAGCGAGCTGATCCGGGCACAGGACGACGACGGCGGACGGCTCAGCGACACCGAGACGGTCACCATGGTGGTCACCCTGGTGCTGGCCGGCCATGAGACGAGCACGCATCTGATCGGCAACGGCACCGCGGCCCTGCTCACCCATCCCGACCAGCTGGCGCGGCTCAGGGAGAACCCGGCACTGCTCCCGAGGGCGGTGCACGAGCTGATGCGCTGGTGCGGCTCGGTGCAGGTGGCCCGACTGCGCTACGCCGTCGAGGACCTGGAGCTGGCCGGCACGCGCATCGCCCGCGGTGACGCGGTCCAACCGGTGCTGGTCTCCGCCAACTTCGACCCGCGGCACTACACCGACCCGGACCGGCTGCATCTGACACGTCAGCCGGACGGGCAGGCCGAGAACCATGTGGGCTTCGGCCACGGCATCCACTACTGCCTGGGTGCGACGCTGGCCCGGCAGGAGGGCGAGGTGGCGCTCGCACGGCTGCTGGCCCGCTACCCGGACCTCGCGCTCGCCGACGGCGATCCGGAGCACGACCGTGCCCGGCTGCCCGGCAGTTGGCGGCTGAACGCGTTGCGCCTGCGGCTCGGAGCGTGATCCGACCGCAGCACTGAGGGCTCCACGGTCTGCATCGTGGAGCCCTCAGCCCTGGGGGGTGGCGGGAGTCGTGCCGTCAGGCGTCAGGTGGGTCGTTCCCCACGGCGATGGCCTGGACGGGGCAGGACAGCGCGGCCTGGGTGACCTGCCGCGGGGTCGCCGTCCGCGCCCCGTCGGGTACGAGCGCGGCGTACCCGTCGTCGTCCTGGGCGAACACGGTGGGTGCCGTCAGGGTGCACTGCCCGGACCCGATACAGGTGCGGTGGTCGATGTGGATCTCCATGGGCGGCCGTCTCCGGTGGTCGGGCGGGGCGTCAATGACCGAGCTCGTGCGCGGTGGCACGGTCGAGCGTCAGCAGGACCCACTCCTCGAAGTCCCGGTCTCCCCTAGATGCGGCCTCCTGCCAGCGCCGGACACGGTCACAGGGGGCGCTGATCCGGAGCTGGCTGGCCCGTGCGGGTCCGGCCGGTCGGTCTCCACTGCGGCTCTCCCGCAGCCGCAGTCGGAGCTGGTTCCGTGACCAGCCGTGCTGCTCCGCCTGGTCGAGCCAGGTGTCGGCCTCCGCCGGCGGCAGGGAGGCGACCTCGGCGTGGTGGCCGAAACTCAGCGCCTCGCGCCGACGCCAGAGCTCGAAGTGGCGTGCCACCCACGCGTAGTTGCGCAGCGTCTGGTAGTCGAGTCCCGCGGCCTTCACTCCGGTCTGGTAGCGGTCGGCGTAGCGGTCCTGGCCGTAGACGAGCCAGTCGCCCAGGCACCAGGCGGAGGAGTCGGCGATCTGGAAGATGTGCTGCCCGGCCCTCTCCCATCGGTCGTACGTGAGGCTGGTCGGTATCTTGAGGCCGACCCGGGTGGTGAAGATTCGTTCCTGCTCGCCCGGCCTGCGAGGGCGGGACGCCTCGGTCGCTCGGCGGCCGACTGGCAATTGACGGTCACTCCGGTCGTACTTTGCGATGTGCTGCACCGGCTTTCTCCTGAAATCGGGGCATGATGCATCTCGCACCATTCATCGCGCCCTCGAGCCATCAAGGGCGCAAGCTCAAAAAACGGTAGTCACCGTCCGAGATACCGTCAATGAACATTTCCGGCCGCGGATGGCCGGGGGTGCCTCCGGCTTCTGTGCCGACCGCTCCGGGAGTGCGGCACGTGCCGAATCGTGGGGGCCCGCCCGGGCCCGCACGACCCCGTCAGAGGGTGTCGGCCGAGGCGTGGAGCGTGCCGTCGGAGTCCGTCCGCACCGCCGCCCCGACGCCGTCGAGGATCAGGTCCAGGCCCACCCGGAACGCCTCCCTCGCCTCCTGCTCCATCTGTGACGCGGCGCCACCCGCCTCCGCCTCGGTCATGGCGGCGAGACTCGCGGTCGCCTCCAGGGCCGCGAGGGCGGGGAAGCGTTCGGTGAAGTCCGGCGCGAACTCCGCCATCAGCGCGGACCGCTGCGCCCACCACTCCTCGTCCGGCACCCCGGTCTCCGGCGCCGCCTGCCGGTGTTCCGTCGCGACCAGGGCCATACCCCGCACGAACTGGAACAACACCGCGATGACCCGTCTGAGGTGCAGGGGTTCCAGGCCGATTCCGCCCAGGATCCGCACCACCGTCTCCAGTCGCGCGTACTCGTTCGGCCCGAGTACGGGACGGGCCTGCGAGACCTGGAGCACCCAGGGGTGGCGCAGATAGAACGCCCAGGCGTCGTCGGCCCAGGCGGTGATCGCCGGGCGCCATCCCCCGCTCGTGTCGTACTCCGTGGGCAGTTCGGCCAGCACCCGGTCGTGCATGAGGTCGACCAGTTCGCTCTTGCTCGGCACGTAGGTGTAGAGCGCCATGGCGGTCCGCCCGAGCCGGGTCCCGACCGCCCGCATGGACAGGGCCGCCATTCCCTGTTCGTCCGCCACCGCGACGCCCGCTGCCACGATCGTGTCCACGTCGAGTCCGGGTTTGGGACCGGGTTTGGGAGCGGGCCCACCCGATTCAGCCGATCGCCAGAGCAGGGACATGGACCGGCGGGCATCGCCCTGTCCGGCGAAAACAACCACCTTGCGACTCCTTACTGCATAAAGTAACCTCACCGGCGCATCTCTTTACGCTGTAAAGATACCAGCTGGGCGGTCGACCGCCCTGGTATCCCCGTACGTTCGTGGAAGGTTTTCGATGGCAGAGCTCCCCGTCACGTTCATCCAGGTCACCGACATCACACGCATCACCCCGCGGATGGCCCGCGTGACGTTCGAGGCCGACCACCTCGACGACTCCGTCGGCCTGACCCCCGACCAGCAGCTCAAGCTCTGCTTCCCCCGGCCCGGCCAGGCGCGCCCCGTGCTGCCGGAGCAGAGCGACGACGCGACGGGCTGGTACCAGGCGTTTCTGGCCATTCCGGAGGACGAGCGGCCCTGGATGCGCAGCTTCACCCTCCGCCGGCGCGTACCCGGGACGAACACCGTCGAGGTCGACTTCGTCCTGCACGGCGACAACGGCCCGGCCAGTGCCTGGGCCGGCGCCGCCCGCCCGGGCGACCGGCTCGGCATGGTCGGCCCCTCCGCGCTCTACGCCGGACCGGTCTCCCTGACGGACTCGATCACCTCCGCCGACTGGCTGCTGCTCGCCGGCGACGAGACGGCACTGCCCGCCATCGGCACCCTGCTGGAGGCCCTGCCCGAGCGGACCCGCGCCCAGGTCTACATCGAGGTCGCCGAACGCGCCGAACAGCAGACCTTCCGGACGGCGGGCGACGTCACCCTGCACTGGCTGCACCGCGACGGAACCCAGGCCGGCCGCAGCGAAGCCCTGATCGACGCCGTCCGCGGCGCCGAGTTCCCGCCCGGGCGCCCCTTCGCCTGGCTGGCCGGCGAGGCAGGCGTCGTCCGGACCCTGCGACGCCACCTGGTCAACGACCGGGGGATCGACAAGCGCGCGATCGACTTCAGCGGCTACTGGCGCGTCAAGCTCACCCAGGACGACGCCCCGACCGCCGAGGACATGGCCGAGGCACAGGAGCGCCTCGCCGAGTACCAGGCGGCGGCCGATGGCGAGTCCTGACGAGCCGCGCGCCGGAGCCGGCATCCCGGCCGGGCGGCGCCGCGAGCCGGCCGGACGACTGCCGGGCCGAGAGAAGGATTTCATGCTCACAGTACGAGGGCTCGCCCGCCGGTTCACCGTGCGCGGCCAGAGTGTCGAAGCGGTCAAGGGAATCGACTTCGACGTGGCGCCCGGGGAGGTGGTCGGGTTCCTCGGCCCCAACGGAGCGGGCAAGACCACGACCTTACGGATGCTCACGACCCTGCTGCGCCCCACCGGCGGAACCGGAACCGTGGCCGGCTGCGACCTGCTGACGGACCCCCAGGGCGTCCGGCGGAGGATCGGCTGCGTCCACCAGGGCGGCGCCACCTGGCCCGAGTCCAGGGTCGCCGAGGAGATCGAACTCCAGGCCCGGCTCTACGGCCTGTCCCGGTCCGAGGCCAGACGGCGCGGGGACCTGCTCGCCGAGCGGCTCGACCTCGCCGGCCTGGACCAGCGCCCCGTCAAGACGCTCTCCGGCGGTCAGCGCCGCCGGCTCGACATCGCTCTCGGACTGGTCCACGAACCGACGCTGGTCTTCCTCGACGAGCCCACCACCGGGCTCGATCCGCAGAGCCGGGCCAACCTCTGGGAGCACGTCCGCCGTCTGCGCTCCGAGCAGGGCACGACCGTCTTCCTCACCACGCACTACCTCGACGAGGCGGACGCGCTGTGCGACCGGATCCTCGTCACCGACCACGGCACGATCGTCGCCGAGGGAACCCCTGACGCACTCAAGGCCCGCGTCGCCGGCGACGCGATCACCATCGAAGTGACCGACCGGGTCGCGGAGGCGGCCGACGTCGCCGGGCGGCTGACCGGCGCGACCGAGGTGAGCGTCGACGGCGACACGGTGCGCTTCCGGGTGCCCCGCGGCGACGCCGCCCTGCCGGAACTGCTGCGCGCCCTCGACGGCCGGGGGATCACCATGGCCTCGGTCAAGGTCAACCGGCCCACCCTCGACGACGTGTTCCTCAGCCTGACCGGACGCTCCCTGCGGGACGGCGACCCCGCGCCGGAGGCCAGGGAGGCCGCCCATGCTGCGTGACACCCAGCTGATCTTCGTGCGGGACATGAAGCTCGCGCTGCGCAGCCCGACCTGGCTGCTCATCGGGATCATGCAGCCGCTCCTGTACCTGTTCCTCTTCGGACCCCTCATGGTGTCCGTGGTCGACCACACCCCGGGTTTCCCGCCCGGCGGCGCCTGGGAGGTCCTCACCCCGGCCCTCATCGTCCAGACGGCACTGTTCAGCGGCTCCTTCGCCGGGGTGGGACTGCTCACCGAGTACCGGGTCGGCGTCGTCGACCGCTTCCGCGGCACACCCGCGAGCAGGGCCGCCCTGCTGTTCGGCAAGGTCCTGGCCCAGGCCGTGCAGGCCACCGCGCAGTCCGTACTGATCGTGCTGGTGACGCTGCTCGTCTTCGACCTCGACGCCTCACTGACCGGGCTGCTGCTCAGCCTGGCCATCGCCGCGGTCCTGGCCATCACGCTGTCCTCGGGGTCGTACGCGCTGGCGATGATCCTCAAGAGCGAGGCCGCGTTCCCCGCGCTGATGAACGCCGTGCTCCTGCCGCTTCTGCTGCTGTCCGGGGTGCTGCTGCCGGTCTCCGAGCAACTGGCGCCCGGCTGGCTGTACAACCTGGCCCGGATCAACCCCCTGACCCACGTGGTCGACGCCGAACGCGCGGCCTTCCGGGGGGACATGAGCGCCACGGCGCTGCTGACCGGCTCCCTCGTGCTGCTGGTCATGGCCCTCCTCGCCCTGCTGTGGGGCACGCGGACCTTCCGCAAGGAGAACGCCTGACGGCACCGCCCGCGGGCCCACCCGAGACCGGGCTCCCCCTTACACCCCCGGAGGGGGAGCCCACCCGCACCACCTAGGAGCACACGTGAGGACCGACGCCATCGAGGTGACCGGTGCCAGGGAGAACAACCTCAAGAACGTCTCACTCCGGATCCCGAGACAGCGACTGACCGTCTTCACCGGTGTCTCCGGCTCCGGCAAGTCGTCCCTGGTGTTCGACACCCTCGCGGCCGAGGCCCAGCGGCAGCTCAACGAGACCTTCAGCGCCTTCGTCCGGACCTTCCTGCCCGATCACGGGCGGCCGGACATGGACGCCGTCGAGAACATCTCCGCGGCCGTCGTCATCGACCAGAAACGCCTGGGCGGCAACCCGCGCTCCACCGTCGGCACGGTCACCGACATCAACCCGCTGCTGCGTCTGCTGTTCTCCCGGGCCGGCGATCCCGCGGGCCTGCCACCGAGCGCGTTCTCCTTCAACGACCCCCAGGGCATGTGCCCCACCTGCGAGGGCCTCGGCACGACCGTCCGCCTCGACCTCGACGCGTTCCTCGACCCCACCAGGTCCCTGAACCAGGGCGCGCTGCTGCACCCGGACTTCTCCACCGACAGCTGGTACTGGCTGAGCTATGTGGAGTCCGGCCTGTTCGACAACGACAAGCCGCTGGCCGACTTCACCGAGCGGGAGTGGCGACTGCTGCTGCACGGCGAACTGCCGGACAGGATCCGCCTCCTCTGGCAGGGCAACACCCTCAACGTCCGTTACGAGGGCATCGTCGACAAGTTCACCCGGCTCTACGTCAAGAAGGAGGACATGTCCGAGCGCGGCCGCCGGGTGTTCCAGCGGTTCGCCCGCACCGCCTCCTGCCCCGACTGCGACGGCACCCGCCTCGCGCCCGCCGCGCTGGCCACCCGGATCGGCGGCCACCACATCGCGGACCTCACCGCGATGGAGACCCAGCACCTCGCACACCTCCTGGCGGAGCTGGACCTGCCGCGGGTGAAACCGGTCCTGGACGACCTGACCGTCCGTCTGCACCACCTGGTCGACATCGGACTCGGCTACCTGAGCCTGGACCGGGAGACCCGCACGCTCTCGGGCGGCGAGTCCCAGCGGATCAAGATGGTCCGGCATCTGTCCAGCAGTCTCACCGAGATGCTGTACGTGTTCGACGAGCCGAGCGTCGGCCTGCACCCCCGGGACGTGCACCGGCTCAAGCAACTCCTCGTCGCCTTGCGGGACAAGGGCAACACGGTGCTCGTGGTCGAGCACGACCCCGACGTCATGGCCATCGCCGACCACGTGGTCGACATGGGCCCGAAAGCCGGGACGCTCGGCGGCGAAGTGGTCTTCGAGGGCAGCTTCGACGCACTCACCCGTGCCGACACCCTCACCGGGCGCCACCTCCGGCACCGACTGCCTCTCAGGACCGAACCCCGGCGCGCCACCGGGACGCTCACCGTCACCGACGCGACGAGCCACAACCTCAAGAACGTGACGGTAGGCTTCCCCACCGGCGTCCTGACGGTCGTCACCGGCGTGGCCGGATCGGGCAAGAGCACGCTGGTCAACGACGAGTTCCTCAGCCGGTACCCCGACGCGATCGTCATCGACCAGTCGGCGGTGACCACCAGCCGGCGCTCCAACACCGCCACCTACACGGGCCTGATGGACCCGATCCGCAAACTGTTCGCCAACGCCAACAACGTCAGCGCCTCCCTGTTCAGCGCCAACTCCAAGGGCGCATGCCCCAACTGCCAGGGGCTCGGCGTCCTCTACACCGACCTGGCGTTCATGGACACACTGAAGTCGGTGTGCGAGGTCTGCCGAGGCCGCCGCTTCTCCGAGGACGTCCTCGGCCACCGCCTGCGGGGCAGGTCCATCAGCGACGTCCTGGAGATGACGACGGCCGAGGCGGCGGACTTCTTCACGGAGCCCAAACTCCGCCCCGTCCTGCACGCCCTGAACGAGGTGGGGCTGGACTACCTTCGCCTCGGCCAGCCGCTCAGCACCCTGTCCGGCGGCGAGTGCCAGCGCCTCAAGCTCGCGGCCGACCTGCACCGCGTCGCAAGCGTCTACGTCATGGACGAACCCACCACGGGTCTGCACATGTCGGATGTCCACCGCCTCCTCGGCATCATCGAGCGCCTCGTCGACCAGGGCAACACCGTCATCGTCATCGAGCACAACCTCGACGTCGTCAGGAGCGCCGACTGGATCATCGACCTCGGCCCCGAAGGGGGCAGCGGCGGCGGACGAATCCTGTTCGAAGGAACTCCGGCCGGTCTTCTGAAGACCACCGACTCCCACACCGCCGCGCACCTCCGACAGGACCTCTCGCACGCGGGTCGCGTCTGATCATCGGGGATCGATAGCCTTCCGGGGGAGCGGGAGGAGGAGGCCGCCGGCGCATACTCCCCGGCCCCGTCCGGAGTGCCCGTCAGCCGGGCCGCGACAGGTAGACAGCAAGGTGAGAGGCCCTATGTTCACGACCCGCCCCACCCTCCAGGGCACCTTCGGCATGGTGTCCTCCACCCACTGGCTGGCCTCGCAGTCGGCGATGGCCGTGCTGGAGGACGGCGGCAACGCCTACGACGCCGCCGTGGCCGGGGCGTTCGTGCTGCACGTCGTCGAGCCGCACCTCAACGGCCCCGCCGGCGAGGTCCCGATCCTGCTCGCGCCGGCCGGCGGGGAGGTACGGGTGCTGTGCGGGCAGGGCGTCGCCCCCGCCGGGGCGACCGTCGCCCACTACAAGGCGCTCGGCCTGGACCTCGTCCCCGGCACCGGCCCCCTCGCCGCGGCCGTCCCCGGCGCCTTCGACGCCTGGATGCTGCTGCTGCGCGACCACGGCACCAAGACCCTCGCGGACGTCCTCAAGTACGCCATCGGGTACGCCGAGAACGGGCACCCGCCGGTCGAGCGCGTCGGAGAGACCGTCGAGACCGTGCGCGAGCTGTTCGAGACGGAGTGGACCACCTCGGCCGAGGTGTACCTGCCCGGCGGCCGGGCACCGCGCCCCGGGGAGCCGTTCCGGAACCCCGCCCTCGCCGCCACCTGGAAGCGGCTGCTCGCCGAGGTCGCCGGGGCCGGGGACCGGGAGGCGCAGATGGACGCCGCGCGGGAGGTGTGGCGGACCGGGTTCATCGCCGAGGCCCTGGTCCGGCAGGCCGGGCGTCCCACCATGGACACCAGCGGCGAGCGCCACACCGGCACCCTGACGGCCGCCGACCTCGCCGGCTGGTCCGCCACCTACGAGACCCCGGTGACGTACGACTGGAACGGCTGGACCCTGTGCAAGGCTGGCCCCTGGAGCCAGGGCCCGGTGCTGCTCCAGCAACTCGCGCTGCTCCCGCCGGAACTGCCCCGCTACGGCTCCGCCGACTACGTGCACCTGCTGATCGAGGGCTGCAAGCTCGCCATGGCCGACCGCGAGGCCTGGTACGGGGACGCGGCCGAGGTGCCGCTCGACGACCTGCTGTCGGCCGAGTACAACGCCGAACGGCGGACCAGGATCGGTCCCCGCGCCTCCCACGACCTGCGGCCCGGCAGCCCCGGCGGGCGCACCCCCCGGCTGAGCGCCCACGCGCGCGTGGCGGCCACCGAGCCGCCCGGGTTCAGCCCGATGGGCGTCGGCGAACCGACGGTGGCCAAGAGCCCCACGTCCCCCGTGCCCGGCGAACCCGACGTCTCCGCCGACGGCGGCACCCGCGGCGACACCTGTCACCTGGACATCGTCGACCGCTGGGGCAACATGATCGCAGCCACCCCCAGCGGCGGCTGGCTCCAGTCCAACCCGGTCGTGCCCGAACTCGGCTTCCCGCTCGGCACCCGGCTCCAGATGACCTGGCTGGAGGAGGGCCTGCCCAACACCCTCACCCCCGGCCGCCGCCCCCGCACCACCCTCACCCCCTCCATCGCCCTGCGCGACGGGGTGCCCGTCATGGCGTTCGGCACGCCCGGCGGGGACCAGCAGGACCAGTGGCAGCTGCACTTCCTCCTCGCGGTCGCCCTGCGCGGGAAGGTACGCGGCGGGTACGACCTCCAGGGCGCCGTCGACGCCCCCAACTGGCACAACGACAGCTTCCCCGGCTCCTTCTACCCGCGCGGCATGCGCCCCGGCAGCGTCACCGTCGAGTCCCGCACGGACCCTGCGGTGGTCACGGAGCTGCGGCGCCGCGGCCACGAGGTGACGGTCGGCGACGCCTGGTCGGAGGGCCGGCTCTGCGCGGTCGCCAGGGACCCGGCCACCGGCGTCCTCTCCGCGGCGGCCAACCCGCGCGGCATGCAGGGCTACGCGGTGGGCCGCTGAGCCCACACGGCCAGGGGTCGGCACCTCATTTTCATCCCGATTCCACCTGGAGTGCACCGGACGGGCGGGGAATGTCAGTGGGGCGTGCTCTCATGGAGGCATGATCGAGACCAACGAAACCATCGACGAGTTTCTCGCCCGGCACACCATCGACGTGGAGGAACTGGTCCGCAAGGCCGCCGCGCAGGAGATCATGCCGCGCTGGCGGCGGCTCGCCGACCACGAGGTGGACCTCAAGGCCGGCCCCCACGACCTGGTGACGGACGCCGACCGCAACGCCGAGCTGTATCTCACGGACGCCCTCGCCGCCCTGCTCCCCGGCTCGGTCGTGGTGGGGGAGGAGGCGGTGCACGCCAACCCGGCCTCGTACGAGGCGATACAGGGCGACGCGCCCGTGTGGATCGTCGACCCCGTCGACGGCACCCGCCAGTTCGTGCACGGCGACACCGGCTTCTGCACCCTGGTCGCCCTCGCACGGGGCGGAGTCGTGCACGCCTCCTGGACCTATGCCCCCGCCCGCGACCAGTTCGCCACCGCCCTCCGGGGACGGGGCGCCCACCTCGACGGCGAGCGGCTGCGCGCGGGCACCCCGGAGGCGGGCCGCGATCTCCGCGTGGCCACCTCCCACCCGGACTACACCACGGACGAGGAGAAGCGCGCCCTGCTCGGCCTGCGGACGGACGGCGTGGCGCCCCGCGCCTGCGGCTCCGCCGGACTGGAGTACCTGGCCATAGCCCGCGGCGAGTCCGACGCAACCGCCTTCTCGTGGGAGGCCGCCTGGGACCACGCGGCCGGCCTGCTCCTCGTGGAGGAGGCGGGCGGCACCCACCTCACCCGCGCGGGCGTGCCCTTCTCCATCCGCGGCGGCAACACCCTGCCCTTCACCGCGGCCCGCGACGAGGCCACCGCCCGACGGGTGGTGGACCTGCTGGCGCGGGGAGTCTGACGTCACAGCCAACAGGAGGCCGGGGGAGATCGCGGACGCCCCGGCATATCCTGATCCCCAGTGGCCGTCGGCTGACGAAGGAGTCCGAAGGTGCCGTCGATGCTCGATGCGGTCGTGGTCGGTGCGGGGCCGAACGGGCTGACCGCTGCCGTGGAGCTGGCCCGGCGCGGCTTCTCGGTGGCCCTGTTCGAGGCGAAGGACACCGTGGGCGGCGGCGCCCGCACCGAGGAACTCACCCTGCCCGGCTTCCGGCACGACCCGTGCTCCGCCGCCCACCCCCTCGCCGTCAACTCACCCGCGTTCCGCGCCCTCCCGCTGGACCGCTACGGCCTGGAGTGGCTGCACCCGGACCTGCCCATGGCGCACCCCTTCCCGGACGGCACGGCGGCCGTGCTGTCCCGGTCGGTCGGTGAGACGGCGGCCTCCTTCGGACCGCGCGACGCCGGCGCGTACCGCCGTCTTGTCGAACCCTTCCTGCCCAAGTGGGACGCCCTGGCCCGGGACTTCATGTCCCTGCCGACGACCGCGCTGCCCCGTGACCCGGTCACCCTCGCCCGCTTCGGCCTGCTCGGCCTGCCCCCGTCCACCTGGCTCACCCGCCGCTTCCGGGACGAGCGGGCCCGTACCCTGTTCGCCGGACTCGTCGCCCATGTCATGGCCCCCCTCGGCGGCTTCGCCACCGGCGCCGTCGGACTGGTCTTCGCCCTCGCCGCGCACGCCCGCGGCTGGCCCGTCGCCCGCGGCGGCTCCCAGGCGATCTCCGACGCCCTCGCCGCGTATCTGAAGGACCTCGGCGGTGCCGTCCACACCGACTACGAGGTCAAGCGGCTCGACGACCTGCCGCCCGCCAGGGCGTATGTCTTCGACACCTCGCCCACCGCCCTGGCCCGCATCGCCGGCTTCGGCAGCCACTACGCCGACTACCGCTACGGCCCCGGCGTCTTCAAGATCGACTACGCCCTGGACGGCCCCGTGCCGTGGACCGCGCCGGAGGCCCGCACCGCCGGCACCGTACAGATCGGCGCGGACAGCGAGGAGATCGCCGCCGCCCTGCGGGCCGCCTCCCGCGAGGGCCGCGCGCCCGACGCGCCGTTCCTCATCACCGTCCAGCCGGGAGTCGTCGACCCCACCCGCGCCCCGGCCGGCAAGCACGTCTTCTGGGCGTACGGACATGTGCCGAACGGCTGGACCGGCGACCTCACCGACGCGATGGAACGCCAACTGGAGCGCTACGCCCCCGGTTTCCGCGACCTCGTGCTGGCCCGCGCCACCGCGGGACCGCCCGAACTCGCCGCCCGCAACGCCAACTACGTCGGCGGGGACATCGCCTCCGGCGCGGTCTCCGGACTCCAGCTCCTCCTGCGTCCCAAACTCTCCCTGTTCCCCTACGCCACTCCGCACCCGGCCGTCTTCATCTGCTCCTCGGCCACGCCGCCCGGCCCCGGTGTGCACGGAATGTCAGGACACAACGCGGCGAAGGCCGTCTGGAGGAGGCTGCGACAGACATGACCACCACCATCAGGCTCGTCCAGGGCGACATCACCCGCCAGAGCGCCGACGCCATCGTCAACGCGGCCAACTCCTCCCTGCTCGGCGGCGGAGGCGTCGACGGCGCCATCCACCGCAGGGGCGGCCCGGAGATCCTTCAGGAGTGCCGCGCCCTCCGCGCCGGGCACTACGGCAAGGGCCTGGCCACCGGCAAGGCGGTCGCCACCACCGCGGGCCGCCTCGACGCCCGCTGGGTGATCCACACCGTCGGCCCGGTCCACAGCGCGAGCGAGGACCGCTCGGACCTCCTCGCCTCCTGCTACCGCGAGTCACTGCGCGTCGCCGACGAACTGGGCGCCCGTACGGTCGCGTTCCCCGCCGTCTCCACCGGCGTCTACGGCTGGCCCATGGAGGACGCGGCCCGCATCGCCGTCGGGACCGTCCGCGCCACGGACACGGCGGTCGAGGAGGTCACCTTCGTCCTCTTCGACGAACGGGCCTACGAGGCGTTCGCCGCCCGGGTCGGCTGACTCCCGGGCGGCGGTCCCTCAGTCCCCACCGTCCTCGCCCTCCGCGAGACGGCGGCGCCGGAGGCCTCCGGGGGAGGAGGTGTCGGCTTCGGCGGCGTCCGCCAGGGCCTCCGCCGCGGCCTGCGCCGCCTGCGCGGTGTCGTCGGCGGCCCGGGTGGTGCTGTCGTCGGCCGACGGCTTCTCACGGGTGGCCGGCGACGGGGGCAGCACTTCGGTGAACGCCCTGGACACGCCCTGGAGCGCGGACGTGATCTCGCTGGGGATCACCCAGAAGTTGTTGCCCGAGCCCTGCGCGAGCTGGGGAAGCGCCTGGAGGTACTGGTAGGCGAGGAGCTTGGGGTCGGGGTCGTTGCGGTGCACGGCCTGGAACACCTCGTCGATGGCCCGCGACTGGCCCTCGGCCTCGAGGATCGCGGCGGTGCGGTTGCCCTCCGCGCGCAGGACGGCCGCCTGCTTGTCGCCTTCGGCGGTGAGGATCTGCGACTGCCGCTGCCCTTCGGCCCCCAGGATGGCCGCCCGCTTGTCCCGCTCGGCCCGCATCTGCTTCTGCATCGCCTCCTTGATGGACTGCGGAGGGTCGATGGCCTTGATCTCCACCCGGTTGACCCGGAGTCCCCACTTGCCGGTGGCCTCGTCCAGCACCCCGCGGAGCTGGCTGTTGATGGTGTCCCGGGAGGTGAGGGTCTTCTCCAGGTCCATGGACCCCACGACATTGCGCAGGGTCGTGACGGTGAGCTGCTCGACGGCCTGGAGGAAACTGGCGATCTCGTAGAAGGCCGCACGCGGGTCGGTGACCTGGAAGTACAGCACGGTGTCGATCTCGACGACCAGGTTGTCCTCGGTGATGACCGGCTGCGGTTTGAAGGAGACCACCTGTTCCCGCAGGTCGATCAGCGGGTGCACCCGGTCGATGTAGGGGATGACGAGGCTGAGTCCGGGCGTGAGCGTCCGGTGGTAGCGGCCCAGCCGCTCGACGTTGCGCGCGCGTGCCTGCGGCACGATACGGACGGCACGCACGACGGTGAAGATCGCGAACAGCGCGATGATCAGGCCGGCGACGACGGAGGCGGTGATGTCCATGGCTTCAGTCCCGGGGGTAGACGAGCGCGGTGGCGCCACTGATCTCGATGACGTCGACGGTGGTCCCGGATGAGATCACCAGGGTTTCGTCGTAGCTGCGGGCCGTCCATTCCTCACCGTCGATACGGACCCTGCCGCCCGTGCCCGTGACGTCCGAGACGACGTAGGCGGGCTTGCCGATCAGGGCGTCCGTGCCGAACCGGGCGGTCTGGGGCCGGAGCATGTGGCGCAGGGCGAGGGGGCGCACGAACAGCAGCGTGGCGGCGGTGACGAGGGCGTACACCAGGAGCTGGAGCCCCAGCGGCAGCCCGGCCGCGGCGACTCCCGAGGTGACCAGCGCGGCCACGCTCAGCATGCCCAGCGCGGCGGTGAGGGTGAAGATCTCCGCCACCGCCAGGACGGCGGCGACGATCAGCCAGATCAGCCATGGATCCATGACGCGCCTCTTCTCACCGGTACGGGTTTCGAGGGCATGAACCGCGGTGCCGGCCGACGGGATACGACAACCGGCACCTTTGCCCTCATTTTACCCGCGAGTAGGCCAGGATCCGAGAGGCGTGCGCGAGGAAGCCGACCGGAACGGGAGAACCATCAGGACCGCACAGAGACCGACGGGATCATTGCTTCGGTTGTGTTCGAGTTCTAGGGTGTGGCTGGCTCAGTAGTTGCTCCGTCACCGCCAGTTGTGATTCGCCCCTGCCGCAACGCCCCCGTCGGCTCTGCGTCGAGGCGGATCCGACGTGCCCTCAGTCCGCGCAGCACTCTGTCGCACCGAGGAAGGCCACGGTCATGCCGCACCCCCACATGTCTCCCGCCGACCGGCCCGCCCACCCCCGGCGGCCGCTCGTCAGCCGCCGCCGACTCCTGGAGTCCGGCGCCGCCGTGCTCGGCGCCCTCGCCCTGTCCGCCTCACCCGTCGCCGCGCACGCGGCCGGCCGGCGGGCGGCGGCCGACGAGCCCCCGGAGTGGAACGACTTCGGAGTCTTCCGGCTCGGCACCCAGCCGCCGCACACCACCCTCACGCCCTACGCGGACGTGAGACAGGCCCTCGCCGGCGACCGCACCCGCTCGCCCTACCGGCAGAGCCTCGACGGCACCTGGAAGTTCGCCTACGCCGACCGCCCCGAGGACCGGGACGCCGACTTCCACCGCACCGACACCGACGACAGCGACTGGGACACCATCCCCGTCCCGTCCGTCTGGCAGCTGCACGGCCACGACTTCCCCATCTACCTGAACATCACCTACCCGTACTGGGGCCCGAACGGCCGCGGCGAGGACCCCCGGCCGCCCGCCGCCCCGACCCGCTACAACCCGGTCGGCCAGTACCGGCGCACCTTCACCGTCCCGCGCGACTGGCGGGGCCGCCGCACCTTCCTGCACTTCGAGGGCGTCAAGTCCGCGCATTACGTGTGGATCAACGGTCAACTCGTCGGCTACGACGAGGACTCCTTCACACCCTCCGAGTACGACATCACCGACCACCTGAGGCCCGGCACCAACCAGATCGCCGTCGAGGTGTACCGCTACGCCGACGGCGACTGGCTGGAGGACCAGGACATGATCCGGCTGAGCGGCATCTTCCGCTCGGTCCACCTCTACTCCACCCCGCCCGTGCACCTGCGCGACTTCAAGCTCGACACCCCGCTGAACGACACGTACACCGCCGCCGAACTGGCCGTCACCGCGAGCGTGCGGGCGTACGGCGACGACGCGAGCGGCCGGTACACCGTCGAGACCCAGCTGTACGACGCGCGCGGACACGCCGTCTGGTCGCGTCCGCTCGAGCAGACCGCCGACCTCGGCACGGCCGGCGCCGGCGAGGACGTCACCGTACGGGCCGCGAAGGCCGTGCCGAGGCCCCGGCTGTGGTCGGCCGAGCACCCGAACCTCTACACGGCCGTCCTCAGGCTCCGCGACCCCGCCGGCCGGGTGGTCGAGACGCTCTCCCACCGTGTCGGCTTCCGCGAGTTCGCGATCCGGGACGGGCTGATGCGCATCAACGGCAAGCCCGTCTCCTTCCGCGGGACCAACCGCCACGAGATGCACCCGAGCCGCGGTACGGCCCTCACCCGCGAGGACATGGTCCGGGACATCACCCTCATCAAGCGGATGAACATGAACTCCGTCCGCACCTCGCACTACCCGAACAACCCGCTGTGGTACGAACTCGCCGACGAGTACGGCCTCTACCTCGTCGACGAGACGAACCTCGAGACGCACGGCATCCGCGACGAGTACCCCGGCGACCACCCCGAGTGGACGGCGGCCTGCGTCGCCCGCGCCCAGAACATGGTCCACCGCGACAAGAACCACGCCTCCGTGGTCATCTGGTCGCTCGGCAACGAGGCCGGCGGCGGCACCACCTTCAACGCCATGCACGACTGGATCCGCTCCTACGACCCCACCCGCGTCATCCAGTACGAGGGCGACGACCGGCCCGGCATCAGCGACATCCGCTCGGAGATGTACGAGAGCCCCTCACGCGTCGAGCAGCGCGCCCGCGACACCGCCGACACCCGGCCGTACGTCATGATCGAGTACTCCCACGCGATGGGGAATTCCAATGGCAACTTCAAGAAGTACTGGGACGTCGTCCGCCGCCACGACGTCCTCCAGGGCGGCTGGATCTGGGACTTCGCCGACCAGTCCCTGTACTGGCCGGTCCCGGCGCGCACCCTGCTGACCGAGTCCGGGCCGGCCGGACTGCGCGGCGAGATCCTCGCCCCCAGCGGCACCTTGGACCCGGACAGGGGCCTCAGCGGTGGCACGGTGTTCGCCCGCCACGACAGCCTCGACCTCACCGGTTCGCTGACCCTGGAGGCCTGGGTCACACCCCGGTACACGGGCTACCACCAGCCCATCCTCGCCAAGGGCGACACCCAGTACGCGCTCAAGCAGACCAACGGGAACCTGGAGTTCTTCATCCACTCCGGCGGCCAGTGGATCACCGCGAGCTGGGCACTGCCGGACGACTGGACCGGCCGCGAACACCACATCGCGGGCGTCTTCGACGCCGACGCCGGCACCCTGACCCTGTACGTCGACGGTGCGGTGAAAGCCACCCGCACCACCGACCGGCGCCCCGGCAGCACCACCGCGCCCCTCGCGCTCGCCACCGACGCCGACTCCCAGACCCGCGAGTTCAGCGGCACCGTCCGCCGCGCCCGCGTCTACGCCCGCCCCCTCACCGCCGCCGAACTGGCCTCGGACGACCGGGGACCCGGCGGCGAGGGCGTGCGGTTCTGGTTCGACGCCGCCACCGTCGAGGCCGAGAGGAAGCGGCCCGGGGACATGACGTTCCTCGCCTACGGCGGCGACTGGGGCGACAACCCCAACGACGGCGCCTTCGTCGCCGACGGCATCGTCACCGCCGACCGCCGTCACACCGGCAAGGCCGCCGAGGTCAAACGCGTCCACCAGGCCATCGGCGCCGCGCCCGCCTCCGGCGGCGGCCACCCCGGGGCGGTCACCCTCACCAACGAGTACCTGTTCACCGACCTCCGTGAGTTCGACGGCCGGTGGGAGCTCGTCGCCGACGGCGAGGTCGTGGAAAGCGGAGGGCTGAGCCGGGACCAGCTGGACGTGGGGCCGCTGTCCGCGAAGGACATCACCGTGCCCGTACGCCTGCCGGAGGACCCGGAGCCGGGGGCGGAGTTCTTCCTCCAGCTCTCGTTCACCACCAAGGAGTCCACGAAGTGGGCCGAGGCCGGCTTCGAGGTGGCCCGGCACCAGATCCCGCTCGACGCCGGAAGCCCCGCCGTGACCCCCGTACCCCTGTCGAGGGTCCCCGCCCTGCGGCACGAGGACCGCGACGGGGAGATCAGGGTCACCGGCGAGGACTTCTCCGTCACCGTCGACCGGCGCGAGGGCACCATCACCGGGTACGAGGCGAAGGGCACCCGGCTGATCACCTCCGGCCCGGTGCCCAACTTCTGGCGGGCGCCCACCGACAACGACAAGGGCAACGGCCAGCACACCCGCAACCGGACCTGGCGCGACGCCGGCGCCCGCCGGAAGGTCACGGACGTCACCGTGCGGACCCTGGGCGACCGGGCCGTCGGGATCGAGGTGCGCGGCACGCTGCCCACCACGGTCGAGTCCACGTACACCACCACGTACACCGTCTTCGGCAACGGCGAGATCAAGGTCGACAACACCCTGCACCCGGGCGCCGCCGAGCTGCCGTACCTCCCCGAGGTCGGGACGCTGCTCTTCCTGCCGCGCAGCCTGGACCGGCTGCACTACTACGGCCGCGGCCCCGAGGAGAACCACTGGGACCGCAACACCGGTACCGACGTGGGCCGTTACACGTCGACCGTGGCCCGCCAGTGGACGCCCTACATCCGGCCGCAGGAGAACGGCAACAAGACCGACGTCCGCTGGGCCGCCCTGACCGACGGCGGCGGGCGCGGCCTGCTGGTGTCGGGCGAACCGCTCCTGGAGGTCAACGCCTCCCACTTCACCCCCGAGGACCTGTCGGCCGGGGCCCGGCACGACTACCAGTTGACCCCGAGGGACGCCGTGGTCCTGCGGGTCAACCACCGGCAGATGGGCGTCGGCGGCGACAACAGCTGGGGCGCGCACACCCACGACGAGTTCAAGCTCTTCGCCGACCGCGACTACGCGTACACCTACCGCCTGCGCCCGCTCACCGACGTGGCCGAGGCGACGGCGCTCTCCCGCCGGCCCACGGCGGGGGAGTGATCCGGGGACGCCGCCGGGGTCTCACTCGGCGGCGTCGCTGATCCCCAGGCGCAGATGCTCCACGTGGAAGACAGCCTGGTCGAGCAGCTCGGCGACATGGTGGTCGTGCAGGGCGTACACGACGGACCGGCCCCGGCGCTCGCCGACCACCAGGCCCAGATTGCGCAGCAGCCGCAGCTGGTGCGAGCAGGCCGACTGCTCCATGCCCACCTCCGCCGCCAACTCGGTGGCGGGCAGCGGGCCTTCGCGCAGCCGGGCGAGGATCAGCAGCCGGGAGGGGGTGGACAGGGCCTGGAGCGTGGTGGCGACCTTCGCGACGTTGTCCTCGTCCAGACGCACCCGTTCCGCGTCGTCCTGCGGGATGACGGCTCCATGACCCATGGCCGACATCTTACCCATCACATATGAACGCATGAATGAGTCTTCAAGTGTTCCTGTATGGTGGCCGGGTGTCCGTGACTCTCGCTCCCGCGCCCCGGCCGTCCCTCGACGTCCCGGCCCGGCGCCGCCGCACCCGTGTCCTCGCCCTCCCGGAAGCCCGGTGGGCGCTCGCCTCGCTCGTGGCGTTCCTGGTGGGACTCGCCGCCGACCTCGGCGGTGCGCCGCCCTGGGTCTGGGGAAGCCTGTACGCGGTCGCCTATGTGAGCGGCGGCTGGGAACCGGCCCTCGAAGGGCTGCGCGCACTGCGCGAGAAGACCCTGGACGTCGACCTGCTGATGATCGTCGCCGCGCTGGGCGCCGCCGCGATCGGACAGGTCCTCGACGGCGCCCTGCTCATCGTCATCTTCGCCACCTCCGGAGCACTGGAGGCCCTGGCCACCGCCCGCACCGCCGACTCCGTACGCGGCCTGCTCGACCTCGCGCCCACCACGGCGACCCGGGTGACCGGGACCGGCGAGGAGACCGTGCCCACCGCCGAACTCGCCGTCGGCGACATCGTGCTGGTCCGCCCCGGTGAGCGCATCGGCGCCGACGGCACCGTCCTGGACGGCGTCAGCGAGGCCGACCAGGCCACCGTCACCGGCGAGTCCCTGCCCGTCGTCAAACGCCCCGGCGACGACGTCTTCGCCGGCACCCTCAACGGCACGGGCGCGCTGCGCGTCCGGGTCGGCCGGGACCCGGGCGACTCGGTGATCGCCCGCATCGTGGCCCTGGTCGAGGAGGCCTCCCGCACCAAGGCCCCGACCCAGCTCTTCATCGAGAAGGTCGAGCAGCGGTACGCCGTCGGCGTCGTCGCCGCCACCCTCGCGGTGTTCGGCATCCCGCTCGCGTTCGGCGAGAACCTCACCGACGCCCTGCTCCGGGCCATGACCTTCATGATCGTCGCCTCGCCCTGCGCGGTCGTCCTCGCCACCATGCCGCCCCTGCTGTCCGCCATCGCCAACGCCGGCCGGCACGGAGTCCTGGTCAAGTCGGCCGTCGCCATGGAACGCCTCGGCGAGATCGACGCCGCCGCCCTCGACAAGACCGGCACCCTCACCGAGGGCACCCCCGAGGTGACCGAGGTGCGCCCGCTGCCCGGCTCCGGCCTCGACGAGGACGCCCTCCTCGCCCTGGCCGCCTCCGCCGAGCACCCCAGCGAGCACCCGCTGGCCCGCGCCGTGGTGGCCGCCGCCCAGGCTCGCGACCTGCCCCTCGCCCCCGCCACCGACTTCACCGCCACACCCGGTCAGGGCGTCACCGCCACCGTGAACGGGGCCGTGGTGACCGTCGGCCGCGCGGACCCGGCGGAGGGCGCGGAGCAGGTCGGGACCGTCGTCCGCGTCACCCGCGCCGGCACCCCCGTGGGCACCCTCGCCCTCACCGACCGCCTCCGCCCCGGCGCCCCTGCCGCCGCCTCCGCGCTGACGGCCCTGACCGGCACCCCGCCCGTCCTCCTCACCGGTGACAACGCACGGGCCGCCGCCCGCGTCGCCACGGCGACCGGCCTCACGGACGTCCGCGCCGGCCTCTTCCCCGAGGACAAGGTGAACGCCGTACGGGACCTCCAGGACTCCGGCCGCAAGGTGCTGTTCGTCGGCGACGGCGTCAACGACGCGCCCGCCCTCGCCGCCGCCCACGCCGGAATCGCCATGGGCCGCGCGGGCTCCGACCTGGCCCTGGAGACGGCGGACGCGGTCGTCGTACGCGACGAGCTCGCCGCCGTACCGGCCGTCGTACGGCTGTCCCGCACCGCCCGCCGGCTCGTGCGGCAGAACCTCGTCATCGCGGGCACCGCCATCACCGCCCTCGTCCTGTGGGACCTCATCGGCCACCTCCCCCTCCCGCTCGGCGTCGCCGGCCACGAGGGCTCCACCGTGCTGGTCGGCCTGAACGGACTGCGGCTGCTGCGCGAGTCGGCCTGGCGATCCGGGCAGGCCCAGGACACGTGACGTCGATGTCGGATTCCCGCCAGACCCGGGCGCCCGCCGTGCCCGATCCTTGAGGCATGCAGAAGGGGATGCACTACGACACCGAGCGCTGCGTGCGCGCCGTGCGGTCCAAGGACGCGAGGTTCGACGGCTGGTTCTTCACCGCCGTCCTCACCACCGGCATCTACTGCCGGCCCAGCTGCCCGGTGGTCCCGCCCAAGCCCGAGAACATGGTCTTCCACCCCAGCGCGGCGGCCTGCCAGCAGGCGGGGTTCCGGGCGTGCAAGCGCTGCCGCCCCGACACCAGCCCCGGCTCACCGGAGTGGAACCACCGCGCCGACCTCGTGGCCCGCGCCATGCGGCTGATCGCCGACGGCGTCGTGGACCGCGAGGGCGTGCCCGGTCTCGCCGCCCGGCTCGGCTACAGCACCCGGCAGGTCGAACGCCAGCTCCTCGCCGAGCTGGGCGCGGGTCCCCTCGCGCTCGCCCGGGCGCAGCGCGCCCAGACCGCGCGGCTGCTCGTCGAGACGACGGACCTGCCGATGGCGGAGATCGCCTTCGCGGCCGGCTTCTCCTCCGTCCGCACCTTCAACGACACCGTGCGCGAGGTCTACGCACTCGCCCCGAGCGACCTGCGCGGCCGTGCGCCGAAGGCGGCCTCCGGCGGCACCCCGGGAGTGCTCTCCCTCCGCCTTCCGTTCCGTGCCCCGCTCAACCCCGACAACCTCTTCGGCCACCTCGCCGCGACCGCCGTCCCCGGCGTGGAGGAGTGGCGGGACGGCGCCTACCGGCGCACGCTGCGGCTGCCGTACGGGCACGGCATCGTGGCGCTGACCCCGCGGCCCGACCACATCGCCTGCCGCCTCACCCTCAGCGACCCGCGCGACCTCTCCGTCGCCATCAGCCGCTGCCGCCGCCTCCTCGACCTGGACGCCGACCCGGTCGCGGTCGACGACCTGCTGCGCGCGGACCCGGTCCTCGCGCCGCTGGTCGACAAGGCGCCCGGCCGCCGGGTGCCGCGCACGGTCGACGAGGAGGAGTTCGCCGTACGGGCCGTCCTCGGCCAGCAGGTCTCCACGGCCGCCGCCCGCACCCACGCCGCCCGCCTGGTCACGGCGCACGGCACACCGGTCGACGACCCCGAGGGCGGCCTCACCCACCTCTTCCCGTCGCCCGGGGCACTGGCCGCAGTCGACCCCGAGACCCTGGCGATGCCCCGCACCCGCCGCACCACCTTCACCACCCTGGTGAGCCGACTCGCCGACGGGGAACTCCACTTGGGCGCCGACAGCGACTGGCCCGAGACCCGCGCCCGGCTCCTCGCCCTCCCCGGCTTCGGCCCCTGGACCGCCGACGTCATCGCCATGCGCGCCCTGGGCGACCCCGACGCCTTCCTCCCCACCGACCTCGGCATCCGCCGCGCCGCCGGCGAACTGGGCCTGCCGTCCACCCCGGCCGCCCTCACCGCACGCGCGGCCGGCTGGCGGCCCTGGCGGGCGTACGCCGTCCAGTACCTGTGGGCGACGGACGACCACCCCATCAACTTCCTGCCGGTGTGAGCCGGTGCGAGACGACAGGGATTCACCGCAGATGAAGCAGCACACCGTGACCGACAGCCCCTACGGCCCGCTGACCCTCGTCGCCGACGACGGCGTCCTGTGCGGCCTCTACATGACCGACCAGCGCCACCGCCCACCGGAGGAGACCTTCGGCGCCCCCGACGACACGCCCTTCGCCGAGGCGGAGGAACAGCTGACGGCGTACTTCGCGGGCGAGTTGAAGGAGTTCACCCTCGAACTGCGCCTGCACGGCACCCCGTTCCAGCGCCGCGTCTGGGACCGGCTGACCCGCATCCCCTACGGCGAGACCCGCACCTACGGCCAACTCGCCGACGACCTCGGCAACCCCAAGGCCTCCCGGGCGGTCGGCCTCGCCAACGGCCGCAACCCCATCGGCATCATCGTCCCCTGCCACCGCGTCATCGGCGCGAGCGGCAGCCTCACCGGCTACGGCGGCGGCCTGGAACGCAAACAGCGCCTCCTGGACTTCGAACGCGGAACGGCCCTCTTCTAGGCCCTGTTGGCTGCGATCCGGCGCAGCAACGCGGGCAGCGAGGTGCCGATCGGTTCGCGGATCACCTCGTCCGCGAGATCGTCGTACGGGGTGGGCTCGGCGTTGACGATGATCAGGCGGGCGCCGTGGTCGGCTGCGACCTCCGCGAGACCGGCGGCGGGGTGGACCTGGAGGCTGGTGCCGACGGCGACGAAGACGGTGCACGCCTTGCTGACCGCCACCGCCTCGCCGAGCACCATCGGGTCGAGCCGCTCGCCGAACATCACCGTCGCCGACTTGAGGATGCCGCCGCAGTCGCGGCACGGCGGATCGTCCTCACCGGCCTCGACACGGGCGAGGGCGTCCTCCATCGGGCTTCGCGCGTGGCACCTCGTGCACACCACGCTCCGTGCCGTGCCGTGCAGTTCGAGCACCTTGCGGGCCGGCATCCCGGCCAGCTGGTGCAGCCCGTCCACGTTCTGCGTGATCACCCGCACGGGCACCCCGGACCGCTCCAGCTCGGCCACGGCCCGGTGCGCGGCGTTCGGCTCGGCGGCGAGCGCGCGGTTGTCGCGCCGCATCCGCCAGGAACGGCGGCGGATCTCCGGATCGCTCATGTAGAAGTCGTACGTCACGAGCTTCTCGGCCTCCGGATCGCGGCGCCACAGTCCGTTCGGCCCGCGGTAGTCCGGGATACCGGAGTCCGTACTGACACCGGCACCACTGAGAAGGACGACGAGAGGCTTACTCATCCCCCGAGGCTAGGCCGTCCCACACCGGCACGGCGAGCGGATATGGTGCGCACCCATCCGCGGGCAGTCGTGCCTCCCCCAGTGCCTTAAGGGCCTGGGAGGTGCCCCGTAAGCTCCGGGCAGCGCGACCAACCCCCGGCCCGCACCAGCGCCGGGCGCGCAGAACACCCGGCGCCCCAGGGGACCCGTCAGGCCCCGGCCGGCGGCACCACCCGGATCCCGAAGCCGTACGAGCCGATGGCCTCGGCGATGCCCATGAACAGCAGGGCGTAGTGCTCCTGGCCCCGGGCGGTCGCGATGCCTCCGAGATCGAGCTGGGAGTCCCGCGGCCAGCCCAGGTCGGACAGGAGCCCGGAGACCGTCTGCTTGGCGTCGGCGTCGTCCCCCGAGAGGAACACCGTGCTCGGGCCCTCCAGGGAGTCCGGCGCGACCATCAGCTCCCTGTCCATGGTGACGAGCGTCTTGACGACACGGATGCCGGGGAACGTGCGCTGGATCTCCTCTCCCAGACTCTCCCCCGGATGGGACAGCCCGCCCTCCTCGTCGAAGCCGACCCCCACGTCCAGCAGCACCTTCCCCGCCAGGGCGGCCGCTCCGGCCGAGGCGAGAGCGGACACGGACGCGGTGCCCGGCGTCGCGTTCACCACCACCTCGGCGTCCAGCGCCGAGGCCGGGTCCGCGACCGTCACCCCCGCGGCCAGCGCGTCCGACAGCTCCGTCCGTGTCTCCGCCTCGCCGGCCCGCCGTGAGCCCAGCACGACGTCATGACCCGCGCGGGACCAGGCCGTGGCCAGGGTCCGGCCCACCGTTCCCGTTCCGAGAATTCCGATCTTCATGGCTCCGACGCTAAGGCCGCGATGCCGGTCGCCGCCTCCGGCCGGAGGCAGGGACGCCCTACCCCGTCGGTCCTACGACCGACGTCCGAGGGCCGCGCGTCCGCCTCAGGAATCCGTCCGCGCCAGCCGCAGCGTCCGCTCGGCCAGTTCGCTGATCCGCACCCCGTCGAAGCCGAAGACCGCACTGCGCACCGTGTCCTGGAGGGGGTCCTTCCACTGGCCCGGGACGGCCGCGGCGCCGCACAGGACGCCGGCCACCGAGCCCGCCGTCGCGCCGTTGGAGTCGGTGTCCAGGCCGCCGCGCACCGTCAGGGCGATCGTGCGGGTGAAGTCGCCGTCGCCGTACAGCAGACCGGCGGTGAGGACGGCCGCGTTCGGGACCGTGTGGATCCAGCCGAGGCCCGCCGTCTCCTCCGCCAGCGTGGTGAGCGTGTCCTCCCAGGTCAGCCCCGTGTCGTGCAGGGAGGCCACCCGGCGCACGGTACGGGCTAGGCGGCTGCTCGCCGGGATCACCGTCAGCGCCTCGTCCACCGCGTGCCGCACCGTGGGCGCGGTGAACGCCGCCGAGACCAGCGCCGCCGCCCACATCGCGCCGTACACGCCGTTGCCCGTGTGGGACAGCACCGCGTCCTTGCGGGCCAGCGCGGCGGCACGGCGCGGGGCGCCCGGCGAGGTCCAGCCGTGGACGTCGGCGCGGATCAGGGCGCCGATCCACTCCTGGTACGGGTTGTCGTAGGTGGCCGTGAGCGGTGGTTTGAGACCGTTCGCGAGATTGCGGTAGGCCACCCGTTCCGCGGTGAAGGTCTGGAGGTACGGCAGCCGCAGCAGCCACAGGTCGCCGACCTGCTCGGTGGTGAAGTCGAAGCCGTGGGTCTCCAGCAGGTGGAGGCCGAGGACGGCGTAGTCGATGTCGTCGTCGCGGCAGCTGCCGTGGACGCGGCCGCGGACGCAGGCCCGCCACTCCGGGCGCATCTCGAGGCCCTCGCTCTCGGTCAGCGGCTCGGGGAGGTAGTCGGTGAGCGGCAGGGCGTCCGCCTGCCGCAGGTAGCGGTCGATGCGTTCGCGCGTCCACACCTCGCCCTGTTCCACCGGTTTGCCGAGCATGTTGCCGGCGATCCGGCCCAGCCAGCCTCCGAGGATGCGGTCGGCGAGTCCCCGCTCCGTGTCCACAGCGCTCATGGCGGTCATGCAACCGGTCTACCCGATTCCGGGCCGTTCCACGGGCTGGGCGGGGCATGGCGGCGACGGTGCCCGCCGGTTAGGGTCACAGCGGCGCGACTGGCCTTGACTATGCGTGCGAGGCCCGGAGAACAAGGGGAATGCAAGTGGCGGACGCTGCACGGAGCGGCACTCGTACGACGCAGTCGGCACAGCGGGTGCTGGTCGCCGCGGACAAGTTCAAGGGGTCGCTGACGGCCGTGGAGGTCGCCGAGCGCGTGACGGCCGGGCTGCGCCGGGTCGTACCGGAGTTGTCGGTCGAGGCGCTGCCCGTGGCCGACGGCGGCGACGGCACCGTGGCCGCGGCGGTCGCGGCCGGGTTCGAACGCCGGGAGGTACGGGTCACCGGCCCGCTCGGGGACGAGGTGACCGCGGCCTACGCGTTGCGCGACGGTACCGCCGTCGTGGAGATGGCCGAGGCCAGCGGGTTGCAGCGGCTGCCGGACGGGGTCTTCGCGCCGCTCACGGCGTCGACGTACGGCTCCGGTGAGCTGCTGCGGGCCGCGCTGGACGCGGGCGCGCGGAGCATCGTGTTCGGGGTGGGCGGGAGCGCCACCACGGACGGCGGTGCGGGCATGCTGTCGGCGCTGGGCGCGCGGTTCCTGACGGCCTCGGGTGAGCCGGTTCCGCCGGGGGGCGGAGGGCTCGCCGAGCTGGTGTCCGCCGATCTGTCCGGGCTGGACCCGCGGCTGTCCTCGGTCGAGTTCGTGCTCGCGAGTGACGTCGACAATCCGCTGACCGGACCCAAGGGCGCGCCCGCGGTGTACGGGCCGCAGAAGGGCGCCTCGCCGGAGGACGTGGAGCGGCTGGACGCGGCGCTCGCGCACTTCGCGAAGGTGCTGGAGGGGGCGGTGGGGCCGAAGGCCGCCGAGTACGCGGCGTCTCCCGGCGCCGGTGCGGCCGGTGGCATCGGGTACGGCGCCCTGCTGCTGGGGGCCGGATTCCGTCCCGGTATCGAGGTCATGCTGGACGTGCTGGGCTTCGCGCCGGCGCTGGAGCGGGCGGATCTCGTGATCACGGGGGAGGGGTCGCTGGACGAGCAGACGCTGCACGGGAAGGCGCCGGCGGGGGTTGCCGCGGCGGCGCGGGCGGCGGGCAAGGAGGTTGTGGCGGTGTGCGGGCGGTTGGCGTTGCCGCCGGAGGTTTTGGGGCGGGCGGGGATCCGGCGGGCGTACGCCCTGACGGACCTCGAGCCGGATGTCTCGAAGTGCATCGCCGATGCGGGGCCGATCCTGGAACGCACGGCTGAGCGCATCGCGCGGGATTTCCTGACCTGAGGCCAAGGCTTTCTCTCGCCCCCGCCGCCCCTTCCCGTTCCCGTCCCTGGGGGCTGCGCCCCCAGACCCCCCTCGGCCCTTCGGGCCTCGTCCTCAAACGCCGGACGGGCTGAAACTCAGCCCCTCCGGCGTTTGAGGAGCGGGGGTCCGGGGGCAGCGCCCCCGGGTCGGGACGGGAAGGGGCGGCGGGGGCGAAAAAACGGGCCCCGAACCCAACCCGGGTCCGGGGCCCAAATCAAACCGCGGCGCGTTACGGCAACTGCGCCGCCCGCGCCTCACGCCGATTGTCGCGGAAGTTGTTCACCCGCCGAGCCGTGGCGAACAGCGGAATCACCGCCCCCATCACCAGCTGAAGCGCACAGCCCGTCTGGAGCAGCAGCTGCCCGCTCGGCGCGTCGAACGCCCACGCGGCCAGCAGGCCCATCGACAGCACGATCCACGACAGCATCGCCACCGCGAGCCGACCCCGCGGCTTCGGGTACTCGACCCGGCTCACCATCAGCCACGCCGTCCCCAGAATCGCCAGCAGCGTCGCCACGAACGGCAGCTCAAGGAGCACGATCGAGACGACGGTCAGCGCGCCGAACGGCGACGGCATGCCCTGGAACGTGCCGTCCTTCACCGTGACGCAGGAGAATCTCGCCAGCCTCAGCACCACCGCGAGCAGCACCACGATCGCCCCGACCGCGGCCACTCTCTGGTGCGCGTCGTCCGCGACCATGCCGTAGACCAGGACGAAGTACGCCGGCGCCAGGCCGAAGCTGATCAGGTCCGAGAGGTTGTCCAGCTCGGCGCCCATGGGCGACGACCGCAGCTTGCGCGCCACCAGGCCGTCGAAGAGGTCGAAGACCGCCGCGCACAGCATCAGGATGACGGCGGTGGCCGCGCTGTGGCGGGCCATGCCGGTCTCCTGGCTGCCCTGGAGGTGCGGGATCAGAATGCCGGTGGTGGTGAAGTACACCGCCATGAAGCCGCAGGTGGCGTTGCCCAGGGTGAGGGTGTCCGCTATCGACAGGCGGAGCGAGAGGGGCATCTCCTCCTCGTCGTCCGCCTCGTCGGCCTCCGGCACCCAGCCGGCCTGTGTCTCGGGATCAACCACGGTCAATGCGAGTCACCCCAGCCACGGTCTTCTGACCGACCTCGACGGCCACCTCCACGCCCTCGGGCAGGTAGATGTCGACGCGCGAGCCGAAGCGGATCAGACCGATGCGCTCGCCCTGCTCGACCTTGGTGCCCTGGGGCACGTACGGGACGATGCGGCGGGCGACCGCGCCGGCGATCTGGATCATCTCGATGTCGCCGAGCTCGGTGTCGAAGTGCCACACCACGCGCTCGTTGTTCTCGCTCTCCTTGTTGAAGGCGGGAACGAAGCCACCGGGGATGTGCTCGACCGACGTCACCGTGCCGGCCAGCGGGGCGCGGTTCACGTGGACGTTGAGCGGGCTCATGAAGATCGCGACGCGGGTGCGGCCGTCCTTCCACGGCATGATGCTCTGCACCACACCGTCGGCGGGCGAGATGACCGTGCCCTGGGCGATCTCGCGCTCGGGGTCGCGGAAGAACCACAGCATCCCCGCCGCCAGGGCGGTGGCGGGGACGGCGACGGCCTTCGCGGCACCCGAGCGGCGGGCACGCAGAAGGCTGACGGCTGCGGTGGCGACGGTCGGCAGAAGCCACGGCGATGCTCCGCGCGCGAGGCGTACGCCGGCGAGGCTGTCGCGGTGTGCAGAGGTTTGGCTGTGGGGCATGGATGACCTTCGTAGCGGATGATGCCGCGCACTTGCGGGGGACGGCGGCTTTCCGGCGATCGTAGCGGCTCCGGGCCGCAACTGGGTAAGCCAGGCAGCCGAGTCGACGGCCGAAGAGTGCATACGGGGTGTGATCCTCTTCTCCAAGAAAACACCCCGTATCCGGACATCTAACCCTGGAATCGATACTCTTCGAGCAGTCGGCGGCCGATGATCATTTTCTGGATCTCGGCGGTGCCTTCACCGATCAGCAGCATCGGCGCCTCACGGTAGAGACGCTCGATCTCGTACTCCTTGGAGAAGCCGTAGCCGCCGTGGATCCGGAAGGCGTCCTCCACGACCTCCTTGCAGTATTCGGAGGCGAGGTACTTCGCCATCCCTGCTTCAAGGTCGTTTCGTTCCCCCGAGTCCTTTTTGCGTGCCGCGTTCACCATCATCGCATGCGCGGCCTCCACCTTGGTAGCCATCTCCGCCAGCTTGAACTGGATGGCCTGGTGCTGGGCGATCGGCTTGCCGAAAGTGTGACGCTGCTGGGCGTACTGGACGCCGAGCTCGAAGGCACGCTGAGCGACGCCGCAGCCACGCGCCGCCACATTGACGCGGCCGACCTCGACACCGTCCATCATTTGGTAAAAACCTCGGCCGGTGACACCGCCGAGCACCCGGTCGGCGGGAATCCGCAGGCCGTCCATGATGAGCTCGGTCGTGTCGACGCCCTTGTAGCCCATCTTGTCGATCTTGCCGGGGATGGTCAGCCCGGGACGGACCTCGCCGAACCCGGGCTCCTTCTCCACCAGGAAGGTCGTCATCGACTTGTGCGGCGCGGTGCCCTCAGGGTGACCCTCGTCACTCCGGACCAGAACGGCCACCAGCGACGACGTACCGCCGTTCGTCAGCCACATCTTCTGGCCGTTCAGGACGTACTCCTCGCCGTCCTTCACCGCCTTCGACGTGATCGCCGACACATCGGAGCCCAGGCCCGGCTCCGACATCGAGAAGGCGCCGCGGATGTCGCCGGCCGCCATCCTCGGCAGGAAGTGGTCCTTCTGCTCCTGCGTGCCGTGCTGCTTGAGCATGTACGCCACGATGAAGTGCGTGTTGATGATGCCGGACACCGACATCCAGCCGCGGGCGATCTCCTCCACGCACAGCGCGTACGTCAGGAGCGACTCGCCCAGACCCCCGTACTCCTCGGGAATCATCAGGCCGAACAGGCCGAGTTCCTTCAGGCCGTCGACGATCGCTTGCGGGTACTCGTCGCGGTGCTCCAGCTCGGTCGCGACCGGGATGATCTCCTTGTCCACGAAGTCGCGGACGGTGGAGAGGATCTCCTGCTGGATGTCCGTCAGACCGGCGGTCTGGGCGAGGCGCGCCATCTCTACTTCTCCTGCTGCTTCAGTTCGGGACGGCCCGGCTGCTCGCCGCCGCGCTCCTTGATGTACGTCTCGGTCGGCACCATCACCTTGCGGCGGAACACGCAGACCAGGGTTCCGTCCTGCTTGTAGCCCTTGGTCTCGACGTGGACGATGCCGCGGTCGTTCTTCGACTTCGACGGCCACTTGTCGAGCACGGTCGTCTGGCCGTAGATCGTGTCGCCGTGGAAGGTGGGCGCCACGTGCTTCAGCGACTCGATCTCCAGGTTGGCGATCGCCTTGCCGGAGATGTCGGGGACGGACATGCCGAGCAGGAGGGAGTAGACGTAGTTCCCGACCACCACGTTCTTGCCGAAGTCCGTCGTCTTCTCGGCGTAGTTCGTGTCCATGTGGAGCGGGTGGTGGTTCATGGTGAGGAGACAGAACAGGTGGTCGTCGTACTCGGTGACCGTCTTGCCCGGCCAGTGCTTGTACGTCGCCCCGACCTCGAACTCCTCGTAGGTGCGTCCGAACTGCATCGCCGTCACGCCTCCGGGATCTCGAACTTGCTCGTGCGCCGCATACCGGCGGCGCGGCCCTTGCCGGAGATGACCAGGGCCATCTTGCGGCTGGCCTCGTCGATCATCTCGTCGCCGAGCATCGCGGAGCCCTTCTTGCCGCCCGCCTCGGACGTGTAGTAGTCGTACGCGTCCAGGATCAGCTCGGCGTGGTCGTAGTCCTCCTGCGAGGGCGAGAAGATCTCGTTGGACGCCTCGACCTGGCCCGGGTGCAGCACCCACTTGCCGTCGAAGCCGAGCGCGGCGGCCCGCTGGGCGACCTCGCGGTAGCCGTCGACGTTGCGGATCTGGAGGTAGGGGCCGTCGATCGCCTGGAGGTTGTTGGCGCGGGCGGCCATCAGGATCTTCATCAGGATGTAGTGGTAGGCGTCCGCCGGGTAGCCGGGCGGCTGCTCGCCCACGACCAGCGACTTCATGTTGATGGACGCCATGAAGTCGGCCGGGCCGAAGATGATGGTCTCGACGCGCGGGGAGGCCTGCGCGATCTCGTTGACGTTGTTCAGGCCCTGCGCGTTCTCGATCTGCGCCTCGATGCCGATGCGGCCGACCTCGAAGCCCATCGTCTTCTCGATCTGCGTCAGCAGCAGGTCCAGGGCGACGATCTGCTGCGCGTCCTGGACCTTCGGCAGCATGATGCAGTCGAGGTTCTGGCCGGCGCCCTCGACGACCGTCACGACGTCCCGGTACGTCCACTCGGTCGTCCAGTCGTTGACCCGCACGACGCGGGTCTTGCCGGTCCAGTCGCCCTCGTTGAGGAACTTGACGATGGTGTGGCGCGCCTCCGGCTTGGCGAGCGGCGCGCACGCGTCCTCCAGGTCGAGGAAGACCTGGTCCGCCGGGAGGCCCTGCGCCTTCTCCAGGAAGCGCGGGTTGCTTCCCGGCACCGCGAGACAGGAGCGGCGGGGACGCAGACGGTTGACGGTCATGCGGGGACCTCCAGGGGGTCGAGCTTGTTCGCTTTCCGGATCTCGTCGACGATGCGTCCGATGATCCCGGTGATGTCGAAGTCCTTCGGGGTGAAGACCGCGGCCACGCCCGCGGCCCGCAGCTGTTCGGCATCTCCGTTCGGGATGATGCCACCGGCGATCACCGGTATGTCCGTGGCACCGGCCACACGGAGCCGTTCGAGCACGTCCGGCACCAGTTGGGCGTGCGAGCCGGAGAGGATGGACAGGCCCACCGCGTGCACGTCCTCGGCGAGGGCGGCGTCCACGATCTGCTCCGGGGTGAGCCGGATGCCCTGGTAGACCACCTCGAACCCGGCGTCGCGCGCCCGCACGGCGATCTGCTCGGCGCCGTTGGAGTGGCCGTCCAGGCCCGGCTTGCCGACCAGGAAGCGCAGCTTGCCCACGCCCAGGTCCTTGGCCGTCAGCTCCACCTTGCGGCGGACCTCCGACAGCGCCGAGCCCTCCTCGGCGGCGACCGCCACCGGGGCGGAGGAGACGCCCGTGGGTGCCCGGAACTCGCCGAACACCTCGCGCAGCGCCCCGGCCCACTCGCCGGTCGTGACGCCGGCGCGGGCGCACTCCAGGGTGGCCTCCATGAGGTTGTCGGTGCCGCGCGCGGCCTCCTTCAGCTTCTCCAGCGCCTTGCAGGGGCGCGGGTGGTTGAAGGGCGGCTGGTAGCGGGTGTCGCGCCAGTGCCGGAGCGAGGCGATGACGCGGGCCTCCACCGCCGGGTCGACCGTCTGGATCGCGGTGTCCAGGTCGGCGGTCAGCGGGTTCGGCTCGGTGCCCTCGAAGGCGTTGACACCGATGATCTTCTCCTCGCCGGACTCGATCCGGGCCCGGCGTTCGGCGTGCGAGGCGACCAGCTGCGACTTGAGGTAGCCGGACTCGACGGCGGCCATCGCGCCGCCCATCTCCTGGATCCGCTCCATCTCCGCGAGCGAGTCCGCGACCAGCTGCTCCACCTTCGCCTCGATCACCTTCGAGCCCTCGAAGATGTCGTCGTACTCCAGCAGATCGCTCTCGTACGCCAGCACCTGCTGGATGCGCAGGGACCACTGCTGGTCCCAGGGGCGGGGGAGGCCCAGGGCCTCGTTCCAGGCCGGCAGCTGGACGGCACGCGCGCGGGCGTCCTTGGAGAGGGTGACGGCCAGCATCTCCAGCACGATCCGCTGGACGTTGTTCTCGGGCTGCGCCTCGGTCAGGCCGAGGGAGTTCACCTGGACGCCGTAGCGGAAGCGGCGGTGCTTGGGGTTCTCGATGCCGTACCGCTCGCGGGTGACCCGGTCCCAGATGCGGCCGAACGCGCGCATCTTGCACATCTCCTCGATGAAGCGGACGCCCGCGTTCACGAAGAAGGAGATACGTCCGACCACGTCACCCATGCGCTCCTGCGGCACCTGGCCGCTGTCGCGCACCGCGTCCAGCACGGCGATCGCGGTGGACATCGCGTACGCGATCTCCTGCACCGGCGTGGCCCCGGCCTCCTGGAGGTGGTAGCTGCAGATGTTGATCGGGTTCCACTTGGGGAGGTGGGAGACCGTGTACGCGATCATGTCGGTCGTGAGGCGGAGCGACGGTCCCGGCGGGAAGACGTGCGTCCCCCGGGACAGGTACTCCTTCACGATGTCGTTCTGGGTCGTCCCCTGGAGCTCGGTGATGTCCGCGCCCTGCTCCTCGGCGACGACCTGGTAGAGCGCCAGCAGCCACATGGCGGTGGCGTTGATCGTCATCGAGGTGTTCATCCGCTCCAGGGGGATGTCCTGGAACAGCCGGCGCATGTCGCCGAGGTGCGCGATCGGCACGCCGACCCGGCCGACCTCGCCGCGGGCGAGGATGTGGTCGGAGTCGTACCCGGTCTGGGTCGGCAGGTCGAACGCGACCGACAGACCGGTCTGGCCCTTGGCGAGGTTGCGCCGGTACAGCTCGTTGGACGCCTCGGCCGTGGAGTGACCGGCGTACGTCCGCATGAGCCACGGACGGTCCCTTTCCTTCTGCGCCTGCGGCGCAGGGCGCTCCGTGCCGGTGTCGACGTTCCTCAGCCCGCGGTCGCTGCGCTCCCTTGTCTTCGTCTCTTTCGACACCGGCGCGCCCTGCGCCGCAGGCGGGGTCTGACGCTCTGTCATCCAGCTGCCCTCAGACGTTCCGGAAGCGGTTGATGGCGTCGATGTGCTTGGCGCGCTTCTCGTGGTCGCGCACGCCGAGGCCTTCCTCGGGCGCCATGCACAGCACGCCGACCTTGCCCTGGTGCGCGTTGCGGTGCACGTCGTGGGCGGCCTGGCCGGTGTCCTCCAGGGAGTACACCTTCGACAGCGTCGGGTGGATCCTGCCCTTCGCGATCAGCCGGTTGGCCTCCCAGGCCTCGCGGTAGTTGGCGAAGTGCGAGCCGATGATGCGCTTCAGCGACATCCACAGGTAGCGGTTGTCGTACTGGTGCATGTAGCCCGAGGTCGAGGCACAGGTGGTGATGGTGCCACCCTTGCGGGTGACGAAGACCGAGGCGCCGAAGGTCTCGCGGCCGGGGTGCTCGAAGACGATGTCGATGTCCTCGCCGCCGGTGAGTTCGCGGATGCGCTTGCCGAAGCGCTTCCACTCCTTGGGGTCCTGGGTGTTCTCGTCCTTCCAGAACTTGTAGCCCTCGGCGCTGCGGTCGATGATCGCCTCGGCGCCCATCGACCGGCAGATGTCCGCCTTCTGCTCGCTGGAGACGACACAGATCGGGTTGGCGCCGCCGGCGAGGGCGAACTGGGTGGCGTAGGAGCCGAGTCCGCCGCTCGCGCCCCAGATGAGCACGTTGTCGCCCTGCTTCATACCGGCGCCGTTGCGGGACACCAGCTGCCGGTAGGCGGTGGAGTTGACCAGGCCCGGGGCGGCGGCCTCCTCCCAGCTGAGGTGGTCCGGCTTCGGCATCAGCTGGTTGGACTTCACCAGGGCGATCTCGGCGAGGCCGCCGAAGTTGGTCTCGAAGCCCCAGATGCGCTGCTCGGGGTCGAGCATCGTGTCGTTGTGGCCGTCGCTGGATTCCAGCTCGACGGACAGGCAGTGGGCGACGACTTCGTCACCGGGCTTCCAGGAGTTGACGCCGGGGCCGGTGCGCAGCACGACGCCCGCGAGGTCGGAGCCGATGATGTGGTACGGCAGGTCGTGGCGCTTGGCCAACTCGCTGGTGCGGCCGTAGCGCTCGAGGAACCCGAAGGTGGACAGCGGCTCGAAGATCGAGGTCCACACCGAGTTGTAGTTGACCGAGGAGGCCATGACGGCCACCAGGGCCTCGCCCGGCCCGAGTTCGGGCAGCGGCACGTCGTCGAGGTGGATCGACTTGCGGGGGTCCTTGTCGCGGGTCTCGAGGCCCGCGAACATCTCCGTCTCGTCCTTGTGCACGGTGATCGCGCGGTACGACTCGGGGAGCGGAAGGGCGGCGAAGTCCTCCGACGTGGAGTCGGGCGACTGGATCGCGGCCAGGATGTCCTTGACGGTCACGGTGTTGCCTCCGGCGATGAGCGCCCTGAGGGAGGGGCGCTGAGGGTTACGTCGGTGTGCTGCTCGGGTTCGAGGGTTTGCCGTCGGTTCGGCGGTGGTGCTTCGGCAGCGCTTGGTGTGCGCGGGAGGGTGCCTGTGACGCAGGCGTCCGGTCGAAGCGGGCGGTGCGCCCGCCGGGACATCGCCCGGACCTCTTCAACGTATGGCACGCCGTGTCAGCTCGCAAGGCACTGAGTGTCAGAACTTGAGCTCAGGTGAAATCTTTACCCATCAGATGAGCGATGATCGATCGAATGGGTCCTGAAAGGCGTGCGAAAAGGGCCTCTGACATGGCAAAACGGCCACCCCGTGGGGTGGCCGTCATCACAGCGGTGAGCCCTGCGTTCAGCGCTCCTTGAGCGCCTGCTCGATGGTCCGCATCACCTCGTCCAGCGGGGCGTCGGTGCGGGCGACCGTCACCAGCACCTCGCCCTGCGAGGAGACCGAGGCCGCGGGCCGGCTCGGGGGAGCGGTGCGCCGGCCCGCCATGATCCCGCTGCCGAAGGTCTTGCGGACGATCGCGAAGGCGTGGTCCAGCTGCGCCTCGACATCGCCCTGGCCGTCCGCCCGCAGCCAGCGCCGCAGTACGTGGTTGTGGGCGGTGACCACGGCGGACGCGGCGACCTCCGCCAGCAGCGGGTCGTCGTTGGCGTCGTCGTCGTGCGCGTGCTCGTCGAAATGGCCGAGCAGATAGCGGGTGAAGAGGCGTTCGTAGCGGGCCACCGACGCGATCTCCGCCTCGCGCAGGGTGGGCACCTCGCGCGTCAGCTTGTAGCGGGCGACCGAGATCTCCGGCCGCGCCGCGTACATCCTCATGACCTCCTTGATGCCACGGCACACCGTGTCGAGCGGATGCTCGTGCGCGGGGGCGGCGTTGAGCACCGCCTCGGCGCGGACCAGGGTGTCGTCGTGGTCGGGGAAGATCGCCTCCTCCTTGGAACGGAAGTGGCGGAAGAACGTGCGGCGGGCGACCCCGGCGGCGGCCGCGATCTCGTCGACGGTGGTGGCCTCGTACCCCTTGGTCGCGAACAGTTCCATCGCGGCGGCCGCCAGTTCCCGGCGCATTTTGAGCCGCTGGGCGGCGGCGCGAGAGCCTGCGGCACTTTCCGGCGGCTCGGTCGTGGCTGGTGTACGTGCGGACTTGGCGGGCTGGGACATGCCCTGAACGTACTGCATGTGCGCAGCTCGACGCGCAGGACCGGGGGCTCCCCCGCCCTCGGGGGGCGGGGGAGGGCCGCTGGGGGCCGGTGGCGGGAACCGGTCGGGGTCGAGCAGCCCGCCCCACTCCGCGCCGTTCGTGAACCAGTCGCCGGGGCGCGGCTCAGCGCTTGGCATATTCGCGGAAGCCACGGCCGGTCTTGCGGCCGAGGCAGCCCGCGGCCACCAGATGCTCCAGCAGCGGCGCCGGCGCGAGACCCGGGTCGCGGAACTCGCGGTGCAGCACCTTCTCGATGGCGAGCGAGACATCCAGCCCGACGACGTCCAGCAGCTCGAAGGGCCCCATCGGGTAGCCGCCGCCCAGCTTCATCGCGGCGTCGATGTCGTCGAGGGAGGCGTAGTGCTCCTGCACCATCTTGATCGCGTTGTTGAGGTACGGGAACAGCAGCGCGTTCACGATGAACCCGGCCCGGTCGCCGCAGTCCACGGCGTGCTTGCGGATCGTGCCGCAGACCTCGCGCACGGTGGCGTGGACGTCGTCCGCGGTCAGCACCGTGCGCACCACCTCGACCAGCTTCATGGCGGGGGCCGGGTTGAAGAAGTGCATGCCGATCACGTCCTGGGGGCGCGAGGTGGCGCGGGCGCAGGCGACGACCGGCAGGGAGGACGTGGTGGTGGCGAGGACCGCGCCCGGCTTGCAGACCTTGTCCAGCGCCGCGAACAGCTGCCGCTTCACCTCCAGGTCCTCGGCGACCGCCTCGACCGCGAGGTCCACGTCGGCGAAGTCGTCGTAGGTGCCCGTGGGACGGACCCGCTCCAGGGTCTGCGCGGCGGCCTCGGCGGTCATCCGGCCCTTGTCGACGGAGCGCGCCAGGGACTTCCCGATCCTGGCCTTGGCACTCTGTGCCTTCTCCTCGCTGCGGGCGGCCAGGACCACCTCGTAGCCGGCCTTCGCGAAGACCTCGGCGATCCCGGAGGCCATGGTGCCGGAGCCCGCGACACCCACCGAGCGCACCGCACGGCCGGTGGCGGGGGAACCGCCCTCCAGTGGGGTCAGCGCGTCCCGCACGACCGTGCCGCTGCCCGGCGCCTCGTAGGTGTAGAAACCACGCCCCGCCTTGCGGCCCGTCAGCCCTGCCTCACTGAGCTGCTTGAGGATCGGGGCCGGGGCGTGCAGCCGGTCGCGGGACTCGGCGTACATGGCCTCCAGGACGGTGCGCGCGGTGTCGACGCCGATCAGGTCGAGCAGCGTCAGCGGGCCCATGGGCAGACCGCAGCCCAGCCGCATCGCGGCGTCGATGTCCTCGCGGGAGGCGTAGTTGGCCTCGTACATCGCGGCGGCCTGGTTGAGGTAGCCGAACAGCAGGCCGTCGGCGACGAATCCGGGCCGGTCGCCGACGGCGACGGGCTCCTTGCCCAGGTCCAGGGCGAGATCGGTGACCGCGGTGACGGCCGCGGGGGCGGTCAGCACGCAGGACACGATCTCGACCAGCTTCATCGCCGGCGCCGGGTTGAAGAAGTGCATGCCCAGCACCCGCTCGGGACGGGCCGAATCGGCGGCGAGCCGGGTGACGGACAGGGCGTTGGTCCCGGTCGCCAGGATGGTCTCCGGCCGCACGATCCCGTCGAGTTCCCGGAGGATCTGCTGCTTGATCTCGTACGACTCCGGCGCCACCTCGATCACCAGATCGGCGTCGGCCGCGGCCGTGAGGTCGGTGGAGGTGGTCACGCGGGCCAGGAGATCCGCGCGCTGCCCCTCGGTCAGCCGGCCTCGCTCCACGGCACGGGCGGTCGAGGCCTCCAGGGCGGCGAGGCACGTGGCCGTCTGTGCCTCGCCGATGTCGATGCCGATCACGTCGCGGCCGGCCCCGGCCAGGACCTCGGCGATGCCGGTGCCCATCGTGCCGAGGCCGACCACGGCGACGGTCCGGAGCGGGGACAGGGGGGTGTCGGAAAGGGGAGTGGCCATCGCGGGACTCCAGGAATGAGGGTGACGACGGGAAACACGCCCGGGTGCGCCGGAGGGCGCACCGGGTGCGTGCGGGATGCGGGTGTTGACCGGGCTGCGAGCGCACACGCCCGGTGCCGTCGACGAAAGCGACGGCGGATCCGACCGGCCCTGTCCCGGGGCCGAGCCGTACTGCGGTACACGGGGTACCGAACCGACTGCGACTCATGACGGCCGCGTCACCAGACCGCCATGAGGAGGGTCGCGAGTGGGTAACTCGCTCGTCTGAGCTTAACTCCCGGGTAACGAGCGCGCCAGCCCCCGGCTTTGTGATGTAGGTCCCGATGCGCCGCGCGCACGCCTAACCTCGGAGACATGAACGAAGAGTTGCGAACGCTCACGGAGCGCTTACGGTCCGAGGCGGGCGGATCGGCGGCCTACGACCGTCTCCTGGCCACGGAGGACCTCGACACCCTGGCCGGCGTCCTCACCGAACCGGGACAGCCGCTGTGGGCGCGGGAACTGGCCGCGTTCCGGCTCGGAGTGGCCGGGGACCGGCGGGCGTTCGAGGCGCTGGTGCTGCTGCTCAACCACCGTGACCCGCCCCGCTGCGCCTCCGCCGCCCACGCCCTCGCGCGACTCGGCGACCCGCGCACCGCCCGCGCCGCGGCCGCGCTCGCCACCAATGAACTCCGCGTCGCCTACGCCCTGCACCCGGTCCGTCTGCTCACTCAACTGCGCGCCCCCGAGGCGGTCCCCGCCCTGATCACCACCCTGCGCCGGCGGCTGCGCCCCCACGACCCCTACCGCCGCGTCGCCCTCGCCTGTGTGGAAGGCCTCGGCGAACTCGGCGACCCGCGCGCCGAGCCCGTCCTCAACGAAGCCCTCGCCCACCCCGCGCTGGCCGAGGCGGCGGTGCACGCGCTCGCCCGGATCCCCCGGCAGGGGCGTCCCCGGGGGAGGGTCCCCCGGCCGCGCTAGGGGTGTCGGCCGGACAGCTCCTTCGCGTACCGCACCTCGGGCACCGCCACCCCGTCCACCTCGAAGGGCTCCTCGGCGCCGTCCGAGCCGAACCCCGCGCACTCGTAGAAGCGGCGGGCGCGGGCGTTGTCCTTGAGGACCCACAGGTACATGCGTCCGTGGCCGGCGGCGGCGCAGCGGCGGGTCGCCTCGGTGAGCAGCGTCCGCCCCACGCCCTGGCCGATGCGCTCGGGGAGCAGGTACAGGGCGTACAACTCGGCGTCCTCGGTGCGCACTTCGCCGTCCCGGTACGGGCCGAAGGCCGCCCATCCGGCGAGCTCGCCGTCCGCGGCCTCCACGACCAGGTTCACCACGTTGCCGTCGCCCCGCAGCAGGCGCGCGCGATGCCGCTCGGCGTCCGCCCCGATGTCGAGGCCGTCGAGATACGGCTGCGGGACCAGGCCCCGGTAGGCGTGCCGCCAGCCGCGTATCCGTATCTCCGCCACGCGGTCGCAGTCGTCCGCCGTCATCGCCCGCAGCCGGAACCCGCTCATGCGCCCACGACCGCGAACGCCTCGATCTCCATCAGGAACTCGGGGCGGACCAGACCCGCGACCCGCACGGCGGACGCCGCCGGCAGCCGGTCGTCGGGTATGTGCTCGGCGCGGGCCGCGCGGATCGCCGGCATGTGCGCCATGTCCGTGACGAAGAAGGTGAGCTTCACGACGTCGTCGAAGGTGGCACCGGCGGCCGCCAGACAGCGCCGGAGATTCTCGAACACCTGCCGCGCCTGCGCCCCGGCGTCACCCTCGCCGACCAGCTTGCCGTCCTCGTCCAGGGCGAGTTGTCCGGAGACGGCGACGAAACGGCCCGTGCCCGCCACCACGTGGCTGTACTGGGCCGCGCGTGCCACGCCGTCGGGGGCGGGGATCCTGGTCAGGTCGCTCATGGACCCATCATGGCCCACGGGTACGACAACCCGTCCCCGACGGCGGGCCGGCCGCTCAGCCGCGGAACCCGAGCAGGCCGTGCAGCGTCGACCCCCGGGCCGTCGTCGGCGCCGCCTTCGACGTCAGCGGCTTCGGGTCGGGCAGCGGCGCGCACACCGCGTCCGCCTCGCCCCCGCCCCGGCGCGGCAGCGTCCCGTCGGCGAGATAGGCCGCCAGATGCCGGTCCAGACAGGCGTTCCCGCTCAGCGTGACACCGTGGTTGCCACCGCCCGACTCGACCACCAGGCGCGACTGCGCCAGCAGCCGGTGGACGGCGACAGCGCCCTGGTACGGGGTCGCCGCGTCCCGCGTCGCCTGGAACAGCAGCGCCGGCGGCAGCTCGCTGTTGCGGATGCGCTCCGGTCGCAGCGACTCGGTCGGCCAGAACGCGCACGGTGCGTTGTACCAGGCGTTGTTCCAGGTCATGAAGGGCGCCCGTTCGTACACCTCCCAGTTGTCCTTGCGCCACTGCTGCCAGTCACGCGGCCAGGCGGCGTCCCGGCACTCGACGGCGGTGTAGACGCTGTAGCCGTTGTCACCGGCGGCGTCGCTCGCGCCGAAGTTCTCGTACGCCTCGATCAGCGGCTCGGCGTCCTCGTCGTTCGCGTACGCCGAGAACGCCTCCGCGAGATACGGCCAGTAGCCGTTGTAGTAGCCGCCCGGGATGTAGGTGTCCTCCAGTTCGGCGGCGCCCACCTTGCCGCCGGCCGGGTCCTTCTTCAGGGCCGCGCGCATCGCGTACCACTTGGCCTCGACCTTCTCCGGGTCGGTGCCCAGCCCGTAGGTCGCGTGGTGCTCCGCGACCCAGGCCATGAGGGCCCGGTGGCGGTCGTTGAAGGCGTAGTCCTGCTCCAGATTGGAGTCGTACCAGACCGCGGTGGGGTCGACCACGGAGTCGAGGACCAGCCGCCGTACCCGCTCCGGGAAGAGCTTGGCGTACACCGCGCCCAGGTAGGTGCCGTAGGAGAAGCCGAAGTAGTTGATCGTCTTCGCGTCCAGGGCCCGGCGGATCACGTCCATGTCGCGCACCGCGCTCGACGTGTCGATGTACGGCAGCAGGTCGGCGTACTTCCGGCCGCAGGCCGCGGCGAAGGACTGCACGCGGGCGAGGTTGGCCCGCTCCTCCTCGGGCGTGGCCGGCACCGAGTCAGGGCGCACCGGGTCGAAGTGGCCCGGCGCGCAGTCCAGCGCCGGCTCGCTCGCGCCCACTCCGCGCGGGTCGAAGCCGATGACGTCGTACTGGGCGGCCACCTCCTTCGGCAGCGACGCCGCGACGAAACCGGCGAGCGTCAGACCGCTGCCGCCGGGGCCGCCCGGGTTCACCAGCAGGGGGCCCTGGTACTTCTTCGCCGTGTGCGGGACGCGCGACAGGGCGAGCGTGATCTTCCGCCCTGCGGGGTCGCCGTGGTCGAGCGGCACCTCGACGGACGCGCACTGGAGCGTCGGGTAGTCCTCGGTGCCGCACTTCCCCCACGCGGGCTTCGCGGCGTGGAAGGTCTCGGCGGCGCGCGGGGCGCCGGCCTCGGCGGGCGTGGCCGTGAGGCTTCCGGCCACGACGACGGCGGCACCGCACAGCACGGCTGCGCGTTTTCTCATGACGGGGGGTCCTCCCAGGACCGAGGGGCTGCGGACCGCGGGGCTCACGGTTCACGCCGGATCGTCCCGGAATGAGGCCCTACATGAACGTTTTCTATCGGTTCTTGACCCAATTGGGCCGCTGAATGCGCTCGAACGCGCCCAGGGCCTGTCCGGCGGATCATGCCGGAGACGCGGGGTCTGGCACGCCCGTCCGCGGCGTTGTCGTCGGTCGCCGACTCCCCCACGCTCGGCTGCGCTCGCGCGGGAGGGACCCCCATCGCGTCGACTCCCTCCTCCGCCTTGCAGCTGGACGCACCAGACCCCGCTCACCCGGGCTGCATGGCGCCGGCGGTTTCCTCCGACTTGATCCGCCGGACAGGCCCTAGAGAAGCGTCAGTTGGGTCGGCTCCGTCAGTGTGGAACCGGTGGGCCCGGCCGGCTCGGCGGTGCGGATCCGGCGGGGCATTCCGGCGCGGGTGGGGCCGATGCCGTACTCCTCCGCCAGCTCGTGCACCTGACGGGTGATCCGGCGCTGGTACCACTTCGGGGCGTAGGCGCCGTCCGCGTACAGCCGCTCGTAGCGGGCCACCAGATACGGATGGTGCTGTCCGAGCCAGGCCATGAACCACTCGCGCGCACCCGGCCGCAGATGCAGGACCAGGGGCGTGACGGAGGTGGCGCCCGAGGCCGCGATGGCGCGCACGGCCGCCCGCAGTTGCTCCGGCCGGTCGCTCAGGAAAGGGATCACCGGCGCCATCAGGACCCCGCAGCCGATGCCGTGCTCGGTGAACGTCCGGACCACCTCCAGCCGCCGCTCCGGCGCGGGAGTGCCCGGCTCGACCGTCCGCCACAGCGCCTCGTCGACGAATCCCACCGAGACCGAGACGCCCACGTCGGTCACCTCGGCGGCCTGCCTCAGCAGTGGCAGGTCGCGCAGGATCAGCGTGCCCTTGGTGAGGATCGAGAACGGGTTGGCGTGGTCGCGCAGGGCGGCGATGATGCCCGGCATCAGCCGGTAGCGGCCCTCCGCGCGCTGGTAGCAGTCGACGTTCGTGCCCATCGCTATGTGCTCGCCCCGCCAGCCGCGCGAGGACAGCCGGCGCCGCAGCAGCTCGGGCGCGTTCACCTTGACCACGATCTGGCTGTCGAAGCCGAGACCCGTGTCGAGGTCCAGATAGCTGTGGGTCTTCCTCGCGAAGCAGTAGACGCACGCGTGCGTACAGCCCCGGTAGGGGTTCACCGTCCATTCGAAGGGCATGCGGGACGCCCCCGGCACCCGGTTGACGATCGAGCGGGCCCGGATCTCGTGGAAGGTGATGCCACGGAACTCCGGCGTGTCGAAGGTGCGGGTCGTGACCGCCTCCGCGCCGAACAGCGCGGTGTCGGCCCGGCTGTGTTCGGAGTCCGGTGAGAGGTTCTCCCAGCGCATGACGCCTCCTCGGTGTCGCTGCGCCACAGAATAGAACAAGTGTTCCCTTGATCGTGCGAGCGACATCTTCGGTCACAACCGGAACCCCGATTTGGGCGGCCGGGCACGGGGGTGGTTGGCTTGCCCCGACCCCGAGAACCCATGCCCTGGAGGAAAGCGATGGCGCAGGTCGAGGCCACTACGGAGCGGATCGTCGCGGCGGACGCGGAGACGGTGTTCGATGCCCTCGCCGACTACAGCGGCACCCGCGAGAAGCTGCTGCCCGAGCAGTACAGCGAGTACGAGGTGCGCGAGGGCGGCGACGGCGAGGGCACCCTCGTGCACTGGAAGCTCCAGGCCACCAGCAAGCGCGTCCGCGACTGCCTCCTGGAGGTCACCGAGCCCACCGACGGCGAGCTCGTCGAGAAGGACCGCAACTCCTCCATGGTCACCACCTGGCGGGTCACCCCGGCCGGCGACGGCCGCTCCCGGGTCGTCGTGACCACCGTCTGGAACGGCGCCGGAGGCATCGGCGGCTTCTTCGAGAAGACCTTCGCCCCCAAGGGCCTCGCCCGGATCTACGACGCCCTGCTGGCCAGGCTGGCCACCGAGGTCGAGAAGTAGCCGCCACCGGGCACGCTCAAAACCCGAGAACCGGTGGGGAGTTGGCTCCTCACCGGTTCGGGTGATCTGTCGACGGACCGCCTCTGTCCCGTAACTCGCCGCGCTTGCTCGTAGTTGTCGCTTTTACGCGGGAAATGTCCGGCGGTGCGACGAGGGGAGCGGCACGTGGGCGGGATCACTCTGACGCAGGACGAGCCGGTCACGGCACCACCGGCCGGGGACCCGCCGCCCCCGGCGCCGGTCGTCGAACAGGGTCTGAGCCCGCGCCGGGTCCGGCTGGTCTTCCTCGCGCTCATGCTGGCGCTGCTGCTCGCCGCGCTGGAGCAGATGATCGTCGCCACCGCGCTCCCGAAGATCGTCGGCGAGCTGCACGGCCTGGACAGGATGTCCTGGGCGATCACCGCCTACCTGCTCACCGCCACCGTCGGACTGCCGGTCTACGGGAAGCTCGGCGACCTCCTCGGCCGCAAGAGCGTCTTCCAGTTCGCGATCCTCGTCTTCGTCCTCGGCTCCGCGCTGGCGGGCCGCGCGTCGACCATGGACCAGCTGATCGCCTACCGCGCGGTGCAGGGCGTCGGCGCGGGCGGCCTGATGATCGGCGTCCAGGCGATCATCGCGGACATCGTGCCCGCCCGCCGGCGCGGCCGCTTCATGGGACTGATCGGCGCCGCCTTCGGACTGGCGTCCGTCGCCGGACCGCTGCTCGGCGGCTACTTCACCGACCACCTCTCCTGGCGCTGGTGCTTCTACGTCAACGTGCCGTTCGGCATCCTCACCATGGTCGTCGTCGCCCTGGTGCTCAAGCTCCCCAAACCGGCCGCGCGGGCCCGCTTCGACGTCCTCGGCACCCTGCTGCTGACCGCCGCCTCCACCTGCCTGGTGCTGCTGACCAGTTGGGGCGGCACCGAGTACGCCTGGGACTCCCGCGTGGTGCTCGGACTCGGCGCGGGCGCCGTGGCGGCCACCCTGCTCTTCCTCGTCGCCGAACGCTTCGCCGCCGAACCCCTCATCCCTTTGCGGCTGTTCCGGGACTCCGTCTTCAACGTCACCGGTCTGGTGGGCCTGGTGATCGGCGTCGCCCTGTTCGGCGCCGCCAGCTACCTTCCGACGTATCTCCAGATGGTCGATGGGGCCTCCGCCACCGAGTCCGGGCTGCTGATGCTGCCCATGATGGGCGGCATCGTCGGAGCCTCGATCGTCTCCGGGCAGCTCATCAGCCGCACCGGCCGCTACCGGCGCCACCCCATCGTCGGCGCCGCCCTCTCCGTGATCGGCATGTGGCTGCTGTCCCGCCTGGACACCGACACGCCCCGGCTGCACTACAGCATCTGGATGGCCGTCCTCGGCGCCGGTATCGGCATGGTGATGCCGGTGCTGATCCTCGCCGTGCAGAACTCCGTGCGCCCCGCCGACCTCGGCTCCGCCACCAGCGCCAACAACTACTTCCGGCAGATCGGCGGCAGCGTCGGCGCCGCCGTCTTCGGCACGCTCTTCGCCGGCCGGCTCACCGACGCGCTCGAGGACCGCCTCCCCGCCCACGCGGGCACCGCCCCCGACGCCGAGTCGATCACCCCCGAGCTCGTCCACGCGCTGCCGCCCGAGCTGCGCGACGCCTACGTGCAGGCCTACGCCGACGCCATGCCGCGCATCTTCCTCCTCTTGGTGCCGGTGCTCGTCCTCGGCCTGCTCATCGCCTTCTTCCTCAAGGAGAAACCACTGGTGTCCCACCACGCCCCCACCGCCGACCCGGCCCAGGAAACACCGCGCGTCACCGCGCGCGTGCCGCACGCCCGCGCGCCGCACACCGGCGGCATCCCCGTCTGCGGGACCGTGCAGCACCCCGACGGGACCGCCGTACCGCGCGCCGCGCTCACCCTCATCGACGTCACCGGTCGGCAGACCGGACGGGGCGCCAGCGGCGAGGACGGGCGGTACGCGCTGGCCACGCCCGGCCCGGGATCGTACGTCCTGATCGCCGCCGCCGGCGGCCACCAGCCGCAGGCGGTCTCCGTGACCGTCGGCGAGCGGCCCGTCGAACTCGACGTCGTCCTCGGCGGCGCCGGCCGTCTCGCCGGCAGCGTCCTCACCGCCGACGGCACACCGGTGCGGGACGCCGCCGTCACCCTCACCAACGTCCACGGCGAGGTCGTCGCCAGTACCCGCAGCGGCCGGGAGGGCGGGTACGTCATCAGCGAGCTGGTCGCCGGGGAGTACACGCTCGCCGCGAGCGCCCCCGCCTTCCGCCCCGCCGCCCTCCCCGTCACCGTCCAGGCCGCCCGCGAGACCCGCCAGGACGTCGAACTGGCCGGCGGCGCCGTGCTGCGCGGCACCGTGCGGGCCGGCGGCGGACGGCCCGTGGAGGAGGCCCGTGTGACGCTGCTGGACGCCGCGGGGAACGTCGTCGACACCCTCACCACCGGACCCGACGGCACCTTCCGGTTCGTCGATCTGTCCTCCGGCGAGTACACCGTCATCGCCGCCGGTTACCCACCGGTCGCGACCGTGCTCCAAGTGGCCGGCGGAGGCCGCACCGAACGCGACCTCCAGCTGGGACACGAGGACTGAAACGGTCCGCCGCGTGGGGAAACGCGGGCCGGTGCGAGACCCTGCGGGAAATTCCCGTATTGCCGCACATCGCGGCCGACCGTGGCCGTACGGTGGTGGCTGCGGTACAGATCTTGCGCAGCCGGGGGAGAGAGGGCCTGGGCCATGGATCGTGGCACCGAGCGGGACGCACCTCCGGATCGCCTCGCGGCAGACCGCGCGGCGACCGAGCACGACGGCGCCGGCCGTATTCCGCTGGCGGTGGTCGTGGTCGACCGCGACGGACTCGTCTCCCACTGGAGCAGGGGCGCGCGGCGCCTGTTCTCCCTCGCCAAGGAGGACGCGCTCGGCCGCCCGGCGGTCGACCTGCTCCCCGTGACCGGGGCCCTGCCCGAGGAAGACGAGGACACCCCGTACGGGGCGTACGCCGCCTACGACGGTCTGGGGCCCGGCCTCGGCGCCTCACTCGGCGGGGGCCTGTCCTACCCGGCGGCGGGCCGGGCCCGGCTGGCCGCGGCCGGAGCCGGGCGGGTCGACGTGCTGTGGTGGGCCTATCCGCTGGTGGGTCCGGGACGGGAACGGCTGCTGGTGCTGGCCGCCGACGCGGACGGTCTGCGCACGGACGGGGCCGGCGCCTTCGAACGGATCGCGCCCGGCTTCGCGTTGCACACCGACTTCCCAGGCTCCGAGGACCTCGCCCGCCGGCTCCCCGAGATCCTCCCCAGCATGAGCGTCGGCGACAGCGCCCGCATCGTCGCGCAGGTACTCGAACTGGGCTATCCCATCCTGGAGTTCAGCCAGAACGACCGGGTGCCGGTCACCCCCGACTGGGGTGTGCCCCGGCGCGCCGAACGCCGGGAGCGCCGGGAACGGGCCGCGCGGGCCCTCGCGGCGGGCCGGCCGGTGCCGGAGGAACTGCGGGACGAGGGCGAGGACCTGGAGTACGCCGCCGTCCGCGAGCGCCTGGAGTTCCTCAACGAGGTCAGCTCCCGCATCGGCACCTCCCTCGACCTCTCCCGCACCATCGTCGAGGTCAGCAAGGCCGTCGTACCGCGCTTCACCGACGTCGCCGGCACCTATCTGCGGGAACAGGTCGTCGCGGGCGAGGGGTTCGACGACGGTGTGCCCGACACCACCACCATGTGGCACCGGGTCGCCCTGGAGCACACCGACGAACCCGGCCGCTGGGACGACGTGGTGCCCGTCGGCGAGGCCATGCCCTTTCCGGCGCACACCCCGTTCTTCCAGTGCATGACCACCGGCGAACCCGTCCTCGTGCCGCGCATCAGCGAGGAGATGGGGCACGCCATCGCCTCGCAGTTCGAGAAGCGGGACATCCGGCCGCTGATCACCGGCCGCTCCATGCTGGTCGTCCCGCTGAAGGCGCGCCACGTCGTCCTCGGCTTCATGATCCTGCTGCGCCATCCGGAGCGGCAGGTCTTCAACGACATGGACCGCGTCACCGGCGCCGAACTCGCCGCCCGCGCGGGCCTCGTCCTCGACAACGCGCGCATGTACACGTACCAGGAGAACGTCGCCGAGACGCTCCAGGACAGCATGCTGCCGCACATCCCGCCGCGCATGGCGGGCTGCGACATCGCCACCCGCTATCTGCCGGGCACCCTGCTCGGGCGGGTCGGCGGCGACTGGTTCGACGCGGTGAAACTGCCCGGCGCCCGCACCGCGTTCGTCGTCGGCGACGTCATGGGACACGGGCTGAACTCGGCCGCCATGATGGGCCAGTTGCGCACCGCCGTCCAGACCATGGCCGCACTGGACCTCCCGCCCGCGCAACTGCTGCGCAACCTCGACGACCTCGCCCAGCGGCTCGGCGACACCTACCTCGCGACCTGTCTGTACGCCGTCTACGACCCCATCGCGAGCGAACTGCTCCTCGCCAACGCCGGACACATCCCGCCCGTCCTGGTCCGCGCCGAGGACGGGCGCAGCGAACTGCTCGACCTGCCCACGGGCGCTCCCATCGGGGTCGGCGGGGTGCCCTTCGAGGCGGTGCGCGTGCCCGTGCGACCCGGCGACCGGCTGGTGATGTGCACGGACGGACTGGTCGAGGTGCGGGGCGAGGACATCGGTGTCGGACTCGCCACGCTGTGCGAGTCCGCCGCCCACCCGGCCGCGTCCATGGACGACGCCTGCGACACCATCATCCGGTCCCTCAACACCAGGGGCGGCCGCAAGGACGACGTGGCCCTGCTGATGGCCCGTCTGGCCGGCATCGAACCCGACGACGTCGCCGAATGGCGGCTCACCGCCGAGCCGTCCGAGGTCGGCCGGGCCCGCGCGGTGGTCCGCGAGCAGCTGCACGACTGGGGCCTGCCGAAGCTCGTGGACGGCGTCGAGCTGATGGTGAGCGAACTCGTCACCAACGCCGTACGGCACACCCACGCCCGCCCCGTCGCGCTGCGGCTGGTGCGCGGCGACACGCTGCTGTGCGAGGTGGAGGACGACGACCACGAGCTGCCGACCCTGGTCAACGCGGGCCCGTTGGACGAGGCCGGGCGGGGACTGCGCGTGGTCAGCACCCTCGCCCGCCAGTGGGGCACGAGCCGGACGACGTCCGGCAAGAGCGTGTGGTTCGAACTGACGCTGCCGCGCCGCTGATCCGTTCTCGGCCGTCCGGGGCGCGGGACGTGGCGCGCCGGGCATGGGGCGCGGGGGCGCGCACTCCGGGGCGTACCGGAAGTGAAGGAATGCGCCGTGCGCTTGTCCGCGCGCCCGGGGCGCGATACACCGTACTGGCCCGCCACACGGGGCGGGCCGGCGTCGCACCCTGGGGAGTTGGGCATGAGCGTGACCAGTCGGTACCGGGAGGCCTGGGAGAGCTTCTGGCGGGAGGCGCCGGACGGGCAGGGGGCCGTGTTCTGGGACGCGGAGCCCGCCCTGACCGTGGCCCGCCATCTCGCCCTGTTCGAACCGCATCTGACCGATCCGGGCCTGCCCCTGGTGGACCTCGGCTGCGGCAACGGCACCCAGACCCGCTTCCTCGCCGACCGCTTCCCGCACGTCCTCGGCGCCGATCTGTCCCCCGCCGCCCTGGACCGCGCCCGCGCCGCCGACCCGGCCGGCCAAGCGGCGTACCGGCAACTCGACGCCGCCGACAAGGGCGAGTCGCAGGCCCTGCACGCCGAACTCGGCGACGCCAACGTGTACATGCGCGGTGTACTGCACCAGTGCGAGGCCGACGACCGGCAGGCGCTCGTGGACGGTATCGCGACGGTGGTCGGCGACCGCGGCCGTGCCTTCCTCGTCGAACCCTCCGAGGCCGCCGGGGCGGTCCTGCGGGGCCTCGCCACCGGGCCGGACGGCCCCCCGCCCAAACTGGCACCGGTCCTGCGGCACGGGATAGCCCCCGGCGAGGTCGCCGACGCGGCGGTGCCCGAGTTCCTGACCGCGGCCGGACTGACGGTGCTCGCGAGCGGCACCCTGCCGCTGACCACCACCGAGTACGGCCCCGACGGCACCCGCGTCGAACTGCCGTCCACCTGGTACGTGACGGGGCGCGCCGTGTAAGGCGCGCAGGTCGGCGGCCCCGGACCGGCGCCGGGCGGCCCGTCATTGGTCTGGACCGGTGAGAGTTATCCACAGGCTGGCCGGGATTCGGCGGAACCACGTAGCGTGTCCCGCATGAAGATCCTCATCAGCGCCGACATGGAGGGCGCCACCGGTGTCACCTGGCCGGCCGACGTGCTGCCGGGGACTCCCCAGTGGGAGCGGTGCCGGTCCATGTTCACCTCGGACGTCAACGCCGCCGTCCAGGGCTTCTTCGACGGCGGCGCCGACGAGGTGCTGATCAACGAGGCCCACTGGACCATGCGCAACCTGCTGCTGGAACAGCTGGACGAGCGGGCGCAGATGCTCACCGGGCGGCACAAGTCCCTCTCCATGGTCGAGGGTGTGCAGCACGGCGACGTGGACGGCATCGCGTTCATCGGCTACCACGCCGGCGCCGGCATGGAGGGCGTCCTCGCCCACACCTTCCTCGCCAACTCCATCACCGGGGTGTGGATCAACGACGTACGGGCCAGCGAGGGGCTGCTCAACGCGCATGTGGTCGCCGAGTACGGGGTGCCGGTGATCCTCGTCACAGGCGACGACGTGGCCTGCGAGGACGCGCTCGGTTACGCGCCCGAGGCGCTGAAGGTGGCCGTCAAGGACCATGTGTCCCGGTATGCGGCCGTGTGCCGCACCCCGGCCCGGACGGCCGCCGACATCCGCGCGGCGGCCAAGGAGGCCGTCCCGCTGGCCGTGCGCCGGGAGCCGGTCGACGGCGGACCCTTCACCGTCGCGGTGGAGTTCGACGCCGAGCACCTGGCGATGGCCGCCACAGTCGTGCCGGGCGTCGCCCGGACCGGTGAGCGCAAGGTGGCGTACACCAGCGGGACCATGTACGACGGGATCCGCACCTTCAAGGCGGTCACCACGATCGCCTCGGCCGCGGTGGAGGAGCAGTATGGCTGACGAGCGGTCCCTGGACGAGGTCGTGACGTTCACGTCGGACCTGATCCGGATCGACACGACCAACAGGGGCGGGGGCGACTGCCAGGAGCGGCCCGCCGCCGAGTACGCCGCCGCGCGGCTCGCCGAGGCGGGACTGGAGCCGGTGCTCCTCGAGCGCACCCGGGGCCGGACCAACGTCGTCGCGCGTCTGGAGGGCACCGACCCGTCGGCCGACGCGCTGCTCGTCCACGGGCATCTGGACGTCGTCCCGGCCGAGGCCGCCGACTGGAGCGTGCACCCGTTCTCCGGCGAGGTCCGCGACGGGGTCGTCTGGGGGCGCGGCGCCGTCGACATGAAGAACATGGACGCGATGATCCTCGCCGTGGCGCGGTCCTGGGCCCGTGAGGGCGTGCGCCCCCGCCGGGACATCGTCTTCGCGTTCACCGCCGACGAGGAGGCCAGCGCCGAGGACGGCTCGGGGTTCCTCGCCGACCGGCACGCCCACCTCTTCGAGGGCTGCACCGAGGGGGTCAGCGAGTCGGGCGCGTTCACCTTCCACGACGGCGACGGCCGGCAGCTCTACCCGATCGCCGCCGGAGAGCGCGGCACGGCCTGGCTGAGGCTCACCGCGCGCGGGCGCGCCGGACACGGCTCCAAGGTCAACCGGGAGAACGCGGTGACCCGCCTCGCCGCCGCCATCACCCGCATCGGCGAGCACGAGTGGCCGCTGCGGCTCACCCCGACCGTGCGGGCCGCGCTCACCGAACTCGCCGCCGTGTACGGCATCGAGACGGACCTGTCCGACGTGGACGCCCTGCTGGACAAGCTCGGCACGGCGGGCAAGCTCGTCGAGGCCACGGTCCGCAACAGCGCCAACCCCACCATGCTGGACGCCGGGTACAAGATCAACGTGATCCCCGGGGAGGCCGTGGCGCACGTCGACGGACGGTATCTGTCCGGTGCCGAGGACGAGTTCCGCGCGACGATGGACCGGCTCACCGGGCCGGACGTCGACTGGGAGTTCGAACACCACGAGGTCGCCCTCCAGGCGCCGGTGGACTCGCCGACGTTCGCCCGGATGCGGGCCGCCGTGGAGGAGTTCGCACCCGAGGGCCATGTCGTGCCGTACTGCATGTCCGGCGGCACGGACGCCAAGCAGTTCTCCCGGCTCGGCATCACCGGCTACGGCTTCGCGCCGCTGAAGCTGCCGGAGGGATTCGACTACCAGGCCCTGTTCCACGGGGTCGACGAGCGCGTCCCGGTCGAGGCGCTCCACTTCGGTGTCCGGGTCCTCGACCGGTTCCTGCGGTCGGCCTGAGCGAATGGGGGAGACAGTGCAGATCCTGCCGTACGGCGAGTGGCCCTCGCCCGTCGACGCCGCCACGGCCGCGGCCCACGACGGCGGCCCCGAGTTCGCGGGCTTCGTCGGGGACGAGGTGTGGTGGACCGAGCCCCGGCCCACCGAGGCGGGCCGGCGCACCCTGGTGCGGCGGCACGCCGACGGCACCGAGCGGTCCGTCCTGCCCGCGCCGTGGAACGTGCGCACCCGGGTCATCGAGTACGGCGGCCGGCCCTGGGCCGGGACCGTCCGGGACGACGGCCCGCTCGTGGTGTTCGTGAACTTCGCCGACCAGCGCCTGTACCGGTACGAGCCGGGCGCTGAGCCCCGCCCGCTCACCCCGGTGTCGCCGGTCGGGCAGGGCCTGCGCTGGGCCGAGCCGGTGCTGCTGCCGGAGCGTGGCGAGGTGTGGTGCGTCCTGGAGGAGTTCACCGGTGACGGCCCCAGCGATGTGCGCCGCGTCCTGGCCGCCGTACCGCTGAACGGCTCCGCCGCCGACGACCGGGACGCCGTGCGTGAACTGAGCGACGGACGGCACCGGTTCGTCACCGGTCCGCGCCTCTCGCCGGACGGGCGGCGCGCCGCCTGGCTCGGCTGGGACCACCCGCGCATGCCGTGGGACGGCACCGAACTGGTCGTCGCCGACGTCACCGCCGACGGCACCCTGGGCGACGCCCGCACCGTGGCCGGCGGACCCGAGGAGTCCGTCGCCCAGGCCGACTGGACCCACGACGGCCGGCTGCTGTACGCGAGCGACCGCACCGGCTGGTGGAACCTCTACCGCGACGGGGAGCCCGTCTGCCCCCGCGAGGAGGAGTTCGGCGGACCGCTGTGGAAGCTGGGCCACCGCTGGTTCGCCCCGCTGGAGAGCGGACTGATCGCCGTCCTGCACGGCCGGGGCGCACCCGTGCTCGGCGTGCTCGACCCCGAGACCGGCGAGGTGGTCGACGCCGTCGGCCACTGGACCGAGTTCACGCCCACCCTCGCGGCACACGGCGAGCGGGTCGTCGCCGTCGGGGCCGGACCGCGCAGCGCCCACGAGGTGGTGGAGCTGGACACCCGGACGGGCCACGCCCGGGTGATCGGCGCCCCCCACCAGGACGCGGTGGACCCGGCGTACTACCCCGAGCCACGGGTCCGCACGTTCACCGGACCGGGCGGCAGGGAGATCCACGCCCAGGTGTACCCGCCGCACAACCCCGGGTGCACCGGCCCCGCGGACGAGCGTCCCCCGTACGTGATCTGGGCGCACGGCGGCCCCACCGGCCGGGTGCCGCTCGTACTGGACCTGGAGATCGCCTACTTCACCTCGCGCGGCATCGGCGTCGCCGAGGTCAACTACGGCGGCTCCACCGGCTACGGGCGGGAGTACCGCCACCGGCTGCGGGGACAGTGGGGCGTGGTCGACGTCGAGGACTGCGCCGCCGTCGCGCTGGCCCTCGCCGACGAGGGCACCGCCGACCGCGACCGGCTCGCCGTCCGGGGCGGCAGCGCGGGCGGCTGGACCACGGCCGCCTCGCTCACCACGACCGACGTCTACGCCTGCGGCACCATCATCTACCCGGTGCTCGACCTCGCCGGCTGGGGCACGGGCGAGACCCACGACTTCGAGTCCCAGTACCTGGAGACCCTGATCGGCCCGCGTGCCGAGGTCCCCGAGCGGTACACCGGTCGCTCGCCCGTGGAACACGCCGACCGGGTCTCCGTCCCCTTCCTGATGCTCCAGGGGCTGGACGACGTGATCTGCCCGCCCGCGCAGTGCGAGCGGTTCCTGGCCCGACTGGCCGGCCGGGGCGTGCCGCACGCCTATCTCACCTTCGAGGGCGAGGGGCACGGCTTCCGGCGGGCGGAGACGATGGTCCGCGCCCTGGAGGCGGAACTCTCCCTGTACGCCCAGGTGTTCGGCATGAAACCGCCGGGCGTCCCGACGCTGGAGCTGGGCACGTGAGCCGGACGGAACCACTGCGACGGCCCGCCCGGCTGGCCCCCGGCGCCCGGGTGGCCGTCGTCGCGCCCAGCGGCCCGGTGCCCGAGGAGCGGCTCCAGGCCGGTCTCGACGTGCTGCGCGGCTGGGACCTCGACCCGGTGGCGGCGCCCCATGTCCTCGACCGGCACGGCGAGTTCGGCTACCTCGCCGGAAGCGACGCCGACCGGGCCGCCGACCTCCAGTCCGCCTGGTGCGACCCGTCCGTCGACGCGGTGATCTGCGCCCGCGGCGGCTACGGCGTGCAGCGCATGGTCGACCTGCTCGACTGGGAGGCGATGCGGGCGGCCGGACCGAAGGTGTTCGTCGGATTCAGCGACATCACCGCGCTGCACGAGGCGTTCGCGGTCCGGCTCGGCCTCGTCACCCTGCACGGGCCGATGGCGGCCGGCGTCGACTTCGTGAAGAGCTTCCGGGCGCAGGACCATCTCAAGGCCACCCTCCTCGCCCCGGAAACCGTCCGCACCATCCGCTCCGACGGCACCGCGCTCGCCCCCGGGCGGGCGCGCGGGGTCACCCTCGGCGGCTGTCTCTCGCTGCTCGCCGCCGACCTCGGCACCCCGCACGCCAGACCCTCCGCGCGCGGCGGGCTGCTGTGTCTGGAGGACGTGGGGGAGGAGACCTACCGCCTCGACCGCTACCTCACCCAACTGCTGCGATCCGGCTGGCTGGACGGTGTCTCGGGGCTGCTGCTCGGCTCCTGGGCCCAGTGTGAGCCGTACGACGGGGTGCGGGCGCTGCTCGCCGACCGGCTCGGCGGCCTCGGGGTGCCGGTGGCCGAGCAGTTCGGGTTCGGTCACTGCGACGACGCGCTCACCGTTCCGTTCGGCGTCGCGGCCGAACTCGACGCCGACGCGGGCACGCTGACGCTGGACGAACCGGCCCTGGACTGAGCCGCCGCCGGACCGCGGCGAGCGGGGGCCGCCGGGCCCGTCGTAGGGTGGCAGGGTGCCGAACACCGCTTCCCGCTACCTCACCGAAGGCCGCCGCGTGGGGCTCCGTCACTTCACCCACGCGGACGCCGCCGAGTTCACCGCCCGGGTCCGGGAGAGCAAGGACCTGCACCACCCCTGGCTGTTCCCGCCGGACAGCCAGGGGGCGTACGCCGCGTACGCGGGTCGGCTGATCGAGGACCCCACCAAGGCCGGTTTCCTGGTCTGCGAGAAGGACGCGGACGGCGCCCTCGCCGGATTCATCAACATCAACAACATCGTCGAGGGCGGCTTCCTGTCCGGTGCGCTGGGCTATGGGGCCTTCGCGCACGCGGCGGGGCGCGGGCTGATGCGTGAAGGGCTGGACCTCGTGGTGCGGTACGCCTTCGGGCCGATGCGGCTGCACCGGCTGGAGATCAACGTGCAGCCCGGCAACGCCGCCTCCATCGCCCTGGCCCGCGCCTGCGGATTCCGTCTGGAGGGCTTCTCGCCGAAGATGCTCTTCATCGACGGGGCCTGGCGCGACCACGAACGCTGGGCGATCACCAGCGAGATGACGGCTGGTCGTTGAATACCGAACTCCTCGTGGGCGAGGATGATCCGCATGCGGAACATCGTCGTGGTGGACGCCCCTTCCAACCTGGGCCTGCGTCCGCCCGCCCCCGGCACCGTGCCCGGCTGCCACAAGCTCGCCGGCGCACTGCGTGAACAGCGGATCGTACAGCGGCTGAAGGCCTTCGAGGGCGGGGTGGTGGTGCCTCCGCGCTACGACCGCGGGGACTGGCAGGAGGGCGACGGCGTCTTCAACGCGACCGCCCTCGCGTCCTACACCCGCAAGCTCGCCGACCGGGTGGAACACCATGTGCGCGCCGGTGATCTCCTCGTCGTCCTCGGCGGCGACTGCTCCATCCAGCTCGGCGCGTCGCTCGCGCTGCGCCGGATCGGACGGTATGGGCTGGTCGCCGTGGACGCCTCCCCGGACTTCCGGCACCCCGGCAACTCCGACCGCGTCGGCGCGGCCGGCGGCGAGGAGGTCGCCCTGGCCACCGGGCGCGGCCAGGAGGACCTCACCGACCTGGAGGGGCTCAGGCCCTATCTGCGCGACGAGGACGTGCGGTTCCTCGGCGTCCGCGACTACTTCGAGGAGGAGCGCGCCGAACTCGCCGCCCTGAAGATCCCCGTCGTCACCGTCGGCGACCTGCGCGAATGGGGCGCCGACACGCTCGCCCGCGCCACCGCCCAGTCCTATGCCGCACCCGGACTCGACGGCTTCTGGGTGCACCTCGACGCCGACGTCCTCGACCCGACCGTCATGCCCGCCGTCGACAGCCCCGACCCGGACGGCCTGCACCACGACGAACTCCTCGCGGTGCTCCGCCCGTTGCTCACCTCCCCGCACTGCGTGGGGCTCACCGTCACCATCTACGACCCCGACCTCGACCCCGACGCGACGGCCGGGGCGCTCCTCACCGACACCGTCGTGTCCGCCTTCGCGCGAACCTGACCCGTGCTGCCCCTGTTCAGCGGCGCCCGGGGCGGCTTCCATGGAGATCGTGACGACGATCCGACGTGAGGTACTGACGCTGCCCGCCGCACGGTTGGGCCCCGACAACCCGCTGCCCGCACTGCGGCCCCTCGACGAGATGCACCGTATCGAGGACCGCGACAAGGAGGATCTGCCGCGCGACATGGCCCGGCAGATCGGCTACGCGCCCCTGCGCGGTCTGCTGCCCGTCCCCGTCCGCGACGGCTACGACCGGGCGCGCGAACCCCGCTCCCTCGACACCCTCGTGATCGAGAACGACCGGCTGCGCGCCACCGTGCTGCCCGCCCTCGGCGGCCGGATCGCCTCCCTCGTCCACAAGCCCACCGGCCGCGAACTCCTCTACCGCAACCCGGTGTTCCAGCCCGCCAACTTCGCCCTCAACGGTGCCTGGTTCTCCGGCGGCATCGAATGGAACATCGGCGCCACCGGCCACACCACCCTGTCCTGCTCACCCGTGCACGCCGCCCTCGTCCCCGCCCCCGACGGCGGCGAGATGCTGCGCCTGTGGGAGTGGGAGCGACTGCGCGACCTGCCCTTCCAGGTCGACCTGTGGCTCCCGGACGGCTCCGACTTCCTGTACGTCGGCGTCCGGATCCGCAACCCGCACGAGAAGCCCGTGCCGACGTACTGGTGGTCCAACATCGCCGTCCCCGAGGAGTGCCGCGTCCTCGCCCCGGCGGAGGAGGCGTGGCACTTCGGCTACGAGCGGCGACTGCGCCGGGTGCCCGTCCCCGAGTACGACGGGATCGACCGCACCTACCCGCCCCACAGCACCTACGCCGCCGACTACTTCTACGAGGTCCCGCCGGAGCGCAGGCGCTGGATCGCCGCGCTGGACGCCGACGGCCACGGCCTCGTGCAGACCTCCACCGACGTGCTGCGCGGCCGCAAGCTGTTCGTATGGGGCCGGGGTCCCGGCGGGCGGAGCTGGCAGCAGTGGCTCACCGAGCCCGGCACCGGCGGCTACTGCGAGATCCAGGCCGGGCTGGCCCGCACCCAGTTGGAACACGTCCGGCTGGAGGCCGAGAGCGAGGTGTCCTGGCTGGAGGCGTACGGACCGTTCACCGCTCCGCCGGAGGGGGAGTGGAACGGCGTACTGGACGAGGCGGAGACCCGGCTCGAAGCGGTCCTGCCCCGCGCCGACGTCGACGCCGCGTACGCCGCCTGGAAGCCGTACGCCGACACCGAGCCCGGCGAGCGGCTCGCGACCGGCTCCGGCTGGGGCGCGCTCGAAGTACTGCGGGCCGGCTGGAAGCTGCCCGGCACCCCCTTCGACGAGAGCACCCTGGGCGAGGTGCAGGCACCCTGGCTGCACCTGCTGCGCGCCGGTTCCTTCCCCGAGCCGCCCGGCGCCCGGCCGCCCGGCGGGACGCTCGTCGCCCGGCACTGGCGGGACATGCTGGAGACCGCGCCCGCGACCCCGCTCACCGAGTACCACCTGGGCGTCGCCCAGTGGCACGCCGGCGACCGGGCGCAGGCGGAGCGCAGTTGGGAGCGGGGACTGCGGCACACGCCGTCCGCGTGGCCGGCGCTGCGCTGTCTCGCCGTCGCCGACCAGGAGGCCCACAACTCCGAGCGCGCCGCCGACCGTTACGCGCGGGCCTTCGACGACCTGTGCCGCGAGGCCGGCGAGGAGGAGGGCCGGTGGACCGCCGTCACCGCGGCGCTCGGCCGGGAGGCGATCGAGGCGCTGCTCGCCGTGGGGCGCACCCGCGAGGCCCGGTCCGTGTGGGACCGGCTGGAGCCCGCGACCCGGGCCTGGGGCCGGTTCCGTCTGGTCGAGGCGGGGCTGCTGCTCGCCGAGGGGCGGCGCGAGGAGGCCCGCGCCGTGTTCGAGGCGGGCTTCGAGGTCGCCGACCTGCGGGAGGGGGACGAGGTCGTCGGACGCCTGTGGAACGGGCTCACCGGTGAACCGCTGCCCGAGCGGTACGACTTCCGGATGCGGCCCACGCCGTGACCGCGCGTCAGGAGCGGCGGTCCGCGTACTCGTAGACCGCCCCGTCCGGGTGCCGCGCGATCAGATTGCGGCCGACCGGTGTGGGGAGGGGACCCGCGAGGATGTCGGCGCCCATCTCCGCGAGCACCTGGCGGGTCTCCTCGACGTCCTTGACCGCGATGGTCGCGGCGACCCTGCGCAGCACGTCCAGTTCGGCCGCGGGACCGCTCATCAGCAGGAAGCAGCCCACCGCCGCGACCTGGACGCCGCCCCGCTCGAACCGGAGCGCGCTGCCACCCGCCAGCCGCTCGTAGAAGGGGATGGCGGTCTCGATGTCGTCGACGCAGACACGCAGTGTGGCACCCAGAATCTCCATGGGGACGAGCCTAGTTGGGGAGGCCCGGGCCGGGGGTCCGGCGCCGGTGATCTTCACACCCCGCGCCCGCGGGCGTTACGCGCCCCGGGGCCCCGGGTACCCGGCCGCCATGCAGCGCTTGGAGCACATGGAGCATCCGGAAAAGCACCTGGCCGACGAACTGGCGCGGGTGGCGCGTGAGGCCGTGCGCGACGAACTGCGCGCACAGGCACGGGGACAGCGCCGCAGGGCCGCCCTGTACGCCGGCTCCGGGGCCGCCGCCCTGTACGCGGGCGCGGCCGTCGCGCTGGCCGTGGGTCTCGCCCTCGCCCTGGTCCTGCCGGGCTGGGCCGCCGCGTTGATCACGGCCGTGATCCTGGGCGCCGTGGCCTACGTCCTGCGCGCCGCGGCCCGGCCCACGGCGTCCGGCACCGCGCCCGTCCCGCCGGTGCCGTCCGCCCCGCCCACCGTCGGCGTCGTACCGCCGCGGCCGGAGTCCGACCCCGAGGACCCCGAGGCACCCCGCCACCGGGACTGACCGGTCGCGCGGGGTCAGCCGACCCTGTACTCCGCGATGTCCTCCGTCCGCAGCGTCAGACCGTGGCCGAGACCTCCGACCGGGCTGACCGTGCCGTCCGTGGGGTCCAGGGCGCCGTCGAAGAACATGTCCTCGAGCCGGACGTGGTCGTGGAACCACTCCACGTGCCGCAGGTTCGGGATCGTGGCCGCGACCGCCGCGTGGACGTGCGGGGCGCCGTGCGCGGACACCTCCAGACCGTGGGCCTCCGCCAGCGACGCCGCGTGCAGGAACCCGGTCAGCCCGCCGCAGCGCGTCGCGTCCACCTGGAGGCAGTCCACCGCCCCGGACGTGATCAGCCGCGCGAAGTGCGGCAGGTCGGACCCGTCCTCTCCGGCGGTCACATCGCTCACCACGTGGTCGCGGACCAGCCGCAGTCCGGTGAGGTCGTCCGAGGACACCGGCTCCTCGAACCAGCCCACCCCGTACTCGGCGAGGGCGTGGCCGACCCGCACGGCCTGCTTGCGGGTGTACGCCCCGTCGGCGTCGACGTAGAGCTCGGCGTGCTCGCCGATGACGTGCCGGGCGGCCCGCACCCGGTGCAGGTCGCGGGTCACCTCCCGCCCCCAGCCCTCACCGATCTTGATCTTCACACGCGGGATCCGCTGTCCGTGCACCCAGCCGTTGAGCTGCGCCGCCATGTGGGTGTCGTGGTACGTCGTGAAGCCTCCGCTGCCGTACACCGGCACCCGCTCCCGGCGCGCCCCCAGCAACCGCAGCAGCGGCAGTTCCAGCAGCCGGGCCTTGAGGTCCCACAGGGCGATGTCCAGCGCCGAGATCGCGCGGGCCGCGATGCCCTCCCGGCCCGCGCCGCGCACCGAGCGGTACATGACCTCGTGCACGGCCGGGATGTCCAGCGCGCTCCTGCCCTCCACGAGGGGTGCGAGATGCCCGCTCAGGAAGTCGCCGACCGCCGGCGGGCCGTACGTCCAGCCGGTGCCGGTCGCGTCGCCCGCCGACACCTCGACGATCACCACGGTCGTGGAGTCCCAGATCAGCGTGCCGTCCGCCTCGGGGGCGTCGGTCGGCACGGTGTAGACGGAGACGCCGGGTCGGTGCAGTCTCATCGTCGGTCCGCCTCCCGCGGTCAGCCGGCCTGCTGGAGCTGCGGCAGCACCTTCGTACGGTAGAAGTCGAAGAAGCCGCGCAGATCGGGGCCGATCTGGTTGACGTAGACCCGGTCGAAGCCCGCGTCGGCGAACCGCCGCAGTTCGGCGACGTGCTCGTCCACGTCGTCGCCGCAGACCCGGCCGTCCCGCACCATGTCCTCGGTGACCAGGGTCTGCGCCTGCTCGAAGTGCCTCGGCGACGGCAGCACCTGGCCCAGTTCGCCGGGCAGCTGCTCGTTCGCCCAGAGCCGGTGCACGGTACGTACGCACTCGTCGCGGTCGGTGCCGTAGCAGACCTTGGTGCCGCCGCTGACCGGCTTCCCGCCGCCCCCGCCCTTGCGGTACTGCTCCACCATCGGGGCGTCCGGCATCATCGTGATGTAGCCGTCGCCGACCCGGGCCGCCAGCTTGGTCGCCGCCGGTCCGAAGCCCGAGATGTCGATCGGGACCGGCTCGTCGGGCAGCGTGTACAGGCGGGCGTTCTCGACCGTGTAGTGCGTCCCGTGGTGGTTGACCTCCTCGCCGGAGAACAGCCGGCGCATCACCTGGATGGCCTCCTCCAGCATCTCGAGCCGTACGTGCGCGGGCGGCCAGGCGTCCCCGAGGATGTGCTCGTTGAGCGCCTCGCCCGTGCCCACCCCCAGCCGGAACGTACCCTGCGACATCACCGCGCTCGTGGCCGCCGCCTGGGCCACCACCGCCGGATGCGTCCGCACGGTCGGGCAGGTCACGGCCGTCCCCACCGGCAGCGACACCGCCTCCGACAGCGCGCCGATCACCGACCACACGAACGGGCTCTGCCCCTGTTCGTCGTTCCACGGGTGGTAGTGGTCCGAGATCCACAGGGCCTGGAAGCCGGCCTGCTCGGCCATCCGCGCCTGCTCGATCAGCTCGGCGGGACCGTACTGCTCGCACGAGAGGAAATAGCCGTACTCGGGCATGGGGGGTTGCCTCCGCGACATGGGCGGTTCGGGTCGCGGACCGGGTACCCGGGGGGCCGGGCGGCAACCGGAGGACGTTTGGCGGCCCCGACCAGGGGGACGCGGAAGTCTCCCGACGTCCGCGACAGCGCCGGAGGCGAACCGTGAGTCGACCCCGCATTGTGATCGTCGGTGCCGGCTTCGCCGGTTACCGCACGGCGCACACCCTCTCCAGGCTGGCCCGTGGCCGCGCCGAGATCGTCCTGCTCAACCCCACCGACTACTTCCTGTACCTGCCCCTGCTGCCCCAGGTCGCCGCCGGCATCCTGGAACCCCGCCGGGTCACGGTCTCCCTCTCCCACACGCTGCCGCACGTGAAGCTGGTGCTGGGGGAGTCCGACCGCATCGACCTCGACGCCCGGCAGGTGCACTACACCGGCCCGGAGGGCGACGGCGGCACCCTCTCCTACGACCGGCTGGTGCTCGCGGCCGGCAGCGTCAACAAGCTGCTGCCGATCCCCGGTGTCGCCGAGCACGCGCACGGCTTCCGCGGGCTGCCCGAGGCGCTGTACCTGCGCGACCACGTGACCCGGCAGGTGGAGCTCGCCACCGCCACCGACGATCCCAAGCGGTGCGCCGCGCGCTGCACCTTCGTCGTGGTCGGCGCCGGCTACACCGGCACCGAAGTCGCCGCGCACGGGCAGCTGTTCACCGACGCGCAGGTCAGCAAGCACCCCATGCGGACCGGGATGCGGCCCCGCTGGATGCTGCTCGACATCGCCGACCGGGTCCTGCCCGAGCTGGACGAACGGCTCTCCCGCACTGCCGACACCGTGCTGCGGGAGCGGGGCGTGGACGTGCGGATGGGCACCTCCGTGAAGGAGGCCACGCACGAGGGAGTGCTGCTGACCGACGGGGAGTTCGTCGACACGCACACCCTGGTGTGGTGCGTGGGCGTACGCCCCGACCCGCTCGCCGAGTCGCTCGGGCTGCCCATGGAACGCGGCCGGCTGCTCGTCGACCCGCACCTGCAAGTACCCGGCCGGCCGGAGGTGTTCGCCTGCGGCGACGCGGCCGCGGTGCCCGATCTGGAGAAGCCGGGTCAGTACACGCCGATGACGGCGCAGCACGCCTGGCGGCAGGGCAAGGTGTGCGGGCACAACGTCGCCGCGTCGTTCGGCGAGGGGGAGCGACGTGCCTACCGGCACAAGGACATGGGGTTCGTGGTGGACCTGGGCGGCGTCAAGGCCGCCGCCAACCCGCTCGGCGTCAACCTGTCCGGGGTGGCGGCGGGAGCGGTCACCCGTGGCTACCACCTCGCGGCGATGCCCGGAAACCGGGTGCGGGTCGCGGCCGACTGGCTGCTCGACGCCGTACTGCCGCGTCAGGCGGTCCAGTTGGGTCTCGTACGGTCCTGGTCGGTGCCGCTGGACACGGCGTCGCCGGAACTGGCGCGGGTACCGGGCAAGCCGGGGCGGGAGCGGGCGCCGGGGGACGGCACCGAGCCGTCGGCGTCTGCCCGGCAGGGCGCGGAGCCGGCGAAGAACCAGCCCGGTGGTGAGGCCGCGAAGAAGCAGCCGGGTGGTGAGGCCGCGAAGAAGCAGCCGGGCGGTGAGCCCGCGAAGAAGCAGCCCGCGAAGGGCCGGCCCACCGTCACTCCGCCACCCGACCAGCCGCCGCCCGGTCCCGACGTCGCGCCCGGCCCCGTCAGGCGTACCGACCGACCCTCCGAAGGAGACTCATGAACACCGGTGAACTCGTCGAGCTCGGACAGCAGTTGCGCGTGGACAGTGTCCGCGCCGCGGCCGCCGCGGGCTCCGGGCACCCCACGTCGTCGATGTCCGCGGCGGACCTGATGGCCGTGCTGTTCGCCCGCCACCTCCGCTACGACTTCGAGCGCCCCGACCACCCGGGCAACGACCGCTTCGTCCTCTCCAAGGGGCACGCGTCGCCCCTGATGTACGCCCTCTACAAGGCGGCCGGGGCCATCGACGACGAGGAACTGCTCACCTTCCGCAAGAACGGCAGCCGCCTCGAAGGCCACCCCACCCCCCGGCGACTGCCCTGGATCGAGACGGCCACCGGCTCGCTCGGCCAGGGCTTCCCCGTCGGCGCCGGCATCGCGATGGCGGGGAAGCGGCTGGACCACGCCGACTACCGGGTGTGGGTGCTGTGCGGCGACAGCGAACTGGCCGAGGGCTCGGTGTGGGAGGCCGCCGAGCACGCCGCGTACGAGCACCTGGACAACCTCACGCTGATCGTGGACGTCAACCGGCTCGGGCAGCGCGGCCCCACCCGCCACGGCCACGACCTGGACGCCTACGCCCGCCGCTTCCAGGCCTTCGGCTGGCACACCGTCGAGGTGGACGGCCACGACGTGGACGCCGTCGACCGCGCCTACGGGGAGGCCCTCTCCACCAAGGGCCAGCCCACCGCGATCCTCGCCCGCACCCTCAAGGGCAAGGGCGTCGAGGCGGTCCAGGACCGCGAGGGCCTGCACGGCAAGCCGCTGCCCGAGGCCGACGAGGCGATCGCCGAACTCGGCGGCCCCCGCGATCTGCGCATCCGGGTCGAGCCGCCGGCCGCCCCCGGAACCGCCGGTACATCGTTCCCCGGGCACACCGGACGGCCCGACCTGCCCCGCTGGGACAAGGGCGAGGAGGTGGCCACCCGCAACGCGTTCGGTGAGGCGCTGGCCGCCCTCGGCACCGCGCGCCGTGACGTCGTGGCCCTGGACGGGGAGGTCGGCGACTCCACCCGCGCGGAGGCCTTCGCCAAGGCACACCCCGAGCGCTACTTCGAGTGCTACATCGCCGAGCAGCAGATGGTCGCCGCGGCCGTCGGCATGGCGGCGCGCGGCTGGGTGCCGTACGCCGCGACCTTCGCCGCCTTCCTCACCCGCGCCCACGACTTCATCCGCATGGCGTCGGTCAGCGGCTCCGGCATCGCCCTCGTCGGCTCGCACGCGGGCGTCGCCATCGGTCAGGACGGCCCCAGCCAGATGGGCCTGGAGGACCTGGCGATGATGCGCGCGGTGCACGGCTCGACCGTGCTGTACCCGTGCGACGCCAACCAGACCGCGCGGCTCGTCGCCGCGATGGCCGACCTCGACGGCATCCGCTATCTGCGCACCTCGCGCGGTGCGAGCCAGGTGATCTACGGCCCCGACGAGGAGTTCCCCGTCGGCGGCAGCAAGGTGCTGCGCTCCTCCGACCGCGACCGGCTCACCCTCGTCGCGGCGGGCGTCACCGTCCCGGAGGCGCTGGCCGCCGCCGACGCCCTGGAGGGCGAGGGCATCGCCGCACGGGTGATCGACCTGTACTCGGTGAAGCCGGTCGACCGGGAGACGCTGCGCACGGCCGCCGAGGAGACCGGCTGCCTGGTGACGGTCGAGGACCACCACCCCGAGGGCGGCCTCGGGGACGCGGTCGCGGAGGCCTTCGCCGACGGGCGCCCCGTACCGCGTCTGGTGCGGCTGGGGGTGCGGGACATGCCCGGCTCGGCCTCCCCCGGGGAGCAGCTGCACGCCGCGGGCATCGACGCCGAGTCGATCGCGGCGGCCGGCCGGCTGCTGGTGGGGGAGGCGGTCGTGTCGTGAGCGACGACGGGTCGCGCACCGTACGGGCCGGCCGTCGCTCCGTGGAGATCCGCCGGCCGGACAAGGTCCTCTTCCCCGGCGGCGGGGACGCGGGGGAGTACACCAAGGGCGACCTCGTCGACTACCACAGGGCCGTCGCCCCGTTCATGCTGCCGCATCTGAGGGGCCGCCCGCTGATGCTGGACCGCCGCCCGGACGGCATCGACGGGCCGGCCTTCATGCAGAAGAACACCCCGGACGCCTATCCGGACTGGATCACCCGGGCCGAGGTCGCGAAGGAGGGCGGCACCGTCACGCACACCGTGTGCGACGACACCGCCACCCTCCTCTATCTCGTCGACCAGGCGAGCATCACGCTGCACCGCTGGCTGTCCCGCACCGACCGGGTGCACCGGCCGGACCGGCTGGTGTTCGACCTCGACCCCCCGGGCGACGACTTCGAGGCCGTGCGGGAGGCGGCGCGGCCGCTGGGAGAGCTGCTCGACCGGCTGAACCTGCCCTCCGGGCTGATGACCACCGGCTCCCGGGGCCTGCACGTGGTCGTGCCGCTGAGCGGCGACGACGACTTCGACGACGTACGCGCCTTCGCCCGCGAGGTCGCCGACGTCCTCGCCGCCGCCCACCCCGACCGGCTCACCACCGCCGCCCGCAAGAAGGACCGCGGCGACCGGCTCTACCTCGACATCCAGCGCAACGCCTACGCGCAGACCGCCGTCGCCCCCTACACCGTCCGCGCCCTGCCCGGCGCCCCCGTCGCCACGCCCCTCGCCTGGGACGGGCTCGACGACCCGGAGCTGCACGCCCGCCGCTGGACCGTCGCCGACGCCGTCGAGCAGGCACGCACCGACCCGTGGGCGGACCTGCCGCGCCGGGGACGCGCGCTCGGGCCGGCCCGCCGTCGACTGGCCGCGCTGCGCGGCTGAAAGGCCCCGTGTGGCAACTCGGTGAATGTGTAGAGGTTTGGCGAACACGCTTGCGGCCACACGGGAGGAGATGTCGAACACGAGGAAAACCGAGGAGCCACAGGGTTCACAGGGGACCCAGGACTCACAGGAATCCCGCGAGCCCGACGACACCGAAGCCACCGAACGGCCGAGCCCGATGGCGCTGCTGAAGCAGGCGCGCGGACAGCTCGCGGAGCTCACCGGGATGGAAGCCGAGTCCGTGTCGTCCTTCGAGCGGACGGAGGAGGGGTGGGCGCTGGAGGTCGAGGTCCTCGAACTCGAGCGTGTGCCCGACACGATGAGCCTGATGGCGAGTTACCAGGTCGAGCTGGACCCCGAGGGGCAGCTCACCGGCTACCGCCGCGTCCGTCGCTACGAACGCGGGCGGGCCGACCCCCGGCCCGGCGGCCGCTAGGCCCCGGCCGCACCCACACCACCCACGGAGAAGGAGGAACAACCGGCATGACAGTCGTACCGGCACAACAGACCGGCGGCGGAGGCGGCAGCAGTGGCCTCTACGACGTGCTCGAGCTCGTTCTGGACAGGGGGCTCGTCATCGACGCCTTCGTGCGCGTATCCCTGGTCGGTATCGAAATACTCAAGATCGACGTTCGAGTCGTCGTCGCCAGCGTCGACACGTATCTCCGCTTCGCCGAGGCGTGCAACCGCCTCGACCTGGAGGCCGGACCCCGCAAGAGCCCGGGCCTGCCCGAGATCGTCGGCGAGGTCACCGAGTCCGGCGCCCGCGGCAAGTCCAAGGGGGCGCTGTCCGGCGCCGCCGAAACCGTCTCCGACGCGTTCAGGCAGGCGCGTGAGGGCGGCTCCGAGCGTGAGCGCGAGACCGAGTCGCGTCCGCGGCCCCGCAAGAGCACGTCGGCCCGCCGGAAGGAGGAACAGGAGTGAGCACCTACATCTACGGCATCACCGCGACCTCGCACCCGGGCCTCCCCGAGGGCATGGGCGGCGTCGGTGATCCGCCGCTGCCGGTGCGCGTCCTGCGCGAGGGCGACCTGGCGGCCGTGGTCAGCGACGCCCCCGAGGACCTGCGCCCCAAGCGCAGGGAGCTCCTCGCCCACCAGAACGTGCTCAGCGAGGCCGGCGCCGCGGGCTGTGTGCTGCCCATGCGCTTCGGCAGCGTCGCGCCGGACGACGACGCCGTCACCGGTGTCCTCGCCGAGCGCGCCGAGCACTACGCGGAACGGCTGCGGGCGCTGGACGACCGGGTCGAGTACAACGTCAAGGCCAACCACGTCGAGGACGCCGTCCTGCACCACGTCATGGCCGGCAACCCGGAGATCCGCGCCCTCGCCGAGGCCAACCGGCAGGCCGGTGGCGGCAGTTACGAGCAGAAGCTCCAGCTCGGCGAGATGGTCGCCGCCGCGGTCAAGGGCAAGGAGGCCGAGGACGCCGTTGCGCTGGAGCGGGCCCTGGAGCCGGCCGCCGACGCGGTGAGCGTGGGCCCCGAGTCCACGGGCTGGCTCGCCAATGTGTCGTACCTGGTCAGGCGGGAGACGGCGGAGGAGTTCCTGGCCGCGGTGGAGCAGGCCCGCAAGGACATGCCCCACCTGGAGGTGCGGCTGAACGGCCCGCTGCCGCCGTACAGCTTCGTCGAGCCCGGCCCGGCCGAGCCGGCGGGCACCGCGGCGGGCGGGACGGACACCGGAGCGGGGTGACGACATGGGACTGATCTCGGAGGTCCTGCTGCTGCCGTTCGCCCCGGTGCGCGGCAGCCGCTGGGCCATCCAGCAGGTGCTGCGGGAGGCGGAGCGCATCTACTACGACCCCGCCACGGTACGCGCCGAACTGGCCCGGCTGGAGGAGCGGCTGGAGGCCGGAGAGATCTCCGAGGAGGAGTTCGACCGGCAGGAGGACGAACTCCTCGACCGGTTGGAGACCGCGATGCGCACAGGAACGGCTACAGGGGACGGGACGGCACCACGATGAATCGAACGGCACTGGGCCTCGCGATCGGGGCCGGATACCTCCTCGGCCGGACCAAGAAGCTGAAGATGGCGATGGCCGTCGGCGGACTGGTGGCCGGCAAGAAGCTGAATCTCAGTCCGCGCATGGTCGGTGACCTGGTGTCCCGGCAGCTGCGGGACAACCCTCAGTTCAAGGAGCTCGGCGACCAGGTGCGCGGTGATCTGCGCGGCGTCGGCAAGGCGGCCTCCGGGGCGCTGGTCGAGCGGCAGCTCGACTCCCTCGCCGACCGGCTGCACGGCCGTACCGCCGAGATGCGGGACCGGCTGACGGGCGCCGAGCCGGAGGAGCCGGCCGACGCGGACGCCGGGGAGCACGCCGAGGAGGCGGAGGACGACGACCGGGAGCCGCGGGAGGAGCCGGCCCCCGAGCCCGAGCGTCCGGTGAAGAAGGCCGCGGCCAAGAAGGCACCGGCGAAGAAGGCCGCCCCCGCCAAGAAGGCCGCGGCCAAGAAGACGGCTCCCGCCAAGAAGACCGCCGCCAAGAAGACCGCGGCGGCCTCCCGGGACGCCCGCTCCCGTACCTCGAAGGGAGGCGGTGAACGATGACCGAGACCCTCGGACGGGCCGGCTCCGCCGCGGGCGACGGCGCGAGCCGGGCGGCGGCAAGCAGCCCGCTCGCCGACGTGGCCCACAGCGAGGCGGCCGACCGGCTCAAGGCCGAACTCCAGGACTACCTCGCGGCCCAGGCCACCCGCCTGCTGACCGGCCTCGGCCAGAAGCTGGGCGAGACCACCAACAAGCTCAACGACATCGCCGAGGGCAACAGCCCCGGCTTCGCCAAGCTGGCCCTCGACGGCGGACGCAAGATAGCCGAGGGCAAGAGCCCCCTGCGCAGCGCCGTCGAACTCGGCGCCTCACGGGCCAAGGACGATGTGATGGGCGCACTCAAGGGCCTGGGCGGCGGCGGCAAGGACAAGCGCAAGACCTCGGCGGGCGGCAAGCCCACCGTCATCATGGAGTACATCGACGTCGGGGTCCCGCTGCGCACGGCCTACGACCAGTGGACCCAGTTCCAGGACTTCAGCACCTTCGCCAAGGGCGTCACGAGCGCCGACAAGTCCGACGACACCACCTCGGACTGGCGTCTGAAGGTCCTCTGGTCCAACCGCAGCTGGAAGGCCGCGACCACCGAGCAGGTCGCCGACGACCGGATCGCCTGGTCCTCGGAGGGCGCCAAGGGCACGACGAAGGGCGTCGTCTCCTTCCACCGCCTGGACGACAACCTCACCCGCGTGCTGCTGGTCATGGAGTACTACCCCTCGGGCTTCTTCGAGAAGACCGGCAACATCTGGCGCGCCCAGGGCCGCCGTGCCCGGCTCGACCTGAAGAACTTCGCCCGTTTCATCACCCTCAAGGGCGAGGCCGAGGACGGCTGGCGGGGCGAGATCCGCGACGGCGAGGTGGTCCGCAGCCACGAGGACGCCCTTGCCGAGGAGGAGAGCGAGACCTCCGAGGACGAGTACGACGAGGAGCCCGGGGGCGAGGACGAGTCCGGCACGGAACCCGAGGAGGAGTACGAGCCGGAGGACGAGGAAGAGGACGTCGAGGAGGACGAGGACGACGAGGAGGGCGGCGAACCCGAGGCGTCCGACGAGTCCGAGGACGTCTACGAGGAGGACGAGTACCCGGAGGACGAGTACGAGGACGAGTACGAGGAAGAGGAGCCCGAGAGCCGGAGCCGCCGATGACCACCCCCAGCCGGCTCCCCGAGCCCTACGGCCAGGGAAGCGGCGCCAACCTCGCCGACATCCTGGAGCGGGTGCTCGACAAGGGAGTCGTGATCGCGGGCGACATCCGCATCAACCTGCTGGACATCGAGCTGCTCACCATCAAGCTGCGTCTCGTGGTCGCCTCCGTCGACAAGGCGAAGGAGATGGGGATCGACTGGTGGGAGTCCGACCCGGCGTTGTCCTCCCGCGCCCGCCGCGACGAGCTGACGCGGGAGAACGCCGAGTTGCGTGAGCGGCTGGCCCGGCTCCAGGAGCTGGAACCCCGTCACGAACGGGAGGAGAGCCCGTGACCGGACTGCGGTACGTCTACGCGGTCTGCCGTCCCTTCGGCACGCCGCTCCAGTCCCAGCTGACCGGGGTCGCGGGCGATCCGCCCCGGCTGGTGCCCCACCACGGCCTGGTCGCGGTCGTCAGCCATGTCCCCGAGGCGGACTTCGGCGAGGAGCCGCTGCGCTCCCATCTCGAGGACCTCGACTGGCTGACCGCGGTCGCCCGCGCCCACCAGGGCGTGATCGACGCGCTCACCACCGTCACCACCCCGCTGCCGCTGCGCCTCGGCACCGTGTTCCGCGACGACAGCGGCGTACGGTCCATGATCGAGGCGCGCGAGGAGAGCTTCCTGCGCACGCTGGACCGGCTGGAGGGCCGGGTCGAGTGGGGCGTCAAGGTCTACGTCGAATCGGAACCGGTACCGGAGGCGCCCGCCGGGCCCGCGCCGAAGCCGGCGTCCGGCCGGGACTATCTGCGCCGGCGGCGCATGGAGACGAAATCACAGGACGACCTGTGGCAACGGGCCGAGACGTTCGCCACCCAGCTGCACGAGACGCTTTCCGCGTCCGCCGAGGACTCCCGGCTGCACGCACCGCAGAATCCCACGCTCTCCGGCGCCGCCGGGCGCAATGTGCTCAACGCCGCCTATCTCGTGCCGCGGGTGAAATCCGAGGAATTCGTGGAACAGGTGGACCTGACCAAGGACGGGATTCCCGGAATACGTGTCGAACTCACCGGCCCCTGGGCGGCCTATTCGTTCGCGGGTGAGGAAACCGCCGAGGAGGAGGGGCCGTGACCGTCGTCGAACGCCGCGAGATAGCCCTGGTGGATCTGCTCGACCGGCTGCTGGCCGGCGGAGTCGTCATCAAGGGCGACATCACGCTGCGCATCGCGGACGTCGACCTGGTCCGCATCGATCTCAGCGCGCTCATCAGCTCCGTGAACGCGCGGGTCCCCTCGCCCTTCGAGGAGCCGCGGTGACGGCCGGCCCGGACGGCGGACACGTCGAGCCGCACGGCAGTCGGCGCGGGCGGCTGGACCTGGAGCCGGACACGGTCGAACGCGACCTGATCAAGCTGGTGCTCACCGTCGTGGAACTGCTCCGCCAGCTCATGGAGCGCCAGGCGCTGCGCCGTTTCGACGAGGGGGATCTGACCGAGGAGCAGGAGGAGAGGGTCGGGCTCACCCTCATGCTGCTCGAGGACCGCATGGAGGAACTGCGGGACCGCTACGGACTGCGGCCCGAGGACCTGAACCTGGACCTCGGGCCGCTCGGACCGCTGCTTCCCCGGGACTGAGCCCCGGAGAATTCCCCGGGACCGGGTCCCGGGGAATTTCCTCACCTCACCACCGGTACCAGCGGCCCCTGCCCCCGCCCGCCGACGTGCTGCGCATGAAGAATCCCAGCAGCCATACGATCAGAACCGCCAGGGCGATCCACCAGAGGACCTTTACCGCGAATCCGGCACCGAAAAGGATCAGCGCCAGCAGCAGAACAAGAAGAATGGGAACCATAATGTCAACCTCCTGACATTCTGATTGCCCGGGAATCGCGATTCAGACTTCCTTGCGGCAGAGAATTTCGCCGTGCAGCACCGTGAACCAGCCGTCGTCCCGTGTGCCCCATTCCCGCCACGCCCCGGCCACCTGCCGCAGTCGCTCGCGCGTGGCGTGCCCGCCGTCGACCGCCCGCTCGGCGTAGGACGACGCCACCGTGCGGTCCGCCCACAGACCGCTCCACCAGGCCCGCTCCTCGGGGGTCGAGAAGGTCCAGGTGCCGGAGGTCGCGGTGACGTCCGCGCAGCCGGCGGCGAGCGCCCAGGACTTCAGCCGCCGCCCGGCGTCGGGCTCGCCCCCGTTGGCGCGGGCCACCCGCCGGTAGAGGTCCAGCCAGTCGTCCAGGCCCGGCGAGAGGGGGTACCAGGTCATCGCCGCGTAGTCCGAGTCCCGTACGGCGACGAACCCGCCCGGCCTGGTCACCCGCAGCATCTCCCGCAGCGCCCGCACCGGGTCCCCCACGTGCTGGAGCACCTGATGGGCGTGGACGACGCAGAACGTGTCGTCCGGGAAGTCCAGCGCGTGCACGTCCCCGACCGCGAAGTCGGTGTTCGTCAGCCCCCGTTCGCCGGCCACCGCCCGGGCCCGCTCCAGGATGCCCGGCTCCCGGTCGAGACCGGTGACACGACCGTCGGGGACGAGTTCCGCCAGGTCGGCGGTGATGGTGCCGGGCCCGCACCCGATGTCCAGGATCCGCATATGGGGCTTCAGGACCCCGAGGAGGTACGCCGCCGAGTTCTCGGCGGTCCGCCAGGTGTGCGACCGCAGCACCGACTCGTGGTGCCCATGTGTGTAGACGGCGGTCTCCCGCGCTTCCGGCATGCCGAGTCCACCCCTTCCACTCTCGTAGGAGATCACTCACGCTACGCGCACCGGCCGAATGATGAGACCGGCGTTTCACATCCTGGTACGCCGGAAACCCGTTTGCCACCCGCGTCGACGGCCCCGCAGAATCCCCACCATGGGTCACCTGGAAGCCGCGCACCTCGAGTACTACCTCCCCGACGGGAGGGCGCTCCTGGGCGATGTGTCCTTCCGGGTGGGGGAGGGGGCCGTCGTGGCCCTCGTCGGACCCAACGGCGCGGGCAAGACCACCCTGCTCCGGCTCCTCGCCGGCGAACTGAAGCCGCACGGCGGATCCGTCACCGTCTCCGGCGGCCTCGGCGTCATGCGCCAGTTCGTCGGCTCCGTACGGGACGGGACGACCGTGCGCGACCTGCTGGTGTCCGTGGCGCCGCCCAGGATCCGCGAGGCCGCCCGCTCCGTCGACGCCGCCGAGCACGGCATCATGACGGTCGACGACGAGGCCGCCCAGCTGGCGTACGCGCAGGCCCTCGCCGACTGGGCCGAGGCGCGCGGGTACGAGGCCGAGACACTCTGGGACATCTGCACCACGGCCGCGCTGGGCGTGCCGTACGAGAAGGCGCAGTGGCGCGAGGTCCGCACGCTCTCCGGAGGCGAACAGAAACGCCTGGTGCTGGAGGCCCTCCTGCGCGGCAACGACGAGGTGCTGCTGCTCGACGAGCCGGACAACTACCTCGACGTCCCCGGCAAGCGCTGGCTGGAGGAACGGCTCGCCGAGACCCGCAAGACCGTCCTCTTCGTCTCCCACGACCGCGAACTCCTGGCCCGCGCCGCCGAGAAGATCGTCTCCATCGAACCGGGGCCCGCCGGCGCCGACGCCTGGGTGCACGGCGGCGGCTTCGCCACCTTCCACCAGGCCCGGAGCGAACGCTTCGCCCGCTTCGAGGAACTGCGCCGCCGCTGGGACGAGAAGCACGCCCAGCTGAAGAAGCTCGTCCTGACACTGCGCCAGGCCGCCGAGAACAGCCCGGACATGGCGTCCCGCTACCGCGCCGCCCAGACCAGGCTGCGCAAGTTCGAGGAGGCCGGGCCGCCGCCCGAACCCCCGCGCGAGCAGGACATCAGGATGCGCCTCAAGGGCGGCCGTACCGGCGTCCGCGCCGTCACCTGCGAGCGGCTCGAACTCACCGGTCTGATGAAACCCTTCGACCTGGAGGTCTTCTACGGCGAACGCGTCGCCGTCCTCGGCTCCAACGGCTCCGGCAAGTCGCACTTCCTGCGGCTGCTCGCCGGTGACGACGTGGCGCACACCGGGAACTGGAGACTCGGCGCGCGGGTGCTGCCCGGACACTTCGCGCAGACCCACGCCCACCCCGAGCTGGAGGGCCGCACCCTCCTGGACATCCTGTGGACCGAGCACTCCCAGGACCGGGGCGCCGCCATGTCCCGCCTGCGCCGCTACGAGCTGACCCTCCAGGCCGAGCAGACCTTCGACCGGCTCTCCGGCGGCCAGCAGGCCCGCTTCCAGATCCTGCTGCTGGAACTCCAGGGCGTCACGGCCCTGCTCCTCGACGAGCCGACCGACAACCTCGACCTGGAATCGGCCGAAGCCCTCCAGGAAGGCCTGGAGGGCTTCGAGGGCACGGTGCTGGCCGTCACCCACGACCGTTGGTTCGCCCGCTCCTTCGACCGGTTCCTGGTCTTCGGCAGCGACGGCAAGGTGAGGGAGACACCCGAACCGGTGTGGGACGAACGCCGGGTGGAACGAGCGCGCCCCTAGGAACGCCCGTAGGAACGCCCGTAGGACCGCCCGTAGGGACTCACTTCCAGCGCAGCAGCGCGCCCAGACCGCCGGCCGGCGCGTCGTCCCGCACACCCCGCGCCGCGGCCACCGACAGCGCGGGCGCGTCCGTGGCGACCGCCGACCGGATCAGCGCGTCGTCCGCACGCGCCGGCCACGAGTTCTGCTCACCGAGGATCTTCAGATCCGTACGCCGCACCGCCAGCTGGTCCGGATCCTCACCGATCCACACCTCACGGTGCGCGTCCGCCGAGTCCGGCCGGATCAGCAGCTCGTCGATCCGGTGCTCCCGCGCGGCCTCGACCAGCGCCGGCACGCCCTCCACGGCCCCCGCGCGGCCCTCGTCGTCGGGGCTCCGGGCGGCGAGGAACCGCTCCAGCTCCGCGGCGGCCCGGTCCTGGACGTGCTCCTCGCGGATCCGCTCCACGTCCTCGTCGAGCAGCCTGCTCCCGGTCCCGCGCGGGGCCTCCACCACCAGGTCGTGCAGCCGCTGCGGCAGCCGCTCGTGCACCGACCGCTGCTCACGGTCGTCACCGACGAGGATCAGCAGATCGGCCCCGGTCTCCTCGTGACAGACGGCGAGCGCGTCGGCGATCTCCGCCGCGTTGTGCTCCCAGGTGTTCTCCACCCGCAGCTGGAAATGGCGCTCCGACCAGTCGACGGATCCGGTGCGGTGCAGCGGCCACTGGCGTCCGGTGACGCCGCCGGCGTCGTCGCGGCCGAGCGCGCTGCGCAGCTCGAAGTCGGCGCCCTTGCGGTCCACGTAGGCGACGATGCACATCGGGTCCTCACCGGCCAGCTCCAGCAGCGGCGCGACCCTGGGCAGCGGCGCCCACTCCGCCCAGTCGCGCTGCGGGGACCTGGCCAGCGGCGGGTCGAGAACCACCTCGCCGTCCCGGGCGAACATCGCGCGGCCGTACGGCTCCGTGGAGTGCCGCAGCTCCTCCAGCGCACCGCGCACCGCCTCGCAGGTCGCCTCGTCCGCGCCCTGCTCGGCCAGCTGCCGGGCCATCGCCTGCGCCGTCAGCTGCCGCTCCTGCGGGGTGTGCTCCGTGTGCCGGGAGGTGTCGACGTAGACGGAGGCCCAAGGGCCGGGACGTTCGTAGAGTGGATTCAGGAATGCGAGTTCCATGGCTCCCTCCCGGTTGCCGTACGGGGTAGTGCTTGTGCCGACCGGCGGGTACCCGGACCGCATGAACGCACACGACGAGCGGGGCACCACGATGACCGGAGTCGAGCCGAACCGCCTGGACGACCAGCAGCTCATGAAGGAGCTGGAGACCATCCACCGCACGCGTCACGACACGCTGCTGTACGGCTCCAACGACGCGCTGCGGGCCCACAACGAGCGGATGGCGCAGCTGGAGGGCGAATATCTGCGCCGCAACCCGCGCCGCCCGGTCGCCGCGGGCCGCACACGCGAAGGTGCCCGCGAGCGGAGCGCCGCGGACACCACGACACCCACCACTCCGGGCACCTGACCCTTCGGCGGGACCGGCCCCGTACTTACGGGGTCCGCTCCGCCCCGAACACCTCCAGAAACGCCTCGCAGAACGCCTTGAGGTCGCCCGGCTTACGGCTGGTGACCAGCTTGTTCGGCCCGTGGTCGCAGATCTTCACCTGCTCGTCGACCCAGGTGGCGCCGGCGTTGCGGAGATCGGTCCGCAGGCTGGGCCAGCTGGTCAGCACCCGGCCCCGCACCACGTCGGCCTCGATCAGGGTCCAGGGCGCGTGGCAGATCGCGGCGACCGGCCGGCCCCCGTCGAAGAAGTCCCGCACGAACGCGACGGCCTTGTCGTCCATCCGCAGGAAGTCCGGGTTGGCCACCCCGCCCGGCAGCACCAGCGCGCCGAAGGAGTCCGCCGACGTCTCGCCGACGACCTCCTGCACGGGGAAGGTGTCCGCCTTGTCGAGATGGTTGAACGCCTGGATCTTCCCCGGGCTCGTCGACACGAGCACCGCTTCGTGACCGGCGTCCACGGCCGCCTGCCACGGCTCGGTCAGCTCCACCTGTTCGACGCCCTCGGGCGCGGTCAGGAATGCGATTCGCATGATGGCACTACGTCCCTTCGTTCAGCTGTTCTCGTCCGGCTCCGCACGGCTGATGTCCGCCAGTGCCGAGCCGGGATCCTGCGCCTCGGCCAGATCGCCGAGGCTCACCAGTCCCACGGGCAGACCGCCCTCGACGACCGGGATCCGGCGTATCGCGTGCTCGCGCATCAGGGCGACGGCCGAGGACACCGGGTCGTCCGGGGCGAGCGTCAACGGGTCCGGGGTGCACACCGACCCGGCGCTCACACCGAGCGGGTCCGCGCCGTCGGCGACCGCCCGGACCGTGATGTCGCGGTCGGTGAGCACGCCGACGACCCGCTGCCCGTCGGCCACCACCACGTCGCCGATGTTCTGGGTGCGCATCAGCTGCGCCGCCTCGACGATCGAGGCGTCCGGGCGTACGGCGACGACGCCCGGGGTCATCACGTCCTTGACGAACTCGGCCATGGCCGTGGGCCTCCCTCCGATCCCGGCCGCCGGGGCACCGCGGACCGGCCGCGGCGCCCCGGACGAACCGGCTACGCGGTCTCCGTCTGCCGGGACCGGGTCAGCGCCTCGGCCAGCTCCTGGACGCTGTGGTAGCGGGCCTTGCGCGGCAGCCGCTCCAGCGCCTCGATGAGCGCGTCGGGCGCGTGCCGCCGGTCCAGGGCCCGCATCAGCTCGCGCGGACCCGCGGGGAACGCCCCGCGGCTGAGGATCCTGGCCAGTTCCAGCCGCACCGACTCCAGTGACGTCGGTCCGCGGCTCGGTGTCACCGGGCCGTACGCGACCTCGGGGTCGTCCTCGGCGGACGGCTCGGGGTCGTTCCACTCCTCGGTACGGGTGGGGTGCCCGGACCGCAGCAGACCCTGCAGTTCGTGCTTCATCTCGTCGTCCCGGTGAACGCTGAGCCGGTCGCTGCCTCGCTGCATGTCTCCCTCCAGATGCTTCGGGGGTGCGCACCGCGTACCCGGGGAGCGGAGGGCAACACAGGTGTTCGGGTTCCGGATCGTGACGGCCCCGGGTTTGGCCGCCGGAGGGCGGGAGACCCGCACCGCACGCCCCCCACGCGCCTCCTGGAAAGGACCGGCCATGGCGGTGCTCGCCGTGCTCATCCCCCTGCTCATGCTCGGCGTGATCCTGATGCTGGGCCGCTACGAGGACTTCCTGCTGCCACCCGGACAGCCCGAGGGCGCCGCCTCCCCGGAGACGCTCCACACCCCGACGGCCTGAACCGGCGCGCCCGGGAAAACCCGGCCGGGGAGTTTGGCCGGACGACGCCGGGGCATGCGCAGTTCCAGTGCTTCGGACAGGAGGCACGTCCGTGGCAGCGGCATCGCACCGCTCCGGGCGCACCTGTCCCCGAACTGTGCGCTCGCCACGGTGACCGTCCGTCCCCGAGCACCCTCCGAGGGAGTTGCGACGCACCATGCCCACCCGAGCGACCGCGAAGCACCACCCGCACGACGACGCCCCCGACACCGCCGCCGCCTTCCGAAGGCTCGCCGCACTGCCCGCGGGACCGGAGCGGGACGCGCTCCGCGACGAGATCGTCGAGGCCTGGCTGCCCATGGCGGACCGTCTCGCCGGACGGTTCCGCAGTCGCGGCGAGAGCTTCGACGACCTGCGCCAGGTCGCCGCGCTCGGCCTGGTCAAGGCCGTCGACCGGTACGACCCCGAGCTCGGCAACGCGTTCGAGAGCTACGCCGTGCCGACCATCACCGGCGAGATCAAGCGGCACTTCCGCGACCACATGTGGACCCTGCACGTCCCGCGCCGGGTCCAGGACCTGCGCAACCGCGTCCGGTACGCCTCCCAGGACCTGTCCCAGACCACCCCCGGCCGTCGCCCGACCGTGGCCGAGATCGCCGAGCACGCCCATCTGACCGAGGACGACGTCCGTACCGGCCAGGAGGCGCTGGACAGCTTCACCGCGCTGTCCCTGGACGCCGAACTGCCCGGCAGCGACGACGGGTACTCGCTCGGCGACGCCCTCGGCGCCCCCGACCCGGCCCTCGACACCGTGGTCGACCGCGAGGCCGTCAAGGAAGGGCTGGCCGCGCTGCCGGAGCGGGAGCGGGCCATCCTCTACATGCGGTTCTTCGGCGACATGACGCAAAGCAGCATCGCCGAGGAGCTCGGCATCTCGCAGATGCACGTCTCCCGCCTGATCAGCCGCTGCTGCGGCCGGGTCCGGGCACAGGTCATGCGGGAGGGCGAGGAGTAGCGCGGGCCCTTCACCCGCTCGGGGGTGCGCGGTCCCGCCAATGGTGTCCGGCGGCGCGCGGCGCGGCGGGGATGGGGCTGTGATGGCCGTGGGGCGCGACCCGACGCGTGTCCCGCCGTCGCTCGAAGGAGCCCGCACCATGTCCCGCACCGCCCGTGCCCTGTCCCTCGCCGCCGCCACCGGTGCCGTTCTCGCGGCGCTCGCACCGGCCGCGTCCGCGGGGACCGCCGCCCCGGACGGCAGGGCGTCCTGGGCCACCGCCTCTCCCTCGCCCTGTCCGAAACCGGAGGGGCACGAGTGGGAGGGCCACGCACCGCAGAGCACCGGGTCCGGAGCCGGGTCCGGGGCCGCCGAACCGGACGCCGCCCTCGAACCCGCCGACCCGGAGGCGCTCGTACCGGACGGCACCGCCCTGGACGAGTTCGGCGACGACCTCGGCACCGGGGCGGAGATCCCCGCCCCCGACAGCGAACTCGCGGAACCGGACACTCTCGAGGAACCGGACGCCGCCCTCGAACCGAAGGCCGCCCGACCGAAGGACAAGGATCCCGAGGCCACGCCTCCCGAGACCGTGGACCCCGGCGCCAAGGATCCCAAGGCCATGGACCCGAAGGCCCCCGAACCGAAGCCCACCGCCCCGAAGCCCACCCCGTCGAAGGGCGGCACCCCCTGCCCCCACCCCTCGGCCCCCGCCCACCAGGGCGTCCACGCCGGTGGGGGCGGCGCCTTCACCGACTCCGTGCCGGCCCTGGCCGCCGGCGGTCTGCTGATCGCGGGCGCGTTCGGCGCCGCCGCGCACCGGCTGTACCGGGACCGCGCCACCCGCGCCGACGGCTGACGCCCGCCACCCGTGCCGTGAACGGCCCGACCCGCCCCACCACCCATGGCACGCGGCACGCTGGGTACTGACTGGCCTAGGGCACGAAGGGACTGCGCGGAGGTAGCGATGCGGCGGACGGATGCGGAAGGGCACGGTCCCGTCCGTTTCGGGCCGTCTCTCCCCGAGGACGGGCTGCCCGTCCTGCCCGAACTGGCCGCCGTGCTCGCCGCGGCCGCCTCCCGCGGCGGCGCCGAGCCGGTCGGCGGCGGCCCCGCCCTGCTGGACGCGGCCTGCGGCTACGGGGACCGGCGCGGACTGCACGCCGCCCCCGACCGGGTGGCCGTGGCCCCGGGCACCCCCGCCCTGCTGGTGGCCCTGACCGCCGCCATCGGCGGCGACGTCCTGGTGCCCCGGCCCTGCGCCGCCTGGTGGGCGCCCTACGCCCGCCTGCTCGGCAGCCCCGCCTTCCATGTGCCGACGCCGGCCGAGAGCGGCGGCGTCCCCGACCCGTACGCCCTCCTGGAGACCGTGCGCCGGCTGCGTGCCGAGGGCGGCGACCCGCGCCTGCTCGTGCTCTCCGTCGCCGACGACCCCACCGCCACCGTCGCCCCGCCCGAGCTGCTGCACGAGACCCTGGAGGCCGCCGTCGGCGAGGGGCTGCACCTGGTCAGCGACGAGACCTGGCGCGACACCCTGCACGATCCGCACGACGCCGTGCTGCTCAGCCCCGCCGAGATGCTGCCCGACCGGGTCACCGTGGTCACCGACCTGGCCGGCGCCCTGCTCCCGCCCGGCTGGCCGGCGGCGGTGGCCCGCTTCCCGGCGGGCGCGGAGGGGCACGCGCTCCACGCGCGCGTGCTGGACATCCTCACCGCGCTCGACGCGCGCGTCGCCGCCCCCGTCGCCGCCGCGGCCGCCCACGCGCTGGCCGAGCCCGAGCCGGTCACCGCGCGCGTCGCCGACGCCGTGCGCCTGCACGCGCGCGTGGCCGCCGCGGCGCACCGCGCGGTCGTCGCCGCGGGCGCCCTGGCCCGGCCCCCGTGCTGCGGACGGCACCTCTACGCCGACCTCTCCCCCCTGGCCCCCGCGCTCACCGCGCGCGGCATCGGCGACGCCCAGGAACTGGAGGACTTCCTCACCGCCCGGCTCGGCATGCCCGCACCGGGCGGTCACCGCTTCGGGGACGATCTCGAGGCCCCGCGCGTACGGCTGTCCACCGCACCCCTGCTGGGCGACACCGCCGACCTGCGCGCGGAAGCGCTGGGTTCGCCCGACCCCCTGGAACTGCCCCAGGTGCGGAGCGCGTTGACCCGGCTGACCTGGGTCCTCGACGAACTCCGCGACGACGCCCGGCGGCGACGGGAGGCTCCCCGATGACGCGGCACCCGGAGCCGACCACGGGAACGGCCGGCCCGGAACCGGGGTCCGAGCCCGCCGTCGCCCCGGCTCCCTCGTACCCGCCGCTCGCCGAACCCCGTCCGCTCGCCGAACGCCGGATGTGGCCCCGCACCTTCCACGACCGGTTGACGTCCCCGCTGCCCGGTCTGAAGGCCCTCGCCCGCTTCGCCCGCGAGGGCGCGTTGCGGCCCGCCCCGGACGGCCTCGCCGACATCGCCCGGCTGCCGTACGCGCCGGGCCCGCTGCCCCGCGTCGACGCCCGCACGGTCGCCGTCACCTGGGTGGGGCACGCCAGTTGGGTGCTGCGGATCGGCGGGCTCACCGTGCTGACCGACCCGGTCTGGTCCCGCCGCATCCTCGGCACTCCCGCCCGGATCACCCCCGTCGGCGTCGCCTGGGAGGCGCTGCCGCGCGTCGACGCGGTCGTCATCAGCCACAACCACTACGACCACCTCGACGCCCCCACCCTGCGCCGGCTCCCGCGCGACACCCCCGTGTTCGTGCCGGCCGGGCTCGCCCGCTGGTTCCACCGCCGCACGTTCACCCGCGTCACCGAGCTCGACTGGTGGGAGGCGGCCGAACTCGACGGAGTCCGCTTCGACTTCGTACCGGCCCACCACTGGTCCAAGCGCACCCTGACCGACACCTGCCGCTCCCTGTGGGGCGGCTGGGTGCTCACCGACCCCGACGGCCGGCGCGTCCACTTCGCCGGCGACTCCGGCTACGGCCACTGGTTCTCCCGCATCGGCCGCCGCTACCCCGGCATCGACCTCACTCTGCTGCCCATCGGCGCCTACGATCCCCGCTGGTGGCTGGCGGACGTCCACTGCGACCCGGAGGAGGCGGTACGCGCCGCCCAGGACCTCGGCGCCCGCCACATGGCCCCCATGCACTGGGGCACGTTCGTCCTCTCCGCGGAACCGGTCCTGGAACCCCTCGTCCGCGTCCGCGCCGCCTGGCAGCGGACCGGTCTGCCCCGCGAGAACCTGTGGGACCTGCCCGTGGGCGGCTCCCGCATCCTGGAGTGACCGGGACGCCGCGCCGACCGGGGGAGGGTCAGCCCGCCTCCGTGCCCCGCATCCGCCGCCACAGGCCCGGGGCCACGCTGATCAGCACGGTCAGCACGACCGCCGCGAGCACGCCCTCCCACGGCTCGTCGAAGAGCGAGCCGCCGAGGACACCGATCAGCTGGTACGTCACCGCCCACGCCAGACAGGCGGGCAGATTGCCGCGCACGAAGCGCCGCACCGGCCACTTCGCGAGCAGACAGGCCAGCATCACCGGCAGCCGCCCGGCCGGGATCAGCCGGGACAGCACCAGCACCGCCACCCCGTGGTCGGCGAGCTTCCGCTGCGCCTGCTCCAGCCGGTCCTCCGGGGCGCGCTCCCGGATCGCCTCCAGCCAGCGGGAGCCGTTCCTCGACTTCATCCCGCGCCGCCCCAGCCAGTACAGCGCCACGTCCCCGAGGAACGCCGCCAGCGACGCCGTCACGAACACCAGCGCCATCGAGAAGGGCGCCGTCTGGTGGAACGCGACCACGGCCGCCGAACTGACCAGCGCGCCCGTCGGCACCACCGGCACCAGCGCCCCGATCAGCACCAGCAGGAACAGCGACGGGTACCCGATCGCCTGCTGGGTGGACTCGGGCGCCACGGCCGGCACGGCCGCCAGCACGGCCACCGACGGCAGTGCCGCACCGGCCGCCTGACCCAGGGCGGCGGGAAGGATCACCGCGCGACCTCCAGGCGGACGCTCTCCCCGTGCCCCAGCCGGTGCACCGTCACACCGGGCGCGTGCCGGGCGGCCAGCCGCTCGAACTCGTGGCCCGGCGCGTGGAACTCGTGCGGGCGCACGGCGTCCATCCCGATCGGCCAGTACGTGCCGTAGTGCACCGGCACCGCGCTGGGCGCCCCCAGCCGGGCCAGCGCCTCGGCCGCGCGCCCCGCGTCCAGATGCTCCTCGCCGAGGTACGGCCCCCAGCCGCCCACCGGGAGCAGCGCCACGTCGACCGGCCCGACCTCCTTGGCCATCGCGTCGAACAGGCCGGTGTCCCCGGCGAAGTACGTCCGCGCCTCACCCTCCACGACATAGCCGAGGGCCGGGGAGCGGTGCGGTCCGACCGGCAGCCGCCGCCCGTCGTGCCGCGCGGGCACCGCCCGTACGACCAGACCGCCGACGGTCGTCACGTCGCCGGGCGCCATCTCGCCCACGTCGAGATGCGTGAGCCGGCGCAGCCCCGGCACCGCGCGTGGTGCGCCCCGGGGCACGAGCAGGCGCGTGCCCGGGGCGAGCCGGGCCAGCGAGGGCACGTGCAGATGGTCGGCGTGCAGATGGGAGACCAGGGCCACGTCCGCGTACCGGGCCTCGGCCGGCGGCACCGCGCCGCGCCGGCGCCGCAGATGGGCGAGCCGGCGGGCGAACAGGGGGTCGGTGAGCACGCGCGTGTGCGAGTCCTCGACCGTGCAGGTGGCGTGACCCCACCACGTGACCTCCACCGGCACCTCTTCGCCTCCTTCGCGCGACTCCCCGAAGCCTACGGGCAGGAGTAGGGTCGGCGGCGAAAAGCGGAGGTGAGGGGGGACGCCATGGGGCCGGTGCGGGTGACGGCGATCGCGAGTCTGACACCGCTGGAGGAACTGGACGCCGATCCCTTCCTGGTGGACTCCCGCAGCCAGCACGCCATGTGCGCCCGCTGGGCCGCCGAACACGGCCATGTGCTGGCGCGGGAACTCCTCGTCCGGGGACTGCGCGCCGACCACTGCCTGCTGTGGGAGGGGGTGCGGCCCGGCGCCGATCTGTTCGTGGCGCCCAGCCTGCGGGTACTGGAACGCGCGCTGTCGTCCGTCGAGGAGTTCACCGCGGAGTGTGCCAGGCGCGGGGTGCGCGTGGAGACGGTGGGCCGCGCGGAGCCGGCGTACGACGCGGCGATGAAGGCGTGTGTGCACCGGCGGCTGTCGATGCCGACCGCCGGCTACGACGGCCGCTGAGCCGTCGCCGGCCGGTGCGACCGGGGACGAAACGCCCGCTCCGGCCGTTGTGACAGGGTGGACAGCGGGCCGGGACCGGCCAGGACGTGAGGTGTGCGGGGCGTGCGTGGCGGGCGGTGGCGACGGGTCGCCAGTCAGATCGGACGGAGTGTCGCCGTGTGGGCGGTCTCCACGCTCACCATGCTGCTGCTCGCCGGCATCCTGCCCGACTTCCGGCTGCGCTCGGCCGACGGCGACAGCGCCACCGACATCGCCGTCACCGCCGCCCTCGGCGCCGGCGCCTTCGGTCTGCTCTCCGCCCTGGCCTGGCCGCTGCTCGTACGCCTGCTGCTGCTCGTCCCGGCGCTCGTCCTCGGCCTGCTGGTGTTCTTCCTCAACGGCGCCCTGCTGTGGCTGGCCCTCCAGGTCAACCCCGTCGAACGCGGTGCCGCCGCACCGGAGACGGCGGTCGTGGTCGCCGCCGTCATGTCCGCCGTCGCGTCCGCCACGGGTGCCGCCCTCGCCGTCCGCGACGACGACGCCTACCGCCGCCGGCTCTACCGCCTCGCCGACCGCAGACGGCGCTCCACGCCGCCCTGCCCCACCACCCCCGGCACCGTCTTCGTCCAGCTCGACGGCGTCGGCCACGACGTCCTGCGGGACGCCGTCGACAAGGGACTCATGCCCACCGTCGCGCGCTGGCTCGGCACCGGCACCGGCGACCGCCCCACCCACCGCCTCACCCCCTGGCGCACCGACTGGTCCAGCCAGACCGGCGCCAGCCAGCTCGGCATCCTGCACGGCAGCAACCACGACGTCCCCGCCTTCCGCTGGTACGAGAAGGCGCGCCGCGAGGTGATGGTCTGCAACCGGCCCACCAGCGCCGCCGAACTCCAGGCCCGCGCCATCGAGTACTCCGGCCACGCCGGACTGCTCGCCCACGACGGGGCCAGCCGCGGCAACCTCTTCAGCGGCGGCGCCGACGAACAGGCCCTGGTGCTCTCCATCGCCACCCGCCGCCGCGGCCCCGCGGCCCGCTCCCGCGCGGGCTACTTCGCCTACTTCTCCGACCCCGCCAACGCCGTACGCACCGCGCTGTCGTTCGTCGCCGAGGTGGGCCGGGAGATCGGCCAGTCCACCCGGGCCAGGGTCCGCAAGCAGCGCCCGCGCGTCTCGCGCGGCGGGCTCTACCCCTTCGTACGGGCCTTCGCGACCGTCGTCGAACGGGACGTCGTCGTCGCCGCCGTGACGGGCGACCTGCTGGCCGGCCGCACCGCCGTCTACGCCGACCTGGTGGCCTACGACGAGGTCGCCCACCACTCCGGGCCCACGAGCCGGGACACCGAGAAGGTCCTCCAGCGCCTGGACCGCGCCCTCGCCCTGATCGAGAACGTCGCCGAGCACGCCCCCCGCCCGTACCGGATCGTCGTCCTCTCCGACCACGGGCAGAGCCCCGGCGAGACCTTCCGCTCCCGCTACGGTCTCACCCTCGGCGACCTGGTGCGGGCCGGCTGCGGACTGCCCGTGCCGCGCCGGGCCCGGCGCACCCACAGCGGCGCGGAGGCCCGTGCGGCGGTCCGCGCGGCGCTGCGCCGGCCCGTCGAGGAGGGCGCCGAGCACTACCGCCCCTCCCGCGGCTCCGAACCCGTCGTGCTCGCCTCCGGCAACCTCGGCCTGGTCTCCTTCCCGGACGTGCCGCACCGGATGACCAAGGAGGAGATCGACGCCCGCCACCCCGCGCTGCTGCCGACCCTCGCCAACCACCCCGGCGTCGGTTTCCTCCTCGTCCGCAGTGAACGCCACGGCGGGGTCGTACTCGGCGCCTACGGCGCGGAGATCCCCCTCGACCGACTGGACGACAACCCCGGCCCGCTGGCCGCGTTCGGCCCCGGCGCCGCCGACGTCGTACGACGCACCCACACCTTCCCGCACACCGCCGACATCATGGTCAACTCCTTCCACGACCCCGCCGACGGAGAGGTCCTCGCCTTCGAGGAGCAGATCGGCTCCCACGGCGGCCTCGGCGGCGCCCAGTCCCGCCCCTTCCTGCTCTCCCCGCTCGCCCTGTCCGCGCCGGTCCCCGACGGCGCGGAGCTCGCCGGTGCCGAGCGGATCCACCAGGTGCTGCGCCGCTGGCTGACCGAGTCGGACGAGGCGGGGGTGCCGGAGCCGGACCGGGAGCGGGCCGCCTGACCGCCCGACGGGCACCGGAAATTCGGCTGCGTGAGCGATCGCCGCGGCCCACACTGTCCGTATTCGCCCGTCCCCCGGACCCCTGGAGCCGCTGCGTGCAGGCAGCCGTCACCGTCACCCCCGCCCGCATCCCGGAGCTGCTGCTCGGTCTCGCGACCGTGCGGCCGGTGTTCCTCTGGGGCGCTCCCGGCATCGGAAAGTCCTCCCTGGTGAGGGAGTTCGCCGAGAGTCTGGGGCTGGAGTGCGTGAGTCTGCTGGGCACCCAGCTCGCCCCCGAGGACCTCATCGGCGTCCCGCAGATCCGGGACGGCCGCTCGGTGTTCTGCCCGCCCGAGGCCATCGCCCGCGACGAGCCGTACTGCCTGTTCCTGGACGAGCTCAACGCGGCCACCCCGGACGTGCAGAAGGCGTTCTACTCGCTGATCCTGGACCGCCGCATCGGCGACTACGAGCTGCCCAAGGGCTCCATCGTCATCGGCGCCGGCAACCGCGCCACCGACAACGCGCTCGCCCGCCCCATCGCCTCCGCGCTCGTCAACCGCCTCACCCACGTCCACCTGGAGGCGTCCCCCAAGGACTGGCTGGTGTGGGCCGCCAACAACGGCATCCACCCGTGGATCACCGACCACCTCACCGACCGCCCCGACCACCTCTGGTCCAAGCCGCCCAAGACCGAGGAACCCTTCTCCACGCCCCGCTCCTGGCACATGCTCTCCGACGCGCTGCACTCCTTCGGCCGCGACCTCGACGAGGACACCCTGAAGGTCCTCGCGCACGGCACCCTCACCCCCGCGCACGCCACGGCCTTCTGCGGCTACGTCAAGATCGTGCGCAGCCGCTTCGGCATCGACGCCGTCATCAAGGGCGAGGCCCGCTGGCCGCACCGACTCGAGGACCGCGACCTGCTCTACTACCTCGCCGAGTCCTTCCGCGGACGCCTGGTCAAGGAACTCCCGGCGACCAAGGAGCACATGTCGGCGAACGGCCGCCAGACCGCGTACCGCGCCAAGTCGCTGCTGGTGCAGCTCGCCGAGATCTCCGTCGAGGTCGCCCAGACCGTCATCGCCTCCGACAACGACGGCAACCCCGTCCTGCCGTCCTGGTTCCTCGTCGAGGCGGCCCGCGACATGCCCCGGCTGGTGGAGGCGCGCCGGTGAGCCGCCCCCGCGCGAAGGGGCCGAAGAAGCGGGACCTCGCGGGGGAGGCGTTCGACGCCGGGCTCCGCCTGGTGCGGGCCAACCCCGCGCTGGCCGCCGTCGACTTCGACGTCTGCCGCCGGGAGAACTGCGAACTCGCGCCCCGGGACGGGCTGGTGCGCGTGGACTCCGAGGCCGTCCTGCACGCCCACCCGGACCGCATGGCCGACCCGGACACCTGGGCGTGGGCCCTCGCGCACGCCGTCCTCCACCTCGGCTTCGGCCACGTCCCGGCCGCCAAGGGCACCCGCGAGCAGCCCGACCACAGCGAGCTCGCCGCCCGCTGCGTGGTCGTCAACCGCTTCCTGCTGGGTTTCCCCGTCGGCACGGCGCCCGACCACCTGCCCGCCGCGTACCCCGACGGCGACGAGGAGCGGCTCGCCGCGGGCTGGCGACGGGACGGGGTCCCGGCCGTGTACGAGCGCTGCGGCACGGCGGGCGGCGAGGCGGACCTGTACCTCCAGGAGTGGCACGGCTGGTACGGGCAGCCGCCGGACCACCAACTGGCGTTCGCCGCCGCCCTCACCCGCACGGTGTCCGCCGCGATGGACATGGCGGGCGGCCGCCGCGACAGCCTCGACGGCAAGCCGGCCCCACGGCGTCCCTGGGAGCGGGCGCTCGGCTGGTTCGTCTCCTCCTACCCCCTGCTCGGCGGTATCGCCTCCGGCATGACCCTCGTCGCCGACGCCGAACTCGCCCGCGCCCACGGCATCTCCGTCGCCGCCGTCGACGCCGGGGCCGGCGAGATCTACGTCAACCCGCTGCGCCGGCTCGAGGACGAGGAGTGGCGGTTCGTCCTGGCCCACGAGATGCTGCACGCCGCCCTGCGCCACGGCGACCGCTGCGGCGGACGCGACCCGTACCTGTTCAACGTCGCCTGCGACTTCGTCATCAACGGCTGGCTGAACGAGATGCGGGTCGGCACCATGCCGGAGGGCCTGCTGTACGACAAGGAGCTCGCCGGGCTGTCCGCCGAGGAGGTCTACGACCGGATCGCCGTCGACCTGCGCCGCATGCGCCGGCTGGCCACCCTGCGCGGCAAGGGGCTCGGCGACATCCTCGGCGGCCCCCTCGGCCCGCCCCGCGACCACGTCGACCTCGACGGCTTCTACCGCCGCGGTCTCGCCCAGGGCCTGGACCTGCACGACCGGCAGGAGCGCGGCTTCCTGCCCGGCGGCCTCGTCGAGGAGATCCGCGCGCTCAGCCATCCGCCGCTGCCCTGGGACGCCCGCCTCGCCCGCTGGTTCGACGAGTTCGTGCCGCGCCCGGAGCCGCTCCGGTCGTACGCCCGGCCGTCCCGGCGGCAGGCCTCCACCCCCGACATCCCGCGCGCCGGGCGGTACTTCCCGCCCGAGGAGATCGCCCGCTGCACCTTCGGCGTCGTCCTGGACACCTCCGGCTCCATGAACCGCGTCCTGCTCGGCAAGGCGCTCGGCGCCATCGCCTCCTACGCCGAGGCCCGCGACGTACCGGCGGCCCGCGTGGTGTTCTGCGACGCGGCACCGCACGACGCGGGCTATGTGCCGGTCACCGAGATCGCCGGACGGGTGCGGGTGCACGGCCGCGGCGGCACCGTCCTCCAGCCCGGCGTCGACCTCCTCCAGCGCGCCGACGACTTCCCGCCCACAGCACCGGTCCTGGTCATCACCGACGGCTGGTGCGACGTCCTGCGGGTCCGGCGCGAGCACGCGTATCTGATCCCGCGGGGCGCCCGGCTGCCGTTCACCGCGAGAGGGCCCGTCTTCCGGGTGAGTTGAGCCGTGATGTGATCGGATGGGGGCGGGCACCCGGTGACACGGGTTCCCGGACCGAGCACCGCCGGACACACGGCCGGACATTTTCGAAAGGATGCGTCATGGCAGCCACGCGCTCCGCACACACCGTTTGGGAAGGCAACCTGTTCAAGGGCAGCGGGGTCGTCGCCTTCGACTCCTCCGGCAGCATCGCTGAGCAGCCCGTCACCTGGGCGTCGCGTGCCGAGGAGGCGAACGGGAAGACCAGCCCGGAGGAGCTGATCGCCGCCGCGCACTCCAGCTGCTTCTCGATGGCCCTCTCCAACGGCCTCGACAAGGCCGGCACCCCGCCGACCAAGCTGACGACCTCCGCCGATGTCACCTTCGTGCCCGGTGAGGGCATCACCGGCATCCACCTCACGGTCGAGGGCACCGTCCCCGGCCTGGACGAGGCCGGCTTCGTCGCCGCCGCCGAGGACGCCAAGGTGAACTGCCCGGTCAGCCAGGCCCTGAAGGGCACGAACATCACCCTGACGGCCAAGCTCGCCTGACCCGCCCGCCGGGCCACCACCGCAGGCCGCTCCAGCCGGGGCGGCCTGCGGCACGTCCACCGCCGGGAGCCGACCACCATGACGCCACGCCCCGCCGTCTCCGCCCACCAGGGCGGCTCCGAACGCGCCGCCCCGGCGACCCGGGAGGCGTACGAGGACGCGCTCGCGTCCGGCGCCGAGTACGTCGAGTTCGACGTCCGGCACACGGCGGACGGGGTCTTCGTCGTCCACCACGACCCGCGGGTGGGGCCCACCGGCCCGCCGCTGTCCGCGCTCACCCACGCCGAGCTGAACGATCGCGCCGGATACCGGGTGCCCGCCGTGGAGGAGGTCATGGAGCTGGTCGCCGGGAAGCTCGTCGCCCATCTGGACCTCAAGGAGACCGGCCACGAGCGGGAGCTGATCGACCGCGCGGTCGCCCTGCTCGGCGAGGACGGCTTCGTCGCCACCACCCTCGAGGACCGCTCCGTCGCCGCCATCACCGCCGCCCGCCCCCGGGTGCGCACCGTGCTGTCGCTCGGCCGGGACGGCAAGGACATCTCCCCGGGCCGCCTGGTGCGGACCCGGCTCGGCGAGCTGCTGCCCATGCGTCGGGTCCGCGCCTGCGGCGCCCACGGCGTGGCAGCGCACTGGCGCCTCGCCCGCGCCACCGTGCTGCGCGAGGCGGCACGCAACGGACTGTTCACCATGGTGTGGACCGTCAACGAGGACGCGGCGCTGCGCGGCTTCCTCGGCGACCCGCGCGTGGACGTCCTGATCACCGACCGTCCCCGGCGCGCCGTGGAGCTGCGCGACCACACGGACGCCCACACCGTCCGTTGACAACCATCCGCTCAAACTATTGACAACAGGCCGCTCAAGTTTTGTGCTGGAAGCCTGGAAGTCTGTGAGGTCCGGAGAGGTGCCCCCGGCGGAACGGCGGAAGGGGACGGCGATGGGACGTGCGGTCGGAATCGACCTGGGAACCACGAACTCGGTGGTGGCCGTGCTGGAGGGCGGTGAGCCCACCGTCATCGCCAACGCGGAGGGCGCCCGGACCACCCCCTCGGTCGTGGCCTTCGCCAAGAACGGCGAGGTGCTGGTCGGCGAGGTCGCCAAGCGGCAGGCCGTGACGAACGTGGAACGCACCGCCCGCTCGGTCAAGCGCTACATGGGCGACGCCCGGTGGCGGTTCCCCGAGCAGGGCTCCGTCGACGGCACCCGCTACACGGCGCAGGAGCTGTCGGCCCGGGTGCTCCAGAAGCTGCGGCGGGACGCCGAGTCCTACCTCGGCGAGGACGTCACCGACGCGGTGATCACCGTGCCGGCGTACTTCGACGACACCCAGCGGCAGGCCACGAAGGAGGCCGGGGAGATCGCCGGCCTGAAGGTGCTGAGGATCATCAACGAGCCCACGGCGGCGGCCCTGGCGTACGGACTGGACAAGGAGAACGACCAGACCGTCCTCGTCTTCGACCTGGGCGGCGGCACCTTCGACGTGTCGCTGCTCGACATCGGCGAGGGCGTCATCGAGGTGAAGGCCACCAACGGCGACACCCACCTCGGCGGCGACGACTGGGACCAGCGCCTCGTGGAGTACCTCGCCAAGCGCTTCAAGGGCCAGTACGGCGTCGACCTGGCGCAGGACAAGATGGCCGTGCAGCGACTGAGGGAGGCCGCCGAGAAGGCCAAGATCGAACTGTCCTCCTCGTCGGAGACCACCATCAACCTGCCCTACATCACGGCGTCCGCCGAAGGCCCCCTGCACCTCGACGAGAAGCTCACCCGCGCCCAGTTCCAGGAACTCACCGAGGACCTTCTCGAACGCTGCAAGCAGCCCTTCCACCAGGCCGTCAAGGACGCCGGTGTGAAGCTCTCCGCCGTCGACCACGTCATCCTCGTCGGCGGCTCCACCCGGATGCCCGCCGTCACCGAACTGGTCCGCGAACTCACCGGCAAGGACCCGCACAAGGGCGTCAACCCCGACGAGGTGGTGGCCGTCGGCGCCGCCCTCCAGGCGGGCGTCATCCGCGGTGACGTCAAGGACGTCCTGCTCCTCGACGTCACCCCGCTGTCCCTGGGCATCGAGACCAAGGGCGGCATCATGACGAAGCTGATCGAACGCAACACCACGATCCCCACCCGGCGTTCGGAGATCTTCACCACCGCCACCGACAACCAGCCCTCGGTCGGCATCCAGGTCTACCAGGGCGAACGCGAGATCGCCGCCTACAACAAGAAGCTCGGCGTCTTCGACCTCACCGGCCTGCCCCCGGCGCCGCGCGGCGTCCCGCAGATCGAGGTGGCCTTCGACATCGACGCCAACGGCATCATGCACGTCTCCGCCAAGGACCTCGCCACCGGCCGCGAACAGAAGATGACCGTCACCGGCGGCTCGGCCCTCCCCAAGGACGACATCGACCGCATGATGCGCGAGGCCGAGCAGTACGCCGAGGAGGACCGCAACCGCCGCGAGGCCGCCGAGACCCGCAACCAGGCCGAACAACTCGTCTACCAGACCGAGCGGTTCCTGCGGGACAACAGCGACAGGATTCCCGGCGACACCAGGACCGAGGTCGAGTCGGCCGTCACGGAGGTGAAGCGGCTGCTGGAGCAACAGTCCTCCGACACCGCCGAGTTGCGCGCCGGCGTGGAGAAACTCGCCTCGGTCAGCCAGAAGATGGGCCAGGCGATGTACGCGCAGACCCAGCCGAGCACCCCCACGGAGGGCGCCGAGCAGCAGAGTTCACCGCAGGAGGACGACGGCGTCGTCGACGCGGAGATCGTCGACGACGACAAGGACACCGGCCGGCGGGAGAACGGCGCGGCCTGACCCGCCGCGCCGGGGTCACGGTTTGCGGGCGACCCCCGCGTACACCGGCACGATGCCCTCCGCCTGCGCCTCCACGTCCTCCGCCTCCGGGCGCCAGCCGTGCACCGGGATCACCCCCGGGCCCAGCAGTTCGAGGCCGGTGAAGAAGCGGGAGAACCCGGCCAGCGAGCGCGGGTGGAAGGGCGTACCGCCGCGCCGGAAGTGCTCCGCCGCCTGCCCCACGGCCTCGGGGCTCAGATCGGGCGTGACCTGGGAGAGGATCAGATAGCTGCCCGGCGCCAGCGCGGCCTTGTACCGCTCCAGCAGGCCGTACACGTCGTCGCCGTCCGGGTCGTCGCCCAGGTAGTGGGTCAGTGCGACCAGCGACAGCGCCACGGGCCGGCCCAGGTCCAGCGACTCGGCGGCCCGGCGCAGCAGCGTGTCCGCGTCCCGCACATCGGCGTGCACGTACCGGGTGCTGCCCTCGGCGGTGCCGCGCAGCAGCGCCTCGGCGTGCCGCAGCACGATCGGGTCGTTGTCCGCGTACACCACCCGGGACTCCGCGGCCACGCCCTGCGCCACCTGGTGCAGATTGGGCTCGGTCGGGATGCCCGTGCCGATGTCCAGGAACTGGCGTATCCCCGCCTCGGCGACCGTGCGCACCGCGCGGTGCATGAACCGGCGGTTGGCCCGCGCCCCGCGCAGCACCGTGCCGTCCGACGCGAGGATCCGGCGCGCCAGTTCCTCGTCCACCGGGTAGTTGTCCTTGCCGCCGAGCCACCAGTCGTAGACCCGCGCCGGGTGCGGGCGGCTGGTGTCGATGCGGACGGGCGCGGCGTCGGATCCGGTCATGGGCAGTCTTCTCCTCGTGAGGTGCGAAGGCTCGCTCGCGGGTGCTCGCTCAGTAGTGCTCGCGGCACTCCCGCAGCAGTTTCTCCGTGCGCTGTGTCGAGGCCGCCCGCGCCGTCATGTGGTCCAGGACCTCCAGATGCGCGGACACCTCCTTGCGGGAGTCCAGATACAGGGCGCCGGTCAGGTACTCGGTGAACACCATGTCCGGCAGCTCCGGCTCGGCGAACCGGAACAGCGAGAACGGCGCGTACGTACCGGGGTGGGGTCCGTCCGCGAACTCGGCGATCTGGAGGGTGATCCGGTCCCGCGCGGAGTACTCCAGCAGCTTGTCGAGCTGGTCGCGCATCACCCGGCCGTCGATGCTCACCGGACGGCGCAGCACCGTCTCCTCCATCAGCACCCACAGATGCGGCGGGTCCTGGCGCTCCAGGAGCCGCTGGCGCTCCATGCGCAGCGCCACATGCCGCTCGACCGCGTCGTGCCCGGCGTTCCCGATGGTCCCGGCCTCCAGGACGGCGCGCGCGTAGCCCTCGGTCTGGAGCAGGCCCGGCACGAAGTGCGGCTCGTAGGAGCGGATGATCCGGGCGGCGCCCTCCAGGCTCACGTACATGCTGAACCACTCGGGCAGCACGTCGTGGTACCGCTGCCACCAGCCCGGCCGGTTCGCCTCCTCCGCGAGCTCGACGAAGGCCTCCGACTCGTCCTCGGGCACCCCGTAGGCGGTCAGCAGCAGCTGGACGTAGGGAATCTTCAGCGCGACCTCGGCCATCTCCATCCGCCGTACGGTCGCGGGCGCCACCCGCAGGATCCGGGCGGCCTCCTCCCGCGAGAGGTCCGCCGCCTCCCTCAGCTCCTGCAGCCGCCTTCCCAGAACCACCTGGCCCACGGTGGGTGCGGCCCGCCGCTCACTCACGCCACGCCTCCCCAACGCGCCCGGGCATGCGCTCAGTCTGTCATGTTCTTCCGACACTCTCACGGGCCACCGGAATCCGCCCAGTTTCACTGGTCCGCCGCATTACCCGGCAGGTAATCGACCAGGCGCCGCACGCCCTGGATCGTGGAGGCACCGGGTTCCGGGCCGGCGCACTCCGGCCCGGGACCCGGCCGACCGCCGCAAACCGATCCTCACGGAGGGTGACTCATCATGTCCGCGACCCAGCTTGCCGCACTTGCCCGGACCGTGGAGCCGCAGGCGATGCTGCGCCGCTTCCTTGCCCTCGACGCCGTGGTCACCGGCGCCAACGCGCTGGCGTATCTCGCCCTGTCCGGCCCGCTCGGCCGGTTCCTCGGCGCCGGATCCGGCCTGTTGCTCGCGCTCGGCGGGTTCCTCGCCTTCTACGCGGCCGGTGTGGGCCTGCTGGCCGCCCGGCAGCACCCGCCGACGACCGGTGTGCGGATCGTCGTCGAGGCCAACCTCGCCTGGACGGCGGTCAGTCTCGCCGCCCTCGCGCTCTGGCTCACGCCGACCACGGCGGGTGCGGTGTGGACGGTGCTCCAGGCACTGACCGTGGCGGGCTTCGCCCTGCTCCAGCACATGGCCCTGAGGGAGCGTCAGCTCAGCCAGGACTGAAGGTACTCGGCCGTCGCCGGGTCCGCCGGGAGCAGTGTCTCCACGGCCAGTTCGGCGACCGTCACGTCCATGGGCGTGTTGAAGGTGGAGATCGACGACACGAACGACAGCGTTCGCCCGCCGTGCTCGATCACCATCGGCAGCGCGAAGTACGCCACCGGCTCGGCCGGCTCCTCGGGCCGGCCGGCGGTGTCGGGCACGGGGTACCCCGCCACCTCGTCGTACAGCGCGCGCAGCGGCTCGGAGCGGTGCAGGGCGATCTGCCGCCGCATCTGCTCCAGCAGGTGCCCGCGCCACTCCCGCAGGTTCCGGATCCGCGGCGCCAGCCCCCGCGGGTGCAGGGTGAGCCGCACCGCGTTCAGCGGCGGCGTCAGCAGCGAGTCAGGAACGCCGTCGAACAGCGCCATGACCCCCCGGTTGGCCGCCACGACGTCGTACATCGCGTCCACCACCAGCGCCGGGTACGGCTCGAAGCCGGTGATCAGCCGCTCGATGCCCGCGCGCACCACCTCCAGCGCCGGGTCGTCCAGCGGCGTCTCCGGGTAGTGGGGCGCGTAACCGGCCGCCAGCAGCAGGGCGTTGCGCTCCCGCACGGGGACGTCCAGATGCTCGGCCAGCCGCAGCACCATCTCCTCGCTGGGCCGGGAGCGGCCGGTCTCGATGAAGCTGATGTGCCGGGCGGAGGAGTCGGCGCGCAGGGCCAGCTCCAGCTGGCTGACCCGCCGCTGCTCCCGCCAGGCGCGCAGCAGGGGGCCCACGCCCGCGGTGCGGGAGGCGGTACCGGACGTGACGGTGGTCATGCCAGGACCGTAGTCGAGAAACGGCCGTACCGGGGAGCCGCCCGCTCCTGACCAGGGCCCCGGGAGGGCTTCTGTGGCAGCCTGGGAGTCCGGCAGGAGATCCGAACCGGCGAAGGAGCGCAGCCCATGCCCGTCGAACCGCTGTCGCGGAAAGAGGTCGAGGACCGGCTGGCCGAGCTGCCGGGCTGGTCGCTCGACGGTGACCGCCTCACCCGCTCCTACCGGCTCGGCTCGCACTTCGCGGCGACGGCGATGGTCGTCCACATCGCCCAGGTGCAGGAGGAGCTCGGCCACCACTCCGACCTCACCCTCGGCTACAACACCGTGGCGCTGTCCGTGCACACGCACAGCGCGGGCGGCGCCGTCACCGAGAAGGACCTCGAGCTCGCCCGCAGGGTGGAGGACCTGGCGGCCGGACACGGTGCACACTGAGGCGCGTGCTGGACTACGACGAGGAGGCGGGGCGGTACGACGTCCTGCGCGGCGGTGAACCCCGCGCGGAGGCCGCCTGCGAGGCCGTGATGGGCCTAGTACCGGTGTCGGCGCGGGAGCTGCTGGACGTGGCGTGCGGCACCGGCATCGTGACCCGGCGGTTCGCCGCCGTCCGCGAGGGGCTGCGGGTGACGGGCGTCGACCGCTCCCCGCCGATGACCCGAATGGCCGCAGCCCGGCTGCCGGGCGCGGTGGTGCGTGCCGACGCCCGCCGGCTGCCCTTCCGGGACGCCCGGTTCGACGCCGTCGTCAGTGTGTGGCTGCTGCACCTGCTGCCCGGCCCCGAGGACGTCCACGCGGTCGTCGGTGAGTGCGCCCGCGTGCTGCGGCCCGGCGGGGTCTGGGTCACCACCGTCCACAAGGCCGCCTCGCACAACGTCGGCAGCGACATCGACGCCGTCCTCGCCGCCCGTCCGCGCAGCCCGGTGCGCGACGCCCCCGAGGCCGTCGAGACCTGTGCCGCCGCGCACGGTCTGCTCCCCGCCGGGCAGGCCCGGTTCCAGGGGCGCGGACAGGGCCGCAGCCCTCGCCGCACCATCGCGGACCTGCGGCGCGGCTGGTTCGTCACCCTGCCCCCCGGTGACCCCCTGGCCGAGGACTTCGCCGCCCGGCTGGCCGAACTCCCCGACCAGGACCGGCCCCGCCCCGACCCCGTGTTCAGCCTCCGGGCGTATCGGCGGTCCCTGCCCGGCAACCTGGCGGGCGCCGGCGGCGACGGATAGACGGAACCCGTCCGTCCTCCGAGGAGGTCCGTCCCCGTGAAGCACCCCCGCACGCACCGCAGACGCCGCGTCGTCCTGCCCGCGGCACTCGCCGTGGCGGCACTGGCCGGCGCCGGTCCGACCGCGCTGTCGGACACGTCCGCCGAGGCCGCCACCGCACGGCAGGTGGAGAAGCTGGACCGCGGCGTCGTCAGCGTCCACACCGGCAGCGGCAACCTGGTCGGCTGGCGCTGGCTCGGCACCGACCCGGACGGCGTCGCCTTCAACGTCTACCGGGCCGGCACCAAGGTCAACTCCACCCCGATCACCGGCACCACCACCTACTTCCACGCCGGCGCGCCCTCCCACGCCGACTACACCGTCCGCGCGGTGGTGAACGGGACCGAGCAGGGCGACTCCGTCCACGCGATCCAGTTCCGCGCCGGCTACAAGGACGTACCGATCAGCCCCCCGGCCGGCGGCACGACCCCCGACGGCGTCTCCTACACCTACGAGGCCAACGACGCCTCCGTGGGCGACCTGGACGGCGACGGCGCCCTGGACCTCGTGCTCAAGTGGCAGCCGACCAACGCCAAGGACAACTCCCAGTCCGGCTACACCGGCAACACGATCGTCGACGGCATCAAGCTCGACGGCACCCGGCTGTGGCGTGTCGACCTGGGCCGCAACATCCGCTCCGGCGCGCACTACACGCAGTTCCAGGTGTACGACTACGACGGCGACGGCAAGGCCGAGGTCGCCATGAAGACCGCCGACGGAACCAGGGACGGCACCGGCGCCGTGATCGGCAGCTCCTCGGCCGACCACCGCAACTCCGGCGGGTACGTCCTCTCCGGCCCCGAGTACCTGACGATGTTCAACGGGCAGACCGGCAGGGCGATGGGCACCGTCGACTACGTGCCGGCCCGCGGCAACGTCTCCTCCTGGGGCGACTCCTACGGCAACCGCGTCGACCGCTTCCTCGCCGGCACCGCGTACCTGGACGGTGCCCGTCCCTCCCTGATCATGGCGCGCGGCTACTACACCCGCACGGTCGTCGCGGCCTGGGACTGGCGGAACGGCGCCTTCACCCGCCGCTGGACCTTCGACACCAACTCCTCCACCAACAGCGGCAAGGGCTACGACGGCCAGGGCTCGCACGCCCTGTCCGTCGGGGACGTCGACAACGACGGCCGGGACGAGATCGTCTACGGCTCGATGGCCATCGACGACAACGGCAACGGCCTGTGGACCACGAGGACCGGCCACGGCGACGCCCAGCACCTCGGCGACCTCGACCCGTCGACCTCCGGCCTGGAGTACTACAAGGTCTCCGAGTCCACGAGCCAGCCCGCCGCGCTGTACGTCAACCCCGCGAACGGCGCGGTCCGCTGGAAGCTCGGCGCCTGCTGCGACAACGGCCGCGGAGTCGCGGCGGACATCTGGTCGGGCAACTCCGGGCCCGAGATGTGGTCCTCCTCCGACGGGAGCATCCGTGACGAGGGCGGCGCCACCAAGGGCCGCAAGCCCTCCTCCGCCAACTTCCTGTCCTGGTGGGACGGCGACCCGGTGCGCGAACTCCTCGACGGCACCCGCATCGACAAGTACGGCACGTCCTCGGACACCCGCCTGCTGACCGGCTCGGGCGTGTCGTCGAACAACGGCACCAAGGCCACCCCGGTCCTGTCCGGTGACATCCTGGGCGACTGGCGCGAGGAGGTGGTCTGGCGCACCAGCGACAACAGGAACCTGCGCATCTACTCCACCCCCCACGACACGGACCGCCGGATCACGACCCTCCTCCACGACACCCTGTACCGCACGTCCCTCGCGTGGCAGAACACGGCTTACAACCAGCCCCCGCACACGGGCTTCTTCATCGGCGCGAACATGCCCACGCCGGCGAGGCCCTCGGTCTTCACCCCCTGAGTGAACCCCCGGACCGCCCGCCACGGCGAGCGGGCGGTCCGGGGAACGGAGGGGTCAGCGCACCGTGCAGGTCTTGTCGCCCAGCTTGAAGGCCGTGGGCTCGGCATTCGCCGCGGACTTGCTCGCCGTGAAGCCGAACGCCGCCGACGAACCCGCCGCCACCGTGCCGTTCCAGTCGGTGTTGCGGACGCTCACCGACGAACCGGACTGCGTGTGGGACCCGTTCCAGAGCTGGGAGATCTTCTGGCCGTCCGCGAAGGACCAGTTCAGGGCCCAGCCGTTCCAGGTGGTCGAGCCCGTGTTGGTCAGCTTGACGTCGGCCTGGAAACCGTCGGACCACTGGTTGGTGATCGTGTAGGTCACCTCGCAGGCGCCCGACGGACCAGGCTCCTCCGGACCCGTACCGCCGCCTGTGTCCGAGGTGTCGCCGTAGACGACCCCGCGGCCGTTCGTCGCCACGTAGACCCGGCCGAAGACCCGCGGGTCACCGGTGATGGCGGCGCCCGTCCAGCCCCACTGGTGGGCGTCGTCGTTGACACGGGTCCAGGTGGCACCCCGGTCCGTGGAGCGGAAGATGCCGCGTACGCCGTCGATCTTCGCGCTGGTGAACAGGGTCTGGTACGAGGCGTCCGGTGCCGCCTTGCCGAAGCCGACGGTGTCGGCCTCCTCGACGTTCGAGAGCCTGGTGAACGTCGCTCCGGCGTCCGTGGAGTGCCACAGGCCGTACGGTCCGTCGCTCGCCCCGCCCGCCAGCCAGACGTCGCCCTTCGTGCCCGGCAGCGCCTTGAAGCGCACGCTGTCGCCGCTCGGCAGCCCTGTCGCGGACGAGGCCGTGAAGGTGGCGCCGCCGTCCTTACTGACGTAGAACTTCCCGGACTTGAAGCCGTAGAACGTCTTCGGGTCCACCCGGTCGGACTCGACGACCGCCCCCTCCGGTATGCCGCTCGACGCCGACCACGAGGTGCCGAACCCGGTCGCGTAGTGCACGCCCGCGCCCTGCGGGCTCCACACGAACCGGCTGCCGTCGGCCGCGGCCGCGACCGTCCCGCCGCCGCTCACGCCCGAAGGGTCCGTGCCCGCGAACCAGTTGGCGCCGTTGTCGGTGGAGAACGCGATGTGCGGCCCGGAGTCCAGGTTGCCGGCGCGCACCACCGTGTCCGGGTTGGACTCGGCGAAGTCGAGACTCGTCGTCGACGTGAAGTTCGGCTGGGTGAACATCATCGACGGCACCTTGGTCAGGTCCGTGTGCCGGAAGCCGCCGACGTCACCGAGCGCGCTGATCAGCGGGGCGCCCGACGGGGGAGAGATCAGGTCGTTGACGGCCGTCTCCTCCAGGCCGCGCACCATCGGGGTGATGGTGAACGACGTGTCGTCGTCCCAGTTCGTCAGGTTCTCCGTGCCGTAGACCGTCGCGCCCGTCCCGTACATCATCCGGTCCGAGTCGAACGGGTCGATCTCCAGCGCCTCCGTCATCCAGCCCAGCTTCGGCGTCTGTTCCGGCGGTGACGGGTTGGCGCCCCAGGTCAGCCACGGCGACGAGGAGACGTCCATCGTGTAGCGGTTCTCGCGGTTCGGGTACGAGGTGTAGCTCCACGCCTGCGTCCACGTGCCGCCGCTGTCCGTCGAGCGGAAGATCTGCGTGTCCGGCCACCAGGAGCTGTACGCCGTCGCCATCACCGTGCCGGGGTTCTGCCGGTCCACGGTCAGGCCGCTGAAGCCGTAGTAGGTGTCGGCCTCCGCCACCGGGCTGATGTCCGTCCAGGTGCCGGTGGCCGTCGCGTACCGGTACAGCCGGCCCTTGCCGCCGTCGTACGGGCCGCCGGTGTCGCTGTACGCGAGGTACAGATGGCCGTTCTCCGCGTCGAGGACGCCCTTGTGCGCCAGGTGGCCGGTCGGCTGGCCGGCGATCCGCTGCCAGCTCGCGCCCGCGTCCGTCGACCGGTAGACCGCGTTCTCCTTGTCGGCGACGCCGACGTAGATGGTCTTCGTCGCCGTCCCCGCGCCGCCCGTCGACTCGTCGAAGGTGACCCAGACGATGCCCTGGTTGTCGGACGCGTAGCCGGAGGTGTCACTGGGATCCTGCGCGTAGTTCCCGGGGTTGGGGAAGGCCGTCACCTCGGACCACGTGGCACCCGCGTCGGTCGACCGCCACAGCCCGTGACCGCTGGGCGCGCCCAGGTACAGCACGTCGTTGTCGTGCGGGTCGACCGCCAGGCGTTCACCCATGCCCCGGCCGGGCATGTTCCCGCCCAGCTTGAACGGCAGGTCCGCCTTGCGCCAGCTCGCGCCCCGGTCGGTGGAGCGCAGCACCGCGCCGTTGTCCGGGTCCCAGTCGTTGGTGTACGTGCCGACCGCCGCGTACACCCGGTCGGGGTCGGCGGAGTCGGAGGCGAGGCTGACCACGCCGGTGTGGCCCCAGTCGTCCCAGCCGACCGAGTCGAGCAGCGGGGTCCAGGTCTTCGTCGACTCCTGCCAGCGGTAGGCGCCGCCGATGTCGGTGCGGGCGTAGGCCAGGTCCTTCTCACCTCGGTTGAAGACGATGCCGGGCACGAAGCCGCCACCGTCGATGCGCGCGTTCTTCCAGGTGTAGGTGTCCGCGGCGAGGGTGGTGGCCGGCGGCGGTGCGTCGGCGGCCAGGGCGGGCGGACCGCCCGCGAGCAGACCGGCCGCCAGCGCGAGCACGGCCGTGAGAACACGGGTTCTTCGCACGGAGGTTCCTTCCTCTTGGGGGGAGGGTGGAGTGGGGAGAGCGTGCGAGGGCCGGGCGGCCCCACCGTGCGCGAGTGGGACCGCCCGGCCGTGTGTGGCCCCGGCGTCAGGTGCCGGGACCGGTACGCGGAGCGTCGGCGGGGGCTATTCGAGAAGCTCCGCGTACGAGCCCATGGCCAGGGCGATGTCGGCCTGGGCCCAGAACCGGTGGTACGTGAAGGTGGGCGCGGCGCCGCCCGCCAGATAGGACTCGATCTTCGACCACGCCGGGTCGTCCTGGTAGAAGGTGCGGATCGACTCGAAGGTCGACGACGAGTTGATCGTGTCGCCGTTGGGCATGGTGCCGGTCCAGCCGCTCGGGACGTGGATCGGGTCGTCGAAGCGGTTGTAGTCGGCGCGGGTCTCCGGGACGGCGATGCCGAGCGCGTCCTGGTTGTTCTCCCACATGCCGTCGAGCAGCGCCTTGGCGGTCGAGGCCGCTTCCGTGTCGCCGGAGCGGTCGGCGTAGTACGTCAGGGTCTTGGCGTACGCGGCGGCCACACCGACGTCGTTGGTGTAGTCGGCGACGGACACGTGCAGCCCGCTGTTGGCGCCGGGCGACGACGCGTTCCAGGTGTCCGGCTTGCCGGACCACTGGAGCGTCGACGGGATCCGGAAGGAGCCGTCCGGGTTGATCGTGGTCTCCGACAGCGCCCAGTCGACCCACTTGTCGAGGACCGACTTGGCGAGCGCGTTGCCGGTCTGCTGGTACAGCTCGGCGACCCGCTCCATCGACCACGCCTGGAAGCCGAACCACTGGTTCGACGGCGGGTCGTGGTAGACCGGCTTCTCGTCGTAGTGCATGCCGTAGAAGGTCGGCGTGCCGGCCGGCGGGGTCGTGTACCGGCCCGCCCAGCTGTTGGTCGCGCCGCCCGCGATGCCGCCCTCGTCGGACTGGAGCCAGCGGTAGAACTCCAGCTGCCGCTGCATCGACTTGGCCCAGTCGTCCGCGCCCGTCGCCGACTTCGGCTTGAGCGGCGCGTACTCGCTCAGCGCGTAGGCGGCGAGCGGGTTCTGGTAGCCGCCGTGGGCGTGGCTGGAGCCGATGCGCCAGGCCCAGCCCGCCGAGGAGTCGGTGGCCCCGCCCCAGGCGTAGTACCAGGACAGCAGGTAGTGCGAGGCGTCCTTGCCGGTGCCTGCCGGGCAGGACGGGCTGGTGCAGTTGCCGATCTTCTTGAAGTACTTGTCGAACATGGCGTAGCGCAGGTAGTCACCCATCTTCGCGGCCTTGCCGACGGTCGCGGAGACCTCGGAGCCCTTGCCCTGCTCCTTGGCCCACAGGTCTGCCCAGTACGCGGCCTGCACGGCGCGCGCGTCGGCGTCCGGGGCGTTGGTGAACTTCCACTGCTTGGCGTACGAGGCGTCCTTGGTGAACAGGTCCAGGTAGCCGTTCTTGCCGCCGTACTTGAAGGCGTCGCAGGTGGGCTGCGGGACGGTCTCCCACACCGACTCCTGCGGGCCGCGCTGGAAGGTGTTGATGTACGACGGTCCGGTGTCCGACGGGCCCGCCTCGCACTTGCCGGGCGAGTTGCCGTAGCCGTACACGTTGTCGACGTCCTGGATCCAGTGCATGCCGTAGACGTCGTCCGTGCCGTAGGCGGACTTCAGCTCGCTCGCGATCGGGTCGGGGCCGACCGAGACACCCGAGTCCAGCGCGGACGGGTACTCGTTCGGGGTGTCGTACTCGGGCGCGTACGTCGCCGGCTTCGAGGCGTTGTAGAAGGAGTTGGTCGGCTGGTCCGCGTGGGTCGGGATCATGTACTTCTCCATGATCTCCCAGGCCCCGTTGAACTTCGACCAGTCACCGGTCACCTTGCCGTACATGGCCTGGAGCCACAGCAGGTAGCTGTACGCCTCCGAGGTGGTCTCGTGACCGTGGTCCGGCGCCTCGACGATCAGCGTCTCGACCGAGTGGTACGGGATGCCCTCCGGCGAGAAGTAGCCGTTCGCCGGGTCGGTGATCTTCCCGTACAGCTCCAGGAAGCGCGCGTCGTACGCCTTCTGGGCGCCCAGCTGCGTCACCGTGACCGCCGCCTTGGCGTGACCCGGGGCCGAGGACTCGAAGACCGCCGTGCCGCTGCCCGAGGAGTCGGCGGCGATCGTCACCTTCTGCGCGGTGTTCCAGTTCGACGGCGTGAAGGTGAGCGAGCCGCCGGCCGAGACCGACAGTCCCGAGTTGCCGCTCGCCCGGGTCGTCGTGACGGTCACGTTCGAGGCCGGCTGCTTGGACAGCTTCACCTCGTACGTGCCCGACTCGCCCTGCTGAACGCCGAGTTGGGACGGGGTGGCGACCACGGCGGGTCCCGAGGCGACCGTGATGCCGACCGGGGTGGAGCTGGCGGAGGCACCCATGCTGTCGTACGCCTTCGCCACCAGCGAATGACTGCCCACGGTCAAGCCGGCGACGGAGAGCGTGAAGGGCGAGCCGGTGTCGGTGCCCAGCAGCTCGGTGTCGTCGTAGAACTCCACCTTGGTGATCGTGGCCTGGTCGGCGGCCGCCGCGGTGGCGGCGAGCGGGACCGTCTCGCCCTGCGTGTAGACGGCTCCGGCCTCCGGGCTGGTCAGCACGGCGATCGGCGGCTGGTGGGCCCCGGTGCAGGTGGTGCCGTTGATCGCGAAGGACGTGGGGGCGGCGTTGCTGCCGCTGTAGGAGAACTGGCCGCCGGTGGTGACGGCGCCGCCGGCGGCGATCCGGCCGTTGTACGGGGCGTTCTTCACGGTCACGGTCTTGCCGGACTGCGACCAGGTGCCGTTCCAGCCGTTCTGGAGCTTCTGGTTGCCCGCGTAGTCGTACGTCAGGGTCCAGCCGTCGATGGCGTCCGCACCGCGGTTGGTGAGGGTCAGCTCCGCGGTGAAACCGGAGCCCCAGTCATTGGTCTTGTAGTCGACGCTGCACTGGACGGCCGCCGCCTGCGCGGGCGTCGAGCCGGTCGAGAGCATCGTCAGCGGAAGCGCGAGAGCCGCGGCGGCGGCCGTTAACAGCCGCCGGACGCCTCTGCGTCTCCTGGGTGGGGGATGCATGGTGCTGGTTCCTCCTGCGACTCGGAGATGTCAAGGCTTGAACCAGTGGGAGCGCTCCCATAGTGAGGATGGGGTGCTGAGCGGTCAAGCCTTGTGGCGAATCGAAAACATTCGACGGCCCGAGCTGAGTGAAAGTCAGCAGTCCCTCTGTTCTTTGCCGTCACTTGGCGCTAGCTTCATGAGCACCAGTGGGAGCGGTTCCACCAGTCGACGCGTTCGTCATGACGCGTCCGAGCTGCAAGGAGACCGCTCATGCGCCACCCCCCGCGTTCAGTACTTTTAGCCATCCCCGTGCACCTGCGGAGCACCTGACGCGGGGTCGCTCGTTCCCGTGGGATCCCCGTGCCGTCCGTGCTGCCCGAAAACACCGGTCGGCATCACAGGCCTGCCCCAATCGGTCTGTACGGCACCCCCACCCGTAAGGCACCAGGCCCGCGCGGTCGTCCGCGCGCGCCCCAGAAGGTCAGCCCCCTACGGATAGGAAACCCGCACCATGAGTCGCACCAGAACCGCGCTTCTCGCCGCCATGGCGCTGGTCGCCGGCGCCACCGGGACGGCGATCGCCGCCGTCCCCGGCGACACCGGCGCGGCCGCCGTCCCCTGCACCGTGGACTACAAGGTGCAGAACCAGTGGGACACCGGCTTCACCGCGTCGGTGACGATCACCAACAACAGCGCCGCCAAGTCGTCGTGGTCGCTGAAGTGGACCTACGCCGGCAACCAGAAGGTCACCAACGGCTGGAACGCCAAGGTGAGCCAGTCCGGCGCCAACGTCACCGCCGCCAACGAGTCCTACAACGGCACCCTGGCCACCGGGAGTTCGGCCACCTTCGGCTTCCAGGGCACGTACAGCGGCAGCAACGCCGTCCCCGCCACCTTCACCCTCGACGGTGTGACCTGCAACGTCGATTCCGGCGGTGGCCCCACCGACCCGCCGGACCCGACCGACCCGCCCGGCAACCGGGTGAACAACCCCTACAGCGGCGCCAAGGTGTACGTGAACCCCGAGTGGTCCGCGAAGGCCGCCGCCGAGCCGGGCGGCAGCCGCATCGCGAACCAGCCGACCGGTGTCTGGCTGGACCGCACCGCCGCCATCAACGGGGTCAACGGCGGCATGGGCCTGCGCGACCACCTCGACGAGGCCCTCACCCAGAAGGGCTCCGGCGAGCTCGTCGTCCAGCTCGTCATCTACAACCTGCCCGGCCGTGACTGCGCCGCCCTCGCCTCCAACGGCGAGCTCGGCCCGACGGAGATCGACCGCTACAAGACGGAGTACATCGACCCGATCGCGCAGATCCTCGCCGACCCGAAGTACGCCTCGCTGCGGATCGTCACCACGGTCGAGATCGACTCCCTGCCCAACCTGGTCACCAACGTGTCGCCGCGGCCCACCGCCACGGAGAACTGCGACGTCATGAAGGCCAACGGCAACTACGTGAAGGGCGTCGGCTACGCCCTGAACAAGCTCGGCGACGTGGCCAACGTCTACAACTACGTGGACGCCGGCCACCACGGCTGGCTGGGCTGGGACGACAACTTCGGCGCCTCCGCGCAGATGTTCAAGCAGGCGGCGACCGCCGAGGGCGCGACCGTCGCCGACGTGCACGGCTTCATCGCCAACACGGCCAACTACAGCGCGCTGAAGGAGGACCACTTCTCCATCAACGACAACGTGGCCGGCAAGTCGGTGCGCGAGTCCAAGTGGGTGAGCTGGAACCGTTACGTCGACGAGCTGTCGTACGCCCAGGCGCTGCGCAACCAGCTGGTCTCGCTCGGCTTCGACTCGAACATCGGCATGCTGATCGACACCTCCCGCAACGGCTGGGGCGGCGCGAACCGGCCCACCGGCCCCGGCGCCACGACCAGCGTGGACACCTACGTCGACGGCGGCCGCTACGACCGCCGCTTCAACACCGGCAACTGGTGCAACCAGTCGGGAGCCGGCCTCGGTGAGCGGCCCAAGGCCTCCCCGGAGCCCGGGATCGACGCCTACGTCTGGATGAAGCCCCCGGGTGAGTCCGACGGGGCGAGCGAGCACATCGACAACGACGAGGGCAAGGGCTTCGACCGGATGTGCGACCCGACGTACACGGGCAACCCGCGCAACGACAACAACATGTCGGGTGCGCTGGGCAACGCCCCCATCTCCGGGCACTGGTTCTCCGCCCAGTTCCAGGAGCTGATGAAGAACGCGTACCCGCCGCTGTCGTGACGGGCTGACCACTGATCCGCCGGGCCGGGCCGGCCAGGTCCGGCCCGGCGGATCGCGCACATCTCCACCTCGGAATCCCTCGGGTTCCTTTTGCGGGACCGGCAACATTGTTTGCGCGTTCCCGGTGCGTCGGCGCACCCTGACGGCATCCGAGCGGAGAGGCTGACCACCATGGCGCACCATCACCACCACGGCCCGAACCACCCTCACGGCCACGACGGCACCGAGATCGACTGGGCCGAGATGGCCCCCCTGCTCGAATCCCAGGCCGAGCTGTTCACGCCCCTGTACGAGCGGGCCCTCAGCTGGCTGGCGAAGGAGGTGACCGAACCGGGACTGATCGTGGACGCGGGCAGCGGCCCCGGTGTCATCTCGTGCCTGTTCGCCGAGACCTTCCCGGGAGCGCGGATCCTCGCCGTCGACGGTTCCGAGCCGCTGCTGGAGCGGGCCAGGGACCGGGCGGAGCGCAAGGGAGCCGCCGACCGCTTCGGCACCCTCGCCGGTGAGCTGCCCGAGGTGCTCGGCGAACTGGACTACCCGGCCGACCTGCTGTGGGCCAGCCGCAGCGTGCACCACCTCGGCGACCAGGGCGCCGCGCTCGCGGCCTGCGCGGCACGGCTCGCGCCCGGTGGCACGCTGGCCGTGCTGGAGGGCGGTCTGCCCGCCCGGTTCCTGCCCCGCGACATCGGGTTCGGCCGGCCCGGTCTCCAGGCGCGCATCGACGTGCTGGAGGAGGAGCGGTTCAGCCGGATGCGCGCCGAACTGCCGGGCTCGGTGGCCACCGTCGAGGACTGGCCTGCCCTGCTGACCTCGGCCGGGCTGCACCACACCCGCTCGCGCACCTTCCTCCTCGACCTCCCCGCCCCGGCCTCGGACCGCGCCCGCGCCCATGTGGTCGCCACCCTCGGCCGCACCCGCGACATGCTCGGCGAGGAGCTGGACGCCGAGGACCGCGCCACCCTCGACCGTCTCCTCGACCCCGACGACAAGGCGAGCGTGCACCACCGCCCCGACGTGTTCGTCCTCGCGGCGCACACCGTGCACACCGCGGTGCGGCCCGTGTGACGGCTTGACTTCGAGAGCTCTCCAAGTGATGGACTCCCCGGCACGCAACGACACACAGGGGGTTTCCATGACCGACTCTCCGGTCGCGCTCATCACCGGCGGGGGCAGCGGTATCGGTGCCGCCGTCGCCCGGCGGCTGCTGGACGCGGGACAGCGAGTGGCCGTCACCGGACGGGGCGAGGAGCGGCTGCGCCGCTTCGCGAAGGAACTCGGCGAGCCCGGGGACCTGTTGACCCTCCCGGGGAACGCGGCCGAGTACGGCGACGTACGGACGGCGGTGGACACCGTGCTGGCGGAGTTCGGCCGGCTGGACACCGTCGTCGCCAACGCCGGGTTCGCCACCGGCGACTCGGTCGCCGAGGGCGACCCCGCGGGCTGGACCGACATGGTGCTGACCAATGTCCTCGGTCCCGCCCTGCTGATCAGGGCCTCGATCGACGCGCTGAAGGAGACCCGCGGTCGGATCGTGCTGGTGGGCAGCGTCGCGGGGTTCGTGCCGACGCCGGGCAACCTCTACGGCGCGACCAAGTACGCGGTGACCGGGCTCGCCGAGAACACCCGGCGGCAGGTCACCGAGTGGGGCGTCGGCGTCACGCTGATCGCGCCCGGCCGCGTGGAGACCCCGTTCTGGGACTCCCACGGCAGCCTGCCGCCCGGCCATCTGCTCACCGCCGACCAGATCGCTGACTCGGTCGTCTGGGCCATGACCCAGCCCGCCGGCGTCGACGTCAACACCGTGGTCGTACGGCCCCTGGGCCAGCCCAACTGACCGGACGCGCGACGGCCTCCCCACGCGGGGGAGGCCGTCGTGTGCGTGCGGTCAGCTGTTGACGTCCGCGGGGTCCGAACCGATCCGCCGGTCCTCGTTCAGCGCGCTGATCGCGGCGAGGTCCTCGGTGTCCAGGGCGAACCCGAAGACGTCGATGTTCTCCTGGATCCGCGACGGCGTCACCGACTTCGGGATGACCACGTTGCCGAGCTGGAGGTGCCAGCGCAGCACGACCTGCGCCGGGGTGCGGCCGTGCTTCTGGGCGATCGCCACGATCGCCGGGATCTCGAGGATCCCCTTGCCGGAACCGAGGGGCGACCACGCCTCGGTCGCGATGCCCTGCTCCGCGTGGTACTCACGCGTCGCGTTCTGCTGGAGGTGCGGGTGCAGCTCGATCTGGTTGACCGCCGGGATGACGGACGTCTCGGCGATCAGGTGCTCCAGGTGCTCCGGCAGGAAGTTGGACACACCGATGGCGCGGGCACGGCCGTCGGCGAGCAGCTTCTCGAACGCCTTGTACGTGTCGACGTACCGGCCCCGGGCGGGCATCGGCCAGTGGATCAGGTACAGGTCCACGTAGTCGAGTCCGAGCTTCGACAGCGAGGTGTCGAAGGCGCGCAGGGTGGAGTCGTACCCCTGGTCGCTGTTCCAGAGCTTGGTGGTGACGAAGAGGTCCTCGCGGGGAACGTCCGACCGCGCGATGGCCTTGCCCGTGCCCTCCTCGTTGCCGTAGATCGCCGCGGTGTCGATGCTGCGGTAGCCCGCCTCCAGCGCCGTCGCGACGGCCGCCTCGGCCTCCGCGTCCGGCACCTGCCAGACGCCGAAGCCCAGCTGGGGCATCTCGACGCCGTTGTTCAGGATGATCGGGGGGACCTTGCTCACGAGCTCTCGATCCTTCGGGTTGTGGTCAGGTGGTACTCATATCGTCAACGATCACGGCCCCCGCCGCATTCCTGACCGCGGAATTCATGCCCGGTAGAGCGCCTCGACCTCTTCCCCGTAGGCCTTCTCGATGGCCTTGCGCTTCAGCTTCAGCGACGGCGTGAGCAGCCCGTGCTCCTCGGTGAACGGCTGCGCCAGGATGCGGAACGTACGGATCGACTCGGCCTGCGAGACCAGGGTGTTGGCGGCGACCACGGCCCGCCGTACCTCCGTCTCCAGATCCGGGTCGCGCACCAGGTCCGCCGGGGACAGCCGCGGCTTGCCGCGCATCGTCAGCCAGTGCTCCACGGCCTCCTGGTCGAGGGTGACAAGGGCGGCGACGTAGGGGCGGTCGTTGCCGACGACGATGCACTGGTTGACCAGCGGATGGTCCCGCACCCGCTCCTCCAGCACGCCCGGCGAGACGCTCTTGCCGCCGGAGGTCACCAGGATCTCCTTCTTGCGCCCGGTGATGGTGAGATAGCCGTCCTCGTCGAGGGAGCCCAGGTCGCCGGTGGCCAGCCAGCCGTCGTGCAGGGTCTCGTCGGTGGCCTTCGGGTTGTTGAGGTAGCCCAGGAAGACGTTGTCGCCGTGCAGCCAGATCTCACCGTCGTCCGCTATGTGCACGGTGACCCCGGGGACCGGCTGTCCGACCGTGCCGTAGCGGGTGCGCTCGGGCGGGTTGGCGGTGGCCGCCGCCGTGGACTCGGTCAGTCCGTACCCTTCGTAGATCTGCACGCCGGCGCCCGCGAAGAACAGGCCCAGCCGGCGGTCCATCGCCGAACCGCCCGACATCGCGTTGCGGATCCGGCCGCCCATCGCGGCCCGCACCTTGCCGTAGACCAGCTTGTCGAAGAGCTGGTGCTGCATGCGCAGGCCCGCCGACGGACCCGGCCCGATGCCCCAGGCCTTCGCCTCCACCGCCTCCGCGTACCGCACCGCCACGTCGACGGCCTTCTCGAACGGGCCGGACCTCCCCTCCTTCTCGGCCTTGCGCCGCGCCGCGTTGAACACCTTCTCGAAGATGTACGGGACGGCCAGGATGAAGGTCGGCCGGAAGGCGGCCAGGTCGGGCAGCAGGGCCGCGGCGTGCAGCTGCGGCTGGTGGCCGAAACGGACCCGGCCGCGGATCGCCGCGACCTCCACCATCCGCCCGAAGACGTGCGCGAGCGGCAGGAACAGCAGCGTCGCCGCCTCGTCGCCCCTGCGCGAGTGGAACACCGGCTCCCAGCGCTCGATGACGGTGTCCGCCTCGTACATGAAGTTGCCGTGCGAGAGCACGCAGCCCTTGGGGCGGCCCGTGGTGCCCGAGGTGTAGATGATCGTCGCCACCGAGTCGGGCGTGACCGCCTGCCGGTGCCGGTGCACCACCTCGTCGTCGAGGTGCGCGCCCGCGTCGTACAGCTCCTGCACGGCGCCCGCGTCGAGCTGCCACAGCCGGCGCATCCGGGGCAGCCGGTCGATGACGGTGGCGATCGTCATCGCGTGGTCCTCGTGCTCCACGATCGCGGCCGTCACCTCCGCGTCGTACAGCATCCAGAAGCACTGCTCGGCGGAGGACGTCGGGTACACGGGGACGACCTGCGCGCCGATCGTCCACAGCGCGAAGTCGAAGAGCGTCCACTCGTACCGGGTGCGGGACATGATCGCGACCCGGTCGCCGAACCGGATCCCGCCGGCCAGCAGGCCCTTCGCGAGGGCGAGCACCTCGTCGCGGAACTCGGCGCTGGTCACGTCCCGCCAGTGCCCGGCGTCGTCCTTGCGGCCGAGCGCGATGTGCGACGGGTCGTCCTCGGCATACCGGAAGACCACGTCGGCCAGACCGCCCACCGGGGGCGCCAACGCCAATGGGGGGTTGGTGAACTCGCGCAATCCCGCTCCCCGCTCCCTCAGCGCTCGGACTGGTGTGCGGCGACGCCCTCGTCCCGCACGGCGCCGTGAAAGCTACCCCACGCGAACAGGGGGCGGGAGGGGGTGAAGAAGTGAGCAGAGCTCTTGTTCGCGCTGGTCAGTGAAGGAAAAAGCGCTCACATGGGGAAGGGTCGGACAGATTCCTGACGGTCGAGTAAGTTTCGGTGCCGTAATCTCCACCGAATCTGTACGACCGCATGACCGGGGCTTGGGAGTGCGACACCGGTCCCACTGAGGTCAGCGTGAGGGCGCTCCGGATCGTCACCCCCGCCCGCCGCGCTGGAGCCGGTCGCCGCCCGCGAGGATCGCCGCCGCCAGCGCGTCCGCCGCGCCCTGCGCGGAGGGACGGCGCCGGCCGTGCACCACCACGAAGTCCACCTCGCCCGGCTCCGGAAGCCCCGCCCGCTCCGGTATCCGGACCAGCCCCGGCGGGATCAGTCCGCGCGAGTGCACCATCACCCCGAGGCCGGCGCGGGCCGCCGCGAGCAGACCGTTGAGGCTGCCGCTGGTGCACGCGATGCGCCACTCCCGGCCCTCCCGCTCCAGTGCCCGCAGGGCGAGGGCCCGGGTGATGCCCGGCGGCGGGTACGCGATCAGCGGCACCGGACGGTTCGGGTCCAGGCGCAGCCCCGGCGCGCCGATCCACACCAGTTCGTCGTGCCAGACCAGCTCGCCCCGCGGGTCCTCGGGCCGCCGCTTGGCCAGCACCAGGTCCAGTCGGCCCGCCCGCAGCTGCTCGTGCAGGGTGCCCGAGAGCTCGACCGTCAGCTCCAGGTCGACCTCCGGGTGCTCGTGCCGGAACCGTTCGAGGATCTCCGGCAGCCGGGTCAGCACGAAGTCCTCCGACGCGCCGAACCGCAGCCGTCCGCGCAGCCGGGTGCCGGTGAAGAACTGCGTCGCCTGCTCGTGCACGTCCAGGATCCGCCGGGCGAAGCCGAGCATCGCCTCGCCGTCCTCGGTCAGCTCCACCGAGTGGGTGTCGCGGGTGAACAGCTGCCGCCCGGTGGCCTCCTCCAGCCGCCGTACGTGCTGGCTCACGGTCGACTGGCGCAGCCCGAGCCGCCGCGCGGCCTGCGTGAAACTCAGCGTCTGCGCCACCGACAGGAACGTGCGCAGGTGCGTGGGGTCGTACATGACCGCAGCCTACGACCGCTCAACCCGACGCTCATCACGAAACGCGATGACAGTGAGAGCGGTATACCGGATTCCCGATCACGGAAGGGAGGAGCAGGATGGGGAGGGGCCACCCGTGGGCACCCGTGACCGCCTGAGCACACCGAGCAGATGAGCAAGTGGAGCACCGTGAAACGCCTGCGCCGGCCGAGTCGGCTGCCGATCGACCCGTACATCCTGCTGCTGCTCGGGACCGTGGGCCTCGCCGCGCTGCTCCCCGCGCGGGGCACGGGCGCGGACATCGCCTCCGGCGCCTCCACGGCCGCGATCGCCTTCCTGTTCTTCCTCTACGGCGCCCGGCTCTCCACCCACGAGGCCCTGGACGGGCTCAGGCACTGGCGGCTCCATGTCACCGTACTGGCCTGCACCTTCGTCGTCTTCCCGGTGCTGGGCCTGGCCGCCCGCGGACTCGTCCCGGTCTTCCTGACCGACCCCCTCTACCAGGGCCTGCTCTTCCTCACCCTGGTTCCCTCCACCATCCAGTCGTCGATCGCCTTCACCTCGATCGCCCGCGGCAACGTGCCCGCCGCGATCTGCGCCGGCTCCTTCTCCTCGCTGATCGGCATCGTCGTCACCCCGCTGCTCGCGGCGACGCTGCTCGGCAACAGCGGGGGCGGGTTCTCCGCCGGGTCGGTGATGAAGATCGTGCTCCAGCTGCTGGTGCCGTTCCTCGCGGGGCAGCTGCTGCGCCGCTGGATCGGCGGCTTCGTCGCCCGGCACCGGAAGGTGCTGGGGCTGGTCGACCGGGGCTCGATCCTGCTCGTCGTCTACACCGCGTTCAGCGAGGGCATGGTGCAGGGCATCTGGAGCCAGGTGAGCCCGGCCCGGCTCGGCGGACTGCTCGCCGTCGAGGCCGTCCTGCTCGCCGTGATGCTGCTGCTGACCTGGTACGGCGCCAAGGCGCTGCGCTTCGGCCGGGAGGACCGGATCGCCATCCAGTTCGCCGGCTCGAAGAAGTCGCTGGCCGCCGGGCTGCCCATGGCGAGCGTGCTGTTCGGGGCACATGCCTCGCTGGCCGTGCTGCCGCTGATGTTGTTCCACCAGATGCAGCTGATGGTGTGCGCGGTGATCGCCAAGCGCCGGTCGCACGACCGGGTCGAGGAGATCACCGTGCCGGACCGAGCCGGACGGTCACGAACCGGGGTCGGTACAGGGACACGTTCCGGCTGAGCATCACCGCCGCGCCCGTGGTCTCCAGCCAGTTCACGTCGTAGCTGAGCACCAGCCGCCCGTCGCCGCCCAGCTCCGGGTGCGTCTGCGGGTTGTAGGCGGCGGTCCCGGCCCCCGGCAGCGCGGGGGTGAACTCGTGCGCCGGCCCGTGCCAGGGCCCGGTCGGGGAGCACGCCCAGTACGACGCCACCGTGGTCAGCCCCTCGGTGCCCGCGGCCATCGTGAACAGCACGTACGTCCCGTCGTCCCGCACCACCGAGAACGCGCTGCCCACGCCCCTGCCCCGGCCGTCGCCGAGCACCGGGCGCGGCCGGGCGCGGGTCTGCCACGCCCCGCCGGTCCAGTACTCCCAGGCGGCCGGGTCCGCGAGCCCGCCGGCCGGGACGCGGGCCACATACGCGTGCGAGGCCGGCCGGGACGCGGCGCGGCCGTCGTCGCCGCCGAAGACGTACGTCCAGCCGTCCTCCTCGACCAGGGTGGTGCCGAAGAGCACGCGACGGGACGGGTCGGCGACCTGCCGCTGGTCGTGCACCCCCACGATCGACTCCGTCCGCAGGTCCGGCAGGGAGAGCGTCGCGACCTCGGTGGCGGTGGGCACGCCGTAGATCCACGGGGACCGTCCGGCCGTACGCACCCACAGCAGGACCCGCACGACCCGCTCGGAGGAGCCGGGGGAGCGCGGCTCGACCCGGGCCGCGACGGGCCAGCGCCACTGGTCGGGGGCGGGGTCGGGGAAGAGCGGGGCGGGCAGGGTGGCCTCCAGCCGGCCGTCGCGCATGAGCACGGCCGAGTTGCGCACCAGCGGGGCGCCGGTGTCCCGCCATGCGTACGACTCGCCGACCGGGTTGGGCGGACGGTGCACACCGCCGAGATAGGTGTCGGAGAACAGCCACAGCAGCCGCCCGTCGGGCAGCCGCACCGAATGGGTGCCGTCGCCGCCGGTCCAGTCGTCGGTGCGGCCGGCGTCGTCGCCGTAGCGGGCGAACTCCGCGGTGAGCGCGTCGTCGGTGGTCCAGGAGGCGACCGTACGGGGCCGGCAGGCGTCGCCGGGCGGCCGGTCGTCGTCCTCCGGCGGACCGGTGACCAGCACCGCCCCGAGGACCAGGGTCAGCGCCAGCGCGATCCCGGTCCCCGTCCGCCGTCGTGCTCGGGCCGCGTCGTCGGGCACGCTCGGGGACGTTAGTGGGTGCGGTGGTCCCGGTCCATGGGGCGTCCGTTGACCCGGCCGGTACTGAGGCGGGGCCCCGCGGCGCAGGGGGCGCTCCCCGCCGTCAGGGGCCCCGCCGCCGTGCAGCGAGGGGGACCGGTCAGCCTCGGGCGGCCGCGGCCCGCAGGGCGATACGGTCCTCTCCCGCGTACACGTTCATGGAACCGCCCCGCAGGAAGCCCACCAGGGTCAGGCCGGTCTCCGCCGCCAGGTCCACGGCCAGCGACGACGGCGCCGAGACCGCCGCCAGCAGCGGAATGCCGGCCATGACCGCCTTCTGCGCCAGCTCGAACGAGGCCCGGCCGGAGACCAGCAGGATCGTCCGGGACAGCGGCAGGCTCCCGCTTTGGAGGGCACGGCCGACCAGCTTGTCGACCGCGTTGTGCCGCCCCACGTCCTCCCGTACGTCCAGCAGCTCGCCGTCCTCGCCGAACAGGGCCGCCGCGTGCAGGCCGCCCGTGCGGTCGAAGACCCGCTGGGACGCGCGCAGCCGGTCGGGCAGGCCGGACAGCAGCTCCGGCGTCACGCGCAGCGGGGGAGTGTCGGCGACGGGATGGCGGGTGGTCGTCCGCACCGCGTCCAGGCTGGCCTTGCCGCACAGACCGCAGGAGGAGGTGGTGTAGACGTTGCGTTCGAGGGTGAGGTCCGGGATCACCACGCCGGAGGCCGTCTGCACGTCGACCACGTTGTACGTGTTGGACCCGTCGACCGTCGCCCCGGCGCAGTAGACGATGTTCCGCAGGTCCGCGGCGGTCGCGAGCACCCCCTCGCTCACCAGGAAGCCGGCCGCCAGCGCGAAGTCGTCGCCCGGGGTGCGCATGGTGATGGCGAGGGGTTTGCCGTTCAGTCTGATTTCCAGGGGTTCCTCGGCGACGAGCGTGTCGGGGCGGCTGGAGACCGCCCCGTCCCGGATGCGGAGCACCTTGCGTCGTTCCGTGACTCGTCCCATGTCCCCATCAGTCCCGGTTCTGTACGTGCTGGTAGCCGAAGCGGCCCTTGATGCACAGGTTGCCGTGGGTCACCGGGTTGTCGTGCGGCGAGGTGACCTTCACGATCTCATTGTCCTGCACATGGAGGGTGAGGTTGCAGCCCACACCGCAGTACGCGCACACGGTCGTCGTCTCCGACTGCCGCGACTCGTCCCACGTACCCGCCGCCCGCATGTCGAACTCCGACTTGAACGACAGGGCCCCGGTGGGGCAGACCTCGATGCAGTTCCCGCAGTACACGCACGCCGAGTCGGTGAGCGGGGCGTCGTGCTCCACGGCGATCCGGGCGTCGAAGCCGCGGCCCGCCACCGAGATCGCGAAGGTGTTCTGCCACTGGTCGCCGCAGGCGTCCACGCATTTGTAGCAGAGGATGCACTTGTCGTAGTCGCGGACGTAGAGGTCGTTGTCGACCCTCGGTTCCTCGTTGAGGCGGGCGGCGTCCGGGCCGAAGCGGTCCGGTTTCGCCTCGTACTCCTTGAGCCATGCGGCGACCCGGGGGGTCGTCGACAGGTCGACGGAGGACGCGAGCAGTTCGAGGACCACCTTGCGGCTGTGCCGGGCCCGCTCGGTGCCGGTGCGCACCTCCATGCCGGGCTCGGCCCGGCGGGAGCAGGCGGGGACGAGGGTGCGGGAGCCCTCGACCTCCACGACGCAGACGCGGCAGGCGTTCTTCGGGGTCAGGGTGTCGCCCTCGCAGAGGGTGGGGATGTCCTTCCCGGCCGCCCGGCAGGCGTCCAGGATCGTCGATCCCTCGGGCGCCCGGACCGGCTCGCCGTCGAGGGTGAACTCCAGCAGACGGCGGGGGATCCCCAGCGGTGTCACGGTCATTCGTACGCCCCCAGACGGTCGATGGCGGATTCCACGGCGTTCCACGCGGTCTGCCCCAGACCGCAGATCGAGGCGTCCCGCATCGCGCGGCCGACCTCGCGCAGGAGGGCGATGTCGGGGGCGGCGTCGGTGCCGGCGCGTTCGACGATCCGGTGCAGCGCCTCCTCCTGGCGGACGGTACCGACCCGGCAGGGCACGCACTGGCCGCAGGACTCGTCCCGGAAGAACTCGGCGATGCGCAGGAGGAGCCGGGGGAGCGGGACCGTGTCGTCGAAGGCCATGACGACGCCGGAGCCGAGGGTGGTGCCCGCTTCCCGGGTGCCTTCGAAGGTGAGGGGGATGTCCAGTTCGTCGGGGCGTACGAAGCCGCCGGCGGCTCCGCCGAAGAGGACCGCCCTGAGGTTGTCGCGTACGCCGGCGAGTGCGAGCAGTTCGCCGAGGGTGGCGCCGAAGGGGAGTTCGTAGACGCCGGGGCGGGCCACGCTGCCGGAGACGCAGAACAGCTTGGGTCCGGTGGACCGTTCCGTGCCGATCGCCGCGTAGGCCGGGGCGCCCATGGTCAGGATGGGCAGGACGTTGACCAGGGTCTCCACGTTGTTCTCGACCGTGGGTTTGCCGAACAGGCCCTTCTCCACCGGGAACGGGGGCTTGGAGCGGGGTTCGCCGCGGTAGCCCTCGATGGAGTTGAAGAGCGCCGTCTCCTCGCCGCAGATGTACGCGCCCGCGCCGCGTCGGATCTCGATGTCGAAGGCGTAGCCCTGGCCGAGGATGTCGTCGCCGAGCAGGCCGCGGGCGCGGGTCTGCGCGATCGCGTGTTCCATGCGGTGCAGGGCCCGGGGGTACTCGCCGCGGAGGTAGAGGTAGCCGCGGTGGGCGCCGGTCGCGTAGCCCGCGATGGTCATGGCTTCGACGAGCGCGTAGGGGTCGCCCTCCATGAGGACGCGGTCCTTGAAGGTGCCCGGTTCGGATTCGTCGGCGTTGCAGACGAGGTAGTGGGGGTGGTCCGGCTGGGACGCCGTGGCCTGCCACTTGCGGCCCGTGGGGAAGGCGGCGCCGCCCCGGCCGACGAGGCCGGAGTCGGTGACCTCGCGGATGACGGCGGCGGGGCCGAGGGCGAAGGCGCGGCGGAGGGCGGTGTAGCCGCCGTTCGCGCGGTAGTCGTCGAGGTCGGTGGGGTCGACCGTGCCGATGCGTTGGAGGAGGGTGAGGGTGGGGGTGCCGGCCTGGGGGACGGCGGTGGTGGGTGGGGGTTCGGGGGGTGCGTTTTCGGGGGCGGTGGCGGCGTGGACGGTGGTGTCGGGGGTGGCGGGGGCGATGACGGCGGTTTCTCGCCCCCGCCGCCCCTTCCCGTTCCCGACCCCGGGGGCTGCGCCCCCGGACCCCCCATCGGCCTGGACGGCCTCGTCCTCAAACGCCGGACGGGCTGAGTTGGTGTCCCCGGCGCGTATGACAAGTGCGGCCGGTGCTCGCTCGCACAAGCCCAGGCAGGGGCTGCGTTCGACGTGGACGCCGGACTCAGGTCCCAGGCGGGACTCGACGTCCGCGCACAGCGCGGTCGCGCCCGCCGCCGTGCAGGCGAGGTCCGTGCAGACGTGCAGGACCGTCGCGGGGCGGGGTTTCAGGGAGAACATCGCGTAGAACGTGGCCACGCCGTACGCCTCCGCCGGGGGGACCGTCAGGCGGCGGCACAGGTAGTCCAGGGCGCCCTCGCTGATCCAGCCCACCCGGTCGTTGATCGCGTGCAGCCCCGGCAGCAGCAGGTCGCGGCGGTCGCGGGCCTCGCGGCCGCCGCGCGCCCATCGCAGGTCCGCGTCGGAGCGGTCGGCGCCCTCCCAGGACGACTCGGGGGGACCGAGCAGGGCGTCGACGGCCGCACGCTCCTCGTCCGTCGGCTTGCTGTCACCGAAGTGCAGGTCCACGCTTGCTCACCTCACGTGTGTCGGAGCCGGGAGCTTCTCGATCCGGATCGCCGACGCCTTGAACTCCGCCGTCCCCGCGATCGGGCAGTTCGCCTCGATCGTCAGCTGGTTGGTGTCCACCTCGTCGGGAAAGTGGAACGTCATGAACGCGAGCCCCGGCCGGAGGCCGGTGTCCACCCACACCGGCGCCAGCACCGAACCGCGCCGCGAGGTCACCCGCACCTGCTCGCCGACCACGACCCCGTACCGCTCGGCGTCCTCCGGACACAGCTCGACGTACTCGCCGCGCCGCAGGGGAGAGGCGTAACCGCCGCTCTGCACACCCGTGTTGTAGGAGTCGAGCCGTCGGCCCGTGGTCAGCCGGATGGGGTACTCCTCGTCGGTGAGGTCGACCGGCGGGTCGTGCCGCACGATCCCGAACGGCGCGGGCCTGCCGCGCAGTTCCGGGTCCGGCGCCCACAACCTCCCGTGCAGGTAGGGAGGTTCCAGGGCGTCCGGGCTGGGGCACGGCCACTGGATGCCCTGGTGCTCCTCCAGGCGCTCGTACGTCATGCCGTAGTGGTCCGGGGAGACCGAGCGCAGCTCGTTCCACACCGTCTCGGCGTCCGCGTACTTCCAGTCGTGGCCGAGGCGGGCGGCGAGGTCGCAGATGATGTCGATGTCCTCGCGCGCCTCGCCCGGCGGGACGACGGCCCGGCGCACCCGCTGCACCCGCCGCTCGCTGTTGGTGGTGGTGCCCTCGGTCTCCGCCCAGCCGGCGGTGGCCGGCAGGACCACGTCGGCCAGCTCGGCCGTCCGCGTCAGGAAGATGTCCTGGACCACCAGGAAGTCCAGCTCCCCCAGACGGCGTACCGCCTGTTCGCTGTCCGCCTCCGACTGGGCCGGGTTCTCCCCGATGCAGTACACGGCCCGCAGCGAGCCGTCCTCCATGGCCTCGAACATCTCCGTCAGATTCAGTCCGTAGTGCGGCTGGATGACGGTGTCCCAGGCGGACTCGAACTTCAGCCGGATGCCGGGGTCGAGGAGATCCTGGAAGCCGGGCAGGCGGTTGGGGATCGCGCCCATGTCGCCGCCGCCCTGCACGTTGTTCTGGCCGCGCAGGGGTTGCAGGCCCGAGCCGTAGCGGCCGACATGGCCGGTGAGCAGAGAGAGGTTGATCAGGGCACGGACGTTGTCGGTGCCGTTGTGGTGCTCGGTGATGCCGAGGGTCCAGCAGAGCTGGGCGCGTTCGGCGCGGGCGTAGGCGTGCGCCAGGTCGCGGATGGCGGCGGCCGGGACGCCCGTGACCTTCTCCGCCAGGGACAGCGTCCACGGCTCGACGAGCGCCTTGTACTCCTCGAAGCCGGTGGTCGCCCGCCGCACGAACGCCTCGTTGACCAGGCCCGCCTGGATGATCTCGCGGCCGATCGCGTGCGCCATCGGGATGTCCGTGCCCACGTTCAGCCCGAGCCAGCTCTCCGCCCACTCGGCGGTGGAGGTCCGGCGCGGGTCGACCGCGTACATCCGGGCGCCGTTGTGGACGCCCTTCAGCACGTGCTGGAAGAAGATCGGGTGCGCGTAACGGGCGTTGGAGCCCCACATCACGATGACGTCGGTGTGCTCGATCTCCTCGTACGACGAGGTGCCGCCGCCCGAGCCGAACGCCGCCGACAGGCCCGCGACGGACGGGGCGTGGCAGGTACGGTTGCAGGAGTCGACGTTGTTGGTGCCCATCACCACCCGGGCGAACTTCTGCGCCACGTAGTTCATCTCGTTGGTCGCGCGGGCGCAGGAGAACATTCCGAACGCGCCGCGCGCCGCCGCCAGTCCCCGGGCGGTACGGTCCAGGGCCTCCTCCCAGGTCGCCCGGCGGAAGGGCGCGTCGCGCGAGTCCCGGACGAGCGGGTGGGTGAGACGGGTGTAGGTCTTCGGGCTCCGGCCGCGTCGCTTCCGGTCGGACGGGGTTCGGTCGCGTTCGCTCATGCGGCGCTCCTCAGCGCGAGCAGGTCCGAGAGGGCGTGCACGGTGCGCAGGGTGGGCACCGGGACACCGGTGATCTCCGCCAGTTCCACGACGGCCGCGAGCAGGACGTCGAGTTCGAGCGGTTTGCCGCGCTCCAGGTCCTGGAGCGTGGAGGTGCGGTGGTCGCCGACCTTCTCGGCGCCCGCGAGCCGGCGCTCGATGGAGACGCCGACCTCGCAGCCCAGGGCGCGCGCGACCGCCAGCGTCTCGGTCATCATCGTCTCGATGACCTGCCGGGTGCCGCCGTGCAGGCACATCTGCCGCATGGTGGCGCGCACGAGGGCACTGATCGGGTTGAAGGAGATGTTGCCCAGCAGCTTCAGCCAGATGTCGTTGCGCAGGTCCGGCTCCACCGGGCACTTCAGGCCGCCGGCCCGCATGGCCTCGCCGAGCGCCAGACAGCGCGCCGAGACACTGCGGTCGGGCTCGCCGATCGAGAACCGGGTGCCCTCCACATGCCGTACGACGCCGGGCTGTTCGAGTTCGGTGGCCGCGTAGACGACACAGCCGACGGCCCGTTCGGGCGCGAGCACCGCACTGACCGCGCCGTCCGGGTCCACACTCTCCAGCCGGCGGCCGTCGTACGGTCCGCCGTGCCGGTGGAAGTACCACCAGGGGATGCCGTTCTGGGCGGCCACGACCGCCGTGGAGTCGTGCAGCAGCGGCTCGATCAGCGGCCCGCACGCCGCGTACGAGTTGGCCTTCAGACCCAGGAAGACGTAGTCGGCCGGGCCGACTTCGGCCGGGTCGTCGGTGGCGCGGGGGTGCGCGGTGAAGTCGCCGCGCGGGCTGCGCACGCGTACTCCGTACTGCCTCATGGCCGCCAGATGCGGTCCACGGGCGATGAGATGGACGTCGGCGCCCGCACGGTGGAGCGCGGCACCGACGTAGGCGCCGATCGCCCCGGCGCCGAGGACTGCGACTTTCATGGCGATGGGAGCTCCGTTCGGTCGAGGGATACCGAGGAACCGCGGGAGACTGCCGAATCTCTGTCGACGAAATATTGTCTACAGTATGGAGGTAGCCCCAGCAAGGCTTTGTGCAGCACCAGTGGTTGTCTGCTCAACCGTCTTCTCAAGCGCCCCGACCGTCCCTACGGTTGGGGACTCATGAGTCCCCCCATGGCACCGCCGGGCTGGAGCCGCTGGCTCGTTCCCCCCGCCGCACTCTCCGTCCATCTCTCCATCGGCCAGGCCTACGCCTGGAGCGTGTTCAAGCCGCCCCTGGAGTCCGCGCTCGATCTCAGCGGCACACAGAGCGCGTTGCCCTTCCAACTCGGCATCGTCATGCTCGGTCTGTCCGCCGCGTTCGGCGGCACCCTCGTCGAACGCCGGGGCCCCCGCTGGGCGATGACCGTCGCCCTGATCTGCTTCTCCTCCGGCTTCCTGCTCTCCGCGCTGGGCGCGGCCACCGAGCAGTACTGGCTGATCGTCCTCGGCTACGGCTTCGTGGGCGGCATCGGCCTCGGCATCGGCTACATCTCGCCCGTCTCCACGCTCATCAAGTGGTTCCCGGACCGGCCCGGCATGGCCACCGGCATCGCCATCATGGGCTTCGGCGGCGGCGCCCTGATCGCCTCGCCCTGGTCGGCGCAGATGCTCGAGTCCTTCGGCACCGACAACGTTGGCATCGCGCTGGCGTTCCTGGTGCACGGGCTGGCCTACGCCGTGTTCATGCTGCTCGGCGTGCTGCTGGTGCGCGTGCCGCGCGGCACGCGCACGGCGACCGGCGGGCCCGCCGTGCCCGACGGGCCGCAGGTCTCGGCCCGGTCCGCCGTGCGGACCCCGCAGTTCTGGCTGCTGTGGATCGTGCTCACCATGAACGTGACCGCGGGCATCGGCATCCTCGAGAAGGCCGCACCGATGATCACCGACTTCTTCGCGGACACCTCCGCGCCCGTGTCGGCGACGGCCGCCGCCGGGTTCGTCGCCCTGCTGTCGGCCGCCAACATGGCCGGGCGCATCGGCTGGTCGACCACCTCCGACCTCATCGGCCGGAAGAACATCTACCGGGTCTACCTCGGCGCCGGCGCGCTGATGTACGCGCTCATCGCGCTGCTGGGCGACTCCTCCAAGCCGCTGTTCGTGCTGTGCGCGCTGGTGATCCTCTCCTTCTACGGCGGGGGCTTCGCGACGATCCCGGCGTATCTGAAGGACCTCTTCGGCACCTACGAGGTCGGCGCGATCCACGGCCGGCTGCTCACCGCCTGGTCCACGGCCGGCGTGCTCGGGCCGCTGATCGTGAACTGGGTCGCCGACCGGCAGGAGGAGGCGGGCAAGCACGGCGCCTCCCTCTACGGGGTGTCACTGATCATCATGATCGGGCTGCTCGTCGTCGGCTTCGTCGCCAACGAACTGGTCCGTCCCGTCCATCCCCGCCACCACGTCCCCGCCGCCGAGACGCCCGAGGAGGCCGCCGATGACCGGCGAGAGCAGCCAGAGTCCGCCTAGCACGGGCGGAACCGGAACCGGAACCGGAGCCGAGCGCCGAGGGTTGATCACCTTCGCCTGGCTGTGGGTCGGGGTGCCGCTCGCCTACGGGCTGTACGAACTCGTGCGGAAGGCGACCCAGCTGTTCACCGGGTGACCGCGGGGCCCCGGGCGTACCTCATCCTCCCGCCCGGGGCATGACGAAAGCCGACAAGCGCGGCACACGTTTCCTGTCGCATCGCCCGCCCCCGTACCGGTGAGTCACTGATCAGACTGGTGCATCCCGCATCCGACCACCGAGGGGGACCCACCCATGATCGGCTCGCGCATCGCCGCCGTCGGCCACTACCAGCCCGCCCGGGTGCTCACCAACGAGGACCTGGTGAACATGGTCGACACCAGCGACGAGTGGATCACGAGCCGGGTGGGCATCCGCACCCGTCACATCGCCGGTCCCGACGAGCCCGTCGACGAACTGGCCGCGCACGCCGCCGCCAAGGCACTGGCGGCGGCCGGCCGGACACCCGCCGACATCGACCTCGTCCTGGTCGCCACGTCCACGGCGATCGACCGCTCGCCCAACATGGCCGCCCGGGTCGCCGCCCGCCTCGGCATGCCCGGGCCCGCCGTCATGGACATCAACGTGGTGTGCGCCGGGTTCACCCACGCCCTCGCCACCGCCGACCACGCCGTACGGGCGGGTGGCGCGAGCCGGGTCCTGGTCGTCGGCGCCGACAAGATGTCCGACGTCACCGACTGGACCGACCGCACCACCTGTGTGCTCGTCGGCGACGGGGCCGGTGCCGCCGTGGTGGAGGGCTGCGCCCCGGGCGAGGAGGCGGGCATCGGCCCGGTGCTGTGGGGCTCGGTGCCCGGGATGGGACACGCGGTGCGCATCGAGGGCACGCCGCCGCGGTTCGCGCAGGAGGGGCAGACCGTCTACCGCTGGGCGGCCACCCAGCTGCCGGCCATCGCCCGCCGGGCCTGCGAGCAGGCCGGACTGGCGCCCGAGGACCTCGCGGCGGTGGTGCCGCACCAGGCCAACCTGCGGATCATCGAACCCCTCGCCCGCCGGCTCGGCGCCGTCAACGCCGTCGTCGCCCGCGACGTCACCGAGTCCGGCAACACCTCGGCCGCGAGCATCCCGCTCGCCTTCTCCAAACTGGTCGAACAGGGCGCGGTGTCGGCCGGCGACCCGGTGCTGCTGTTCGGCTTCGGCGGGAACCTCTCGTACGCGGGGCAGGTCGTGCGCTGCCCGTGAGCGACGCCTGGCCGTCCGCCGCACGGGTGTGACGTGGCCAACTCCTCGCCCCCCTGGCATGTGTGCGCCGTAGACTGTAGACGAAAGACAATCACTACTGGCGTCGCGGTGCACCGGCGTTCGCGTCGGCGCACGGAACTGCCGAGGAGGGGGACCGCGATGTTGTCGACCGGACTGCCCCAGGGTGCCGTGCCCAGGCTCGAACGGCCCGGCCCGCTGCGCGACCGGGTCTACGAGGCGCTGCTCGAACTCATCACCACCCGGGCCCTCCAGCCCGGCCAGCATCTCGTGGAGAGCGAGCTCGCCGGCCATCTCGGTGTCTCCCGCCAGCCGGTGCGCGAGGCGTTGCAGCGGCTCAACACCGAGGGCTGGGTCGATCTCCGGCCCGCGCAGGGCGCGTTCGTGCACGAGCCGACGGAGGAGGAGGCCGACCAACTCCTCACCGTCCGTACGCTGCTGGAGGCCGAGGCGGCCCGGCTGGCCGCGAGCAACGCCGACAGCGCGGGCGTCGAGGCCCTGGAGGAGATCCTGGCCGAGGGCCTCCGGGCCGTCGACGCCGACGACGTGGACGCCGCCGTGGTCCTCAACGCCCGTTTCCACGCCAAGGTCATGGAGCTGGCCGGCAACGCCGTGCTCGCCGAACTCGCCGCGCAGGTCGACCGGCGCGTGCGCTGGTACTACACACCCGTCGCCCGGCAGCGCGGCGGGCAGTCCTGGGTCGAGCACCGCGAACTGATCGCCGCCATCGCCGCCCACGACGAGCAACTGGCCACCCGGCTGATGCGTGAACACACCGAGCACACCCGGCGCTCGTACCACGCGCGCACTCAATCCTGAGCGGCCGGTATCACACCCTTTCACCCTCTTTGTGGCAGATTTCCCGGCCCCCTCACGGACTCCTTTGTCCTGTGAGTGGAAAAAGTAGGGGGCAATTCCTGCGCGACTTCTTCCCACCTCCGGCAGGCGCTGCTACTTTCCCATCCGAAAGCACGCCACACACGTGGCCGGAATCCGGCGCGCACAGGCCGATGAGGCGGGGAGGGGCTCGTGAGACGCATGACAGCGCGACCCGCGAACGCCCATCAGGCACGACTGCTCAGGCTGTTGCGCGACGGTGGACCCAACTCCCGGGCCCAGCTGGGCGACCAGGTCGACCTCTCCCGGTCGAAGCTGGCCGTGGAGGTGGACCGGCTGCTGGAGACGGAACTCGTCGTGGCCGACGGACTCGCCGCCTCGCGCGGCGGACGGCGCTCCCACAACATCCGCCTCAACCCGCACCTGAGGTTCCTCGGCGTCGACATCGGCGCGACATCGGTCGACGTCGCCGTCACCAACGCCGAACTGGAGATCCTCGGGCACATCAACCAGCCCATGGACGTACGCGAGGGACCGGTCGCGGTCTTCGAGCAGGTGCTGTCCATGGCGGCGAAGCTGAGGGCCTCGGGGCTCGCGGAGGGGTTCGACGGCGCCGGCATCGGCGTCCCGGGCCCGGTCCGCTTCCCCGAGGGCATCCCGGTGGCTCCGCCGATCATGCCCGGCTGGGACGGCTTCCCCGTGCGGGAGGCGCTCAGCCAGGACCTCGGCTGCCCGGTCATGGTCGACAACGACGTGAACCTGATGGCCATGGGGGAGCAGCACGCGGGCGTCGCCCGCACCGTCGCCGACTTCCTCTGCGTCAAGATCGGTACCGGCATCGGCTGCGGCATCGTCGTCGGCGGTGAGGTCTACCGCGGTACGACGGGCAGCGCGGGCGACATCGGGCACATCCAGGCCGTGCCCGACGGCCGCCCCTGCGCCTGCGGCAACCGGGGCTGCCTGGAGGCACACTTCTCCGGCGCGGCCCTCGCCCGGGACGCGACGGAGGCCGCCGAACAGCGGCTCTCCGCCGAACTCGCGACCCGGCTGGAGGCGAACGGCACGCTCAGCGCCGCCGACGTCGCCGCCGCGGCCGCGGCCGGTGACGCCACCGCCCTCGACCTGATCCGTGAGGGCGGCAATCGCACCGGCCAGGTCATCGCCGGCCTGGTCAGCTTCTTCAACCCCGGCCTGGTGGTGATCGGCGGCGGGGTGACCGGCCTCGGCCACACCCTGCTCGCCGCGATCCGCACCCAGGTCTACCGCGGCTCGCTGCCCCTGGCCACGGGCAACCTGCCCATCGTGCTGGGGGAGTTGGGACCCACCGCCGGAGTCATCGGCGCGGCCCGGCTCATCAGCGACCACCTGTTCTCACCCGCGTAGGCAGCACCACCGCGTTCCACCGCATCCGCTCCACCGCTCGTGCCCATCACCGGAACGGCCCACCCGCACCAGGCACCGCCACCGCTCTGCTCCGCCCTGCCTGAAAACGCTTGCCCCGCAAGGGGATCGCCCTGACACCGGCCCGAACGCCCGCCGAGGGGAAATCCGCATGGCACCTGAACCACCGCTGCTCAGCATGTCCGGCATCACCAAGTCGTTCCCCGGAGTCCGGGCCCTGGACGGCGTCGACCTCGACGTCCAGGCCGGCGAGGTGCACTGCCTGCTCGGCCAGAACGGCGCCGGCAAGTCCACCCTGATCAAGGTGCTGGCCGGCGCGCACCAGCCCGACACCGGCACCATCCGCTGGCGCGGCGAGGACGTCACCCTGCGCTCGCCGATCGCCGCCATGCGCCTCGGTATCGCCACCATCTACCAGGAACTCGACCTGGTGGAGCACCTCTCGGTCGCCGAGAACGTCCATCTGGGACACGAGCCGACCACCGCCGGCTTCGTCGTCCGGCCGGGCACGGCCAAGTCCTCGACGGCCCAGCTGCTCAAGCGGCTCGGACACCCCGAGATCGACCCGGGCCGGCTGGTCGGCGAACTGCCCGCGGCACAGCAGCAGATCGTGTCCATGGCGCGGGCGCTCTCCCACGACGTACGGCTCATCGTGATGGACGAGCCGTCCGCCGCCCTCGACCCGGACGAGGTCGACAACCTCTTCCGCATCGTCGCCGACCTCACCGCCGACGGCGTCGCGGTCGTCTACATCTCGCACCGCCTGGAGGAGATCCGGCGGATCGGCGACCGGGTGACCGTGCTGAAGGACGGCCGGGCCGTCGCCGGCGGGCTGCCCGCGAAGTCGACGCCGACCCGCGAGGTCGTGGCGCTGATGACGGGACGCAACGTCGAGTACGTCTTCCCGGAGCGGCCCACCGCCGCCCCGCAGGGCGACCCGGTGCTCACCGTCGAAGGACTGTCCCGCCAGGGAGAGTTCGCCCCGCTCGACCTCCAGGTGCGTCCCGGGGAGATCGTCGGGCTCGCCGGACTCGTCGGCTCGGGACGCTCCGAGATCCTGGAGACGATCTACGGCGCCCGCAGGCCCGACACCGGCCGGGTCCTCGTCGACGGGCAGCCGTTGCGGCCGGGCAGCGTACGCGCCGCCGTACGCGCCGGACTGGGGCTGGCCCCCGAGGAACGCAAGGCCCAGGCCCTGCTCATGCTGGAGTCCGTCACCCGCAATGTGTCGGTCTCCTCCATGTCCCGCTTCGCGAGGGCCGGCTGGATCGACCGCGGCGCCGAACTGCGCGCGGCACGCGCGGCGGTCCGCGAACTCTCCCTGCGGCCCGACAACCCCAACGTGCCCGTGCGCACCCTGTCCGGCGGCAACCAGCAGAAGGCCGTGCTCGCCCGCTGGCTGCTGCGCGGCTGCCGGGTGCTACTGCTCGACGAACCCACCCGGGGCGTCGACGTCGGTGCCCGCGCCGAACTGTACGCGGTCGTCCGCCGGCTGGCCGACGAGGGCCTCGCCGTACTGCTGGTCTCCAGCGAGGTGCCCGAGGTCCTCGGCCTCGCCGACCGCGTCCTGGTACTGCGCGAGGGCACCGTCGTCCATACGGCACCCGCCCGCGAACTCGACGAACACCGTGTACTCGACCTGGTCATGGAAGGAAGCCCGGCGTCATGACGCAGCCCGTCTCCCCGCCGCGGGACAGCGCCCCCAAGGTGCCGTCGGCCGGCGAAACACCCGCCTGGCGCGCCGTGTTGTTCCGCGCCGACGTCCGCACGCTGTCGCTGCTCGGCGTGCTCGCCGTACTGATCCTCATCGGCGGCATCACCAAACCGGACGAGTTCCTGGACACCCGCAACCTCCAGCTCGTCCTCACCCAGGCCTCCGTCATCGGTGTCGTCACCGTCGGCATGACCTTCGTCATCATCTCCGGCGGCATCGACCTGTCGGTCGGCGCGATCGTCGCCCTCGCCTCGGTGTGGGCGACCACCGTCGCCACCCAGGAGTACGGCTTCGGCGGCATCCTCTTCACCGCCGTCCTCGTCGGACTGGGATGCGGCCTGGTCAACGGGGTGCTGATCGCGTACGGCGGGATGGTCCCGTTCATCGCCACCCTCGCCATGCTCGCCTCGGCCCGCGGACTCGCCCTCCAGATCACCGACGGCCGGACGCAGGTCGTCACCGTCGACGGGGTCCTCGACCTCGGTGAGCGCGACTCCTACGTCCTCGGCATCCCACCGCTGGTCCTGGTGTTCGCCGCGGTCACCGTCGTCGGCTGGCTGGTGCTCAACCGGACCACCTTCGGCCGCCGCAGCGTGGCCGTCGGCGGCAACCCGGAGGCCGCCCGGCTCGCCGGCATCGACGTACGCCGCCAGCGGCTCTACCTGTACCTGCTGTCCGGGCTGTGCTGCGGCATCGCCGCCTTCCTGCTGATCGTCCTGGCCGGCTCCGGCCAGAACACCAACGGCAACCTCTACGAACTCGACGCCATCGCCGCCGCGATCATCGGCGGCACCCTGCTCACCGGAGGCCGCGGCACCATCGTCGGCTCCGTCCTCGGTGTCCTGATCTTCACCACCATCACGAACATCTTCGCCCTGAACAACCTGCAGAGCGACGTCCAGCAGATCGCCAAGGGCGCGATCATCGTCGCCGCCGTGCTGGTCCAGCGCCGTACCGCGAGCACGACCTAAGAAGGGGTTCACCGCCATGCCAGAGTTCACCAGTCGCAGAGGGCTGCTCTTCGGGGCGGCCGCCGTGTCCGCCGGCGTCCTCGTCACCGGCTGCACCAGCAACGAGTCCAGCGACGACGAGCCGGCTGCCGACAACCAGCCGGCCGCCGACGACAAGCCCGGCAAGCAGGTCACCATCGGCTTCGCCGGACCGCAGGCCGACCACGGCTGGCTCAACGCCATCAACGACAACGCCAAGAAGCGGGCGGAGAAGTACTCCGACGTCACCCTGGAGAGCACCGAGGGCTCCAACGACACCGCCCAGCAGATCGGCCAGATCGAGACCCTCATCAACAAGAAGGTCGACGTCCTGGTGATCCTGCCCGCCGACGGCAAGGCGCTCACCCAGGTCGGGCTGAAGGCGATGCGCGCCGGCATCCCCGTCGTCAACCTCGACCGGATCTTCAACACCCCGCAGGCGTACCGCTGCTGGGTCGGCGGCGACAACTACGGCATGGGCCTCAACGCCGGCCACTACATCGGCGAGAAGCTCAAGGACAAGCCGAACGCCAAGGTCGTCGAGCTGGCCGGCCTGGACAACCTGGAGCTGACCAAGCAGCGCACCCAGGGCTTCGACGACGCGCTGAAGAACTACCCCAACATCAGGAAGGTGGCCCGCCAGGCCGCCGAGTTCACCGTCGAGTCCGGCCAGGCCAAGATGGCCCAGCTGCTCCAGGCGCAGTCGCAGATCGACGCGCTGTGGAACCACGACGACGACCAGGGCGTGGGCGCGCTGCGCGCCATCGAACAGGCCGGGCGCGACGAGTTCCTGATGGTGGGCGGCGCGGGCGCGCTCTCCGCGTTCGAGGCCATCAAGGCCGACAACGGTGTCCTGAAGGCCACTGTCCTGTACCCGCCGACGATGGCCGCCTCCGCGATCGACCTCGCCCGCGCCCTCGGCCAGGGCAAGGGCGTCGGCGGCCTCGCCGAGTTCGAGATCCCCTCGTCGGTGACCTGCTACTCGGCCGTCGTCGACAAGGAGAACGTGGACCAGTACATGGCCACCGGCTTCAAGTGAGGAGCCCCGCCCCACGGGCCTGACCAGCCCCCCGGGCGGGGCCCACCCCCGCCCGACACGACGACGAGGAGGACATCCGAATGGCACAGCCGCAAGCGTCCGAAGGGGCGGAGACGGGGAAGCCACCGCTGCGCATCGGCATGGTCGGTTACGCCTTCATGGGCGCCGCCCACTCCCAGGGCTGGCGCACCGCGCCACGCGTCTTCGACCTGCCGCTCAGCCCCGAACTGGCCGTGATCTGCGGCCGGGACGCCGAAGCGGTGAGAGCGGCGGCGGACCGCCACGGCTGGGCGGAGACCGAGACCGACTGGCGCGCCCTGGTGGAGCGGGACGACGTCGACCTCGTCGACATCTGCACCCCCGGCGACAGCCACGCCGAGATCGCGCTGGCCGCGCTCGCCGCGGGCAAGCACGTGCTGTGCGAAAAGCCTCTCGCCAACACCGTCGAAGAGGCCGAGGCGATGACCCGGGCCGCGGAGGGGGCGGCGGCCCGGGGACAGCTGGCGATGGTCGGCTTCAACTACCGCCGGGTCCCCGCGACCGCGCTGGCCCGGCGGATGGTGGCCGAGGGCCGGATCGGGAAGCTGCGCCACGTGCGGGTCGCCTACCTCCAGGACTGGCTGGTGGACCCGGAGTTCCCGCTGACCTGGCGGCTGCGCCGGGAGCAGGCCGGCTCCGGTTCGCTCGGCGACCTCGGCGCGCACATCGTCGACCTGGCCCAGTACCTGGCCGGCGAGCGGCTCGCGGGCGTCTCCGCGCTCACCGAGACCTTCGTACGGGAGCGGCCGCTGCCCACCGCGCCCAGCAGCGGCCTGGCCGCCGTGTCCGCCGCCGGCACCGGTCAGGTCACCGTCGACGACGCCGCCCTGTTCACCGGCCGGTTCACCTCCGGTGCCCTCGCCTCGTTCGAGGCCACCCGGTACGCCACCGGACGCAAGAACGCCCTGCGCATCGAACTCAACGGCGAGCGCGGCTCGCTCGCCTTCGACCTGGAGCGGCTCAACGAGCTGGAGTTCCACGACGCCACCGAGCCCGGGACACACGCCGGCTTCCGCCGCGTCCTCGTCACCGAACCCGAGCACCCCTACCTCGAGGCCTGGTGGCCGCCGGGCCACGGCCTGGGCTACGAGCACACCTTCGTGCACCAGGCCCGCGACCTGGTCCACGCGGTCGCCGAGGGCCGTACGCCCGAACCCTCCTTCGCCGACGGGCTCCAGGTGCAGCGCGTCCTGGCCGCGGTGGAGGAGAGCGCCGAGAAGAACTCCGTCTACACACCCATCGCCGCCTGAGAGGACGGATACGGATGCCCCGCGACTTCACGCTGTTCACCGGCCAGTGGGCGGACCTGCCGCTGGAGGAGGTCTGCCGACTCGCCCGTGACTTCGGCTACGACGGGCTCGAACTCGCCTGTTGGGGCGACCACTTCGAGGTGGACAAGGCGCTCGCCGACCCGTCCTACGTCGCCTCCCGCCACCAGCTCCTGGAGAAGTACGGCCTCAAGTGCTGGGCCATCTCCAACCACCTGGTCGGCCAGGCAGTGTGCGACGCCATCATCGACGAACGCCACCAGGCGATCCTGCCCGCCCGCATCTGGGGCGACGGCGAGCCCGAGGGCGTACGGCAGCGGGCCGCCGCCGAGATCGAGGACACCGCGCGTGCCGCGGCCCTCCTCGGCGTCGACACCGTCATCGGCTTCACCGGCTCCGCCATCTGGCACCTGGTCGCCATGTTCCCGCCCGCGCCCGAGTCGATGATCGAGCGGGGCTACCAGGACTTCGCGGACCGCTGGAACCCGATCCTCGACGTGTTCGACGCCGAGGGCGTGCGGTTCGCCCACGAGGTCCACCCCAGCGAGATCGCCTACGACTACTGGACGACCGTACGCGCCCTGGAGGCGGTCGACCGGCGGCCGGCCTTCGGCCTCAACTTCGACCCGTCCCACTTCGTGTGGCAGGACCTCGACCCGGTCGGCTTCCTGTGGGACTTCCGCGACCGGATCTACCACGTCGACTGCAAGGAGGCCCGCAAGCGCCTCGACGGCCGCAACGGCCGCCTCGGCTCCCACCTGCCCTGGGGCGACCCGCGACGCGGCTGGGACTTCGTCTCCGCCGGCCACGGCGACGTCCCCTGGGAGGACGTCTTCCGCATGCTCCGCTCCATCGGCTACGACGGCCCCGTCTCCGTCGAGTGGGAGGACGCCGGCATGGACCGGCTCCAGGGCGCCCCCGAGGCGCTGACGCGCCTGAAGGCCTTCGACTTCGAGCCGCCCAGCGCGTCCTTCGACGCCGCGTTCAACAGCTGATCCGCACGTCCGACGGCATGTCGGGGACGGGGGCCGGCGCATCCGCCGGTCCCCGGTCCGCCCTGCCCGAATCCCGCTTTGTCCTGAGTTGGGTAAAAGTTCAACCGACCTCGGCCCAAGGGGTGTTGGCCCAGGAAGAACGCGGTTACCGTCCCTGAAGTGTTCAGGACACCCACGCCTCCGGGGTGACGGCGCACCCCGGCGCCCGCACGCACCGCACGTCTACGCACCCGTTCCGTACGGCCCACCCGTTCCCGGAGGGACTTCGTGCACAGAAGCAGATTCAGAGGCAAGAAGACGACGAGGCTCCGCACCGCTCTCGCCCTGGCCACCGGCCTGATGCTGGCCGTGGGCACCCCGGCGACCGTCGCCGGTGCCCAGCCGTCGGCCGACGAACCGGCCGCCGCCGAGGGGCAGTTCCAGCAGGTACCGCTCGCCAAGGGCGAGCCCGAGATGGGCGAGCCGATGTCGCTCGCCGTGCTCCCGGACCGCAGCGTCCTGCACACCTCGCGCGACGGCACGCTGCGCCTCACCGACCAGGGCGGCGTCACCAAGGTCGCCGGCAGGCTCGACGTCTACAGCCACGACGAGGAGGGGCTCCAGGGCGTCGGCGTCGACCCGGACTTCGAGAACAACCGGGCGATCTACCTCTACTACGCCCCGCCGCTCGACACCCCCGCGGGCGACGCCCCGGAGAACGGCACCGCCGAGGACTTCAAGAAGTTCGACGGCGTCAACCGCCTCTCCCGCTTCGTCCTCAACCCCAACGGCACGCTGGACCTGGCGAGCGAGAAGAAGGTCATCGACGTCGCGGCCTCCCGCGGCACCTGCTGCCACGTCGGCGGCGACATCGACTTCGACGCCGAGGGCAACCTCTACCTGTCCACCGGCGACGACACCAACCCCTTCGCCTCCGACGGCTACACGCCGATCGACGAGCGCCCGGACCGCAACCCGGCCTTCGACGCGCGCCGCAGCTCCGGCAACACCAACGACCTGCGCGGCAAGATCCTGCGCATCAAGGTCGCCGAGGACGGCTCGTACACCGTCCCGGAGGGCAACCTCTTCGCCCCGGGCACCGAGAAGACCCGCCCCGAGATCTACGCGATGGGCTTCCGCAACCCGTTCCGGATGAGCGTCGACGACAAGACCGGCATCGTCTACGTCGGCGACTACGGCCCCGACGCGGGCGCCGCGAACCCGAACCGGGGCCCGGCAGGACAGGTCGAGTTCGCCAAGGTCACCGAGGCCGCCAACTTCGGCTGGCCGTTCTGCACCGGCGACAACGACGCCTACGTCGACTACGACTTCGCCACCGGCGCCTCCGGCGACAAGTTCGACTGCGCCGCGCCGAAGAACACCTCGCCGCACAACACCGGTCTCGTGGACCTGCCGCCCGCCCAGGCCGCCTGGATCCCGTACGACGGCGGTTCCGTGCCCGAGTTCGGCAGCGGCTCCGAGTCCCCGATGGCCGGCCCGGTCTACCGCTACGACCCCGAGCTCGACTCCAGCGTGAAGTTCCCCGAGGCGTACGACGGCGACTTCTTCGCGGGTGAGTTCGGCCGGCGCTGGATCAAGCGGATCGAGCAGAACGAGGACGGGTCCGTCGCGAAGATCAACGACTTCCCGTGGACCGGCACCCAGATCATGGACATGGAGTTCGGCCCCGACGGCGCGCTCTACGTCCTGGACTACGGCGTCTCCTGGTTCCAGGGCGACGAGAACTCCGCGCTGTACCGGATCGAGAACGCCGAGGACGGCTTCTCCCCGATCGCCGAGGTGAGCGCGAACAAGACCTCCGGCGCCGCCGGCCTCAAGGTCGCCTTCACCGCCTCCGCCAAGGACGCCGACTCCCCGGACCTCACGTACAGCTGGGACTTCGGCGACGGCACCAAGGGCGAGGGGCTCAACCCCACGCACCAGTACAAGAAGGTCGGCACCTACACCGCGACCTTCACCGCGAAGGACCCCGAGGGCAACACCGGCAACGCCAGCGTCCGGATCGTGGTCGGCAACACCGAACCCAAGGTGAGGATCGACGTTCCCGGCAACGGCAGTCTGGCCCCCTTCGGCGAGCCGGTCCCGTTCAAGGTGACCGTCACCGACCCCGAGGAGACCATCGACTGCTCCAAGGTCAAGGTCGCCTACAGCCTCGGCCACGACTCCCACGCCCACGAGCTGACCAGCGAGACGGGCTGTGAGGGCACCCTCAAGCCGCCCGCCGGGGACGGCGGTCACGACCCCAACGCCAACATCTACGGTGTCGTCGGCGCCAGTTACACCGACGGCGGGGCCAACGGCCAGGAGGCCCTGACCGGTACCGCGCGCACCGTGATCCAGCCGCTGCACCGCCAGGCCGAGCACTTCACCACCCAGTCGGGCGTGAACATCTTCGACAAGACCCAGGCCAACGGCGGCAAGACCGTCGGTGACATCAACGACGGCGACTGGATCTCCTTCAGCCCCTACCGGTTCGACGGGCAGAAGAAGATGACCGTACGGGCCTCCTCCGGCGGCTCCGGCGGCTTCATCGAGCTGCGCACCGGCTCGCCCACCGGCAAGCTGCACGGCTCGGCGTACATTCCGCCGACCGGCAGCTGGGAGACGTTCCAGAACGTCGACGTGCCGCTGCGCTCGCTGCCCGCGCGCACCTCGGAGATCTACCTGGTCTTCCGGGGCGGCGACGGCGCGCTGTACGACGTCGACGACTTCGAGTTCTCCAAGGAGCCGTTCAAGGCCGGCAAGAAGGTCCTGGTCTTCTCCAAGACGGCGGGCTTCCGGCACGACTCCATCCCCGAGGGCGTCGCCGCGCTGAAGGAGCTCGGCGGACCGGCCGGCATCTCGGTCACCTCGACCGAGGAGGCCGGGCAGTTCACCACGGCCAACCTCGCCAAGTACGACGCGGTGGCCTTCCTCTCCACCACCGGCGACGTCCTCAACGCCGAGCAGCAGAAGGCGTTCGAGAACTACGTCGCGAACGGCGGCGGCTACATGGGCATCCACGCCGCCGCCGACACCGAGTACGACTGGGAGTTCTACGGCGGTCTCGTGGGCGCCTACTTCGACTCGCACCCGGCCATCCAGAAGGCCACCGTGCGCGTCCACGACCACGACCACCCGTCCACCGCGCACCTGGGCGACACCTGGGAGCGCACCGACGAGTGGTACAACTACCGCACCAACCCGCGTGAGCAGGCCAAGGTCCTCGCCACCCTCGACGAGACCACGTACCAGGGCGGCTCCATGAAGGGTGACCACCCGATCGCCTGGTGCCAGAGCTACGGCGGCGGCCGGTCCTTCTACACCGGCGGCGGCCACACCAAGGAGTCGTACGCCGACGAGGCCTTCCGCGCCCACCTGCTCGGCGGACTCCAGTACGCCACCGGCCAGGTCAAGGCGGACTGCAAGCCGAACAAGGGCTACCGGGAGATCTTCAACGGCGAGACCCTGGACGGCTGGAAGCAGGCCGGCCCCGGGAAGTTCAACGTCACGGACGGCACCCTGGAGTCCGAGGGCGGCATGGGTCTGCTCTGGTACCAGGCCAAGGAGCTGAAGTCGTACTCGCTCAAGCTCGACTGGAAGATGCGGGGCGACGACAACTCCGGGATCTTCGTGGGCTTCCCGGCCTCCGACGACCCCTGGTCCGCGGTGAACAAGGGCTACGAGATCCAGATCGACGCCACGGACGCGCCCGACCGCACCACGGGCTCCGTCTACTCGTTCAAGTCCGCGGACATCAAGGCCCGTGACCAGGTCCTGCGGCCGCCCGGCCAGTGGAACTCCTACGAGATCAGGGTCCAGGGCGAACGCCTCCAGGTGTTCCTCAACGGAGTCAAGATCAACGACTTCACCAACAAGGACCCCGAGCGGAGCCTGACGGACGGCTACATCGGCCTCCAGAACCACGGCGCCGACGACCAGGTCTCCTTCCGCGACATCCAGCTGAAGGAACTGCCCTCCTAAGGGCCACCGGAACGGCGGCGGGCGGAGGACGCCGGACCTCCGCCCGCCGTCCCGCCGGGCCCCGCGCCCGGCCGCTCGACGGGCCCCCGCGCCCGCAGGTCCCCCTTCCGGCGCTCGCACCGGGTTCGCGTACGACAAGGAGGCTGCCCATGTCCGCCGAACCGTTCCTCCCCACCCCGTCCCCGGCCCCCCGCTTCGGCGTCTGGTTCATCGGGGCGCGCGGATCCGTGGCCACGACCGCGATCGCGGGCTGCGCCGCCGTCGCCGCCGGGCTCCACCCGCCGACCGGCATGGTCACCGAGACCCCCGACTTCACCTCCTGCGGTCTGCCGTCGCTGTCGTCCCTCGTCTTCGGCGGCCACGACACCGTCGACTGCCCGCTGCCCAAACGCGCCGAGCACCTCGCCGAAGGCGGTGTCCTGCCGCACGGCCTGCCGTCCGCCGTGCACGCCGAACTCGTCGCCGCCGACCGGGAGATCAGGCCGGGCGGCCCCCTGCCCGGCGACACCGGCCGCACCCAGGACCAGTGGATCGAGGTGTTCGCGGCCGACATCCGCGACTTCGTGCGCCGCCAGGGCCTCGCGGGCGCCGTCGTGGTGAACGTCGCCTCCACCGAGCCCGCCCCCACCGACGGCTCCCTGCCGCCCAGCTCCCTCTACGCGGCGGCCGCCCTGCGCGCCGGCTGCCCCTACGTGAACTTCACCCCCTCCACGGGCCTGCACCACCCGGCACTGGCGTCGCTCGCCGAGTCCTCGGGCCTGCCGTACGCGGGCCGTGACGGCAAGACCGGACAGACCCTGCTGCGTTCCGTGCTCGGCCCGATGTTCCTCCAGCGCGCCCTCGCCGTACGTGCCTGGTCCGGCACCAACCTGCTGGGCGGCGGCGACGGCGCCGCCCTCGCCGACCCCGCTGCCGCCGCCGCGAAGAACGCCGGCAAGGAACGCGTCCTCGCCGACACCCTCGGTGCCGCGCCCGAGGGCGAGGTCCACATCGACGACGTGCCGGCGCTCGGCGACTGGAAGACGGCCTGGGACCACATCGCCTTCGACGGCTTCCTCGGCTCCCGCATGATCCTCCAGACCATCTGGCAGGGCTGCGACTCCGCGCTGGCCGCCCCGCTCGTCCTGGACCTGGCCCGACTGGTCGTCCGCGCCCGGGAGAAGGGCCTGACCGGCCCGCTGGGCGAACTGGGCTTCTACTTCAAGGACCCGGTCGGGGACGGCCCGTCGTCCCTGGCCGAGCAGTACGCGGAGCTGAGGCGCCTCGCCGGGCGCCTGCGCGACGCAGCCGCCGCTCCCGAGGCCCACCGATGAGCCGCCGGGCGACGCGCGTGCAGGACAACCCCCCAGGGGCGCGGGGAACTGCGCGAACAACCACAACGCACCCGCACCGGACCACGACGGGACGCGCGCAGGGCGGCGGCGCCGCGTCCCGCACCGCCCGTCCTCGCTCGGACCGCGTCGGCGCCTGGGCCGAACTGCTGCGGCTGCCCGCCCTCTTCACCGTCGCCGGGGCCGCTCTGGTGGGCTCGGCCGGGGAGGGGCCGGTCCCCACGGATGGTGTGGCGTCCCGCACCCCGCGCCCGGGTACGGACCGCGTCGGCGCCTGGGCCGAACTGCTGCGCCTGCCCGCCCTCTTCACCGTCCCCGGTGATGCCCTGGCCGGCGCGGCGGCGGCCGGCGTGCGCCCCGGCCCGCGGACCTTGCTCGCCATCGGCTCCTCCGTCTGCCTGTACGAGGCCGGCATGGTCCTGAACGACTGGGCGGACCGCGCCGAGGACGCCGTGGAACGCCCGCACCGCCCGATCCCCTCCGGACGGATCAAGCCGGCCGCCGCCCTCACCGCCGCCTGCGGCCTCACCGGCGCCGGTCTGCTGCTCGCCGCCCGTGCCGGCCGGCCCGCCCTCGCGGTGGCCGCGCCCCTGGCGGCGACCGTCTGGGCGTACGACCTCGCCCTGAAGCACACGCCCGCCGGTCCCGCGGCCATGGCCGCCGCCCGCGGACTGGACCTGCTCCTGGGCGCCGCCGCGACCGGCGGCGGCACCCGGACCGCACTGCCGTCCGCCGCGCTGCTCGGCAGCCACACCCTCGCGGTCACGGCCGTGTCCCGCCGCGAGACCACCGGCGGTTCGGCCCTGGCACCGCTGGCCGCCCTCGCGACGACCGGAGCGCTCACCCGGCTGGTCACCCACCGCCGCACCCGACCCCCGGCAGACCGGCGGGCAGCAGCCGCCCCCGGCCTGCCGGGTTCCAGCCCCGCCGCGACCCCGCCCCGGGCCACCGGCGTCCTCGCCACCGCCCTGGGCGCCGCCTACGCGGTCACGGCCGCCCGGCCCTACTTCCACGCCGCGCTCAACCCCTCACCCCCGCTCACCCAGCGCGCCGTCGGCGGCGGCATCCGGGCCACGATCCCGCTCCAGGCCGCGCTCGCCGCCCGCTCCGGCGCGGCCGTCACATCCGTCCTGGTCGCGGCCCTCGCCCCGGCCGGCCGGATGTTCGCCAGGAGAGCCGGCATGAGGAAGGTGAGCATCACATGAGCCGGAACCCGAACCGGGCCGCGAGCCAGGACCTGCCCGAGAAGGGCCGGGTTCCGGCCCCGGAGCCGGGCCGGCACGTGGGCGGCGGTCCGGCCCGGCAGGGGAGCGGGGACGCCCGTGAACCGGGCCGGGACTCGAACCGGGTCGCGGGCCGGGACCTGCCCGAGCAGGGCCGGGGCCCCGCCCCGGGGCCGAGCCGGGACGCGGGTGGCCGCCCGGCCCCGGACACGGCCCGGAACCCGGACACGAGCCGGGGCGTCAGCCCCCCGTTCCGCTTCGGCTACGGCACCAACGGCCTCGCCGACCTTCGGCTCGACGACGCCCTCGCCCTCCTCGCCGACCTGGGCTACGACGGCGTCGGGCTGACCCTCGACCACATGCACCTCGACCCGCTCGCCCCCGACCTCGCCGCCCGCACCCGACGGGTCGCGCACCGGCTGGACGAGCTCGGGCTCGGCGTCACCGTGGAGACCGGCGCCCGCTATGTGCTCGACCCCCGCCGCAAACACGGCCCGTCGCTGCTGGACCCCGACCCGGAGGACCGGGCCCGCCGCGTCGACCTCCTCGTACGCGCCGTCCGTGTCGCCGCCGACCTCGGCGCGCACGCCGTGCACTGCTTCAGCGGCATCGTCCCCGACGGCACCGACGAGGACACCGCCTGGAAACGCCTCGCCGAGACCCTCACCCCCGTCCTGGAGGCCGCCACCACCATCGGCGTCCCGCTCGCCGTCGAACCCGAACCCGGCCACCTCCTCGCCACCCTCGCCGACTTCCACCACCTGCGCCGCACGCTCGGCGACCCCGAGCCCCTCGGCCTCACCCTGGACATCGGCCACTGCCAGTGCCTCGAACCCCTCCCTCCCGCCGACTGCGTGCGCGACGCCGGCCCCTGGCTGCGCCACGTCCAGATCGAGGACATGCGCCGGGGCGTCCACGAACACCTCCCCTTCGGGGACGGCGAGATCGACTTCCCGCCCGTCCTCGCGGCCCTCGCCGCCACCGGCTACCAGGGCCTCACGGTCGTCGAACTGCCCCGCCACTCCCACGCGGGCCCCCACTTCGCCGCCCACTCCCTGCCGTTCCTCCACCACGCCGCCCGGACCGCGACGACCACCGCCACCCCCTCCGTCCCCGTCCCACCGCACGGCGATCCCTCCGCCACCCCAGAAGCGAGCAGCACCCCATGACCCGCCCCCGCGCCACCCCGGCCACCCCGGAAGCAGACACCACCGGCGACCGGGCGACCCCCGATGACGGCACCACCCCCGCCCTCACGCCGCCCGCCGAACTGCGCCGCGCCCTCGCCGGCCGGCTGGGCGGAGCCGCCCGCGCCTGGCTCGACCAGGCCCTGGACGAGGCCGCCGCCCACCCCGGCACCCACGGGCCCATCTCCGTGTGGGAGCTGCGCCTGGCCGAGGCCGGCCGCCGCTGCGGCCCCGCCCACGCCGACGCCGCCCGCGTCCTCATCCTGCACGCGGCCCACGCGGACGCCGACGCCCTGACCCGGGTCTACTTCCAGGGCACCGCCGACGAACGCCGCGCCGTCCTGCACGCCCTGCCCCACCTCGTGCCCGACGGCCCCGACGCCCTCCCGCTGGTCGAGGACGCCCTGCGCACCAACGACACCCGGCTCGTGGCCGCCGCCCTCGGCCCCTACGGCGCCCGCCACCTGGACGCCCACGCCTGGCGGCACGCCGTACTGAAGTGCCTCTTCACCGGTGTCGGCCTCGACCAGGTGGCGGACCTGGACCGGCGCGCCCGGGGCGACGGCGAACTCGCCCGCATGCTCGGCGACTACGCCGCGGAACGCACCGCCGCCGGCCGCACCGTCCCCGAGGACCTGCACCGCGTTCTGGCCCTGACCGAGTCCGCCCCCGCCACCCCGACGCACGGCACGGACGACCCCCACGGCAAGGAGTCCTGATGCGCATCTTCGACCCCCACATCCACATGACGTCGCGCACCACCGACGACTACGAGGCCATGTACGCCGCGGGCGTCCGCGCCGTCGTCGAACCCTCCTTCTGGCTCGGTCAGCCCCGCACCTCCCCGGCCTCCTTCCTCGACTACTTCGACTCCCTCCTCGGCTGGGAACCCTTCCGCGCCGCCCAGTACGGCATCGCCCACCACTGCACCCTCGCCCTCAACCCCAAGGAGGCCAACGACCCGCGCTGCACACCCGTCCTCGACGCGCTGCCCCGGTATCTCGTCAAGGACAACGTGGTGGCCGTCGGCGAGATCGGCTACGACTCCATGACCCCCGCCGAGGACACCGCCCTCGCCGCCCAGCTCCAGCTCGCCGCCGACCACGGCCTGCCCGCGCTGGTGCACACCCCGCACCGCGACAAGCTCGCCGGACTGCGCCGCACCCTCGACGTCGTCCGCGAGTCCGCGCTGCCCACGGACCGGGTCCTGGTCGACCACCTCAACGAGACCACCGTCAAGGAGGCCAAGGACAGCGGCGCCTGGCTCGGCTTCTCCGTCTACCCGGACACCAAGATGGACGAGGAGCGGATGGTCGCCATCCTGCGCTCCTACGGCCCCGAGCAGGTCCTGGTGAACTCCGCCGCCGACTGGGGAAAGAGCGACCCCCTCAAGACCCGCAAGGTCGCCGACCTGATGCTCGCCGAGGGCTTCACCGAGGACGACGTCGACCGGGTGCTGTGGCGCAACCCCGTCGCCTTCTACGGACTCAGCGGCCGGCTCGACCTCGACGTCGACGCCACGGACGCCACCCACGAGGGCAACTCCATCCTGCGCGGCACACCGAGAGACGAGCCGGGCCCGGCCGGCGACGCCGGCACGGAGGCGTGAGCCATGCGCTTCCGCCACCCCGACGGCTCCACCGTCCACCTCGCCTACTGCACCAACGTCCACCCCGCCGAGACCCTCGACGGCGTCCTCGCCCAGCTCCGCGACCACTGCGAGCCCGTCCGCCGCCGCCTCGGCCGGGACAGGCTCGGCATCGGCCTGTGGCTCGCCAAGGACGCCGCCCACGCCCTCGTCACCGACCCGTCCGCCCTGCGCGGACTGCGCTGCGAACTCGACCGGCGCGGCCTGGAGGTCGTCACCCTCAACGGCTTCCCCTACGAGGGCTTCGGCGCCGAGGAGGTCAAGTACCGCGTCTACAAGCCGGACTGGGCCGACCCCGAGCGTCTGGAACACACCACCGCCCTGGCCCGTGTCCTCGCCGGGCTGCTCCCCGACGACGTCACCGACGGCAGCATCTCCACCCTGCCGCTGGCCTGGCGCACCGCCTACGACGAGCGGCGCGCGGAGACGGCCCGCACCGCCCTGCGCACCCTCGCCGAACGCCTCGACGCGCTCCAGGAACTGACCGGACGCTCCATCCGCGTCGCCCTGGAACCGGAACCCGGCTGCGTCGTCGAGACCACGAGGGACGCCATCGCCCCGCTCACCGCGATCGGCCACGACCGCGTCGGCATCTGTGTCGACACCTGCCACCTCGCCACCTCCTTCGAGGACCCGCACACCGCCCTGGACGACCTCACCCGGGCCGGTGTGTCCGTGGTCAAGTCCCAGCTCTCCGCCGCCCTGCACGCCGAACAGCCCCACCTCCCCGAGGTCCGCGAGGCCCTGGCCGCCTTCGCCGAACCCCGCTTCCTGCACCAGACCCGCACCTCCACCCTCGCCGGCCTGCGCGGCACCGACGACCTCGACGAGGCCCTGGCCGGCGACACCCTGCCCGACGGCGCACCCTGGCGCGCCCACTTCCACGTCCCGCTGCACGCGGCCCCCACCGCGCCCCTCGCCTCCACGCTGCCCGTCCTGAAATCCGTCCTGACCCGGCTCGTCGGCGGCCCGCACCCGCTCACCCGCCACCTCGAGGTCGAGACCTACACCTGGCAGGCCCTCCCGCCCGAGCTGCGCCCCCGCGGCCGCACCCAGCTCGCCGACGGCATCGCCGCCGAACTCACCCTGGCCCGCGACCTCCTGACGGACCTCGGCCTGAAGGAACTCCCATGAGCGACCCCACCCCCCTTCTCGTCCTCGACGTCGTGGGCCTCACCCCCCGTCTCCTCGACCACATGCCCCACCTCAAGAGGCTCGGCCGGTCCGGCTCGCGGGCTCCGCTCGGCACCGTCCTGCCCGCCGTCACCTGCGCCGCCCAGTCCACCTTCCTCACCGGCACGATGCCCTCCGAGCACGGCATCGTCGGCAACGGCTGGTACTTCCGCGAGCTCGGCGACGTACTGCTGTGGCGGCAGCACAACGGCCTCGTCGCCGGCGACAAGCTCTGGGACGCCGCCCGCCGCGCCCACCCCGGCTACACCGTCGCCAACATCTGCTGGTGGTACGCCATGGGCGCCGACACCGACATCACCGTCACCCCCCGCCCCGTGTACTACGCCGACGGCCGCAAGGAACCCGACTGCTACACCCGGCCGCCCGCCCTGCACGACGAACTCACCGAGAAGTTCGGCACGTTCCCCCTGTTCCACTTCTGGGGCCCCGGCGCCGACCTGGTCTCCAGCCAGTGGATCATCGACGCCACCCGCCACATCATGCGCACCCGGCATCCCGACCTGACGCTCTGCTACCTCCCTCACCTCGACTACGACCTCCAGCGCTTCGGCCCCGACGACCCGCGCTCCCTGAAGGCGGCCGCCGACCTCGACGCCGCCATGGCCCCGCTGCTGGACGACGCCCGAGCCGAGGGCCGTACCGTCGTCGCGCTGTCCGAGTACGGCATCACCCGCGTGAACCGGCCCGTGGACATCAACCGCGCCCTGCGCCGCGCCGGCCTCCTCGAGGTCCACACCCAGGACGGCATGGAGTACCTCGACCCGATGGCCTCCCGCGCCTTCGCGGTCGCCGACCACCAGCTCGCCCACGTCTACGTGCGCCGCCCCGAGGACCTCGACGCCACCCGCGCGGCCCTCGACGGACTGCCCGGCATCGAGCACCTCCTCGACGACGAGGGCAAGAAGGCCCACCACCTCGACCATCCGCGCGCCGGCGAACTCGTCGCCGTCGCCGAACCGGACGCCTGGTTCACGTACTACTACTGGCTCGACGACGACCGCGCGCCCGACTTCGCGCAGCTCGTCGAGATCCACCGCAAACCCGGCTACGACCCGGTCGAGCTGTTCATGGATCCCCTCGACCCCTACGTGAAGGTCAAGGCGGCCACCGCACTGGCGCGCAAGAAGCTCGGCATGCGCTACCGCATGGCGGTCGTGCCCCTGGACCCCTCACCTATTCGGGGCAGCCACGGCCGCCTCCCCGCGAGCGACGACGACGGTCCGCTCCTCATCTGCTCCACCCCCCGCGCTGTCGGCGACCGCGTCGCGGCCACCGATGTGAAACAACTCCTGCTCCGGCTCGCCGGACTCGGCTGACACCGCACCACGCACGGCCGCCGATATCCGACTACCGAGAGTGAAACACACGGCACTGACAACGGCCGGTCCCGGCGGGACCGGAACCGGCCACGACAGAGAAGGCAGGCCACTCGTGACCCTGTACTCCGACGCCTCCCGCACCGAGGCCGCCACCGCCGCCGACGTCCCCGACGAGGGTCTGCGCCGCAGCCTCGGTGTTGGCCGCCGCCGTTTCCTCAGCACCTGCACCGCCGTGGCGGCCGGCGCCGTCGCGGCCCCCGTTTTCGGCGCCGCACCGGCCCTCGCCCAGGACCGGGACAGAGACCACGGACACGACCACGGACGCGGCCAGGTGCTCGTCCCCGCGCACAAGCGCGGCATCATCCTCTACACCGTCCGTGACGCCACCGCCCGCGACCCGCTCGCGAGCGACCTGCCCTCCGGCTTCCGCGAGGTGTTCAAGCAGCTGGCCCGTCACGGCTACCGCCAGGTGGAGTTCGCCGGCTACCGCCAGCACGCGAACGCGCCCGGCGGTGCCGACCTGGAATCCGTCGAGGGCGCCAGGCTGCTGCGGTCCTGGCTGGACGAGTACGGCCTGCGCGCCCAGGGCAACCACGGCTTCATTCCGTCCTCCTGGCCGCTCACGACGGCGGACCTGGACACCTTCAAGAAGCACCTGGAGATCGCCAACATCCTCGGCTTGGACCACATGGGCACCGGCGGCGACCCCACCGGCAGCTCCTACCGCGCGGACTGGGACGTGGCCGCCGACAAGTGGAACGCCATGGGGGAGATCGCCCGCCGCGAGGGCATCAAGCTCTACACCCACAACCACGACAGCGCCTACGGCTTCCTGCTCGACGGCGGCCCCCTGGACGACCAGGGCCGCCCGACCCGCAGCTCCGGCATCCGGAAGCTGGAGTACTTCCTGAAGGTCACCGACCCGAAGGCCGTCTGGCTGGAGATGGACATCTTCTGGGCACACGTCGCCCAGTACAAGTTCCACACCTACACCGCCCACGACGGTTCCACCCGCAAGAGCGTCTTCGACCCGGCCGCCCTGGTCGCCCGCAACAACAAGCGCTACCCGCTGTTCCACGCCAAGGACGGCGTCGTCAGCACGACCAACGGCATGGGCTGGGACATGGTGCCCTTCGGCACCGGGGACATCGACTACACGACGTTCTTCTCGCGGGTCGGGCAGACGAACTACCGCAACCCGATGGTCGAGGACGACAACTCCCCGAGCGCCACCGACCCCGCGCAGTCGCTGCGCGAGGCCAAGATCAGCTACGACAACATGGCGGCCCTGCGCAAGCGCCGCTGCTGACACCACGGACACGGACCGGGCGGCCCTTCCCGCGTGCAGTGGGAGGGGCCGCCCGGTCCGTGTGAGGGAAGCCTTCGATGCGCTGTTTCGCTGGTGGGGACGGCACGCGGCGTCGGGAGGGACCCCCGGGTCAGGTCGTCTCGTCGCCCAGTGGCCGGGGATTGGGCGTGATGCGCTTGGTCCTCGACCGCCCCGGCGGGCTGAGGAACATCGCCACGCAGCCGGCGAACAGCGAGATGCAGCCGGCCAGGGTGAAGGCGCCGTTGTAGCCCCAGGCGCCGACGACCACGGAACCCATGCCCGCGCCCAGACCGGACACGAGCTTGGAGCTGTAGACCATGCCGTAGTTGGTGGCGTTGTTGTTCTCGCCGAAGTAGTCCGCCGTCAGCGCCGCGAACATCGGGAAGATGGCACCGCCGCCGAAGCCCGAGATGGCGGAGAAGATCAGGAACAGCGGCAGGTTCTTGATCTCGGCCGACCAGATGATGCCGAACTGGGCGAGGCCCAGGATGGCGCACACGTAGAGCAGGCACTGCTTGCGGCCGTAGAGGTCGGAGAGCCAGCCGATGACGCCGCGCCCGGTGCCGTTGACGATCGCCTTCAGCGACATCGCCGTGGCCACGATCCCGGCCGCGAAACCCGCGTCCTCACCGATGTCGACCTGGAAGGCGATGCCGAAGATGTTCACGCCGGAGGTGCAGGCGAGACAGAACCACATCAGCGCCACCCGGCCGGTCTTCCACGCCTCCATCGGGGAGTACTGCTTGTCGGCCGGCGGGTTCTTCTCCAGCGAACGCCGGGCCCTCGGGTCGTCCGGCGGGTTGAGCGGGTCGACACTGGCGGGCCACCAGTTCTTCGGCGGGTCCCGGAAGTAGAAGCCGGCGACCGCCACCACGGCGGCGAGGAAGACGCCGACCGAGACCAGCACCCAGCGGAAGTTGGAGCCGTCCATGAAGCCGGTGAAGATGAAGACGAACGGCACCGAACCGTAGGCGAATCCGCCGTTGACGAAGCCGGTCTTGCCGCCCTTGCGCTCCGGGTACCACTTGCCGACCATGTTGACGCAGGTGGCGTACACCATGCCCGCGCCCATGCCGCTGAACATGCCGAACCCGATGAAGGCGAGCACCACGTGCGGCGCGTACGCCAGTGACAGATAGCCGAGCAGTGTGCCGACCGAGCCCAGCATCATCGCCCAGCGCGCCGGCAGCCTGCCGTTCTCACGCAGCCGCCCCGCCGGGAAGGCGACCGCCGCCTGGCAGAACACCCAGACGGTCATCATCCAGTAGATGCTGCCGCTGGACCAGTGGTGGGCCTCGTGCAGCGTGTCCTCGGCCGACGCGAAGGCGTACTCGGCGGAGGAGATGCCCATCATGCCGATCCAGGGCAGGATCACCATCCACTTGCGCTTGCGCCCCATGATGTCGACGTCGGACTCGCCGACGCGGTAGACGCGTCCGTTCCTGTCGGTCACCTCCCGATAGGCGGCGACCTGTGTAACGTCGGTGGTTGTCACGTTGTTGCACCCCTTGCGTCGAAAGTTCTGGCCAGCGCCCCCTGTCCAATGCCTTTCGTGCGCGCTCGGGACCCGGGACCGGCCGGCGCGCACCGCCGACCGGCCCCCCGGTTCACTCACCTCATGAACCGCCCCCCAACACCCCGGCGGCCCGCGCCCAGCGGTACTTCGCACCGAGCACGGCCACCGGCTTCTCCGTCGTGTACGGGTACGCCACGACACCGTGCTCGAAGAGGTACTGGCACGCCTCCTCGACCTCCACGTCCCCCGCGAGCGACGCCACCACGGGCTTGGAGATCCCCCGCTCCCGGAACTCGGCCACCACGCGCGCCGTGAGCTCGGCGAACACCATGGGAGGAGTGACGATCGTGTGCCAGTAGCCGAGCACCAGCGCGTGGATGCGCGGGTCCTCGAGACCCAGCCGGATCGTCGCCTCGTACGTCGACGGCGGCTCGCCCCCGGTGATGTCCACGGGGTTGCCCGCGGCCCCGAACGGCGGGATGAACTCCCGGAACGCCGCGTCCAGATCGGCCGGGATCTCCATCAGCGAGAGCCCGTTGTCCGTCACCGCGTCCGACAGCAGCACCCCGCTGCCGCCGGCCCCGGTGATGATCACGACGTTGTCGCCCTGCGGGGTGGGCAGCACGGGCAACGCCCGCGCGTACTCCAGCATGTCGTTCAGCCCCGGCGCCCGGATGACACCGGCCTGCCGCAGGATGTCGTCGTACACGGCGTCGTCGCCCGCAAGGGCGCCGGTGTGCGAGCCCGCGGCCTTCGCGCCCGCCGCCGTACGCCCCGCCTTCAGCACCACGACCGGCTTCTTCGGCACCGTCTGCCGCGCGGCCTCGACGAACGCGCGCCCGTCCTTGAGGTCCTCCAGGTGCATCGCGATGCACTCGGTGTGCGGGTCCTCCCCGAACCAGGTCAGCAGGTCGTCCTCGTCCAGGTCCGACTTGTTGCCCAGTCCGACGATCGCCGACACGCCCGTCTTCGTGGTCCGCGCGAAGCCGAGGATGGCCATCCCGATGCCGCCCGACTGACTCGTCAGCGCCACCCCGCCCTTGACGTCGTACGGCGTGCAGAACGTGGCGCACAGGTCCTGCCAGGTCGAGTAGTAGCCGTAGATGTTGGGCCCCAGCAGCCGGACGCCGTGCCGCTCGGCGATGGCCACGATCTCGTCCTGGAGCTCGTGCTCCCCGGTCTCCGCGAACCCGGACGGGATCAGCACCGCGTTGGGGATGCGCTTGCGCCCCACCTCTTCCAGCGCCGAGGCCACGAACTTGGCGGGGATCGCGAAGACCGCCACATCCACCTCACCGGGAACGTCGGTGACACTCTTGTACGCCTTGCGGCCCAGAATGTCATCGGCCTTGGGGTTCACCGGATGGATCTCCCCGGCGAAACCGCCGTCGACGAGGTTGCGCATCACGGAGTTGCCGATCTTGCCGGACTCGTTCGACGCGCCGATCACCGCCACCGAACGCGGCTGCATCAGCCGCCGCATGGAGGTGAGGATCTCCTCGCGCGAGTAACGGCGCCGCTCCTTGGGCTCCTCGGTGGAGAGGATCACACGGATGTCGGCGGCGACCGCGCCGTCCGCCGTGGCGATCACCGGGTTGAGGTCCACCTCGGCGATCTCCGGGAAGTCCGCGACCAGTTGCGACACCCGCCGGATCTGCTCGGCGACCGCCCACCGGTCCACGCCCTCCTGGCCCCGCACCCCGCGCAGGACCTCCGCCGAGCGGATCGAGTCCAGCATCGACAGCGCCTCGTCGGCGTCCACCGGCGCCAGCCGGAACGTGACGTCCTTCAGCACCTCGACGAGCACCCCGCCGAGCCCGAACGCCACCACCTTCCCGAACGTCGGATCGGTGACCGCGCCGACGATGACCTCCTGCCCCTTCGGCAGCAGCTCCTGCACCTGCACGCCCTCGATCCGCGCATCCGGGGCGTACGCCCGCGCGTTCTCGACGATCCGGTGGAACGCCGCCCGTACGTCCGCGGCCCCCTCCACTCCGACGATCACACCGCCGGCGTCGGTCTTGTGCAGGATGTCCGGTGACACGATCTTCATCACCACGGGTCCGCCGAACCGCGCCGCGTACGCCACGGCCTCGTCGACGTCCGTCGCCAGCTCCTCACCGGGTACGGCGATCCCGTACGCGTCGGCGATCACCTTGCCCTCGGGCGCGGTGAGCGCGGTGCGCCCCTCGGAGCGCACCGCGTCCAGCAGCGCGCGCACCTTCGGCGCCCGGTCCTCGGCCATCACGTCAGATCACCCCGTTCGACTTGAGCAGGCGCAGCTCCTCGTCCCCGAGGCCCAGTTCACCGACGTAGACCTCTGCGTTGTGCTCGCCGAGCAGCGGGGAGGCCACCACGTCGACGGGGGAGTCGGAGAGCTTCAGCGGGCTGCCGACGGTGACGAACTCGCCGCGCTCGGGGTGCGGGACGGTGACGACCATCTCGTTGGCGACCAGCGAGCTGTCCTCGATGATCTCCTTGGTGGACAGGATCGGCCCGCACGGGATGTTGTGCGCGTTGAGCCGCTCCAGCACCTCCCACTTGGGCAGCGTCGAGGACCACTCCTCGATCAGCTGGAACATCTTGTTCAGCTTGGGCAGCCGGGCCTCCGGCGTCGCCCACTCGGGGTCGTCGGCCAGCTCGGGCCGGCCGATGAGCTCGCTCAGCGGCTTCCAGCCGACGGGCTGCACGATGACGTACACGTAGTCGTTCGGGCCGCCCGGAGCGCACTTGACCGCCCAGCCGGGCTGCCCGCCGCCGGACGCGTTCCCGGACCGGGGAACCTCGTCGCCGAAGTCCTCGTTGGGATATTCGGCGAGTGGACCATGGGTCAGGCGCTGCTGGTCGCGCAGCTTCACCCGGCAGAGGTTGAGCACCGCGTGCTGCATGGCCACGTTCACCCGCTGCCCGCGCCCGGTGCTCTCCCGCTGGAACAGCGCGGCGAGAATGCCGGCCACCGCGTGCACGCCCGTGCCCGAGTCCCCGATCTGGGCCCCCGTCGCCAGCGGCGGCCCCTCCTCGAACCCGGTGGTCGACATCGACCCGCCCATCGCCTGCGCGACGACCTCGTACGCCTTGAAGTTGGTGTACGGGCCGTCCCCGAACCCCTTGATGGAGGCATAGACGATCCGTGGATTGATCTCCTTGATGCGGTCCCAGGTGAACCCCATCCGGTCGATCGCGCCCGGCCCGAAGTTCTCGACCATGACGTCCGAGCGCCGGATCAGCTCGGTGAGGATCTCCTTGCCGCGCTCGGTCTTGGTGTTGAGGGTGATGCTCCGCTTGTTGCAGTTGAGCATCGTGAAGTAGAGGGAGTCGACGTCCGGCAGATCGCGCAGCTGCTTGCGCGTGATGTCACCGGTCGGTGCCTCGAGCTTGACGACGTCCGCGCCGAGCCAGGCCAGCAGCTGGGTCGCGGAGGGCCCGGACTGGACGTGTGTCATGTCGAGGACGCGGATGCCCTCAAGTGCCTTGGCGGTCATGGGGTGCACCTCACTTGTACATGGTCTGGTTCATGGTTCCGGGGGCGTACGCGTCCGGGTCCACCCAGACGTTGATCAGCGACGGCTTGCCCGACTCGCGGGCCCGGAGCAGCGCGGGGCCGATGTCGGCGGGGTCGCGGACCTCCTCGCCGTGACCGCCCAGCATCCGCGCGAACTCGTCGTACCGGACGTCGCCGAGGGTGTTGCCGACCCGCTCGCGCTCCTTGCCGTACTTGGCGGCCTGGCCATAACGGATCTGGTTCATCGAGGAGTTGTTGCCGACGATGCCGACGAAGGGGAGGTCGTAGCGGACCAGGGTCTCGAAGTCCCAGCCGGTGAGGGAGAAGGCGCCGTCGCCGAACAGGGCGACGACCTCCTTGTCGGGCCGGGCCTGCTTGGCGGCGAGCACGAAGGGCACGCCGACGCCGAGGGTGCCCAGCGGTCCCGGGTCCATCCAGTGCCCGGGTGACTTGGGCTGCACGACCTGCCCGGAGAAGGTGACGATGTCGCCGCCGTCCCCGATGTAGATCGAGTCCTCGGTGAGGAAGTCGTTGATCTCGCTGACGAGCCGGTACGGGTGGATGGGGGAGGCGTCCGACCGCAGGTGCGGCAGCCGCTTCTCCAGCGCGGTCTGCTCGGCGGCCCGCAGTTCGTCCAGCCACTCCTTGCGCTTGGACGCGCCCCCGTTCACCCGCCCGGAGGCCGCCTCGGTCACCGACTTCAGCACCAGCCCCGCGTCGCCGACGATCCCGAGGTCGATGTCGCGGTTCTTGCCGACGGTGCGGTAGTCGAGGTCGATCTGCACGACGGTCGCGTCGGGGGACAGCCGCTTGCCGTAGCCCATGCGGAAGTCGAAGGGCGTACCGACGATCACGATGACGTCGGCGCCCGAGAAGGCGTACCGCCGGGAGAGCTGGAAGTGGTGCGGGTCCCCGGGCGGGAGCGTGCCGCGCCCCGCGCCGTTCATGTACGCGGGGATGTTGAGGGTGCGCACCAGCTCGATGGCCGCCTCGGTGCCCCGGGTCGTCCACACCTGGCTGCCGAGCAGGATCGCCGGCTTCTCGGCGTGCACCAGCAGATCCGCGAGCCGCTCGATCGCCTCGGGATCGCCGGCCGACCGGGTCGAGGCCCGGTACGCGCCCTGCCGCGGCACCCGCGCCTTGGACGCGTCCACCTTGGCGTCCAGCACATCGCGCGGGATCTCCAGGAAGGAGGGGCCGGGGGCGCCGTGGTAGCACTCGCGGAAGGCCATCGACACCATGTCCGCCGCGCGTGCCGTGTCGGGCACGGTCGCCGCGAACTTGGTGATGGGGCTCATCATGTCGACGTGCGGCAGGTCCTGGAGGGACCCCATCTTGTGCTGGGTGAGCGCGCCCTGACCGCCGATCAGCAGCATCGGGGACTCCGCGCGGAAGGCGTTGGCCACTCCGGTGACGGCGTCGGTCGTTCCCGGCCCGGCGGTGACGACCGCGCAGCCGGGCTTGCCGGTGACGCGCGCGTACCCGTCGGCGGCATGGGCCGCCACCTGTTCGTGCCGTACGTCGACGACCTCGATGCCCTCGTCGACGCAGCCGTCGTAGATGTCGATGATGTGGCCGCCGCACAGTGTGTAGATGCGGTCGACGCCCTCGGCCTTGAGGGCCTTGGCGACGAGATGACCGCCGGAGATGACGTCCTGGGTGTCGTCGGGCATGGCGAAGTCCTTGTCCCTTCCTAGGGGTTGGGGAACGGTCTCGCGGTACATTGCATACAGTCGACGAATACTGTATGAAGCTTGTTATCCCGCATCCGATGGGTGGTGTCCAGGGGGTGCGCGGCACTTTTCAGTCGCCGGTCTCCAACCCCTCTTCGGACCTTCCGGCGACTTCGCAGACAGGAGCCGAGATGGACCTGTACGAACACCAGGCAAGGGAACTCTTCGCAGAACACGGCATCGTGGTGCCGCGGGCCGAGGTCACCGACTCGTCCAAACAGGCCCGCGAGATCGCCCGTCGGCTCGGCGGCCGAGTCGTCGTCAAAGCGCAGGTCAAGACAGGCGGACGCGGCAAGGCCGGCGGCGTCAAGCTCGCCGCCGACCCGGCTGCCGCCGAACTCACGGCACGTCAGATACTCGGCATGGACATCAAGGGACACACGGTCGGCGCGGTGATGCTGGCCCAGCCCGTCGACATCGCCGAGGAGTTCTACGTCTCCTACGTCCTCGACCGCGCCGCCGGTCGCTTCCTCGCCATCGCCTCCGCCGAGGGCGGCATGGACATCGAGGAGGTCGCTGCGACCCGCCCCGAGGCCGTGGCGCGCGTCCCCGTCGACCCCGCCGAAGGAGTCACCCCGGCGACGGCGTCCCGTATCGCCGAGGCGGCGGGCCTGCCGCCGCAGACCGTCGACGTCCTCGTACGGCTGTGGGAGGTCCTCGTCCGCGAGGACGCCCTGCTCGTCGAGGTCAACCCGCTCGTCCGCACCCGGGACGGCCGCGTCATGGCCCTCGACGGCAAGGTCACCCTCGACGACAACGCCCGCTTCCGCCAGGCCCGTTGGGGAGCCGAGGACGAAACCCGTCACGACCCGCTGGAGGCCGCCGCGGCCGCCAAGGGCCTCAACTACGTCAAACTCGACGGCGAGGTCGGCATCATCGGCAACGGCGCCGGGCTCGTCATGTCCACCCTCGACGTGGTCGCCGGCTGCGGAGCCCGCCCCGCCAACTTCCTCGACATCGGCGGAGGCGCCTCCGCGCAGATCATGGCGGACGGCCTGTCGGTCATCCTCTCCGACCCGTCGGTGAAATCCGTCTTCGTCAACGTCTTCGGCGGCATCACCGCCTGCGACGCGGTCGCCGACGGCATCGTCCGCGCCCTGGACACCGTACGGCTGACCAAGCCGCTCGTCGTACGGCTCGACGGGAACAACGCGGCCAGCGGACGGGCCGTCCTCGACGAGCACGCGCACCCGCTCGTCGAACAGGTCACCACCATGGACGGCGCCGCGCGCCGGGCCGCCCACCTCGCCACCACACCCTGAGGAGACCGGACGACATGGCGATCCACCTCACCAAGGAGAGCAAGGTCCTCGTCCAGGGCATGACCGGCGGCGAGGGCATGCGGCACACCCGGCGGATGCTCGCCGCCGGCACGAACGTCGTCGGCGGCGTCAACCCCCGCAAGGCCGGCCGAACCGTCGACTTCGACGAGCGCGCCGTCCCCGTCTTCGGCTCGGTCGCCGAGGGCATCGACGCCACCGGAGCCGACGTCACCGTCGTCTTCGTACCGCCCGCCTTCGCCAAGTACGCCGTCGTCGAGGCCGCCGACGCCGGCATCGGCCTCGCGGTCGTCATCACCGAGGGCATCCCCGTCCACGACTCCGTCGCCTTCCTCGCCCACGCCCGGCGCAAGGGGACCCGCGTCATCGGCCCCAACTGCCCCGGCCTGATCACCCCCGGCCAGTCCAACGCGGGCATCATCCCGGCCGACATCACCAAGCCGGGCCGCATCGGACTGGTCTCCAAGTCCGGCACGCTCACCTATCAACTCATGTACGAGCTGCGGGACATCGGCTTCTCCACCTGCGTCGGCATCGGCGGCGACCCCGTCGTCGGCACCACCCACATCGACTGCCTCGCCGCCTTCCAGGACGATCCCGACACCGACCTGATCGTCCTCATCGGCGAGATCGGCGGCGACGCGGAGGAACGCGCGGCCGCGTACATCCGCGACCACGTCACCAAGCCCGTCGTCGGCTACATCGCCGGCTTCACCGCCCCCGAGGGCCGCACCATGGGCCACGCCGGCGCGATCGTCTCCGGCTCGTCCGGTACGGCGCGGGCGAAGCAGGAGGCGCTGGAGGCGGCCGGAGTCAGGGTCGGCGGCACACCCACGGAGACGGCCCGGCAGGTGCTCGCCGTCCTGAACGCCGACCACTGAGGCCCTCGAAAGCCCCCTTTCTCTCGACCGTGCACCGAGAGCGGAGCGAACGCATGCCACCCACCCTCACCCTCAAATCCGGCACCTCCTGGGCCGACGCCTGGCAGCGCTGCCTGACCGTCGCCCCCGAGGCCTTCCGCGACGACCGCGTCCTCAACCTCTGGAACGCCGCCTGGCAGCCGGACGGCCGGGCCCTGCCCGCCGTCAGCCCCGTCGACGGCAGCCCCGTCGCGGGCCCGCCACGCCTGGACCGGGCCACCGCCCGGCAGGCCGTGCGCGCCGGGCTCGACCAGCACCGCGCCTGGCGCCACATCCCGCTGCCGGAGCGCAAGGCCCGCGTCGCGGCCACCCTCGACGCCCTCGCCCAGCACCGCGACCTGCTCGCACTGCTGCTCGTCTGGGAGATCGGCAAGCCCTGGCGGCTCGCGCGGGCGGACGTCGACCGTGCCATCGACGGGGTGCGCTGGTACGTCGACGGCATCGACGGGATGCTCGAAGGCCGGGCCCCGCTGGAGGGGCCCGTCTCCAACATCGCCAGCTGGAACTACCCGATGAGCGTGCTCGTTCACGCCATGCTGGTCCAGGCACTGGCGGGCAACGCGGTCATCGCCAAGACCCCGACCGACGGCGGCGTCGCCTGTCTGACCCTGGCCTCGGCACTCGCCGCCCGCGAGGGCATCCCCGTCACCCTCGTCAGCGGCAGCGGGAGCGAGCTGTCCGAGGCGCTGGTGCGGGCGCCCGAGGTCGGCTGCGTCTCCTTCGTCGGCGGCCGCGACACCGGCGCGGCGGTCGCCACGGCCGTCGCCGACCTCGGCAAACGGCACATCCTCGAACAGGAAGGACTCAACACCTGGGGCGTCTGGAATTACTCGGACTGGGACACCCTGAGCGCGGTGATCCCCAAACTCTTCGACTACGGCAAGCAGCGCTGCACGGCCTATCCGCGCTTCGTCGTCCAGCGCGGTCTCTTCGACGAGTTCCTGGCCGCCTACCTCCCCGCCGTCCGCACGGTCACGGTCGGCCACCCGCTCGCCGTCGAACACCCCACCGACCCGCACCCGCGGCTGGACTTCGGACCGCTGATCAACGCGGCCAAGGCGAAGGAGCTGCACGACCAGGTCGCCGAGGCCATCGACCGCGGCGCCGTACCGCTCCACCGGGGCACCCCGTCCGAGGCCCGCTTCCTGCCCGGCCAGGACACCTCCGCGTACGTGCAGCCCGTCACGCTGCTGAACCCGCCCCCCTCCTCCCCGCTGCACCACGCGGAGCCGTTCGGCCCGGTCGACACCATCGTCCTGGTCGACACGGAGGCCGAACTGCTGGCCGCCATGAACGCCTCCAACGGCGCCCTGGTGGCCACCCTGTCCACGGACGACCGGTCCACCTACGACAGGCTGGCCCCGCAGATCCGCGCCTTCAAGGTCGGCCACGGCGTCCCGCGCTCCCGCGGCGACCGGGACGAGCTGTTCGGCGGCTTCGGCGCGTCCTGGCGCGGCGCGTTCGTCGGCGGCGACCTGCTGGTCCGCGCCGTGACCCGGGGACCGGCGGAGGAGCGCCTGCCCGGCAACTTCCCGGACCACCAGCTCATGCCCTGAGGCGAGTAGCCGCCCGGACACACACCGTGCACCCCGGACCACCACCGCCCGGGGCACGGAAAACGCAGGTGAAAGGCACTGCGAAACCTTGGTATGGTTGTCCATGTCGCCGCGGGGAACACCCGCGAGGCGGCAGACACCTGGTCCGGGTGGCGGAATGGCAGACGCGCTAGCTTGAGGTGCTAGTGCCCTTTATCGGGCGTGGGGGTTCAAGTCCCCCCTCGGACACTTCACACCATCGATGGCCCCGACCGTAGCGGTCGGGGCCATCGATCGTTGTCGCGCTTCCGACCGTCCCCACCGCGTTGCCTCCCTCCCCGCGTTACCCCTGCTCACGCCGTGTTTCCCGGTCGACGGCCCCGGCGGGCAACAGGAAACCCGTCGACCTCCGCCGGCAGCGGGGCAACTCTGGGTCCGTCAGCGAACGGCGGCGAAGGGGGGCGGGGTCCATGCGATGGGTACTCGTGTCCGTGTGCGCGGTCGTGGCGGCCGTCGCGACCGGATGCGCCGACGGAGGCGACGGAGGCGACGGCCGGGCACGACAGGAACCGCGTCCCCCGGCACTGACCTGGCAACAGGAACTGCGCGTCGCCGACGCGCACCAACGTCTGACCAAGCAGTGCATGAACCGCCAGGGCTTCACCTACTGGGAGGACCGTGGCCTGACGCTCCGGGAGAGCCGCCCGGTGCGCTACGTGCAGGACGACGTGGCCTGGGCCCGTACGTACGGGTACGGCGGCCGGATCGAAGCGAAGAGTCTTCGCTTCCACGAACGCAACCCCAACGGAACCTACCGCCGGAGCCTCTCCCCGTCCCGGCGCGCCGCCTTCGACACCGCGCTCGACGGCGGCGGCGGTGCCCGCATGCTCACGGCGGCGCTGCCGGGCGGCGGGGAGACCCGCAAACGCGTCGGCGGCTGCATGGAGGAGGCCGAGCGCGCACTCTACGGCGACCCGGCCGAGTGGTACCGCACCGGCAGGATCGCCACCGGCCTCAACGCCCTCTACGGCAAGGAGCTGATGGAGGACCGTCACCTGACCTCGGCGGTCCGGGCCTGGTCCCGATGCATGAAGCGGGCCGGCCTGCCCCACGAGGACCCCCAGGCGGCCCGAGAAGCCGTCCGGGCCGACACCGCCCGGCTGGGCGCGGCCCGCGCCGAGGAGGCGTTCGCCGCCGAGCGGAGGACCGCCGTCGCCGACGCGACCTGTGCCCGCGAGACCTCCCTGCGCGCCGTGGCCACGGCGCGGGAGACGTACTACCTGGACCGCCTGCGCGACCGGTTCGGCAAGGACATCGACACCTACCGGCACCTCGGTCAGCGGGCCTACGACCGGGCGGTGCGCATCGTTCCGGAGCGGGGCTGACCACTTCCCGCTCCCGGGCGGACAGCGCCCTGCCACCGCACCACATCATCACCACAACGAGGGGAAAACAGCATGCGCAAGTTCACCGTCACGGCGGCCCTCCTCGGGCTCACCGCCCTGGGCGTCGTCGTACCCGCCACCACCTCGCAGGCCGCCGGGAACACCGTCGCCGGACCGGGCTGCGACAGCAAGTGGGGGCCGCGCAACGGCTACATGTACGCCTGGGAGAACCTGGACTGCTCGGGCGCCCAGCTGATCAGCACCGCGGGCAACAGCGACTGGTGGGTCGGCTCGCAGGACAGGGCCACGTCCGTCATGAACCGCGGCTTCACCGGTGGCCTCGACCACGTCGCGTTCTACGAGAACTCCGGCTACGGCGGCGGGCACGCCTGCCTCGCGCCGGGCGAGCTGTACGCCGACAACCTGACCGACAACCGGTTCACCAACGGGGTCAACGCGAACGACACCATCTCCTCGCACCGGTGGGTGGCCCGCAGCGCCTGCGGGGCCTTCCTGACCTGACCGATCCCACCCCGACCCGTCCGTGCGACGGGGACCGAACGTCCGGAACCGCTCCATGGTTCCGGACGTTCGCGCTTTCGCCATACCGGGTGAAAGGTTTGGCTGCCCTTATTCCCCCGGCAGTAACCTGGACTTCCACCGTCTCACGGCCGCACCGCATGGGGGACTCCGTGGGAGATCCGCAGCATGGGCATGAAGTTGACCACGGTAACGAGCGGGACCGGAACGCGCCGACCACGCACTCCTTCCCCGCGGAATTAAGACGACTCAGACAGGCACGCGGCCTGTCGCTGACCGACCTGGCGCGGCAGACGCACTACAGCAAGGGCTACCTCAGCAAGATCGAGACCGGCACGAAACGGGCGACCGCCGACATCGCCCGTATCTGTGACCGAGTACTGGGCGCCGAGGGTGAGTTGCTCAGGCTGGTCCAGGAGGGACCGCCCGCCGACAGCGGCAGCGGCGCCGAGGCCGTCGCTTCCGAGCGGCAGTCCGACGGGGTGTGTCCGTACCGCGGCCTGTCGGCGTTCACCCCGCAGGACGCGGAATGGTTCTTCGGCCGGGAGCGCGCGACGGCCGCACTGGTGGAACGGGTCTTCGAACGGGTGGGAAGCGGCCCGCTGATGCTCGTCGCCCCCTCGGGCGCGGGCAAGTCGTCCCTGCTCAACGCCGGACTGGTGCCCGCCCTGCGGCGTGGTGACTTCCCCATGCCGGGTGCCGACCGGTGGCCGGTGGTGACGTTCACCCCCACCTCACGGCCCCTGGACGAACTCCTGGAACGCACCGCGAAGGCGGTGGGCGGGGACCTCGCCGTCACCGTCGAGGAGATGCGCGAGAACCCCGACGCGGTGCTCGACGCCATACGCGCGATGGTGGACGACCCGCCGGCGCCGCCACCCGGGGAACGCCTGCCCCCGCCCTGCCGGCCGGTGCTGATCGTCGACCAGTTCGAGGAACTCTTCACCCTCTGCGCGGACCAGGACGAGCGGCGCACCTTCGTCCGGGTGCTCCGCGCGCTGGCGGCCGCCCGGCCGGACGAGAGCGCGCACGGTCCCGCCGTCGTGGTGCTGGGCATCCGGGCCGACTTCACCGGCAACTGTCTCGACCTCCCCGAACTGGCCCCGGTCCTCACCGACGGGCTGTTCGTGCTGCCGCCCATGTCCGTGGGGGAGTTGCGGGAGTCCGTCACCCGGCCCGCGGAACTCGCCGGACTGACCCTCCAACCCGGCCTGGTCCCCCTGCTGTTGCGCGACGCGGGACTGCGTGACGAGCCGGGCGGCAGCGTGCGGGACAGCGGAGCCGACGTGACCCCCTCCGGCGTGCTCCCCCTCGTCTCCCACGCCCTGCTGGCCACCTGGCAGCGCCGCGAGGGGACCGTGCTGACCGTCGCCGGGTACGAGCGGGCCGGCGGCATCCAGGGCGCGATCGCGCGGACCGCCGAGAACGTCTTCGCCCGGCTGTATCCGGCCGAGCAGAAGACGATCCGCCGTGTCCTGTCCCGTCTGGTGTACGTCGCGGACGGCGGCGGGGCGACCCGCCGCCGGACGAGCCGGGCCGCCCTGATGGAGCAGTTCGCCGACGCGGACGGCGCGGCCACCGCGCTCGACGCCTTCGTACGGGCCCGGCTCGTCACCATGGACAGCGACACGGTCCAGATCACCCATGAGGCCCTGCTGCACGCCTGGCCACGACTGCGGGACTGGATCCACGCCGACCGCGCCGGGCTGCTGCTCCACCAGCAACTCGCGCACGCCGCCGCCGAATGGGAGCGCGAAGGCCGTGATCCGTCCGCGCTGTACCGCGGCACCCGGCTGAGCACCGTGCGCTCCTGGGCCGACGAACTGGACGGCCGACGCCGACTGGGCCCCGGTGAGGAGGCGTTCCTCCGGGCGAGCCTGGCCGAGCAGGAAGGCCACGAGAGGCAGGCCAGGCGCCAGGTCCGGCTCCGGCAGTCGATGCTCGCCACGCTCGTCGTCCTGCTGGGGCTCGCCCTGAGCGCCGGCGGCCTCGCCTACCAGCAGCGCGAGAGCGCCCTCGACCAGGAACGCGTCGCCCGTTCCCAGGCGCTCGCCGTACGGTCCGCGTCGCTCGCCGGAGGCCAGCCGGAGGCGTCGATGCTGCTGGCCGGGGAGGCCTACCGGGCCCACGCCACCACCGAGGCGCGCGGCGCGCTGCTGAGCACGCAGTCCCAGCCCTTCTCCGGCCGGCTGGGCGGCCACCGGGGGCCGGTCAACGCGGTGGTCTTCGCACCGGACAACCGGCTCCTGGCGACGGCCAGTTCCGACGGGACCGTGATCCTTCGACGGGTGTCGGACCGCCGCACGACCGCCACGTTCACCGTGTCCGGGCCCGTCCGGTCGGTCGCCTTCAGCCCCGACGGCCGCACCCTCGCGGCGACGTCGACACGCGGGCCCGTGAGCCTCTGGGACATCCCCGAGCGGCGCAGGAGGGCCGTGCTCGCCGACAGCACGAAGGGGGCACGGGCGCTGTCCTTCGACCCCCGCGGCAGCCGCCTCGCCGTCGCGACCGCGGACGGGCCGATCCAGTTGTGGGACACCGCGCGCACACCCCGCGTCATCGCCTCCCTCAGCGGGCACAAGGGGACGGTCAACGCCCTGGACCACGCCCACGACGGCCGGACCCTGGTCTCCGCCGGAGCCGACCGCGTCGTGCGGCTGTGGGACACCGACCGGTTCCGGCCCCTCGCCGTGCTCGAGGGTCACACCGACGAAGTGCTGGGCGCGGCGTTCTCCCCGGACGGCGCGGAGGTGGCCTCCGGGGGCGTCGACCGGACCGTACGGCTGTGGGACGTACGCGCCGGCCGGCTCGGCGCGACGCTGTCCGGGAGCAGCGACGACATCAACGCCGTCGCGTACACGCACGACGGCGCCACGGTCGTCGGCGCGGTCGGCGACGGGACGACCAGGCTGTGGGACGTCCGCAGCGGCCGGCAGACCGCGGTGCTCGCCGGGCACACCGACTACGTGATGGGGGCGGCCGTGACCTCCGACGACACCGTGCTCGCCACGGCGGGCTTCGACCGGTCCGTGGTCCTGTGGAACCTCGGCGGCCCGGTGCTGACGGCCCGTCCGTTCACGGAGGTCTGGCAGGCCCGGTACAGCCCCGACGGGACACTGCTGGCCACCGCCGACGCCGACCACACGGTACGCCTGTGGGAGGTGAGCCGGCGCCGGCTCCTGGCGACGCTCCGGGGACACACCGAGGCCGTCTTCTCGGTCTCCTTCGCACCCGATGGACGCACCCTGGCGTCGGCGGGCTCCGACGGCACGATCCGGCTGTGGGACGTGGCCGCTCACGGGCCGCTGGCCACCCTGACCGGCCACACCGGTCAGGTCCACTCCGTCGCCTTCGCCCCCGACGGCCGGAGTCTCGCCTCGGCCGGCGCCGACCGTACGGTGCGCCTGTGGGACGTGGCGGGGCGCGCGCCGCTGGCGACGCTGACCGGCCACCGGGACTTCGTCAACGGCGTCGCCTTCAGCCCCGACGGCCGGATGCTGGCGAGCGCCGCCGACGACCTGACCGTACGGCTCTGGGACGTCTCCTCGCACCGCCCGCTCGGCACGCTGAACGGCCACACCGGCGCGGTGCGCGGCGTGGCCTTCGCCCCCGACGGGCGGACGCTGGCCAGCAGCGGCAACGACGGCACCGTACGGCTGTGGAACGTCCGCGAACGCCGCTCCGCGGCCGTCCTGACCGGTCACACCGGCTCCGCCCGGGGCATCGCCTTCGCCCCCGACGGCCGCACGCTCGCCAGCAGCGGCAACGACCGTACGGTGCGCCTGTGGGACGTCGCCGGGCGGCGTCCGTGGGCGACGCTGACGGGCCACACCGACGCGGTGTGGAGCGTGACCTTCGCCCCCGGCGGGCGCACGGTGGCCAGCGCCGGCACGGACGGCACCGCACGACTGTGGGACCTGGACCCCGGGGCCCGGCTGGCGCGGATCTGCCGGCTGAGCGCGAGCGTCGACGCGGAGACGCGCGCGAAGCTCCTGCCCGGTGTCCCGTTCACCGACGGGGCGCCCTGCGACGGCCGGGGGTGACGGCGACTCACCTGCTCACGGGGGGTTTCCCGGGTGTTTCCCGTTGCCCGTTGGCGGGAGGCGACACCCGGATCTCGACAGGCGCGACGCACCGTCAGCAGGCTGCTGTACGACCACTCCCGCACCACCTACAGGAAACGGGGGTCCCGGCATGGTCCGCCGGACCAGTCTCATCCGCACACTGATCGCCTTACTGGCCTTCCTCCTCTGGGCGCCGGTGTCCGCCGCCGCCGCGAACACCGCGACGCCCGTCCAGCGTGCGTCCGCCGACGCCTGCGGCGTCCTCGCACCCGGAGCCTCCGCGGCGGCCGAACGCGCCATCGCCGCCGCCTGCGCCGAGGTCGCGGCCGGCACCTGGTACACCTGGGGCGGCGGGCACGGCCCCCAGCCGGGCCCCACGTACGGCCAGGTCGACCCGACCGACCCGGACAGCGAGCACGACCCCGAACGGTTCGGCTTCGACTGCTCGGGCCTGGTCCGCCACGCCTACGCCGAGGCAGCGGGCTCGGACATCCTCAACGGCATCGCCGGCCAGCAGCACTACACGCACCGCGCCGCCGCCCGCTTCACCGCCGCCCAGGGCCTGGCCCCGCTGCTCCCGGGCGACCTGCTCGCCTGGGGCACCTCGCAGGACCTGCACCACATCGCCATCTACCTGGGCGCGGGCAAGATGGTCGAGGCCAGGGAATCCGGCACCAGGATCATGGTCAGTGACGTCCGCCTCAGCGGCTATTTCGGCGCCGTCCGCGTCAACACCGGGGCGGTCACCGGTCACATCCACCAGACGTGGGGCACCGGCGTGTGGACCAAGGCCGAACCCTCCACCAGCGCCGCCCGCGTCTACGCCTTCCCGTATTCGACCACCATCCGCGTCCAGTGCCAGAAGCACGCCGAACTGGTCACCTCCGACGGCTACACCAACGACGTGTGGTCGTATCTGCCGGACTACAAGGCGTGGGTGACCAACATCTACATCAAGGGACCGGCGTGGCTCGACGGCGTACCCGACTGCGGGACGACGGTGCCACCGACACCATGACGCACCGCGGCCCCCATCCGTCTCCGGATGAGGGCCGCGGACGCCGGACGGTTCAGGGAGCCGCGGTGACGGCCGGCGTCCTGTCCCCGTCGGAGGTGACGGCGGCCTCGCCCTCGTCGAGCGCGACGTCCTTCGTCTCCTTGCCGAGCAGCAGCGCGACCAGGGTCAGCAGCGCCATCGTCGAAAGGTAGACGCCGACCAGCCACGGCGAGCCGTCGCCGGTCTCCCACAGGGCCACCGCTATGAACGGGGCGACGGCCGCGCCGAGGATCGAGCTGACGTTGTAGGAGATGCCCGAGCCCGTGTAGCGCACGCTCGTCGGGAAGAGCTCCGGCAGCAGCGCGCCCATCGGCCCGAACGTCATGCCCATCAGCGTGAAGCCGAGCACCAGCCACAGCACCACGCCCAGCGTGCCCATGCCGATCAGCGGGACCCACATCAGACCGAAGACCAGGATCCCGGCGGTGACCAGGATCAGCGTGGCGCGCCGGCCGTACTTGTCCGCGAGCGGGCCGGACACCAGGGTGAACACCGCGAAGAACAGCACCCCGAAGATCATCATCAGGACGAACGTCGTGTAGTCGTACCCCAGTCCGGGCACGGCGGCGTCCTCCGGCGTACGGCCGTAGCTCAACGAGAACGTGGTCATCAGGTAGAAGAGCACGTACGTCGCCAGCATGAAGAAGGTGCCGAGGACCAGCTGCTTCCAATGGCCGCGGAAGACGGTGGCCAGCGGCAGCTTCCGCACCAGCCCGGCCTCGCGGGTCCTGGCGAACACCGGCGCCTCCACCAGGCGCATCCGCACCCACAGGCCGATCGCCACCATCACGGCGGAGAACAGGAACGGCACCCGCCAGCCCCAGCTCAGGAAGGCGTCCGAGGGCTGGGACGGGTCGGCGCCCGCCGCGGACGGCAGCAGCGCGCCGATGATCAGGAAGAGGCCGTTGCCGATGATGAAGCCGAGCGGGGCGCCCAGCTGCGGGAACGTGCCGTAGAGGGCGCGCTTGCCCTTCGGGGCGTTCTCGGTGGCGACCAGGGCGGCACCGCTCCACTCGCCGCCGAGCGCGAAGCCCTGCGCGAGCCGCATCAGCACCAGCAGCGCGGTGGCGATCCAGCCGGCCTGGGCGTAGGTGGGGAGCACGCCGATCAGGAAGGTGGCGATGCCCATGGTGAGGAGCGAGGCGACCAGGGTGCCCTTGCGGCCGAGCCGGTCACCGAGATGTCCGAAGACCACGGCGCCGATCGGGCGGGCGACCATCGCGGCGCCGAACACCGCGAACGACGACAGCAGTGCCGTGGTCGGGTCGCTGCTGGGGAAGAAGAGCTCGGGGAAGACCAGTACGGCGGCGGTCGCGTAGATGTAGAAGTCGTAGAACTCGATGGTCGTGCCGATGAGGCTCGCGATGAGGACGCGGGACCGCGAGTTGACGGGTGCCGGGGCCGGACTGGTGGTTGGTGCGGGCATTTCACGGTCTTTCCAGGTGGGACGGTTGCACCGACGATCTCAGACATCTCATTTCTCAGGAACGACATACCGCAATGTGAGACGCCGAATATTGCGTGGCCCCGCCCTCCCCTTCCTCCCTACACTCACCGAGCACGCGCCGCCCGGCCGTCGGGCGGTGCGCTCATGACCAGTGAGGGGAGACGGGCCGTGCGTGATCACGCCGCCGCTGTCGCTCCCCGTTCCCGGTCCCGTCGGTCCGTGGTGATCCTGGTGTCCCGTTCCGTCCGGTGCCCGCTGCGCGGCCGGCACCGGATGCCCGCGACGCACGCCTGATCCCCGACGCCCCACACCTCAAAGGGCGTCCGACGTCGTGCGCCGGGGAATCGCGCCGCCCACTCCGGAAACATCCGAAAGGCCACGGGCCATGCGCACCAACCCACTCGCCACCGTCCGCAACCTCGGCATCCTCGCCCATGTCGACGCCGGCAAGACCACCGTCACCGAGCGGATCCTGTACGCCACCGGCACCACGCACAAGCGCGGAGAGGTGCACGACGGCACCACCGTCACCGACTTCGACCCGCAGGAACGCGACCGGGGCATCACCATCTTCGCCGCCGCCGTGAGCTGCGCCTGGGACGGTCACCGCGTCAACCTCATCGACACCCCCGGCCACGTCGACTTCGCCGACGAGGTGGAGCGCTCCCTGCGCGTCCTCGACGGCGCGGTCGCCGTGTTCGACGCGGTCGCCGGTGTGGAACCGCAGAGCGAGTCGGTGTGGCGGCAGGCGGACCGGCACGGTGTGCCGCGCATCGCGTTCGTGAACAAGATGGACCGGGCCGGCGCCGACCTGGACGCCGCCGTCGCCTCCATCCGGGAGCGACTGCACCCCGCACCCCTGGCGGTCCAGCTGCCCATCGGCGCGGAGGACACCTTCACCGGTGTCGTCGACCTGCTGCGCATGCGGGCCCTGACCTGGACCGACGAGGGCGAGGCCCGCGACGCGGCACCGGTGCCGGACGAACTGCTCGACGAGGCGCGCAGACGGCGCCGGCTGCTGGAGGAGGCCGTCGCCGAACTGCACCCCGGCGCGCTGGAGGAGTTCTGCGACACGGGCGCGATCGGCACCGGCACGCTCACCGAGGCCCTGCGGGAACTGACCCGCGACGGTGACGCCGTCGTCGTCCTGTGCGGCTCCGCCTACCGCAACCGGGGCATCGAACCGCTGCTGGACGCCGTGCTCGCCTATCTGCCGTCGCCGCTCGACGTGCCGCCGGTCCGCGGCACCGACGACGACGGCACGGAGCGGGAGCGGGCCGCCGACCCGGCGGCACCGCTGGCCGCCCTGGCGTTCAAGGTGAACGCCACCGCCACCGGACGGCTGACCTACCTGCGCGTCTACGCGGGAACGATCGAGAAGGGAGACACCGTGTGGGACGCCACCGCACGCCGCACCGAGCGCGTCGGGCGCATCCTGCGCGTCCGGGCCGACCGGCACGCCCAGCTGGACCGGGCCGTCGCCGGCGACATCGTCGCCGTGGTCGGACTCAAGTCCGCCCGCGCCGGCTCCACGCTGTGCGCGCCGGACGCCCCGCTGGTCCTGGAGCCTCCGGGGGTCGCCGAGCCGGTCGTCTCCGTGGCGGTCGAGGCGCTGAAGGGCACGGACACCGGACGTCTGGCGTCGGCACTGGCGCGGCTCGCCGAGGAGGACCCCTCGCTGGTCGTGCGCACCGACCCGGAGACCGGTCAGACGGTGCTGTCCGGCATGGGCGAACTGCATCTGGAGGTCGCGGTGGAGAAGGTCCGGCGTGATCACGGTCTGGCCGTCAACGTCGGCCGCCCCCGGGTCAGTTACCGGGAGACCGTCGGTCGCGGTGTGTCCGGGTTCGTGTACCGGCACGTCAAACAGGACGGCGGGGCGGGGCAGTTCGCCCATGTCGTCCTCGACGTCGAGCCGTCGGACACGCCCGGCGACGGCTTCGAGTTCCGTTCGGCGGTCGTCGGCGGCCGTGTGCCGCAGGAGTACGTCCGTGCCGTCGAGGCGGGCTGCCGGGACGCCCTCGCCGAGGGACCGCTGGGCGGTCACCCGGTGACCGGCCTGCGGGTCACCCTCACCGACGGGGCGACCCACGTGAAGGACTCGTCGGACACCGCGTTCCGCACGGCCGGCCGGTTCGGACTGCGGGACGCCCTGCGGGCCTGCGCGATGGTCGTGCTGGAGCCGGTCGTCGAGGTCACGGTCACCGTGCCCGAGGACGCGGTGGGCGGAGTCCTCGGTGACCTGGCCGCCCGCCGCGGCCGGGTGACCGGCTCGGTCACCCGGGCGGGCGCCGCGGTCGTCACCGCGACCGTGCCGCTGGCCGAACTGTTCGGCTACGCGACCCGGTTGCGCAGCCGCACCCAGGGCCGCGGCACCTTCACCACCCGGCCCACCGGGTACGCCCCCGCACCGGCCCCCGCGCCGACGCGGTAACGCGTGAACGGCGGCCCCTCCCGCAGCTCAGCCGGAAGGGGCCGCCACCGCCGCCGTACGGCACACCCGACCCCCGGCGTCGGTCGGGGCGTGCCGCGGGCGCCGGGATCAGGGGTACGACACCACCATGGAAGGCACGGTGTTGGTGCCGGACGTCGGGGCACCGGTGTCGTTGATGACGCACTCGTACTGCCCGTTCCCGCTGAGCGACACCACCAGCAGATGGTGGAAGCGCACGCCCGGCCGGTCGGGGGCGGCGAAGCCGTGGTGCTGGACGATGCTCGGGTTCACGTTGTAGTAGCAGTAGCTGCCCATGCCCCAGCCCTCGTGGGTCGTGACGTGGTCGCCGACCTTGTAGGCCGCGTAGCCCTTGATCGAGCCGTTCTGGATGGCGGCCTGGTCGGGGGCGTCGTACGCCTTCTCGTTCTGGAAGAAGACCGTGCGGCCGCGTTCGCCGTTCCACTGCACGTCGTACTTGTTGAAGTGCTCGACGAACAGGCCGGTGGCGAGGACGTCGTGGCCGTTGACGACGACGCCGTAGTCGCACCGGTTGGTCTCCCAGCCGACGCCGTCGCCGTGGTCGGCGCGCCAGACCCAGGTGTGGTCGATGATGGTGTGCCGGGCGTTGACCACCATGCCGGTGGTCGCCCTGCCGGGACCGGCACCGCCGACCCGGATGAAGACGTCCTGCACGGTGATCGGGTTCGCGGAGTGGTCACGGGAGGCGCCCTCCGGGCCGACCTCCAGCAGAACGGGCGAGTCGACCGGCCCGGCGTCGATCAGGAAGCCCGCCAGCCGTACGCCGTCGACGTCGTCGACCGTCAGGGCGGTGACGCCGTTGTCGGGGATCAGGGTGGCGTAGCCGAGGCCCAGGACGACCGTGCCGGGGCGGCTCACCCGTACGGGCTGGTCCACGTGGTAGATGCCCGGCGTGAGCAGCAGGTTGAGGCCTTGGTCGAGTGCCTGGTTGAAGGTGGCCGCCGAGTCGCCGGGCTTGGCGACGTAGAAGCGGTTCAGCGGCAGGGAGGTGCCGCGCGGGGTCCCGTTGCCCCAGGTGACACCGCGCGCGTCGGTCCGCAGCTCCGGCAGGAAGACGCGGTACTCGTCGCCTTCGAGGTACAGGAAGGGCTTCTCGCGGGAGAGCGGCGTCCTGTCGAGCGTGGTGTACGGCGGGTCCGGGAAGCTCTGCGCCGGGGCGCCCTCGACACCGGAGAACACCATGTTCCACACGGCGTTGGTCCAGCCGCCGACCGCACTGTCCCGGGTGTACCACTGTTGCTGCGAGTACGGGCCGACCGTGCCGTCGACACGGCTGTCGGCGATGTAGCCGCCGCTCGCCCAGCCGTAGCCGGACGGCGCGAGGTTGAGCCCGCCGCGTACGTGCATCCGGCGGAACGGCGCGGCCTGCGCCACCGCCCACCGGTTGGTGCCGTTCACCGGGACGACCGCCAGGTTCTCCGCCGAACGCCAGAAGTTCTGCGTGGCGTTGCCGTCGAACCAGCCGGCGTCGACCGTCACGTCACCGTTGATCGTGGTGTCGTCGGGGGAGAGGCCGAGCCCGGAGATGGAGGTGTAGAAGCCGATCTGGGCGTTGAGACCGTTGTACGTGCCCGGCTTGAACAGCAGTTGGTAGCGGCCGGTGCCGAACTGGGCACGCTCCTGCTCCCGGAAGATCTCGTCCAGGCGGGCCTGGATGCCCGGGGTGGACGGGTCGAAGACGATCACGTTCGGGCCGAGGTCGCCGCCGGCCTTCAGCCGGCGCGGCTTCCTGCGCCGCGGCGCGGGCGCGGCGGAGGCCGTCCCGGACAGGCCGGCCAGTACGGGAGCGGCCGCGGCGGCGCCCAGCAGGGCCCGGCGCCGGACCCCGGAGGGTTCGGGCGTGGCGGAGTTGGTGGGGGAAGCGGGCATGGGGCGGCTCTCTCCTTGTTCGGAAAGTGAACGAAGTGGGGGTGTGGGAGCGCTCTCTGGGTGTGCATGCTTCATCCGTGTGCGAGACACGTCAAGAGTTATGACCGTGGAACCTTTGATGTGTTCAACAAGTGAGCGTGCGGAGGCCGTTGATCCTCGCACCGCATCCCTTGACACCTTCCGTCCCGCACTCAACACTCCGTCCGTGGGAGAGCGCTCTCCGAGAATTTCCCCGACCTTCTCAGGAGGTCTCCATGCCACGGAGATCAAGAGTTCTGTCCGGCACCCTGATCGCGAGCGCGTTACTGCTGACCTCGCTCGGGGTCGGCACGGTCGCGGCCAACGCCGACACCGACACCGCCCCGACCACGCACGCCGGGCACACCATGGCGGTCTCCACCGCCGCCTCGCCCGAGGACCCGGACGGCGACGGCTACATCCCCGCGAACCCGCCGGTCACCGGCGTCACCCCGTCCACGAAGGAACCGCCGCACCGCTACTTCCACGAGTTCCAGGCCAACTGCTCGGTCACCCACACGGCACCCGACGACCCGATCGTCTACCCGCAGCAGCCCGGCAGGTCGCACGACCACACCTTCATGGGCAACACCACGACCAATGCCCACAGCACCACGGCCTCGCTCGACGCCGGGTCCACCACCTGCCTCGCCCCCGGCGACCGCTCGGCGTACTGGATGCCCACCATGTACGACGGCGACGAACCGGTGCTGCCGGTGGGCCTGCAGGTCATCTACTACAAGGCCGGCGTCACCGACTACACCAGCGTCCGCCCCTTCCCCAAGGGCCTGCGGTACGTCGTCGGCAGCCCCACGCAGAGCGCCCAGGAGTTCCGCGACCACCCGGGCTTCGTCGAGGGCTGGGAGTGCGGTGACAGCTTCTTCAACGTCGAGTTCCCGGCCGACTGCCCCGACCGCCGGGACGTCCAGGTCAACATCCGCTTCCAGGCTCCCAGTTGCTGGGACGGCCGCAACCTGGACACACCGGACCACCAGAGCCACATGTCCTACCCGGTGGTCAACCCCGGCACGAACAACAACATCTGCCCGGCCAGTCACCCGGTCGCCCTGCCGATGATCGAGTTCAAGATGGCCTTCCCGGTCAACGGCGATCTGTCGCGGGTGCGACTGGCCAGTGGCCCGAGCCACTCGTTCCACTACGACTTCTTCAACGCCTGGGACGAGCGCACCCTGAAGGCCATGGTCGACCACTGCATCGTCGGCGGTCTCCAGTGCAACGCGCGCGGCTACGACGAGACCCACCCCGAGGCCGGGGCCGCGCTGAACGAGCACTACGAACTCCCCTGACCCGCCTGAGCCCCACGGCCCGGCCGTGCGCTTCCCCCGCCATGGCCGGGCCGCCCCCAACCCCGTAACCCCGTAACCCCGTACTCGGGAGACCCCACATGAGCCGACCCCGCACTCCCGCCACCCGCAGACTCACCGCTCCACTGACCGCCGCCCTCCTCACCCTCGGCGCCCTCACCGCCCTGCCGGCCCCGCAGGCGCACGCCGCCGGCAGCGTCGTGAAGGTCACCGGCGGCCAGGGCGACTGGCAGTTGACCGTCGACGGCAGCCCCTACCAGGTCAAGGGCTTGACCTGGGGCCCCTCCGTCGCCGACGCCGGCCGGTACATGCCCGACCTGAAGTCCATGGGCGTCAACACGATCCGCACCTGGGGCACCGACGCGAGCAGCAGGCCCCTGCTCGACTCCGCCGCCGCCCACGGCATCAAGGTCATCGCCGGCTTCTGGCTCCAGCCCGGCGGCGGACCGGGCAGCGGCGGCTGCGTGAACTACGTGACCGACACCGGGTACAAGGACCGGATGCTCGCCGAGTTCCCCCGGTGGGTGCAGGAGTACAAGGACCATCCGGGCGTGCTGATGTGGAACGTGGGCAACGAGTCCGTGCTCGGCCTTCAGAACTGCTACAGCGGCGACGAACTCGAGCGACAGCGCGACGCCTACACCACCTTCGTCAACGACGTGGCGAAGAGGATCCACTCCGTCGACCCGAACCACCCGGTCACCTCCACCGACGCCTGGGTCGGCGCCTGGCCGTACTACAAGAAGAACGCCCCCGACCTCGACCTGTACGCCGTCAACTCCTACGACGCCGTCTGCGACGTCCGGGCCGCCTGGGAACAGGGCGGCTACACCAAGCCGTACATCGTCACCGAGTCCGGACCGGCGGGCGAGTGGGAGGTGCCGGACGACGCCAACGGCGTACCGAGGGAGCCCACCGACCAGGCCAAGGCCGAGGGCTACACCAAGGCGTGGAACTGCGTCACCGGACACCGCGGGGTCGCCCTCGGCGCGACGCTGTTCCACTACGGCACCGAGTACGACTTCGGCGGCATCTGGTTCAACCTCCTCCCGGCGGGCCAGAAGCGGCTGTCGTACTACGCCGTGAAGCGGGCGTACGGCGGTGCCGGCTCCGGCGACAACACACCACCGGTGATCTCCGGCTTCGGCGTCGAGGGCGACGCGGGCCGGGTGCAGGCGGGCAAGGACCTGGTGCTCACCACGCGCGCCACCGACCCGGACGGCGACCCGATCACGTACGAGGTGCAGGCCAACAGCAACTACATCGACCAGAGCAAGCAGTTGACCACCCTGCCCTTCACCGACCTGGGGGGTGGACGCCTGAAGGTCACCGCTCCCGACCGCCCCGGCGTGTGGAAGCTGTACGTCAAGGCGAGCGACGGCAAGGGCAACGTCGGAGTGGAGACCCTCTCGGCGCGGGTCGTGCCACCGGCCGTGGACGGCACGAACGTCGCCCTGGGCAGGCCGGCCACCGCCTCGTCGTTCCAGCCGAGCTACGGCGACTGCCCGTGCCCCGCGGCCAACGCCGTGGACGGAAACCCGGAGACGCGCTGGGCCAGTGACTGGAGCGACCCGCAGTGGCTCCAGGTGGACCTCGGCACCCGCACCGCCTTCCGGCACGTGCAGCTGCACTGGGAGACCTCCTACGCCAAGGCGTACACCATCCAGACCTCCGACGACGGGCAGAACTGGCGGACCGTGCACACCGTCACCGACGGCAACGGCGGCGTCGACACCCTCGACGTGACCGGCACCGGCCGCTACGTCCGCGTCAACGGCACCGGACGCGGCACCGGTTACGGCTACTCGCTGTACGAGTTCGGCGTCTTCAGCTGACGCGCTGCGACAAGAAGGGTGGGGACCCGGGTGGGGACGAGCGAGGACGACATCGACCGGCTGCTGGGCAAGTTGACGCCGCGCGCCCGCGCGCTGCTGCTCAGCGGCGCCACCAACTGGCGCACGCGCGCCGAAGTCGGCGTGGGAATGCGAGAGTTGGTGATGTCCGACGGTCCGGCGGGCGTACGCGGACAGTCGTGGGACGAGCGTGGCACCTCCGTGCTGCTTCCGTGCCCCACCGCGCTCGCCGCCACCTGGGACGAGGCACTCGTCGAACGCCTCGGCGGCCTCCTCGCCGCCGAGGCGCGGCGCAAGGGCGTCCACGTGCTGCTCGCCCCCACCCTCAATCTGCACCGCAGCCCGCTGGGCGGCCGGCACTTCGAGTGCTTCTCCGAGGACCCCGAACTCACCGGCCGTATCGGCGCCGCCCTCATCCGGGGCGTCCAGGCCCACGGGGTGGCCGCGACGGCCAAGCACTACGTGGCCAACGACTCCGAGACCGACCGGCTCACCGTCGACGTACGCGTCGGCGAGCGCGCCCTGAGGGAGGTGTACCTCGCCCCCTTCGAGGCCGCGGTGGCCGCCGGGGTCCGGCTGGTCATGGCCGGCTACAACAAGGTCGACGGCACCACGATGACCGCGAGCGGGCTGCTCACCGACCCGCTGAAGAGCGAGTGGGGCTTCGACGGTGTCGTCGTCTCCGACTGGGGAGCCGTGCGCGACACCGTGAACACCGCGCGCTCGGCCCTGGACCTCGCCATGCCGGGTCCGGACGGCCCCTGGGGCGAGGCCCTGGCCCGCGCGGTGGCCGACGGCAGCGTGCCCGAAGCGGCCGTCGACGACAAGGCGCGGAGGCTGCTGCGGCTCGCCGCCCGCTGCGGCGCCCTCGGCGACGAACGGCCGCCCGCCCGGGTCCCCGTCCGCACCCGGGACGTACGGGCCCTGGCCCGGCGGGCGGTCGCCGCCGGGTCGGTCCTGCTGAGCAACCGGGGTGTGCTGCCGCTGGACCCCGACCGCCTCGGAACGGTCGCCGTGTTCGGCGAGCACGCCGTACGGACCCGCACCCAGGGCGGCGGCAGCGCGGGCGTCTTCCCGCAGCATGAGGTGTCCGTCCTCGACGGGATCCGCGCCGCCCTGCGCGGCCGGGCCCGCGTCGTCCACGTCCCGGGCCCCCGCCCGGACGGCCCGGCGCCCGCGCTGGACGCCACGCTGTGCACCGACCCCCGCTCCGGCCGGCCCGGCGTGCTGCTGCGCGTGCTGGACTCCGACGGCGGCGAGCTGTACGCCGAGCGGCGCGGCGGCGGACGCCTGCTGGAGCCGCGCCTGGTGCCGGGCGCGCACACCGTCGAGATCAGCGCCCGGCTGCACCCCCGCACCGGGGGTTCCTGGACGCTGGGCGTCGCGGGCTTCGGGCGGATGAGCCTGACCCTCGACGGGAGGGTCCTCCTGGACGGCGAGTACCCGCCGACGACCGACGACCCGGCGATCGTCCACGTCGACCCGCCCGCCCGGTACGCCACCGCCGACCTGGTGGCCGGCCGGGACGCCCTCCTGGTGGCGCGCCGCGAACTGGCGCCCGGCACCGGCCGCGCCACCGTCGTCAGCGCCGCCCCGCCTGCCCCCGACGTCGCCGCGTCCCTGGCCGAGGCGGCCCGCGCGGCCCGTGCGGCGGACGCGGCGATCGTGGTCGTCGGCACCACCGAGCACGGCGAGTCCGAGGGCCGCGACCGGACGGGACTCGGCCTCGGCGACACCCAGGACGCGCTGGTCCACGCCGTCGCCGCAGCCAACCCGCGCACGGTCGCCGTGGTCAACAGCGGCGGGCCGGTGGAGATGCCGTGGCGCGAGGCGGCGGGCGCGGTCCTGCTGGCCTGGTTCCCCGGTCAGGAGGGCGGCGGAGGGCTGGCCGACGTGCTCTTCGGACGGGCCGAGCCGGGCGGCCGGCTGCCCACCACCTGGCCGGCCGTCCTCACCGACGCGCCCGTCGTCCGCACCCTCCCGGTCGACGGCCGGCTCTCCTACGACGAGGGCCTGCACATCGGCTACCGCGGCTGGCTGCGCGAACACCGCACCCCGGCCTACTGGTTCGGCCACGGGCTCGGCTACACCACTTGGGCGTACGAGGAGTTGACCGTCCCGGCGTCGTGGCGGGCGGGCGAGGATCTGACGGTGTGCGTGCGCGTGCGCAACACCGGGGGACGGGCGGGCCGGGAGGTCGTCCAGGTCTACCTCGCCCGGCCGCCCGGACCGGTCGACCGCCCCGCGCGGTGGCTCGCCGGATACGCGGCCGTGCACGCCGGGCCGGGGGAGGCGGTGACGGCACGGGTGCGGATCCCGGCGCGGGCGCTTCGGCACTGGTCGGTCGCGGAGCACGCCTGGCGCACGGAACCGGGGCCCTGCCGGGTGCTGGCCGGGCGGTCGGCGGGGGAACTGCCGCTGGCGGGCGAGGTGGAGGTCGGCACCGCCGGATGACACCCCGGACCAGGGGCGGGAGAGCGCTCTACCGGGTGGGCGGACCCGCCGGTTAAGGTGCGGTCATGAGCAGACAGGCCCCGACCCTGGAGGACGTGGCACGGGAGGCCGGCGTCTCCCGGGCCACTGTCTCCCGGGTGGTCAACGGCGTCCGCAACGTGGACCCCGCCATCCAGGACGTGGTCCGCCGGGCCATCGAGCGGACCGGCTACGCCCCCAACCAGGCCGCCAGACAACTGGTCACCCGGCGCACCGCGACCGTGGCGCTGGTGGTCTCCGGCGCGGGGGACGGGGCCGACGGCGGAGAGGGGGAGCAGATCGCCTTCGCCACACGGGTGTTCGCCGACCCGTTCTTCGGCCGTGTGGTGGGCGGTGTGGTCGGGCACCTGCGGCCGCGCTCCATGCATCCGGTGCTGATGTTCGCCGAGACCCCGGGGGCCCGGCAGGAGGTCGTGAACTATCTGAGGCAGGGCGGCGCGGACGGCGCGCTCGTCGTGTCCACCCACCCCGACGACCCGCTGCCCGCGCTGCTCGCCGACGCCCGGCTGCCGGCGGTGCTGTTCGCCCGGCCCGGACGTCCGGTACCGCTCAGCTACGTCGACCTCGCCCACCGCGAGGGCGGCAGGCTCGCCGCCGAGCACCTGCTCGCCCGGGGCTGCCGCCGGATCGTCACCGTGGCCGGCCCGCTGGCCGTCGCCGCGAGCCAGGAGCGCCTGGCGGGGTTCCGGGACACCCTGGCCCGGCACGGGCACGCCTGTGTGCCGGTCGCCGAGGGCGGCTTCACGGTCGACAGCGGGATGTCGGCGATGACGTCCCTGCTCGCCGAACACCCCGATCTGGACGGGGTGTTCACCGCGAACGACCTGATGGCACAGGGGGCGGTCCAGGTGCTGCGCGACCACGGGCGGCGGGTGCCTCGAGATGTCGCGGTCGTCGGCTTCGACGACTCCAGCGTGGCCGTCACCTGCCGGCCACGGCTGACCACGGTGCGGCAGCCGGTGGAGGAGATGGCGGCGGCGATGTCGAGTCTCCTCGACGACCATATCCGGGGGAGGCGCGGCGAGCCGACGTCGCTGATCTTCGACCCGGAACTGGTGGTACGCGACTCGGCGTAACGCCTGGCCGGCGGGGCGGGGAGTGCAGCCCGGGGGGCTGGGGGCTGGGGGCCGGTGGGCGAGCGCGGGCCGTCCGTGGCTTGTCGCGCAGTTCCCCGCGCCCCTAGGGGGTGAGGGCTGGCGGCGTTTGCCGGGGGAGGGGATTGCACGCAGCTGCGGGCAGTCGTGCCGCTGGGGCGGCACGGGTGGGCGCAGCGGCACCCTCACCGGCGTGAACTTGACCCGGCACCCTCACCGGCGTGAACTTGACCCGGCACCCTCACCGGCGTGAACTTGACCCGGCACCCTCACCGGCGTGAACGTGACGCGGTACCCCCACCGGCGTGAACCGGTGCCCCGGCGGACGGCCGCCATCGTGCCGTCGAGACACAACCGTTGCCGAACGACCCTGCGCGACACCTTGACGCCCGCTTCTCTTGAGGTTTAACTCACGTCGTAAATTAAGCCATGAGGGGGTTCGTGAAGCGAACGGGTGTCGCTTCACGAAGCCGGCCTCTGACTTCTCGCCTCCCGGAAAGGGACCTGGAAGCCATGCGCAGCATCCGAGCCGCGGCCGTAGGCGCCGTCACGCTGTCTCTCGCTCTCGCCGCCTCGGCCTGCGGAGGAGGCTCCTCCACGGGCGGCGGGTCCAACGACTCGCCCAAGGAACTCACCTACTGGGCCTCCAACCAGGGCGCCAGCGTCGAGGTCGACAAGAAGGTCCTCCAGCCCGAACTCGACAAGTTCGAGAAGGAGACCGGCATCAAGGTGAAACTGGAGGTCGTGCCGTGGTCCGACCTGCTCAACCGGATCCTCACCGCCACCACCTCAGGCCAGGGCCCCGACGTCCTCAACATCGGCAACACCTGGAGCGCCTCGCTCCAGGCCACCGGCGCCCTGCTGCCCTGGGACGCGAAGAACTTCGACAAGATCGGCGGCAAGGACCGCTTCGTCGACTCCGCGCTCGGCTCGACCGGCGTCGAGGGCCAGGACCCGGCGGCGGTCCCGCTGTACTCGATGGCCTACGCGCTCTACTACAACAAGCAGATGTTCGCCGACGCGGGCATCAGCAAGCCCCCGGCCACCTGGGACGAGCTGGTCGAGACCGGCAAGAAGATCTCCAAGGACGGCAAGTGGGGCCTCGGCGCCGAGGGTTCCAACCTGTCGAACAACATCCACCAGGTCTTCGTCCTCGGCAAGCAGCACGGCGCCGACTTCTTCACCGCCGACGGCAAGCCCGACTTCACCTCCGACGGCGCCGTCGCGGCCGTCAAGCAGTACGTCGACCTGATGGCGAAGGACAAGGTCATCGCCCCCGGCAACGCCGAGTACGCGCAGAACCAGTCCCTCAGCGACTTCGCCAAGGGCAAGACGGCGATGGTGCTCTGGCAGACCGCCTCCGCCACCTTCAAGACGATGGGCATGAAGGACGACCAGTGGGGCGTCGCCCCCGCACCCGTCCCGTCCGGCGCCCCCGGCACCGGCGCGAACACCAACTCCATGGTCGCGGGCATCAACATGGCCGTCTTCAAGAACAGCGACAACGTCGACGGCGCCACCCAGTTCGTGAAGTTCATGACCAGCGACGCCGAGCAGAAGATCCTCAACAAGGCCTACGGCTCCATCCCCCCGGTCAAGGCCGCCCAGTCCGACCCGGCGTTCAACACCCAGGCCACCGCCGTACTGCGCGAGACACTCGCCACCAGCGCCGCCGCGCTGCCCCAGGTGCCCGACGAGTCGCAGTTCGAGACGGCGGTCGGTACGGCCGTCAAGGAACTGTTCGCCGACGCCGCCGCCGGCCGTGAGGTGACCACCGAGTCGGTGAAGGCCAAGCTCGCCAAGGCTCAGCAGCAGATGCCGACGAAGTGAGCGCCCGGACCATGACCACCACGACCGCCTCGGCGGGGCCGGGCGAGCGCACGGTCGGCAAGACCTCCCCCGGTGCGGCGCGCGGACCCCGCCGCCGCACCGGGCGGATCCGCCGCATCGGACTGCCGTACCTGCTGCTCCTGCCGGCCCTGCTGCTCGAACTCCTCGTCCACCTGGTGCCGATGGTCATCGGCATCGTGATGAGCTTCAAGGAGCTCACCCAGTTCTACATCCGGGACTGGACCACGGCGCCCTGGACCGGCCTCGACAACTACAAGATGTCGGTGGACTTCAACGCCCCCGTCGGTGAGGCGCTGCTCCACTCCTTCCTCGTCACCTGCGCCTTCACCCTCCTCTCCGTCGGCCTGTGCTGGTTCATCGGCACGGTGGCGGCGATCTGCATGCAGGACACCTTCCGCGGCCGGGGCCTGCTGCGCGCGATCTTCCTGGTCCCGTACGCCCTGCCGGTCTACGCGGCCGTCATCACCTGGGCGTTCATGTTCCAGCACGACAACGGCCTGGTGAACCACGTCCTGCACGACCAGCTCGGCCTGACCGACAAGCCCTCCTTCTGGCTGATCGGCGACAACAGCTTCATCGCGCTGCTCGTCGTCTCCGTCTGGAAGGGCTGGCCGTTCGCCTTCCTCATCGTCATGGCCGGCCTCCAGAACATCCCCAAGGAGCTGTACGAGGCGGCCGCCCTGGACGGCGCCGGAGTCTGGCAGCAGATCCGCCGCATCACCCTGCCGTCGCTGCGTCCGGTCAACCAGGTGCTGGTCCTGGTGCTGTTCCTGTGGACGTTCAACGACTTCAACACGCCGTACGTCCTCTTCGGCAAGGCCGCCCCCGAGGCCGCCGACCTGGTCTCCATCCACATCTACCAGTCGTCGTTCGTCACCTGGAACTTCGGCACCGGCTCCGCCATGTCGGTCCTGCTGCTGCTCTTCCTGCTGCTGGTGACGGGCGTGTACCTGTTCCTGACGTCGCGCGAACGGCGGAGGTCCGCCCGTGTCTAGCTCCCCGACGGCCGCCCCCCGGTCCCGTACGACCGCACAGCGGTCCCCGATGGCCGTGCCGCCGTCCTTCCTCTGGACGCGCCGCGTCTTCCTGACCCTGCTCACCGGCTTCGTCCTGCTGCCGGTGTACGTCATGGTCTCCAGCTCGCTCAAACCGCTCCAGGACGTCACCGGCGAGTTCCGCTGGCTCCCGACCGGTCTGACGATCCGCCCGTACATCGACATCTGGTCGACGGTCCCGCTGGCGAAGTACTTCGTGAACTCCCTCATCGTGGCGGGCGCGGCGACCGTCTGCTCGGTCGTGATCGCGGTCTTCGCCGCCTACGCGGTCAGCCGCTACGACTTCCGGGGCAAGCGGGTCTTCTCGGTGACGGTCCTGTCGACGCAGATGTTCCCGGGCATCCTCTTCCTGCTGCCCCTGTTCCTCATCTACGTGAACATCGGCAACGCCACGGGCATCGCCCTGTTCGGCTCCCGCGGCGGACTGATCCTCACCTATCTGACCTTCTCCCTGCCCTTCTCCATCTGGATGCTGATCGGCTACTTCGACTCGGTGCCGCGCGACCTGGACGAGGCGGCCCTGGTCGACGGCTGCGGCCCGCTCAAGGCGCTGATCCGGGTCGTGGTCCCGGCGGCGATCCCCGGCATCGTCGCGGTCGCCGTCTACGCCTTCATGACCGCCTGGGGCGAGGTCCTGTTCGCCTCGGTGATGACCAACGAAACCACCCGCACCCTCGCCGTCGGCCTCCAGGGCTACTCCACCCAGAACGACGTGTACTGGAACCAGATCATGGCCGCCTCGCTGGTCGTGAGCGTCCCCGTGGTGGCCGGCTTCCTGCTGCTCCAGCGCTACCTGGTGGCCGGTTTGACGGCGGGAGCGGTCAAGTGACCACCACCCCCGAAGAGAACGAAAGGACCTACGTGAGCATCGACTTCGCCGCACTCCCGCACGACTTCCTGTGGGGCACGGCCACATCGGCGTACCAGATCGAGGGAGCCGTGGCGGAGGACGGCCGTTCACCGTCGATCTGGGACACCTTCTCCCACACCCCGGGGAAGATCGACAACGACGACCACGGCGACGTCGCCTGCGACCACTACCACCGCTGGCGCGAGGACATCGACCTGATGCGCCGGCTGGGCACCAACGCCTACCGCCTGTCCATCGCCTGGCCCCGCGTGGTGCCGGGCGGCGACGGACCCGTCAACGCCAAGGGGCTGGCCTTCTACGACGAGCTGATCGACGCCCTGCTGGAGGCGGGCATCACCCCGTCCGTGACCCTCTACCACTGGGACCTGCCGCAGGTGCTCCAGGACCGGAACGCCGGCTGGCAGGCGCGGTCCACCGCCGAGCACTTCGCGTCGTACGCCTCGGTCGTCGCGGAACGGCTCGGCGACCGCGTCACCCACTGGGCCACCCTCAACGAGCCCCTGTGCTCGGCCTGGATCGGCCACCTGGAAGGTGTCATGGCCCCCGGCCTGACGGACCTGACGGCGGCGGTCCGGGCCTCCTACCACCTGCTCCTCGGCCACGGCCTGGCGATGCAGGCGATCCGCTCCGCGTCCCCGCGGGCCCAGGTGGGCATCGTCAACAACCTCTCCACCATCCACGCGGCCACCGACCGCGAGGAGGACCTCGCGGCGGCCCGCCGCATGGACGGCCACACCAACCGCTGGTGGCTCGACCCGGTCCACGGCAGGGGATTCCCGGAGGACATGCGGGAGGTGTACGGCGTCGAACTCCCGGAGCAGCCCGGCGACATGAAGCTGATCGGCGCCGACCTGGACTGGCTGGGCCTGAACTACTACTTCCCCCAGACGGTCGCCGACGACCCGACCGGCCCGGCCCCCCGCGTCCGTACCGTCCGCCGCGACGGCGTCCCGCGCACCGGCATGGACTGGGAGATCGACGCCGGCGGCATCGAGGAGCTGCTGCTGCGCCTGACGGAGGAGTACGGCGCGCGCAGGCTGTACATCACCGAGAACGGCTCCTCGTTCCCCGACGTCGTCCGCCCGGACGGCACGATCGACGACCCGGAGCGCCAGGACTACCTCGCCGCCCACCTGGCGGCCTGCGCCTCGGCGGCCCGCAAGGGCGCCCCGCTGGCCGGCTACTTCGCCTGGTCGCTGCTGGACAACTTCGAGTGGGCATACGGCTACGACAAGCGCTTCGGCCTCGTCCACGTCGACTACGGGACCCAGGCCCGCACCATCAAGGGTTCCGGTCACCGCTACGCGGAGATCATCCGCGGACACGGCGACCGCGCACGGCGCGCGGCCTGACCCACCCCGCGTCACGGGTGGGCGTGGCCGGACCACGCGCGCCCACCCGTGACCGGTGGGCCGCGTGGCGCCGCGGCGACCGCTCAGTCCTCGAGCTCAGTTCGATGTCGCCCTCGCGGCGGTAGATGTCGACCCTCGACCTCCTGGACTCCGCCGGTCGTCGAACCGGCCGGCGCGGGGGCTACTCCGGGGGCGTGGGGGTCTCGGCGGTGCGGTACATCGCCTGGACGTCCAGCTCCAGCTGCACGGTCGGTCCGACGACCGCGATGCCCCGGGCCAGCATCGAGCGCCAGTTGAGGGTGAAGTCCTCGCGGTGCAGCTCCGCCTTCGCCAGGGCCGCGCACCGCAGTTCCTGCTCGTAACCGCCGTTCACCGTACCGAGGTACGTCGTGTCGAGTCCCACGGTGCGGCTGGTGCCGTGCATGGTGAGGGTGCCCTGAAGCGTCCACTTGGAGCCGCCCCGGTAGACGAACCGGGTGCTGGTGAAGTCGATGTACGGGTAGCGCGCGACGTCGAGGAAGTCGGCGGAGCGCAGGTGGTTGTCGCGGGTCCTGTTGCCCGTGGAGATGCTGGAGGCGTCGATGCGCACCGAGACCTGGGAGTCGTTCATGTCCGGTGCGACGCGGATGCCGCCGTCGAACCGGGTGAACCGGCCGTGGACATGGGCCATGCCGACATGTTTGGCGATGAACCGGATCGCGGTGTGCGGGGGATCGAACAACCAGGTTCCGGGCGACGGGAGTTCGGGCTGTCGTGCGGGCAGCAGCGCGATGCGCGCCGGGGGGAGGACCGCCCCGGCGGCTATGTCGACGTTGCTGCGGGCGGGCATGAGGCCCTCCGCCGCGGCCATCACGCTGTAGGAGCCCGGCGGCAGCGTCGCCACGAACAGGCCGTACGGATCGGTGGTGCCCTGGGCGACGACGCGGTGGCTGTCCAGCGCGGTCACCGTGACCTCGGCGCCGCCCATGGGCTGCCCGAGGGGGTCGACCACCTCGCAGCTGTACGCGCCCGCACCGGCCGGCAGGGCCACCGAGAGGCCCGGTGCGGCACCGGAAGCGCGGGAACGCCGACGCCGGAGCAGTCCGAGGGCCATGCTGTTCACCTTTCTTCGTACGTCATTGCAGGCGCGATGAGGTCCAATCTTCAATGATCATAGACAGGTGGTGCGGGGTGGCTCGCCACCGAGGCCGGGGTGCGAAAAGTGGTTCCGGCGTGCCGGAATCGCGAAGAAGCGCCGTGATCGCAGGCCATGGACGGTGTCCGGGCCTCGCTGCTTTGCATCGGTGCTGTGGCGAAGACCACCCGCGTCGGCGCGGTGTTCACGCACGGCTCGCGGTTCCCTCACGGAGCCCGCACACTCCGTGGGCGCCGTACACCGGCACCGGTACCGGAGGCGGTACGACATATTCCGCCATGCGGGGTGGAATACCGCATGCATGTCGAAGGGGATGCGCTGGACGCTCGCCGTTGTCGTCGTGGTCTGGAGCCTGTTCGCGTTCCCGTGGTTCGACAAGGGCTGCGACATCGCGGAGGCGTACACGGCGGTCATCAAGTACGGGGTGCCGGAGGGTCTTGAACCGCTGCCGGCCTGTTACGGCTGACGGTCTCCCGCCGGGCAGGTGCGGCCGGGTCCCGGATTGGCCCGGTACCCGGCCGCGACCTGTCAGGTGCCGGTGAGCAGGGACTCCAGGGCCCGCGCCGTCTCCGGGTGCCGGATCGTCAGCGCGGCGCCCGACGGGCCGGACCCGGCCGCCGTCACCCAGCCCTCGTCGCAGCCGAGCAGCTCGGCCACCGCGTCGCACGTCTCCGGATGCGCGGTCAGCAGCGCCGCGCCCGACAGGGCCGGGACCTCGGACGGCACCCAGCCCCCGTCGCAGCCCAGCAACCCGGCCACCGCGTCGCACGTCCCCGGGTGCGCCGTGAGCAGGGCCGCGCCACGCCGGACGGCCGCCACCGGCTTCGCGACGAACGGGTCCGTGGCCGGCATCCGCCACGGCGGTACCCACGCGTCCAGCGCCGCCAGCCGCCCCGGGAAGATCCGTCCGGCCTCGCGGACCATCAGCGGGGCGAGGTCCGCCGCGCCGGAGCGCAGGGTCGTGATCAGGAGCGGCAGCCAGGGCAGCAGCACCGCGTCCGGCAGCCGGCCGAACGCGTTCGACACCGCCTCCACGACCACGTCCGCCAGCCCCGGCACCGGTTCCAGCGCGTGCACGAAGCCGCTGAGGTAGCGCGGGTAGGCGGGCACCACCAGCGGGTTGTCCAGCAGCTCGTCGCACCGCGCCCGCAGCTCCGCCCGGGACAGGGTGCCGAGCTGGACCTGCGCCGCCCACAGCAGGGCCGTCTTCGACGGGTCGTCGGGGTGCGACTGGGCGACCGCGAGCTCCAGCTGGGTCCGGTCGCAGCCCAGCGACAGCGCGAGGCTCTCCATGCTGAACAGGAAGCCGAGCATCGCCGCGACCTGACCCACCGTCGCGTCCTCGTCCCGGAACGCCGTCGGCAGCAGCGTGCAGTAGTGCGCGTAACCGGTCTTGACGAACGACTCGACCCACGACGGCAGCACCGGCTCACTGGTGCGGTAGTACGCCAGCAGCGCCCGCACCCGGCGCAGCACCTCCGGCGCCCCGTCCACACTGCGCTCGGCGGAGAGCACCTTCAGCGCGTGCGTGCCGAGCTCGTCGGCGAGCCGGCGGCTGCCCAGGTACAGGAGGGTGTCCTCGACCGCCGCCAGCACGGTCGCCGTGGTCGCCTGCGGCCCGTACGCGTCGCGCCGCAGCCGCTGCTCCAGGACCTGCTCCAGGCTGACGCCCTCGTAGCCCAGCTCGATCAGGGCCCGCTGGTGCGTGCCGAGGGCCAGGTCCCACGACTCCTGGATCGACCGCTCCCCGAGCCGCCGCTCACCCATGATCGGCCGTGCCGCGCCCTGCGGCATCAGCCGCCGCAGCATCCACAGCACGTCCGAGCACGCCCGGAGTTCCGGCCGGGAGGCCATGTCCAGCAGCGCCCGGCGCACCCCACGCTGTTCGAGCTTCAGCTCCAGCGGCGCGAGCCGGTCGTACACATCGCGGGCGAGCGGCGGCAGGGAGTCGTACCCGACCTGCCCGATCCGGTCGCCGCCCATCATGATCTCGACGAGCCGCCGCACGTCCCGCCGCCCCGGCACGCTGTCCTTCTCGATGCAGGTGACCGCCGCGTCCTGGAAGTCGTACGGCGTCGGCTTCGCCCGGTCCCGCATGCCGGCGAGCAGGATCGACGTCTCGAAGACGGCGATGGCGTCGGCGGTGGAGGCGAGATAGCCGTTGCGCCGGGCCGCGCGCACGATGTCCACCGACCAGCCGAGCAGCTCGGCCTCGTCCAGCCCGTCGAGCACGGGCGGCCTGCGCAGGAACCCGGACAGCCGGTCCGCGGTGTTTGCTTGCGGAGCCGGTACGGTGGCCGGGACCGCCGCCTTCTTCGCGGCGGACTTCTTCGCCCCCGCCTGGCCCTGGAGCCGGTACGGCTTGACCCGGGTCCGCTTCAGGCTCTTCGCCCACTCCGTCGCCGCGATCGACACCGAACCCGCGGCGAGGCCGAACTGCGCCTCGATCGCCGCGTGGCTGGACGGGATCAGCCCGTACTGCCAGGTGGTGGCGGTGCGCGGCGAGATCGTGAACGAGTCCGAGCCGTGGACGCCGAACTCCTCGACGCGGCTGGCCGCGTGGAAGGCCCCGCACACGTACAGGCAGTCCTCCGGGTCCGTGCCGGTGGCCGCCAGATGCTCGCGCATCCGGGTCCACATGTACCGCTCACGGTCCTCGTCCACCCGGACGCGGGCGCCGTCGCCGGGGGCGAGCCGCCGGAACAGGCTGCCGATGAGGAACATGACCTGGCGGTAGGTGTCGTGGTCGCTCTCCCCGAGCGGGACCTCGACGTACTGGTGCCACCACTCCGACCAGTGCCGCACCTTGCCGTGGCGCAGCAGATGCTCCTCCAGTTCGGCGAAGCGGGGCCGCAGGTCGCCGATCTCGACGCCGACGGCCTCACCGTGCAGCGCGGCCTCGGCCTCCTCCGGAGGCTCCGCCCCCTCCCGCGCCTGCTCGCCTCTCCGGTCCCACTGGAAGACGTGGTCCGCCGACCGGTCGACGAGCACCAGCTCGACACCCGGTGTGTCCAGGGCGTACGCGATCGCCTGGTACTCGGCGGACGCCTCCGTGACCGGCGCCACCACCGACAGCGGGGCCCAGTCCGCGGGGAAGCCGTCGACGTCGCCGGCGAACGCCTGCACCGCCACCGGCAGCCGGCAGTTGCGCAGCTCGGTCAGGAGCGGCGCCATGTCCTCGCACAGCTCCAGATACACCACCTTGGGCTGCTTCTCGCGCAGGCGGCGGGCCATGGCGAGGGCCGAGGCGGGGGAGTGGTGACAGACGGGGAAGATCTCCAGCGGTTCGCGCACCGCCCGGTCGACGTCGTCGACCATGCCGAGGAGGATGCCCTCCAGCGCGTCGGGCCCGCCCGCGAACGCGGCCGCCGCTTCCTGGAGTTGGCCGCGCAGCCCGGCGAACGTCCCGTTCTCCCGGGGGCCGCTCATGACAGGGTGGCGATCGCGTCGCGGCCGCCCTCGAGGAACTCGGGCCAGGAGCCGCCCTCTTCCTTGCTGCGCGGCTCGACGACACCGTGCAGGTACTTGTTGAGGATGGCCAGGTCCTCGGGTTCGCGCCGGGTGAGGGAGCCGACCAGCGAGGAGGCGAGCGTACGGGCGGTGAGGGTGCGCTCGCCGAAGAAGTTGCTGTGCAGGACGGCGTCCTCCAGCACACCGATCTGCTCGGCCGTCGACAGCGCGGACTCCAGCTTCTCGTCGTCGCTGCCGGCCGCCGCCGCGGAGGCGCGCAGGTCGGCGAAGCTCTGGAGCAGGACGTCCAGCAGGGTCGGCGGCACGTCCAGGTCCAGCGAGTGCCGGCGCAGCAGCTCCTCGGTGCGGAAGCGGACGATCTCCGCCTCGCTCTTCTTGTTCGTGACGACCGGGATGCGGACGAAGTTGAAACGCCGCTTCAGCGCGGACGACAGGTCGTTGACGCCCCGGTCGCGGCTGTTGGCCGTGGCGATGATCGAGAAGCCGGGCTTGGCGAAGACGATGTTGTCGTCACCGCCGCCGCTCTCCAGTTCCGGAACGGAGATGTACTTCTCGGAGAGGATCGAGATCAGCGCGTCCTGCACATCGCTCGTGGACCGGGTCAGCTCCTCGAAGCGCCCGATGGCGCCGGCCTCCATCGCGGTCATGATCGGGGAGGGGATCATCGACTCCCGCGACTGGCCCTTGGCGATGACCATCGACACGTTCCAGGAGTACTTGATGTGGTCCTCGGTGGTGCCCGCCGTGCCCTGCACCACCAGCGTGGAGTTGCGGCAGATCGCGGCGGACAGCAGCTCCGCCAGCCAGCTCTTGCCGGTGCCGGGGTCGCCGATGAGCAGCAGACCGCGGTCGGAGGCGAGGGTGACGATGGACCGCTCGACGAAGCTCCGGTCACCGAACCACTTCTGCGACACCTCCCGGTCCAGGCCGTCGGCACGCTCGGAGCCGAGGATGAACAGGCGGACCATCTTCGGGGACAGGCGCCACGAGAACGGCTTGGGGTTGTCGTCGATCGACTCCAGCCAGTCGAGCTCCTCGGCGTACTTGATCTCGGCGGGAGCGCGCAGCAGGTCGGACATGAGGGAAGCCTTTCGTACGGTGATCACAGCGCGGATGTGGACGGTGATCAGGTGAGGAACGTCTTGAGCTCGTGCACGAGCTTCTTGATGTGGCCGGAGATCACCGGCGTACCGAGGTCCTTGAACTTCTCCCGGAACCACGGGTTGACGCTGCCGCGCCCGGAGCTGGTCACCGAACCCACCGGGATGAACTTCGCCCCCGAGCGGTGGATGGCGGCCATGCTCTCGAACAGCTCCTCCGTGCGCCATTCGTAGAAGTCGGAGATCCACACCACGACGGTGTTGCGCGGCTCGGCGATCTTCGGCTGGGCGAGCGCCATGGCGACGGTGCCGTCCGTGCCGCCGCCGAGCTTGGTGCGCAGCAGTGTCTCGAACGGGTCGTGCGCCCAGGGCGTGAGGTCCAGCGCCTGCGTGTCGTACGCGATCAGGTGGACGTCCACCTTCGGCAGCCCGGCGAATATGGACGCCAGGATGGTGCAGTTGACCATCGAGTCGACCATCGAACCCGACTGGTCCACGACCACGATGAGCCGCTGCGGAGTCGTCTTGCGGCTGGTGTGCCGGTAGTAGAGGCGGTCGACGTAGAGCCGCTCCTCCTCCGGGTCCCAGTTGGTGAGGTTCTTCCAGATGGTGCGGTCCAGGTCGAGGTTGCGGAAGACCCGCTTGGGCGGGACGGACCGGTCGATGTCACCGACCGTGGCCTTCTCCACCTGGGTGCGCAGGACCTCGGTGACCTCGTCGACGTAACGCCGGATCAGTGCCTTGGCGTTGGCGAGGGCGACACCGGAGAGGTTGTTCTTGTCGCGCAGCAACTGCTCGATCAGCGACATGCTCGGGGTGAGCCGGGAGGCCAGCGCGGGATCGGCCAGCACCTCACGCAGATGCATGCGCTTGACGAGCCCGGCCTCGATGGAGCCGAGTTCCGGCCCGATCTCCGGGATCAGGCGGCTCAGGTCGGGCGTCGGGCCGCCGAAGCCCGTACCGGTCGGGCTGACGCCCGGCCCCGCTCCCGCACGGTTGGCGCCACCGCGTCCGCCGCGCAGGTCGCCGGGCCGGCAGCCCAGTGCCCGCTCCAGCCAGCCCGCGTCGGACTGCCAGCGCGCCAGCTGCTCGGCGGTGACGGTGCCGGAGCCGGTGGCGAAGACGTTCAGCAGCACCTTCGACGCGAGCGCCGCACGGCGCACCTCGGCGGCCCGGTCGCGCGCCCCGTCCTCGTCCGGCTCGGGTGTCATCAACCCGTCGAACTCCGCGGCCAGCTCGGGATGCCGCTGCACGACGGAGTCGACGGACGCCCCCGGGTCGAGCAGTGCCGCCGGCAGGCCGATGTCCTCGACCACGGCGAGACTCGCCGACTCCAGTCCGGCCTGCTCCTCCGGGTCGAAGAGCCGGGCCAGCAGCCGCCAGTACAGCACCTGCCGCCGGTTCTCGTCCGGGTCGGGCGCCGGGGCCCCTTCGATGGTCCGCTCGCTCATTTCCGCAGCAGCCTTCCGGCGCGCTCGCGCAGCACGGTCACGGCATCGGTGGCGGCCTTCTCGGCCCGCACGCCGGCCTTGTCGGTCGTGCCCCCGGCCCAGGCCCCGGCGTGCACGGCGACGGACTTCTTCCGCACCGTCCGCTCCACGGCGAGCGGCTGGATGAGGAACCGCCCGGCGTCCCACCGGATCAGCCCGACACACGCCCCCGACGAGGCGACGACCTCCGGGGTGAGCGGACCGGCGGCCGGCACCCGGTCGGTGTCGACGGGGAGACGCTGCCCGGCGACCTGGAAGGCCACCCCGCTCTCGTCCTCCTCCACCGCGTAGCCCTCCAGCAGGACCGGCACGGCGATCCGGGCCGGATGCCGGTCCAGCGGCGCGGTCGCGAAGGCACCGGCCGCGGGCAGCGCCACCCGCGCCGTGGCGAACACCTCGGCGGGCTCGCCCGCCCGGGCCCGGGCGTCGTCCCACAGCAGATCGCCCTCACCGGTCATGGGCATCGCGTCCACGTCCACGGCGTGTCCCTCACTCACCGCGGCCAGCAGCGACATGTGCGGCCGCAGCAACTGCCACAGCCCCGCCCCGACGACGGTGTCGGGCTTCGGCGCGGACACCGAGGCCCGCACCAGCCGCGGCGTGCCACCGTCCGCCGGCTCGAACACCGCGTGCACCTGCGCCTGTACGGCGGTGGCGTGCTCCTGCACGTCGACACCGAGCGGCAGCAGTCGGCCGGACACCTCGGTGACGGCGGGAGCGGACGCCGCTCCGGGCACCGTCAGCAGCATGGCGCGCGACCACAGGTCCGCCCACCGCCGCACCGGCACGCGCTCCAGGGTCGCCCCCGGGCAGGAGGCGGCGAGCTCGGCGGCGAAGCCGTCGAGGAGCGTGGCCAGGCGGCGCAGCGCCGGGTCGGGCAGCATCGCCGACACGACGGGCGCGGCCCCGCCGACCAGTTCGTGGTCGATGCCCTGCCATCCGGCCCGCGCCAGATCGCACAGCCAACTACGCGCCGCGGCGAGCAGATTGACCGCGTCCTGCGCACCACCGGCCGAAGCGGCGCCCTCCTCCACGCGCGCCCGCCCGACGGCCTCCTCGACCCGCAGGAGCAGCGCGTCGTGCACGGAACCGAGCAGTGCCGTGCGAGCGGCGGCGAGCGCGACGAAGTGGTCCTCCCCGGCGGCCCCGGCGGCGGTCTTCTCGGCCGCCTCGGCGACCCGCGCGGCGAGCGGCGACCCGGCGACGGCATCGGCGAGCGCGGCCGGCCCGCCCGCCTGCGCCGGCTGCGGACGCAGCAGACCGGCGACCAGAACCTCGTCGAAACCGTCCACGGCGGCGAGGACCTCGTCGAGTCCGTCGACGGTATCGGTCAGCAGACCGGCATGCATCAGGCCACCGCCCTCGTCGTCGGGAACCACTGCATCTCGGGCAACGGGCCGGTGCTCGGCGCCAGTTCGAGATACGCCAGGTGCCGCAGGAACCTGCTGAACACCTGCGCCGCCGCCGAACTGTCCCCCTGACCCGGCCGGGTGGCCGTCATCGCGTCGGTGAGCGAGTCCGCGTCGGCGGACGCGCCACCGGCGACCTCGACCTTCAGATACCGGCCCACCCGCTCGGCGCCGTACTGGAGCACGGCCTCACCGACCAGCGCGCGTATGTGATTGCAGAACCACCCGCGCGCCCCGCCGCAGGGCCGGTTGTTGTTGGTGCTGCACGCGAACGCGTACGTCCCCGCCTCGACCGACGACACATACACCCGCCCGATGTCCGACCCGCTGGACACCACACCCTGGAGCCGCCCGTCGGCCAGCTCCACGAACGGCACCTTCGCGAGCTTCCGCGGCCGCGCGGACGGCACCACCCGCGCCGTACTCGACTTCTCCCAGACGGACAACGCACCATCTCCCATGCATGCGAAAGGGGACGTCCACGCCAGAGCGGCGGAACGAGATCGAATCTATCGGCCCCCACTGACAACGCCCGTCGTCACGGAGGACATCGGGGAACGACGGCGCGGACTCGGTGACTCCGGCGGGGAACACGTGCCGCACGTGGCCCCGGTGGGGCATGCTGTCCACGGGGCGAGGAGAGGACGCCCGAGGGACGCCCTCACTCCTTGACTCCTTGTCCGAAGGTGACGTTCGACCCCGGGGGGACCATGCGGCTCGTCGTGACGGTGCACGGTGACGAGAACGGGAACGGTACGGACGACTCGGCAGGCGCCGCGGCGGAACTCAGGACGTGGCTCACGGACGTGCCGCAGCTCAGGGGACGCGTCGACCGCGCCGAACGGGACGGCGGCGACGCCCCGGACCGGACGATGGGGCCGGCCGTCGACGCGCTGGTGGCGGTCCTGGAGCCCGGCGGTGTCGCCGCGGTCTTCGCGGGAGCGCTCGTGGCGTGGTTGCAGACCCGCCGCAGCAGCCACACGATCAGCGTGACCCGGCCCGACGGCACCCGGATCACCCTGTCCTCCCGCCAGGCCCGCTCGCTGAGCCCGCAGGAGGCGGCCGAGCTGGCCGAGCGCCTGGCACGCCCCCCGGCCGACGAAGCCCGGCAGGACGGTGACGCGGACACGCAGGACGGCGACGCCCCGGACTCCCGTACGACATGACGGCCGGCGGACTCGCCGCCCCCGGCGCGCGTGCGGTGCTGTTCGGCACCGGGAACCACGCCCGTGGGTCGGAACTGGCCGACCTGCCCTCCATCGACACCACGCTCGACGATCTGCGGCGCACCCTGATCGACGTGTGCGGCATGGCCCCCGAACACGTCGTGCGCGTCCCGGCCCACGCCGGGGCCGCGGAAGTGGTCGACGCGGTCGAGGAGGCGTCGGCCGCCGGAGGCGGACCCGTTCTCTTCCACTATGTCGGACACGGACTGCTGGGTCCACGCGACGACCTGTACCTCGCCACCAGGGAGACCCGGTCCGCCCGGCACGTCGCGCGGTCCGTCTCCTACCGGACCATCCGCGACCTGCTGGGCGTCCGGGGCAACGGCAGCCTCGTCGTCCTCGACTGCTGCTTCTCCGGTCGCGGCGACGCGCCGCCGTCCGAGGGCGGGGCGCGCCGGGCCTTCTCCTCCGCCGCGCCTCGCGGCAGCTTCCTGCTCTCCTCGGCCTCGCACTACGCGCTGTCCTTCGCCCCCGAGGGCGAACGGCACACCCTGTTCACCGGCCGGCTGCTCGACCTGCTCAACGACGGCGACCCGGCGGGACCGCTGTGGCTGACCGCCGACCGGCTGCACGCCGCGCTCGACGAGGCCTTCGCCGACGACGCACGGGTCGACCCGGCCCGCCGGAGCGAGGGCACACTCGGTTCACTGGTCCTCGCCCGCAACCGCGCCTACCCGCCGAACCCCACCGCGGCGGGGGCGGCCGAGCCGCCCGCCGACCTGCCGTGCCCCTACCCGGGACTGGAGCCCTACCGGGCCGAGGACAGCGCACACTTCTTCGGACGCGAGGAACTCACCCACCGGCTGATCGAACTGGTCGAGGAGCTGCCGGACGGCGGCACGGCCGTACTGGTCGGCGCATCCGGCGCCGGCAAGTCGTCGCTGCTGCGCGCCGGCCTGCTCGCCGGGCTCGAGACCCGTACCACGTCACCCGGCCCCGCACTGCTGCTGCCCGCCCCGGGACCGCACCCCTTCCGCGCCCTGGCCGAGGCGTGGGCGGGCGTCACCGGACGGGACGGGGACGAGGTGCGGACGGAGCTGGAGCGCGGTCGTTTCCCCGCCCCGCCGCACGGACGGCCCGTCTGCGGGCTGCTGGTGGTGGACCAGTTCGAGGAGCTCTTCACCCGCTGCGAAGCCCCGGACGAGCGCGCGGCGTTCGTCTCCCTCCTCACCGCGGACGGACCCGGCCCGCGCCCCCGGGTCGTCCTCGGTCTGCGGGCGGACCACTACGGAAGCTGCCTGGAACATCCAGGACTCGAACGCGCGCTGGCACGGGCCAAGTTCCATGTGCCGCCACTGCACGAACGGGAGTTGCGCGCCATCGTGGAGCGTCCGGCGGCGGCCGTCGGGTTGACCGTCGACCCCGGCCTGACGGACCGGCTGTTGCACGACCTCCGTGCGGGCCGCTCCGCGAACGACGCGGCGACGGGGCTGCCGTTCCTCGCCCACGCCCTGCGGGAGACCTGGCGCGGGCGCAGCGGAGCCCGGCTCACCCTCGCCGGGTACCAGGCGACGGGAGGCATCTGGCAGTCGGTCGCCACCGCGACCCGGCGCGTCTACGAGTCCCTGGACGACCAGGGGCGGACGACGATGCGCCGACTGCTGCTGTGCCTGGTCCACCTCCCCCCGGACGGTGGAGCCGCCGTACTGCGCCACCGGGTCCCGCTCGGGGCGCTGCCGCCCGGATCGACCGCGATCCGCGACCAGCTCGCCGGGGAGCGTCTGCTGACGGTGGATCAGGAAACGGCGCAGATCGCGCACGAGGCGCTGCTCCGGGCCTGGCCCCTGCTGCGCGAGTGGATCCAGGAGGACGCCGCCGACCTGCTGCTGCGGCAGCAACTGTCCATCGCCGCCGACGAATGGGAAGCCGCCGGCCGTGACGCCGCCTTTCTCTACCGGGGCAGCCGCCTCCAGTCGGCGGCCGAGTTCGGTGAGCGGTCCGAACTGACCAAGCTGCAAACGGAGTTCCTCGCGGCCGGGCAGGCGGCGGCCACGAGTGAACTGCGCAGGGAGCGGCGCCGGACCATGCTGCTGAAGCGAGCCCTGGCCGCCGTGGCCGTCGCGTTGTGCCTGGCCCTCGTGGCCGCCGTCGCCGCGGTCCGCCAGCAGCGCTCCGCGGAGCGGCAGCAACGCGTGGCCGCGGCCCGCGGACTGCTGGCCGAGGCGAACGGTCTCGCCTCCTCCGACCCCCGTGCGGCCCTGCGGCTGGGGCTCGCCGCCTACGCCCTGCGCCCCGGCGCCGACGCCCGCCGCACGCTCTACGACACCCTGACCGGCAGCGCGTTCCGCGGGGTGTCCGAGCTGCCCGTGACGACGACCGATGCCGTACTGGCCCCCGGCGGACGGATGCTGGCGACGCCGGGCGAGCACGCCCTGACGGTCTGGGACACCACCCGCGACCCCGTTCCCCGCACCCCGCTGGCACGGCTGCCCTGTCCACTCCCTGAGGACGACACGGAGGAGTCGGTGGCGTTCGGCGGCCCCGGCGACCGGTCGCTCGTCGCCGTGTGCGGGGACGGCGAGGTGCGCCTGTGGAACCTCGCGGACCTCTCGGAGGGCAGTGGACCCCGGCCCGCGGCGGTGCTCCGCGCGAAGGGAGTCGAGGACAGGACCGCCGGACCGTCCGCGCTCGCCCTGAGCCCGGACGGAACCACGGTGGCGAGCATCGGCTGGTCCCGGTACGTCGGCCGGGGCGCGCTCGTCCTGTGGGATGTGAGCGACCCCCGCTCCCCGCGACAACTCACCGCCAGCAGACCGGCGTTGCCACAGCGGGAGTCCATGCAGAGCGACCGGGTGGCGTTCAGCCCGGACGGCCGCCTACTGGCCACCGCCGACAGCTACGGGGACGTGCGGCTGTGGGACGTCTCGGACCCCCGGTCACCCCGGCCCCGGGGCAAGGTGGAGGACGCCGGCGGGGCACTGGCGTTCCGTTCGGACGGTGAGCTGCTGGCGGTGAGCGGCGAACGTGTCATCGAACTGGTCGACGTCCGCGCGCCCGGCGATCCGAAGGTCGTCGACACGCGCACCGCTCACAGCAACCTGGTCAGTTCGCTCGACTTCTCCCCCGACGGGCGGAGTCTGGTCAGCGCGGGCTGGGACAAGAGCGTCGCCCTGTGGGATGTCGCAAATCCACGGGACACGACCCTGGAGGCCCGCCTGTACGGGCACTCGGGGTACGTCGGCACGGCGAGGTTCGGCGCCGACGGCCGGTCGCTGGTCTCCGCGAGCTACGGCGAGGTCATCCACCGGGATCTCGCCGACGTCCACCCACCGCGTGTCCTGGACGTGCTGCCGGACGGCGACGAGCTGGCCCTGGCAGCGGACGGCACGACACTGGCCGTGGCCAGGGGCGCCCGGATGGGCCTGTGGGACCTGTCCGATCCATCCGAGCCACGGCGGCTCGCCCAGTGGGACAACCCTGTGGAGGACCGCTACGAAACCGTCGGCGGCGGAACGGTGATCGGCACCGGTGACGTCCTCGCCGACCTCGACTTCAGCTCGGACGGCACCCTGCTCGCGGCCATGAACCACGATCGCGAGGTCACCCTCTGGGACGTGTCCGACCCGGCCCGCCCCCGGATCGCCGGCACGTTGCGCGGCACCCACCGGGGCGCGGTGAACCCCACGCTCGACTTCGCCCCCGGCCGCCGGCTGCTGGCCGTCAACGACCTGAGACAGGTGCGTGTCTGGGACGTCTCGGACCCCGCCCGGCCCACGGCGACCGCCTCCCGCACGCTTCGCGTCCCGCGTGACGCCGTCTTCTCCCCGGACGGCCGCCGACTCCTGCTCGTGGGAACCGATCTGCGCCTCTGGGACCCCGCCACCGGCGGGACGACCGCCCTGTCGGACGACGGCTTCCTCTACCAAGGCGGCGCGAGGGTGGCGTACTCCCCGCGCGGCGACGTGGTGGCGGCCGTCGCCGTAGTGCCCTCCAGCACCGAGGCCGAGGTTCGGGTACACCTGTGGGAGGCCGGGAACAGGCGGGGCGGACACGGGCCCAGTGAGACCGAACCGCTGGACACGGACCGGGCGAAGTTCGCCCAGCTGGCCTTCCATCCCGACGGCAGCCTCCTCGCGGGCGCGGGGGAGGACGGCTCGGTCCGCCTGTGGAGCGTCGCCGACCCCGAACGGCCGCACCTGGCCTTCACGTTCAGCGGCCACAGCGAGGGCGTCGACGAAGTGGTCCTGGGCGGGCCGCGCGGGCGAACGATGATCACGACGAGCGCGGGTCTGGCCTACGTCGTCGACCTCGGCGCCCACCCCGGGACGGCGGCCGACACCCTCGGCATGGCCTGCCGGGCCGCGGGCGGCGGTCTGACCCGAGAGGAATGGGAGGCACAGGTACCCGAGGCCGACTTCGTGGAGACATGCCCGGGCCGCCGTTGACGTCGTCAACGGCCGTCTGTCATTGAAGCGCGGCCGGAGCGCTGTGTACCGTAGTCGGTATGCCACAGACCCCGGCCACGCCCACGAACCCGTTGGTCACCGGCTCCGAGATCGCCCGTCTCGCGGGTGTCACCCGCGCGGCCGTGTCGAACTGGCGGCGGCGGTACGACGACTTCCCGGCACCGGTCGGCGGTGGCGCCAACAGCCCCCTGTTCGACCTGGCCGAGGTGCAGGCCTGGCTGGACAAGCAGAGCAAGGGACAGGACGTCACCGACGAGGTCCAGCTGTGGCAGGTGCTGCGGGGGGCCTACGGCGACGACATCCTCGCCGGGCTCGCGGACGTGGCGCACGCCCTCGCCGCCCCCGACGAGAAGCCGCCGGCCGCGCTGCCCGACCAGGCGGTCCGGCTCGCCCGCCACATGGCCGGAAGCGGCTCCGCCGCCGACGTGGTCAACGGCCTCGCCGAGCGCTTCACGGAGTCCGTACGGCGGGCGGGCTCGGACCAGGTGACCTCGCCCCGAGTGGTCCGGGCCGTCCGGCACTTCGTGGGCGACGTGGCCGCCGACGCGGTGCTCTTCGATCCCGCCTGCGGAATCGGCACCCTCCTCCTCACCGTCGGCGCCGAACAGGGCGCGAGGCGATGCGGTCAGGAGGTGGACACCCGCAGCGCACGCCTCGCGCAGTCGCGGGCCGACCTCGCGGGACTGCCCCGTACCGAGGTCGAGCGGGGCGACTCCCTGCGCACCGACCAGTGGCCCGACCTCAAGGCCGACCTCGTCGTCTGCGATCCGCCGGTCAGCGACACCGACTGGGGCCGGGAGGACCTCCTCCTCGACCCGCGCTGGGAGCTCGGCACGCCCTCCCGCGCCGAGGGCGAGCTCGCCTGGCTCCAGCACGCCTACGCGCACACCGCGCCCGGCGGCCGCGTCGTCATGGTCATGCCCGCCTCGGTGGCCTACCGCAAGGCGGGCCGCCGCATCCGGGCCGAGCTGGTCCGCCGCGGCATCCTCACCCAGGTCACCGCGCTGGCCCCGGGCACGGCCGCCGCGCACTCCCTCCCCGTGCACCTGTGGCACCTGCGCCGCCCACCGACGCCGGACGACGCGGCCACCTCCGTACGCATGGTCGACCTCACGGCCAACGACCCCGACGACCCCCTGGAGCCGCGGCCCCAGCAGATCACCGAGGTCCCCCAGATCGATCTGCTCGACGACCTGGTCGACCTCACCCCGAGCCGCCACGTCGCCGAGTCCCACCGCGACTACGTGACGGAGTACGACACCCTGCGCCGGGAGCTCACCGAACAGGTGCGGCGCCTCGCCGAACTGCTTCCCGCCCTGGTCGCCGGTGAGGGCACCGGCGCCCTCGACGGCCCCAGCGTCAGCGTCGCCGACCTGATCCGGGCCGGGCTGGTCGAGTACGCGGACCCGGAACCGGTCTCCGTCAGCGACCAGCTGGACACGGACTTCCTCCAGGGCTTCCTGCACAGCGCCGCCAACAGCCGTCGCTCCACCACCGCCAGCGGCACCTTCCGGCTCGACAGCAAGGGCGCCCGTATCCCGCAGATGGACATCACCACGCAGCGCGGGTACGGGTCCGCCTTCCACGCGCTGCGGGAGTTCGAGGAGCGGTCACGGCGGATCGCGGAGCTCAGCCGCGAGATCACCGCTCTGGCGCGCGACGGACTCGGCAACGGCGCCCTGAAACCCGACGCCTGACACCTCCGTCGGGATCTCCGTGTCGAAAACGTGTACGCGCATACCCCGAGTGTCTGGCACGATGAGACGCTGCACGGTGTGTCTTTACGTGGGCCGAGTGTCCTGACCGAAGGGGATTCCATGGCGGACTGGATCTACATCCTCAATCCGCGCAAGGACACGCTGGACGGGGAGCCCTCCGACAAGGAGACGATGCTCCAACTGGCCGAGGAGGAGCCGGAACTGGAGCTCTGGCTCAGCCGCCGCTACCGCATGGAGCCGGGCGACCGCCTCTGGTTCTTCTTCGCCCAGCCCGATTCGGCGGTCGCCGCCGTGGCCGAGGCCGACGACAGACCCCGCGCGGACGACGAGGACCCCGACGTTCCCTTCCTGGTCCCCGTGACCCTGCTGACCGAGGCGACGAAGGCGCTCCACCGCGACCCGGTGGGCCGCGAGGAACTCGGCCTCGGACAGGTGCGCTCCGTACAGAAGGTGAAACCGGAGGCCCTGCCGGTCCTGCTGGCCCGGTCGGGGCTGTAGCCCGGCCGACGCGTCGGTGCCGTGCATCGTCACGGCCGTTCGGGGGAAGGGCAGTTGGGACGACCTTCCCTGTCCCTCCGGTCGAACCGTTCTCGCAGCGACGCATCGCACCCCGGGAGCCTCCTTGTCAGCGACCACGTCCGCCGTCCTGCCCCTCCGGTCCAGAGCCCTGCTCGTCCTCGCCACGGTGCTGGCCACCCTCGTACCGACCGCACCGGCGCTCGGCGCCGTGCCACCGGCACCCACCGCCGGCGGGAAGGCGGCGGCCGGGGATTCAACCGGGGATTCCCGTTCCCCGGACCCCCGCGGCGCCGAGGTCGTCGCCGTCACCCGGGTCGCGGAGCGGCAGGTGGACCTGTCGGTGCGATCCGCGGCCCTGGGCGGCCGTACGGTCGGCGTCCGCCTCCTCACCCCCGACGGCTGGAACCCCGACGACCGACGCCGGCACTGGCCGACCCTGTGGCTCCTGCACGGTTGTTGCGGCGACTACACCTCGTGGACCGCGATGACGGACGTCGCGGAGACGGACAGCCTGCGTGACGTACTCGTCGTCATGCCGGAGGCCGGCTGGAACGGCTGGTACAGCGACTGGTGGAACCACGGCGAGGGCGGCGACCCCGCGTGGGAGACCTTCCACACGGTCGAGCTGCGGCACCTCCTCGAGCGCGACTGGGGCGCCGGACGGAACCGCGTCGTCGCCGGCCTGTCGATGGGCGGTCAGGGCGCCCTGCTCTACGCCGCCCGGCATCCCGGGATGTTCAAGGCGACCGCCGCGTACTCCGGTTCCGCCCACCCGCTCCTGAACGACGAGTCGGTCGACCGCATCATGGGCTTCTTCGCCGGCCAGGGCAACGACCCGCTGCGCGTCTGGGGCGACCCCGTCGCCCAACGCGGCATCTGGCAGGCCCACGACCCGGTCCACCTCGCCGAGCGGCTCAAGTCGGTCCCCGTCTACCTGTCCTGCGGCGACGGCACCACCGGCCCCCTGGACCCACCGGGCAGCACGAGCGCCCTCGAGGCCGACTTCAACCGGCAGAACCACGCCCTCGCCGCCGAGCTGAAACGCGTGGGCGCGAAACACGTCACCACCCACTTCTACGGCCCGGGAACCCACACCTGGGCGTACTGGGAACGCGAACTGCACGCGTCCCTGCCTATGCTCCTCGGCGCCCTGCGGGCCGGCGACTGAACCCGCACGAGGTCTCGCATTCCAGAGGGGGAACGTTGTCGAACCGTATCGGGCTGATCTCATGCCTGGATGGTGTCAACAGCACGGCGCTCCAGTACTTCATCCTCCAGCTCAACACACTCCAGAACAGCTTCACCTTCGAATTCCTCCCCAAGGACGAGAGGGACCCCTTCATCGCCGAATTGAATGGGAGCAAGGGAGTCGATCGAGAGCGGGTACGCCGGCAGAGCGCGGAGTTCTGGGAACGGCATGTGAGTCTTCAGCAGGACTACTGCCGTACCTTCCGGGTCGAGGAGCATCCTCCGGGCCGGGTCGTCCTCCTGACGGGTGCCCGGTTCCACGACAACTTCTACTCGATGCGACGGAAGCAGGTTTCCGTCATCGCTCTCGGAAACTGGAAGCGTTGGATGGCGCCACCGTCCCTGCTGGAGTTCGCCCTGACCTTGACCATTCGGGAGGCCCTGGCCGGTGTGTGTCCCAGGCTGAGGGGTTCCGTGCACGTCGGGACGAAGGGCTGTCCCTGCGATGTGACGGCCGCTCTGAACGACGCGCGCATCAAGGTGCTGTCGTCGCACCTGTGCGGCTTCTGCAAACAGGCCTTGGTGGATGAGGGACTGGAGAGCCTGATTCCCGACGTCGAGGCGATGCTCTCGAAGGACTGGCTCGGTTCCGCGGACGATCCCTCCACGCCGGCGGGCGTCATTTCCTCCCTCGGACACGACCTGTTCATCGTCAAGGGACTGAAGCCCACCGTGTGGGAGAGCGTGCGAAGCGGGCTGCGGAAGGACGGAGTCCCCCAGTTCCTGACGCTGGTGCAGACGACGATCGGGGCACTCCTCGTGGCCGCCCTGCTCCTGGTGTTCGGGCTGAAGTAGCCGCCCCCCGGATCAGCAGGTCAGAGCGCCGGACGCCGTCGGTTCGTTCCTCCCCGTGGACAGCGAGACCTGCTTGATCTCGCCGGTGTACGGGCCGACCGCGCCGTCGGTGGTGGCGCCGTCGGAGTAGTGGACGGCGTGCGCCCACGGCTCCGGGTCGTCCATGAGACCGGTCACGAGATCCTTGAGGTGCTGGCTCTGTATGTTGAGGCTGAGGCAGCCGCCCTCCAGGTACGACCAGTCGGGGTTCGTGCCCTCCTCCTTGTCCTCGGCCACCGCGTCGATCGGGAGCAGGGAGAGCGCGGCGTCCCGCGCCCGCTTCTCGCCGACCGGTTCGGCGAACACCACGTCCACGTTGATGAGGTGCTTCTTCAGCTTCTCCGCCGGCGGAACGATGGCGCAGACGACGGCGTCGTCCGACAGGCGGTAGGCGACCGGGTCCCCGATGGGCTGTCCCGTCTGGGCCGCGCACTCGTCGGACCACGAGACGCGCCGGTACCGCGTGTCCCACCAGGACACCGGCGAGGCCAGCCCCCGGCCTCCCTTGGCGTCCTCCTCGGGCCCGCCGAGGGACTGCTTCGGCAACGGCGGCTCCTTGTACGGCGCGACGTGCGGGCAGAACTCCTCGCGCAGGAAGTCCGCCATCGCCGCGGCCTGTTCCTCGGTCGCGCCCGAGCTCTCGTCCGAGGCCCGGATCCCCTCCCAGGTGCGGTGCCCCACGGCCACATCGCGGCAGGTGCCGACCTGGGCGGTCGCCAACTGCCGCCGTTCCTCCAGGCTCGTCTCGACGCCCTCCCCCAGACCGTAGCCGTTGGCGTCGCCCACCTCGCCCAGACGGTTCACGAGCGCGTCGTCGACCTTCGCCGAGCGGAGGAAGTCGGCGAGCGAGGTGTCGTCCTCCGCCGGTTCGTCGTCGTCCGGTTCGGGAGTGCTCTTGCTCTCTTCCGCCTCGGACACGGGTACGGAGGAGGACGGCGCCGACGGCTCCTCGTCGGAACCGCATCCGGCGAGCGTGAGGGCCGAGACGATCAACAGCGCTACGGGGGCGAGGCGTCGGGGACGGGGACGGGACATGGTGCTGGCCTCCGGGCGCGGGCACTTCTACCGGGAACGATCTCGATGTTGACAAGAGAATGAGGCATGCCTGTTGGCGATGTCAACGAGCAGTTGAGCTGGAGGGGCCCTCAACATGCCGACTCGGGCGACTCGTTGCGCCGATCTGAGCCACCCTCTTCGCGTTCACGGAGGTACGCCTCCAGCTCGGCGGCCCCGGTGAGCATCGCCCGGCCGCGGGCGGACAGCCGGCCGTGCCAGTCGCGCAGCGCCCCCTCCAGCGGCTCCAGCCCACCGACCGCCCGCACTTGGGCGATCAGCGGGGCGATCTGCTCCAGCAGATGGCCGCCCCGCCTGAGTTGATGGACCAGCCGGGCATCGCGTACGTCCGCCCCGTCGTAGACGCGGTACCCCGTCAGCGGGTCGCGTCGCGGGCGTACGAGCCCGGCGGCCTCCCACTTGCGCAGGGTCGCCGGCCGGATGCCGAGCTCCTCGGCCAGCGGTCCGATGAACGAACGGCGGGGGCGGGACGCCTCGGTGTCCGCGCGGGGGGAGAGGTCGCGCAGCGCGCTCTCCACGGTGTGCAAAGTCTCCCGGTCGCGGAGCAGTTGGGCGTGACTCTCGTCGAGCAGCCGGAACGCCTCATCGACCGCCCCCTCGTTCACCGCCCGCATGATCGCCGTCGCCGTCCGGTGGCCGTGTCCCGGCGCCAGGGCGAGGAACGCGCGCAGGGCCTGCGCGTGCAGCGGGGTGTAGGTCCGATAACCGTGCGCCGTGCGGCCGGCGGCAGGGAGGATTCCGGCCTCCTCGTAGTTCCGGACGGCCTGCGTGGACAGACCGTGCCGCCGAGCCAGGTCGATCGGCCTGAGCTTCTCACCGCTTTGAAGGTTTCGCCCCACAGGGCGCACGATAACGCGCCCAAGTTTCCATCGAAAGTTCAACGATACCGTTGAAGGCATGGCAACCGACATCACGGACATCGCCCACGCCGTCGAGGCCGCAGCCGTCATGAAGCTGCTCCCGACCCGCCCGCGACTCCTCGCCCTGGGCGAGCCCACACACGGCGAGGAGACCCTGCTCGAACTGCGCAACGAACTCTTCCGGCAGCTCGTCGAGCAGGAGGGCTACCGGACGATCGCCATCGAGAGCGACTGCGTGAGGGGCCTGGCCGTCGACGCCTACGTCACCTCGGGCACGGGCACCCTCGACGAGGCCATGGAGCACGGATTCAGCCACGAGTGGGGAGCATTCCCGGGCAACCGCGAACTGGTCCGCTGGATGCGGGCGTACAACGAGGACCGGCCCGAGTCGGAGCGCGTCCGCTTCGCCGGCTTCGACGGCCCGCTGGAGATCACCGGCGCCGCGAGCCCTCGTCAGTCCCTCACCGCACTCCACGCCCACCTCGCGGCCCACGTCGACAGCGACCTGCTCCCCTGCACCGCGGACACCCTCGACCAGCTGCTCGGCGCCGACGAGCCGTGGACGAACGAGGCGGTGATGACGCACCCGTCCCAGTCCGTGGGCCGCTCCGCCGAGGCCAAGGAACTGCGACTGGTCGCCGACGACCTGGTGGCGCTGCTCGACACACAGCTGCCCCACCTGCTCACCACGACCTCGCGGGACGACTGGGACCGGGCGCGTCTGTACGGACGTACCGCCACCGGCCTGCTGCGGTACCACTCCTGCATGGCCGACACCTCACCGGCCCGCATGCCGCGGCTGCTCGCCACACGGGACGCCATGATGGCCGGCAACCTCCTCGCCCTCGCCGAACGCGGCCCGGTACTCGTCAACGCCCACAACAGCCACCTCCAGCGGAGCAGGAGCACCATGCGCATGTGGGACCACCCGCTGCTGGAGTGGTGGAGCGCCGGCGCACTCGTGAGCGCTCAACTCGGCGAGCAGTACGCCCTCCTGGCCACGGCCCTCGGCACGATCCGGCACCACGGAGTGGACACCCCGCCCCCGGACACCCTCGAAGGACTCCTGTACGCGCTCCCGGAGGACCGCTGCGTCGTCGACGCCCCCCGACTGGCCACCGCCCTCGCCGACGCGCACCCCGCTCCCCGTGTGTCCCCCTACTTCGGGTATGCCCCACTCGACCCGGCCCAACTGACCCGGACCGACGGGGTCGTGTACGTCAGGGATGTCCCGCGGGGCTAGGGTCTTGCCGACACTGGTCTCAAGGGGGAGTGACGGGCGTGCTGGTGGGTCTGGGTGTGTCCGCGCTGTGTGCCGTCGCCGCGCTCATCGCCGCGGTGGGGGCCGTGGCGATGGCGCTCCCCGGCCGGCCCCAGCCGTGGGCCAGACATCTGCTGGGCCGCGCGGCGGCAGCGGCCGCGTGGGCGGCCGCCGCCGTCTACACGCTGGGATTCTTCGCCGTGCTGATGTCGGAGCAGGATTTCGGCGACGGCGCCAACTCGGTTCCGGCCCCCGCCTGCCGCGACGGCTTCGACCAGGAGACGACGCAGGGGCTCTCCCACCACCGTTCCTCGTACCTGCCGCTCCGCTTCGACTGCGTCCGCCACGACGGCTCGGTCTACTCCAGCGATCCCGGCTACGTGTGGATGAACTGGGCGACCCTGTCCCTCACCGTGGCCGCCGTCCTGCTCGCCATCGGCACCCTGTACGCACCCGGATCCCGTACCAGGATGAGCGCGACGGCCTCATGACGCTGCTCCTGGTCTTCGCCGGGCTCGTGGTCGGCTGGGTCGCGCTGCGCGGGCTGCTTGCGCATCCGCTGCTGCCTTCGTGGGTTCGGACCTCGGTGTTCTGGTCGGTGCCGCTCGGCGCCCTCACCTGGGCCGTGATCATGACGGCGGACGACGCCTTCCTGTTCCCGGACACCGCGCCCTGCCCGAAGGAGCCGATGGGGAAGGGCATCCTCGGCGACGGGGAGGTCTCCGGAATCTCCACCCCGTTCCCACCGCGCGCCTACTGCCAGTGGGAGGACGGCACCGTCTACGACCTCGCGCCCGGAGCCGAGTTCCTGTTCTGGGTCTTCTTCGCCATGACGGTCGTACCCCTCGGGGCGGGACTGTGGCACGCCCTGCGGGAGCCGAAGTCACTCCTGCGGTAGCCGGCGGCGGCGTTCAGCCCCGCCGCACGCCCTTGACCGCCCGGTTCCGCCACAGGCAGTACACGGCGGCCGGGTCGTCCCAGTACCGCCACGGGAGGGCGCCCACATACCCGTCGACCAGCCGGAACTGGAGCAACGCCGCCTCGTGGCGGCCCTGCCGGGTCAGGAAGTACGCCAGCAGATGCCGTACGGACGCCGTGTCCGGGTGGCCCTGCGGCGCCTCGGCCACGTCCGCGAGGACCGCGTCGACCATGGCGACCAGGTAGGGCGCCCGGAAGTCGTCGTCCTCCGTGTCGTCGTCACGGTGCTCGTACCACGCGATCAGCGGCAGCGCGCTGAGCAGGCTGCCACGCGGCGCCCCGGCCATGGCTTCGCGGGCGAACGACACGGCCAGATCCTCCGAGCCACGCCACTTCGCGCACCAGTACTGAAGCGCCGCACAGTGCGCCCCGAAGTGATACGGATCCCGGGCGGTGACCTCCTTCCAGATCCGGCGCATCCTCTCCCTCGAATGCCCGAGGCCCAGCGCGGTCCAGATCTCGGAGACGTACGGCGAGGGGTCGTCGGGGTTCAATTCCGCCGCGCGCGCGTTCAACTCCCGCGCACGCGCCAGCGTCTCGTGAAAGCCGGCGAACTGTTCCCGGCTGGTGTCCTTGGCCCAGCCGCCACCCCGCAGATGCCAGGCCAGGGCCACCGTCGCCCGCGCCCGCACCAGCGACACGTCCGGATCGTCCGGCCCGACCGCGGCCTCCCACGCGTCCAGCCAACTCCCCTGACGCGCCGCCCGGTGCGAACCGAGCACGTCGGCGTGGAACGAACGGCGCCCCCAGTCACGCTGCTCCCTGCCCCGCGCCAGCAACTGCGCCGCCGGCTCCCAACGGCCCCGCGCGGCGGCGGCCTTGGCCCGCTCCAACTCCGCGTCGGCGGCGGCCTGCTGGGCGTTCTGCTCGGACTGCGGCAGAAACCCCAACGCCTCGGCCCGCCGCGACGAACGCTGCGAGGAGGCAGGCCCACCCATGAGCCGACGGTAGTAGACGACACCGACCGCCACGACGACCGCGAGGACGACGACACGAGCGACCTCCACGATCACGCACCGTCCTGCCGGTTCACGACCGCCACCAGGGCGCCTTGCGGACACACGAGCACACGCATCGGGGCAGCGTCCTTCACGGGGGAGAGATGAGGGAGACGGAGTATCACCCGTGGATGTCATCTCCCGCAAACGTGTTGATGACGCCCTCCAGCAAGCCGACGGCCTCGCGCCGATCAGTCAGTGCCCGCCGCCCCGCGGACTGCCGGTCGCCTGTGGGGGCGGCGGGAGTCCTGGATCAGTAGCCGTAGATCATCTTGTAGGCGACCTCGGGGAGGAACTGGCCGGCCGTGGAACCGGTTCCGACACCGCAGTTGCCGTCGGACTCGCCCGGGGTCTTGATCCACAGGAGCATCTCGGCGCCTCCGCCCGTCCGGGTGGGCGTGCCGATGCGGCGGCCGGAGGGGTTGCACCACTGGCCGTTGGTGCCGTTGCCGTTGCGGCTGGTGTCCACGACGAACGGCTTGGTGTAGCCGTAGCGGGCGGCCAGTTCGTTGTTGACGGCGTTGCCGTAGGCGGTGTTCTCGGCGGTGGTGATGTAGTTGGAGACGTTGAGCGAGAAGCCGTGGGCCTGTCGGAGGCCGGCTTCGTGGAGGCGCCGGGCCATGGTCGCCGCGTCGGCCCAGCGCGGGTTGCCGGCGTCCATGTAGACCCACGTGTTGGGGGCTTGGCGGTTGAACTCGGCGAGGGCACCGGCGAGCATGGCCTCGCGTTCGTCGATCTGGGCCTGGGTCATGCAGCCGTAGTCTCCGAGGGAGTCCGGTTCGAGGACGACGACGGCCGGGCGGGCCCCGATGCCTCCGGCGAACTGAGCTATCCAGCCGGCGTAGGCGGACGGCGAGGTGGCTCCGCCGGCGGAGTGCCCGCCGCAGTAGTCACGGTTGTAGATGTTGTAGGCGACGAGGATGGGCAGCTTGTCCCGTTGGTCCGCCGCTCCGACGTAGGCACCTGTCGCGGTGCCGATGGTGCCGCTCCAGGAGCCGAACCAGCGGGCCATCGGTGTGTTGGCGATGGAGGCGTTGATCGCGGCGGCCCGGCCGTCGCCGGGGTTGGCGGCCACCCACCGCCTCGCGCTCGAGTCGGGGTCCACGTAGAACCCGTTGGTCATGGTGGTGGGGTCGGCCGCGTGGGCGGACGGTGCGGCGGCGAACGCCAGCGGCAGAGCACAGAGCGCTGCCATCAGGGTGCGGAGTGTGCGGCTCAAGACAGTACCTCGTTTCATAGGAGGTGTGCTCTGGGAGCGCTCCCACTGGAAGCGGTCCCAATCGTGTGGGTGGGTGGTTGAGGTGTCAATAGGCGGCGCAGCATTCGACTTTCACAAGGGGCCGCCGGTCCTGGAGGCCACTCACACTGGAAGCGGTCCCAGTTCTGCGTCCCTGTGCGCTCCCCGCCTGTGAAAGACTCACGAGCCATGGCAGAAGCAGCGCCGCGTCGGCATCCGACGCTCGATGAGGTGGCCGAACGCGCCGGCGTCTCCCGCTCCGTGGCCTCCCGCGCCCTCAACAACGCCCCGCACGTCAGCCGCGCCAAGCGCGAGGCTGTCGAACGGGCCGTGCGGCAACTCGGCTACGTACCCAATCCGACCGCCCGCGCCCTGGCCACTCGTCAGACGGGAGCGGCCGCCCTGGTCGTCTCGGGGGAGGATCCGTCGATCTTCGCCGATCCGTTCTTCGCCCGGGTGATCGTGGGGGCGTCGGCCGCCCTGGACGAGGCGGACCTGCATCTGATGCTGTGCCTGGCCGCTTCCGACCGGGGCCGCAAGCGGGTCGAGGAGCTCCTGCGGTCCAGGGGCGCGGACGGTGTCATGCTGATGGCGCTGCGCGAGGACGATCCGCTGACCCGGATGGCCGACGAGGCGCAGATGCCCGTCGTGTTCGGTGGGCGCCCGGTCGGTTCGACTCCCCGGTGTTACGTGGACGTGGACAACGTCGGCGGAGCTCGCGAGGCGACCGAGTATCTCGTCTCACTCGGCCGGAGGCGCGTGGCCGTGATCTGCGGGCGTCTGGACACCGAGGCCGGGCGCGCCCGGTACCGCGGCTACCGGGACGCCATGCTGGGCGCCGGTCTCGATCCGTTCCCGCCGCTGGAGGGGGATTTCACCGAGCCCAGCGGAGCCGCCGCCATGGCCGCGCTGCTGGCCGAACACCCCGACGTGGACGGCGTGTTCGCCGCCAACGACAACATGGCGGCGGGAGCGCTGCGCACCTTGCGGGAGGCCGGCCGACGGGTCCCCGCCGACGTTTCCGTGGTCGGCTTCGACGACCTGACGGTCGCCCGGATCGCCGATCCGCCGCTCACCACCGTCCATCAGCCCATAGAGGCTCTCGGACGGGAGATGGCGCGTATGCTCGTCGCGCTCGTCAACGGCCAGGACCCCACCCCGCTGGTCCTCCCCACCCGCCTGACCGTCCGGGCCAGCGCCTGACTCCCCACTGTCCGGGAGGGGCGGGCCCCGGTCCGAACGGGTTGCTCTCGGACGCGGCGGGCAGGACGGTCGCGGCCGGCACGCTCAGGACGGATGCCCGGCGAAGGCCGAGCCGTTTCAGCGGGTTCACGGTTCTCCTGGTCGGGCCGGGGCCGAGGGCCGGGCGGTGCGGTCGATGGATCGGTTCAGGGTGGTTCAGGGCGGTTCAGGGTGTGGACAGCTCTAACCGCGTGACGCGGACCGCGCCGCCGAGGGCCTGAGTGGCGTGGTTGAAGAGGGCGAACCGGTAGCCCATGAAGAACCGCCAGTCGTTGCCCATGGAGAAGGCGGGTCCGAGGCGGGTGAAGGTGATGCCGTCGGCGCTGTAGGAGAAGGTTCCGGGGCGCGGTGCGCCGGGGCGGACGTCCGCGTTCGCGCGCAGCCAGACGCGGCCGCCGGAGACGGGCGCGCTCGCGATCTCGGTGCCGGTGCCGGTGGTGTTCCAGTTGCTGTCCATGGTCAGCCCGGTGACCATCACCACCCGTGTCGCACCGCCGTCGCGCTTGAGGCCGATCCAGGCGGAGGAGTCACGCAGCAGCGCGAGCCCGGCCCGGTCGCCGTCCCGCATCGCGGAGTGGTCGAGCTGGACCGTGGCGGTGGAGGTGGGGCCCTGGATTCGGTGCGTGAGGGTGTTGCGGGCCCAGTACAGGTCTTGGGTGACGGTCGCGGTCCGCAGCGTCAGGCCGTCGCCGACCGACCACTTGGTGTTGTCGGGGTTGTGGTTCCACTCCCACCTCGGTTTCAGGGTCGCACCGTCGAAGGTGTCGACGCCGGTCATCGGGGTGACCTGGCGGGGCGGAGTGGGTACGGCCGGACTGGGATACGTGGTGCCCCACGCGCCGTTGACGAGTTGTACGACGGGCCAGCCGTCCGCGGTCCAGGTGACCGGTGCCAGGGCGGGCATGCGGCCGCCGGGGTAGGCGTCGACGAAGGCCATGTAGTACCAGGCGCCGCTCTGCGTCCGCACCAGCCCGCCCTGGTGGGGGACGCCGCCGCCGGGGATCGGTCCGCGCAGGTCGAGGAGGACCTGCCGCATCGTGTACGGGCCGAAGGGGCCGCTCGAGGACTTGAGGATGTACTGACCGTTCGCCGGGCGGGTCAGGAAGATGTAGTACCGCCCGTCGATCTTGTAGAACCGGGCGCCTTCCAAGGTGCCGACGCTGGACGGTGTCCTGAACACCTCCTGCGTGCGGACCTGGTTGCGGCCGTCGGGGGAGAGCTGGGCCACGCTGATGGTGGTGTTGCCGTACGCCACGTAGAGGGTGTCGTCGGTGTCGACGAGCAGCCCGGCGTCGTAGTAGGGGGTGCTGATCGTCGTCAGCCTGTTCCACGGCCCCTCCACCGCGGTGGCGGTGTAGAGGTACGTCCGGGCGAAGTCGATCTGGCCGAGCCAGTAGAAGGTCCTGTTGCTGGGCCGGTAGGCCAGTGACGATGCCCAGATTCCTCTGACATAGCCGCGGGCGCCGCTCAGGTCGTACTTGGCGCCGAAGTCGAGGACGGGCACCGAGTGGCCGGCGATCTCCCAGTTCACCAGGTCGTACGACCGCAGAACGGGCGCGCCCGGCGAGTAGTGCATCGTCGAGGCCGAGGCGTAGTAGGTGTCGCCGACGCGAATGATGTCGATGTCCGCGAAGTCCTGCCAGATCACCGGATTCGTGTACTGCGCCGCGGTCGCGAGGGCGGGCCCAGGGGGAAGGAGGGCGCCGGCGGCCAGGCCGGTGGCGGCCGCCAGCGTGCGGCGACGCGTGAAAGATTGATGCGACCATGACAGATCCATGGAGGTAATCACCTCGAGTTCAGCGGTCGGAGTGGCCCTGTCGCATTCGAGATATCGAACATAGTGCGACTTGTCGAGCAATCTGGATGATAGGAGGCCGGCGTACCCCGTCAACCCTTCCGCATCAGTCGTGAGCCGATTACGCGCCAAACCCCGTTTCTACAGAGGGTGTTGACATGAACGGTCGCCTCTCTAGTATCCGTGGGGCACTCGAAGTTTCCGAACGTCGACCGAAATTTCGAACCCTCCTTTCTCCTCTCCTTCCCTGCTCTAGGAGTCCCGGTGCCCAGACGATCAGGCGGACGACTGTTCCGCCTCCTCACGGCCGCCGTGCTGACGGTGACCGCGTCCGTGACGGCCTCAGCGCAGTCCACCGCCACGGCCGCGCCGGGCAGTCCGGCGCTCACCCCACCGCTGGGGTGGAACAGCTGGAACAGCTTCGGGTGCGGGATCACCGAGGCCCAGGTCCGCCAGGCCGCCGACGCGATGGTGTCCTCGGGCATGCGGGACGCCGGCTACCGGTACGTGGTGGTCGACGACTGCTGGTTCGACCCGCAGCGTGACGCGCAGGGCAACCTGCGGGCCAACCCGACGAAGTTCCCGAGCGGGATGAAGGCCCTCGGGGACTACATCCACGGCAAGGGCCTGAAGTTCGGCATCTACCAGGTGCCGGGCGAGCGCACCTGCGCGCAGACCGTGGGCACGTACCCGGGCTCGACGGGCAGCCGGGGTCACGAGGTCCAGGACGCCGCCACGTTCGCCTCGTGGGGGGTCGACTACCTCAAGTACGACTGGTGTTCCTCGAGCGGCACGCGTGACGAGCAGGTCGCGCGGTTCAAGCTGATGCGTGATGCCCTGCGTGCCACCGGTCGGCCGATCGTCTACAGCATCAACCCCAACAGCTTCCACGCCATCACGGGGTCCACGTACAACTGGGGCGAGGTCGCCGACCTGTGGCGGACGACAGAGGACCTGCTCGACATCTGGCAGAACGGCAACACCAACAGCTACCCGATGGGCGTCGGCAACGTCCTGGACGTCAATGCGCCGCTGGCCGCACAGTCCGGCCCGGGGCACTGGAACGACCCCGACATGCTGGTCGTCGGCCGCCCCGGCCTGTCACTGACCGAGTCCCGCTCCCACTTCGCCCTGTGGGCGCTGATGAGTGCACCGCTGATGGCCGGCAACGACATCCGCACGATGTCCGCCGACGTCAGCGCGATCCTGCGCAACCCGCGCCTGCTGGCGGTGAACCAGGACTCGCTGGGCGCGGGCGGACGCAGGGTGCGCGACGACGGCAACACCGAGGTGTTCGCCAAGCCCCTGGCGGACGGTTCGGTCGCGGTGGGGCTGTTCAACCGGGGTGGGAGCGCGGCGACGGTCACCACGACGGCCGCCCAGATCGGCCTGAGCGGAGGATCGTTCACCCTCACCGACCTGTGGACCGGCGGCACGTCGAGCACGTCCGGGCAGATCTCGGCGAGCGTCCCCGCGCACGGCGTCGCCGCGTACCGGGTGAGCGGCGGCAGCCCGCTGGCCGCCACCACCTCACGCCTGCGGGGCAACGCCTCCGGCCGCTGCGTGGACGTGGACAACGCCTCCACGGCCGCCGGCGCCGCGACTCTGCTGTGGGACTGCCACACGGCCGCCAACCAGCTGTGGACCACATGGGCGGGCGGCGAGATCCGCGTCTACGGCGACAAGTGCCTGGACGCCTACAACCAGGGCACCACCAACGGCACCCGTGTCATCACCTGGCCCTGCAACGGCCAGAACAACCAGAAGTGGACCGTCGGCTCCGACGGCTCGATCCGCAACGTCCACTCCGGACTGTGCCTCGACGCCAACGGGGCCGGCACCGCCAACGGGACCCCGCTGGTGCTGTGGACCTGCAACGGCCAGGCCAACCAGAAGTGGACCCGCGCGTGAGCGACACGGCACCGGGCCATGGCCGGAGCGACAACACCCTCCCGCCGAGCACCTACACCCTGCACGGCACCGCCTGCGGCGAGCATCCCGGTGGGTGACCAGGTGGTGTCGCCGCTGCTCCGTACGGTTACGGCACAGATCGACCGTCGGCTTCCGCCAGCGCTGCCTCGCGGCAGTCGCGGGGTGAGACGCCGTAGACGCTGCGGAACGAGCGGCTGAACACGGCCTGGTGGGTGAAGCCCCAGCGGGCCGCGATCTCGTGGACCGGTGTCCGGCGCAAGGCCGGGTCGAGGAGGTCGCGGCGTGCGCGTTCCAGTCGCCGGTGGCGGATCCAGGCGGCGACCGTGGTGTCCTCGCTTCGGAAGAGCCGGTGCAGATGACTGACGGAGATGTGGTGGGCGGCGGCGACCGCCGCCGGGGTCAGATCCGGATCGTGCAGATGCCGCAGGATGTAGGCGCGGATCTGCCGGACCAGGTTACGGGCGCGGGTCTCGGGCGGGAGGGTGTCGGCGGCGTCGAGCTGGTGGGCGAGCGTCGCGGCGAGGAGGTCCACGACGACCGTTTCCAGCCAGGGCCCGTCGGCCTCCCGGAAGGAGCCGGAGTTCGAGGTGAGCCGGGTCAGGAAGCCGAGCAGGAGCGCGCCCGGTCCCTCCCGCCCCGGTAATCGTCGCGTCACCATCCGGCCGACCTCGGTCGAGGGCAGCGGCACCAGCTTCTTGGGCACCTCCACCCCCATCGCCTCCAGCGAACCCGTGTGGCAGTCCCATGGCTTCGAGGTGTCCACCACGTACATGTCGGCCGGGCCGTGCACGGCCTCCTGCCCGTCCTGGGTGACGCCTATGGTGCCGCGCAGGGGAAGGGAGAGGTGATAGCACTCCGGGTCGGACCGGCGGATCAGCCTGGGTGTCCTGCGCCACCGGACCGGGTCCAGAGTGGCGGGCCAGACCGATACGTTCCCGAGTGTCAGCAGGCGCATTTCCCCGAGGAAGTGCCGGGTGTCCTCCCGGCTCATGTCCATGGGGCAGATGGTCCGGTTCATCACCTGCCACCACGCGTCGAACCGGTCCGCCTCGGCGACGTCGATCGTCCGGAACGCGCTTTCCTCCAACACGGTTCCCTCCCCGGCCCGACTCATGGGCGTCGGGGCACAGAGTCGCCGCGCCGGATCAACGAGCGATAAACGCCCACGCGGCCACGGTCGGCCCGAAGAGCAGGAACGGCCCGCCGGAGGACCCGGCGGGCCGTCATGCGATGCCGAGGCTAGAACGGCGGGTTGTAGCACATGACGAAATCGACGCTCCCGTCGTCGGGATCGCGGAAGTAGTCCGGCCACTTCATCGCCCGACGGGTGTCCGGCCCGTAGACGCCGTCGGCGGTCACGCCGAGGCGGTTCGCCTGGAGCCACCGAACGGCATCCACCGTGCCGGTGCCGTAGGACCCGTCCGCCCCACCGGTGTTGCTGATCCGGTCGGCGGCATAGGTGCCCGGGTAACAGCGCAGGATCGCCCTCTGGAGCGCCTTCACGGCGTTCGAGCTGCCCGTCCCATACCGCATGTAGCAGTTGATTCCGTTGTCGGTGCGCGCGGGAACTCGGTAGTAGTTGTAGACGGCCAGCCCATCGGTGCGCTTCACCGCCGTGTTGCACGGACCGTAGGCGGCGTGGGCGGGCGCAGTCATCATCGGGGTGGCCGTCAGGCCGCCGCCGAGGAGGAGAGCCAAGGCTCCCAACGCCCCGATCCGCTTGCGGAGCGTCGTGGATACTCGTTGCACGGTGCAGTCCTTCTGGTCGGTGATGCCGTCTCAGTGACGGCGTCGCCCATGGACCTTAGGACCGGGATGAGCATCCGACTTTGTCGTCCCTGCACGGAACTTGGTCAGCAGTGCACGGGCGGCAGCCGCCTAAGCCTCGGGCCCCGCGTGTACACGCCGAGCGCGTTGCACCGCGAGCGGGAATCCCGACAAACTGATGTCCGGAACCGTCTGTGCCGAGGGGGACTTGTGGGGGAACCGACCGAGGTGCTGTCAGGCCGTCTCTGTGACCGACGCGGACGAGGGTCTGCGTCATGAGCCCGGTCCTGGACACCGCGTTCATTCCGCCGCGGGACCGGGAGGAAGTGGTCCGGAACGCGGTGTGGGAATCCGTGGTGGCGGTCGACATCGACCACGGCCCTCCGGCTGAGGACATCTCCGTTCGCATAGGTCTCGGCGCCGTCGGACCTCTCAGGATCTGTTCCGCGAAGGCGACCGCGGTCACCGTCCGTCGTACGGAGCGGCTGGCCCGGAAGGACGAGGAGCCCGCCGTCTTCGTCGGCCTGCAGATGGCGGGCACCAGCCTGGTGGCGCAGAACGGCCGCGAATGCGTGCTGAGGCCGGGGGAGTTCGCCGTCTACGAATCGATCGCTCCCTACACCCTGCTCTTCGACGAGGGAGTCGACCACCACTTCCTGCGGTTCCCCCGCGCGGCCCTCGCGCTCCCCGACCGGTTACTACGTGACACCAGCACGGTCACCATGGGATCCGACAACCCCGTCGCGAGGCTCGCCTTCACCTACTTCTCCCAGCTGGCCGTCAGCGACGAACTGCACCAGGGCACCCTTGCGGACGCCGTCGTGGAACCCAGCGTCGAACTCCTCCGTGCCGTCCTGACGTCCCAGCGCGGCAACGCGGGCCTGGCCAAAGCCCCGTTGGAGGCGACACTCGGCCTGCGGATCACTCAATACATCCGCGCCCACCTGGCCGACCCCGATCTGTCGGCGGCACGGATAGCGGCCGCACACGACATCTCCGTACGTCACCTCTACACCGTGCTGTCCCGCTCGGGTATCAGCCTCGGGGACTGGATCCGCACCCGCCGCCTCGCCGAATGCAGACGAGACCTGGCCGGCCCGAACGGACGGCTGCGAACCATCGCGGCGATAGGCCGGAGCTGGGGCTTCCCGGACGCGACCCACTTCAGCAAGGTGTTCAAACGGGCATACGGAATCTCGCCCAGGGACTGGCGCGACCAGAACCACCCCCGCACCGCCGCGAGGAAGCACCGCACTACGGCAGAGCGGTCCTGCGCTCTGCCTCAGTGAGGGGTGGGCCTTGCAGGTGCGGCCTCCTGGGGCCGATGAGCATGGGGATGAGCATGTCGGGCGAGAACAGGCGGGTCGCGGGTCGCTCCAGGCTCATGACGTCGAGCAGGGCCGCCATGGCGCGCGGATTGCGTGCGCCGGTTTCCACGGCCTTGTCGACGAAGCGCGCGAGGAGACGTTCGACGCTGTTGGGCCGGGTGTCGGTGGCTCCCGGATACAGGGCGTCCTGGCCGACGGCCAGGTCCCAGGCGGCGGCCACTGGTCGTGCGGCAGCGCGCTGGAGACGGCGTGCGAGGCCCGGGTGTCCTGGTCCTGTGGCGCCGAGCGTGTCGCGGACGGCCAGGGCGCACTGGGCGGCGACCGTGAGGCCGTGGCCGTAGACGGGGTTGTAGCCGGCGATGGCGTCACCGAGGACGAGGAAGCCGTCCGGCCAGCGTGTGACCTGCTCGTAATAGCGACGCCGGTTGGCCGTGGCACGGGTGTTGGTGACGTCCCCCAGTGGCTCGGCGTTTTTGACGAGTTCACCGATGATGGGGTCGTCGAGGCTGAGGGCGAAGTCGACGAAGGCATCGGGATCGTCGGTGGGTTCGCCTCCGCGCGTGCCGGCCAGTGTGACGATCCAGCGGTTGTCCTCGATGGGCAGGATGATGCCTCCGCGCCCTGGTGCTTTGGCCGGGTTGGCCTGCACGTTGATGAGGGGGAAGTTGATGTCCCGGGTGGCCTTGGGAGCTTCGTAGAGGCGGGTGGCGTAAGCGACGCCGGCGTTGACCTCTCGCTCCCTGATGCTCGGCGCTCCCAGTTCGGTGAGCCACTGCGGCGCGCGGGAGCCTCGGCCCGAGGCGTCGATGATCAGGTCTGCGCGGAGCGTGCTTTCCTCGCGGCCGGCGCGTACACGGACGCCGGTGACGGTGGTGGCGTTCCCTTCGAGGCGGAGTGCGGTGGTCTCTTGGCGGAGTGTGATGCGCTCGTCGGCCAGGACGCGGTTTCGCAGGACGAAGTCGAAGAGGTCGCGGGAGCAGACCAGGTTGCGGTGATGGGTGGCTGCGAAACGGCGGAACCATACTTCGTTGGGGGCTCGGGAGACCATGTCGCCCATGATGTGAACCAGGCGCCCGCCGTGGGCGACGATCTCGCCTATGAGGCCGGGGAGGAGGTCGTCGATGGCCTTGACTCCTCCGCTCCAGATCAGGTGGGCGTGGCGGGCCTGGGGAACGCCTCTGCGTGGTTCGGGTCTGTCGGGGAGGCGGTCGCGTTCGATGACGGTGACGTCGGCGAAGTCCCTGAGGACTGCCGCGGCGAACAGGCCGGTGGCGCTGGCGCCGATGACCACGGCGGTGGGCCGGCGGGCGATGCTTTCTTCAGCCATGGTGATGTGCGCTTCCTGTGCTGGTCATTCGGCGGCGGACGTCTTCGAGAGTGCGGGGGTGGTGCAGGGCGGATGCGATGCCTTCGATGCGGCCGCCCACGACCGCGCCCACCTGTGGCTCCTGGAGGTGCGCGAGGGGAGGTCCGCCCTGCTGGTAGGTGCTGATGGCGGCGCGGATCGTTATGGCTCCGGCGTTGCATGAGGCGGAGGTCGAGAGGAGTCCACGGTCCGAAGCGCGCTGTGGCGGGTTCAAGTCCAGTCACAGCCGTAGCTTGGGTGACGACTGCATCGAGATCGCCGTCACCGAGCCGGCTATGTGCGCGGGAGCCTGAACCGTGTTGTTCCGGCGGTCGCGTGGTGGCGGATCACCACCGGGACACCGGCTTGTCGGGGTCAGCCGGCGGTCGGCCTGACGAGCTTCTCGGCCTCGTCGCGGAGGCTCTGGATTCCCTCCAACGCTGTTTCACGCGCAGCGCGGATCTCCGCCCCCGGGTGGGTGAGGCCGCTGAGCGACTGTTCCACCTCGGCGATCCACGCGCTCAGGTGCTGTTTACCGGCGTCAGTGAGACCGGTCCGCTGTCTGAGTGCCTCTTCGTCGAAGTGATCCCTGATCGCCTTCCGGCGCTTGTCGATGGTCATCCACTTGCCCTGGTCCTGCGCGATACTCTTCACGTCCATCAACGGCCCCATGACCATCAGCGCCCACTGCACCTTGCCGGCCGCAGTGACCACCTTGTTGGCTGCCTTGACCTTGCCCCACGGCTTGAACTTGCCCACGCCGTTGGTGATCTCCCCATTGGCGTCGAACAATTTCTGGCCCACTCGACTCTGGTTGAGCCAGGTCACGATCTTGGAGGCTGCGCTTCCCTGCCCGCTGCCGCCGTCTGCGACCTTCCCGATCCACTCGTGCAGCATGCTGGTGCCCGCTTTCGCGGCCTTCTCCGCGGCTTCCCTGACCGCACCGGCAAACGGCGATTCGTCATCCGGGGACGCGTCGACCACCGTCTCGGGAGAGTCGAGGCCATTCACCCAGACTTCAGGTTCAGGCACATCGGTTCCGTATTCGGAGACCAGCGCGTGGAACGCTGTGTTCATCGATGAGAGAAACTTGGCGTCGAACTCGCTGCTCGCAAGCACCAGTTCCCCGACGACGTCCCCGGCGATGTCGGAGGAGGCATTGCCGTCCTTCTCCGAGACGGCGGCAGCGAGCCTGCTTCCCGCGGCTCTCAGTTTGGAAGCGACGACCTCGCTCTCCCTCTCCAGCGTGCTCAGCACGCTCTCCCTTGCCCGGCACACCGAGTCCGCGACCTTCTGCGCGGTCTCCGCGGCGCCGAGTTCCTCGCCGTCCAGTACCCACTTCTGTTCGGCGTCCGCGAGAACCCGGAGGAGTTCGAGTGCCTGCGCCTTGGGCCGGACACCGTTGACACCGGGAGCGATCATTCTCCGCAACTCGGTTGTGAGAGCGTCGATGCCGCTCTCCGCGACAAGCAGCTCACGGTGAGCGGCCGTGAGTTCGGGGTCGTTGACCGCGTCGACGTAGTCGCGCGCGTCGGTCGGGACTATCGGGACCCGCTCGGCGAAGGGACCGAGCCGCTTGCGGATCTCGTCGAGGATGACGTCGCGATCACTGTTCTCGGCGTTCATCTTGTTCACGACGACCACACTTCGGTCAGCGAAGCCGTCGGCATGGAGCGCCTGCAGAATGGCCTTGGTCTCCGCTTCGCCCGGCAGTTCGCTCGTGGTCACGATCATCAGCGCGTCCGCACCACGCACGCCGTGTCGTGCCGCATCGGAATGCTCGTCGTTGCCCGACAGCGTTCCGGGCAGGTCGACGAGTGTCACGCCGTTCCATGGGTACGGCGTCGGCTCCTGCGTCTTGGGCGCCGCGTCGACAAGTTCATCGACAGCGGCCGACGGGAGCCGGAGCAGTGCGGCGATGAGCATCGACTTCCCAGCGCTGTACGGACCCAGGAGCGCGATCCGCAGCGGGCTGCTGTCCGCACGGGGCAGGCTTGCTGTCAGGCCCCGGGTCCGAGGGTGAGCGTCCAGGACCTCCTCAGCCCGTGTACTCAGCGCGAGTACACGGGCGATCGAATGCCCGTCGCTGTCGAACGTGTCCATCGGATCCCCGTCAGTCATCCGAGATCCCATCGCCTTCTCCGATCCTGGGTTCCGAGCAGACCTCGATCCGCTCGGTGAGGACATCCACGGGTCGCTCCTGTAGGCACGCCCGCAATTCCGTGATGCGGGACTCATCGGTCCATACGCGAAACTCGACTCCTGGCGTCCGCCGTGCCAGACGGATCGCCGCCGGGTCGCCGCCGGCAAGGGCCAGAAGGCGGCGCACCAGGACGAGATCGATCGAATCAAGAGCGGACCGTACGGCCACCCGCAGCCGACCGAGTTGCTCGAACCGCTCGCGTGTGCGCCGGATGTCAGCGGACTGCGCTTCGAACTGGGCGCCGACTTGAGCCGTCGCGTCGTCGACTATTCGAGCCAACTGTGCCTCGACCCTGCCGAACAGCTCATCGAGCCTGGCCTCGGCCTCGACCGTGGTTCTGCCCGTCCACTTGTCCTTCGCCTGCCGTGTGCGATCGACCTCGTGGCTCACCGCCTTCGCCGCCCCGACCAGGGGCTCCACCACGTAGCTCACCACAAGCGCCGCAGGGTTGGCCGTGGCGGCACCCGCAGCGGCCTTCTTGGGGATCCCATGGGCAGTGAGGGAATTCAAGAGCGCTGTCGCCGCCCCCTTGGCCGCAGCCGCGCTCAGTCTCCCGAGCGTCGTATCAGGACGCGGCCGAACACGCAGGCGCTCGTCGTCCTGAGGCTCCGCGGTGCTTGCCCGCGCGCGCAGGACCCGTTCACGTTTCCGTATCTCCTGCTCGAACTCGCTCTCGAGACTCGCGACAAGACCCTCCAATTCGAGACCGGTGATGAAATCGCTCCACCGTTGGGAGTGATCCTCGCCGCCCAGCTCCCGAACCACATCCGGCAACCGCTCCTTGGCACGGTGACGCATGGCTTCGAGTTGGTCGCGGGTGTTCCGGCCCGCGATCTTGAAAGCTTCGAGCAAGGCGGCCCGTTCATTCGGCGCCGAGCGTTCGAGTTGGCCAAGTGCGAGATCGATCTGGGGGACTTCCTCGATCAGCCGGTCGTGGAGCGCGGCGAGCGGCGCCCGCACGCCTTCGGCCAGCCGAACGGCACGAAGCGGAATCGCGCGCTCGGCCAGGAGCTGGGCGAGGGACTCCTCCAGCTCGGGCAATCTGCTCGCCCGAAGGACCCTGTCTCCCAGCTCACGATCTCCCGTGGACAACGCTTCGTGCGCGGCAGCGGAATGGACCGCGAGGACGACGGGCGGTGTGACCCCGACCGCTCTGCAGACCTGCTCGATCCGGACGGCGTGCCCCGTCGCCGACGCGAACGTTCTCTCCGGACGCTGGGCGAAGAGCTGAAGACGGTCAGAAGTGTTGACTCGTTCCTTCACGTTGACGACGGCGAGCAGCGGCTTCCCCGAGAGGAGGAGCCGTTGGAGTTCGGCGGACTCCTCGTCGCGAAGCGTGTCGGCATAGTTCCAAACGACCGCGTCGGCGTTGTCGCACGCGGCCCGGGCGCGTTGGGCGTCGAGATCGTCGTCCTTGGCGGCGACGCCGGGCGTGTCGAGATAGGTCACGGAGCCGATCTCGAACGCGGAGGTCTTCCGCGTAGTGCGGTGCGCCCCTCGCCCGATACCGGTTCGGTCCGCATCACGCGTCAGAGCTTTGCGGAGCGTGGTCTTCCCGGACTTGGTCCTTCCGGTGATGGCCACGAGCAGCTTGCCTTTGATCGCGGGCATGGTCCGCACGGCATCGCGCAGTTCGCGTTCAAGCGCCCCGATGCGGCTGATGGCCCCGACGAGTTCCTCGCTCTCAACTGCGTGGGCGGAGTACGTCGTTCGCCGAAGGCGAGCCTTGACCTCGGCCCGAAGGGTGGACTGGATGTCGCGGTAGTCCGAGCGACTCCGATCCACCGCCCCTGACGGAAGCTCCAGCTCGCCGACCAGCGACTCAAGGGCCTCGCGGAGATGCGGTTCCGATTGCCGCGCGTCCATGGCCGCTGCCACGCGATCGAACAACTCGATGTTGTCCGTGTACCAGGACTCGAGAGCTCGCAGCTTGTCGATGCCGGTCCGGGAAGCAACCGCCAGTAGCCCCGTCACGAGCCGTTCCGCTGAACTCGTGGCCGGCGCGTCGAGGGAAGCGGTCGTGCTCACGAATGTCGACGCGAGCCCATGCTCGATCACTGCCCGTGCGCTGTCGTCCGCGAGCATTTCCAGAGTGTTCCGGGAGACGGCGCCGGTGTCGCGAGCCTCGATCGCCCAGAGCAGGGCATCGCACCGATCCTGTCGGAACGTGAACCGCGTGTCCGGCCCGAGCCAGCGCCACCAGTCCGGTTGTGCGGACAGGACTGCCTCGTACGGCCCCTTCGCGGCGATGAAGTCCTGCACCTTCTCGAGCCGCGCCACGAGATCACGATTCTGTAGATCGCGAGCTGCCGAGACACTGTGGTTGAGCACGAGTTCACGTGCACCTGCCGCTTGCCGACTGCCTCGGCGGTATTGACGCAAGTCGGTCACCGCGCGATCGATGTCTATCTCAAGGATCGAACGCCAGATCTCCTTGGGCCAATCCTGATCCGCGCGACGGCACTGCTCAAGGACTCCAGGCAGTACCCGCTCCGCGAGCGTCACAGCCGCGAGGTCGGCCCGAAGCGCTTCCACCGTCACACCCTCAAGCGCCTGGAGGTGAGGCCGTAGTCCGTCGAGTCCCATCAACTCCCGGAGAGCTCGGGCCTCGCCCAGGGGCAGAGTCCGGCCTCGCGCCGATGCCAGACGGACCAGTTCCTGTTCCTCGACGCATGCCGCCACGGCCTCGGACACCCAGCGAAGAGTGCTCCCGTACGGTGGCAGATCTGCACAGCCACACGCCTGGGCAACCGCCCCCACGCCCTCGGTGAGCCGCCCGAGCGAGGAGGACCCAGCCGTGGCGTCGACACCCAATGGCTCGAGCAGGAGGGCCAACACCTCAGCTCTGAGAGTTGCCCTGTCATTCACCACTACTCCTCGTGGGGCGGTGGTGTCTGAACTCGGGCAGCGGGCGGGGGCTCGGGAGAATCGAGGCTCGGGACTGCTGAGCCCCCTCCGCTCGTACGATCCGATGGCGAGGCGGTACGCAGCTGCGCGGTAGGTCCTCGGCGCGGTGAGCCTCCCCCCATGTTGCCCCTGCCGGTGACCTGTCCGGTGCGGAACCTGCCGTCGACCAGCCCCTGGCTCACTGCCCCTGCCCCTTCATCCCTCGTACACGTCCCGCGACCCGCCCTGCCCGGCGGACGGGAACCCCCTCACGTGTCGCTGCGCCCACTCATCGTGACAGAGGGCAAGCGGCAGCGGGCGTAACCGTACACGAATATGCCGAAGACGGGGTAGGGGTCTTTCTGTTGACCACATCAACGCAAATCTAGCCGGGCTTGGGAGGGAGGGGGAATCACGGCAGGGACAGCTCAGACAGCTTGCTGCTTCGTCACGCCCGCCTCGGTCAGAAAGGTGCTCGGTTCGCCCGACCAGGACACGGAGAGACTGTCTCGCGCGCGCGTGCAGGCCACGAACAGTAGGCAGCGCTCGGACATCATGTCCGTCTCGTGCTGCTTGGGATCCACTTCAGGCGGCGTGACCGCCTTCGCAAAGGGCAGCGCCTCGTCAGTGACACCGATGACCGCGACGCAGCGGAACTCCAGCCCCTTGAACGAGTGCATCGTCCCGACCCGTACGGCCGCCCGCTCGCCCGCCGCGACGTCGCCGGAGACGTTGCGCAGCGTCACCGCGGGGATCCCGGCGTCCTTCAGGTGCGCCACCGCCTTCGCGCACGTCTTGTTGAACCGGGCGCTCACCCCGATCTCCCCGGCGCCGACCCCCGCGTCCATCCACGCCCGTACCCGGTCGACGAGCGCGTCCAGCTCGGCCTCCTCGCTTGCCGCGCCTCGCACATCCGGCCCGTCACCGTGCAGGGCGGAGCGGTACCCCAGCAGCGTCTCGTTGCGGCCCTCGTCCTCCAGCTGGGCGATGGGACGCCCGACCAGCAGGGCCGTGGACCAGCGCAGGATCTCCTGCGTGCTGCGGTAGTTTTTGCGCAGCTTCACCGACCGCCCGGTCACCTTGATGCCGAGCGACTTGAGCGACACCTTGGAGTCGTAGATGCGCTGGTGCGGGTCGCCCGCGATGAACAGGTCGTCGGGGCGGACCGGGACGGCGGCGCGCAGCAGCCGCCACTGCGCCGGATGCAGGTCCTGCGCCTCGTCCACCACCACGTGCCGGTACTGCGGCCCCTTCTCCTCCAGCAGCCGCGCCGCGTCCGCGCACGTCTGGAGCCAGGTGCGGCACCCGTCCGCCGCGAGACCGGCCGTGAACCGCTCCACCGTCTCCCACACCAGCGGCCGTTCGGCCGCGGTCAGCCTGCTGCCGCGCCCCCGCCGGTCCGCCGCCTCGTACTCGGCCAGGGTGGTGATGCCCTGCGCCAGGACGACATGCCGGTACTCCTGCGCGAGGAACTGCGCGCTGCCGGTGAAGCCCGTCGCCTTGGCGGCCTTTCCCCAGCGGCTGACCTCCTCGTTGCTCATCAGCGGCCGCAGGGTCACGGCGTCCGGTGCCTCCGTCATGACACGGCTCGCGAACCCGTCCACCGTCGAGATGTCCACCCGCTCGCGCAGCTCCGGGTCGTCCACCAGCGACTCCAGGCCCGAACGGAGGGCGTTGACGAGCGCGTTCGTGTACGTCGTCAGCAGGATGCGGTCGCCGTCCCGCAGATGCCCGAGCAGGTGCTTGACCCGGTGCAGCGCGACGACGGTCTTGCCGGTGCCCGGCCCGCCCGTGACCTGCGCGGGTCCCGAGTACGACGCCCGGTAGGCGACCTTCCGCTGGGAGGGGTGCAGGAAGACCCGCCAGGCCGCGAAGGGCTTCTCCAGGATGTCCCGCAGCTCCTCGGGGGCCGTCACCAGCGCGATACGGGCCCGCGTGTGCCGGATCGCCGTCTCGTAGTCCCGTGTGTCCACCGGCTGCGCGGAGGCCTGAAGCGCGGGCGCCACGATGTCCTGCCAGACCTCCTCCACCGTGCAGCCCGCCGCGAGGTACTGGAGCACCTCCCGCTGGTCCTGCGGCAGCAGCGGCGCGAAGACGTCCAACTGCTCCTGGTCCACCAGCGACCGGGCCTGCCGCAGCGTCTCGGCGTCGATGCCGAGCGCGGTCAGGTCACCGTCGGAGAACTTCGCGAACAGCCGGGGCTTCGGCGACGACTCCGCCACCCGTTCGTACGCGGGCGTGATCTCGTCCAGGGTCGCCGCGTCCCGGATCTCGACCGCGCGCGTGACCTCGTTGATGCTGGACCTCTGCTTCATCGCCCAGTCGATGGCCTTGTCGTGCGGCATGACCCGCAACAGGACGAAGGTGTCCCCGGACGGCGGCGCGAGCACCACACCGCGCCAGAACTGGTCGATGCGTATCGTCCGGATCTGCTTGTCCTTCGCCTTCGTCAGGCTCTCCAGCTTCAGCCCCTGGTCCTTGAAGAGCTGGTCGAGGGTGAGCCGGCCGAACTTCTCCCAGGCGTCCAGGACACCCTTCCTGACCGGCGGCTGGAGCTTGGGGAGTTCGGCGAAGAAGCCGATGTCGAAGGCAAGCTGGGGCATGTGTGAATCCTAGTGAAGAAAAACCGTGCCACGTCGGCACATGTCATGGCTGGGCCGCCAGCACCACGCTGCTCACGTCGTGCACCCGTCCGGTGTTCACCGGGTCTCCCACGGTCACCCGCCAGGTCCCGGGGCCGGGCAGGGTGAGACGGGTGCCGTAGCGGCCGTCCCCGTGGTTGCGCAGGGACTTGCGCGCGCCGGTCCGGCCCGTCTCGACGTCCTCGGCCGCGACAGACAGCAGCAGCCGGTCGTCGTCGGCCGTCACCTCGACGGGACACTCCGGCCCGGCGACGACCTCGGGCACATCGACCGTCAACTCCTGCCCACCGTCGAGGAACTCGCGTGGATCGCGCGCGGTGAGCAGGGCTTCCACCTGGTTGAGCAGCGCCCGTTCGTTCTGCAACGCCCCGTGTTTCTGTGCGAAGAAGCGTACTGCGGAGTCGTCGGACGACTGGACCGGGAAGCAGGAGAACCGGGGGACCGTGCCGTCACCGAAGTGGTCGGTGCCGTCCACGTCCCGCAAGCCGTCGAGGTGACCGTCGCCGAGCCGCGCGGACTGGCGCGTGGGCTGACGGTAGCCCCCGAAGACATGCAGCGCGTAGCCGTCACCGTCGGCACGGTCCAGCTCCTCGTGGAACCGCAGCGCGTCGACTGCCAGATACCCGTCCACGCCGTCGACATGGACGCCGTCCAGGGCGGAGCGCGTACCGTCCGCGCCGACCAGGCACCGCCAGGTCGGCAGAAGCTGGTGCAGCGACGGCATGGAACGGGCCAGTCCTGTGAACGGCTCGGAGAGCCGGCCCAGACGCGGTGCCACACCCCCGTGCAGCGAGGTGAGGGCGTTCACCGAACCCCGGTAGGGCGTGCCGATGGTGACGAGTCCGCGGGCGTGCCGGTCGCCGCCGAGGACGTCCAGGTAGTAGCGGGCCACCAGGCCCCCCATCGAGTGGGCGACGAACACGGCTCGCGCCGTCGGGTCGCCGATACGCTCGCGCCACGCGGCGAGTGCCGGTTCCACCCTGGCGGCGAGCCTGCGCGCGTTCAGCCGGACCGAGAGCCGCCAGTCGTAGGGAAACGGCAGGAGGTTGCCGTCCCGCTCGGACACCCGCAACCGCCGTTCCAGGAAGGCCAGGAGGGTGCCGTAGCCGTCGATCGCGGAGACACCCGGCAGGATGTGCAGCCCTTTGAGCAGCCTCACCGCCTCGACACCGTCCTCGGGGTCGGCGTCCCCGATGTCGCGCGGCAGGGTCAGTGCCCGCACCTCGTTCAACCGGCCCAGCGCGTGCCGTCCGGCCACCGCGAGCGTGTGGTTCCACACCTCGCGCCCGTCCTTGGCCAGGACACTGCCCATGATGCCGGGCAGGACCACGACCAGGTCCGTCACCGGAAGTGTCGGCACCGATTCCCCCCGCTGTTCATTCGGCCGTACCATGCGGCTGGCCGACGGCAGACTCATGCTACGACCGCGCCCACGGGCCCGACCCGTCAATGGCGCACGGGCACCGTCGGAAACCAGGGGGCACGGCGACGGGGAGCGGCAAGTGCGGTGGCGTGCATGACGGACGACGGCCGTTTCGTCCTGGTCGGCATCGGTGACTACCAGGACGCGAGCTGGCCGAGGCTGAGCCATGTGCCGGCCAGTGTGGAACGCCTGTACCGGCTGTTCCGCGGCCTCGGCTACGGTCACGAGCTGCCGGATCTGGCGGTCGGCGGCGACTTCGCCACCATCACCCAGCGGTTGCGCGCCTGGGACGCAGGCGGCTCACGGCTGGTCCTCTACTGGACCGGCCACGGCTGCGTCGACGCGGGCGAGCACTTCCTGGTCGCCGCCGACTCCCCGGGCACGCGTCTGGACGAGCTGAGCGCGATCACCGCGAGGGCCCTGGCCCGCTTCCTGGCCCACCGGGAGTTCCACGAGGTCCTGATCCTCCTCGACTGCTGTGCCGGCGGAACCGCTGCTTCCAGGGTCGCCGCGGAGATCTGCGAAGTACTCGACCGCACCAGCGCCGCCGGACCGGAGCGGCGATTCGCGGTGATCGCGTCGGCCCGCGGCTACGACAGCGCCGAGGACGGGCTGTTCGCGGAAACACTGGAGCACGTCGTACGACACGGGCCGGAGGACCGGCGCTGGACGGAACACGACGAGACCATCCGCTCCGACGAACTCGCCGACGCGATCACCCGGGTCCTGTCGGACCACGACGCCGCGACGGCGTTCCGCGCGCTCGGCGCCCCCGTCCCCGCACTGCGCAACCCTCTGCACCCGTCGGCGACCGTCCCCGACGAGGACGTGGAGACCAAGCGCCTGCGCCGACTGCGCTCGGCGGACGTGGACCAGCACCTCGTGCTCTCCGCCCGGGGCATCGAAGTGGGGGAGACCGGCTGGTACTTCTGCGGCCGCGAGCGGCTGCTGCGCCGCGTCATCGCCTATTTGGAGCACGCCGAGCGCGGCCTGTTCGCGATCACCGGATCGCCCGGCACGGGCAAGTCCGCGCTGCTCGGCCGGATCGCCACACTGTCGGTGCCCGCGTTGCGCGCCGCCGCCGAGGAGGAGGGCGCGCTCCACGACACCCCCAGCTCGGCGCTCCCGCCCCTGGGCTCCGTCGATCTGGCGCTGTCCTGCCGGAACAAGACCCTGGACGACTGCCTGCGCGCCGTCGCCGACGCCTTGAACCTGCCCACGCACGGCGACGGCTGGCTGCCGGCCGCGCAGGTGGTGCGGCAGGTCGGTGAACTCGGCCGGCGCGTGACGGTCGTCCTCGACGGGCTCGACGAGGCGAAGCCGGCCGAGGCGGTGCCGATCGCCGCCGACCTGCTGCGCCCGCTCGCGGACCTGCCCGGCGTACGCGTCCTGGTCGGCACGCGTCCGCACCGGGCGGGCGGCAGGGCGGTCACGGCGGGCGCCGGCCCGCTGTTGCGGGCACTCGCACCCGACGAGACGGCCGTACTCGACGACGAGCCGGAGACCCTCGCCGACCTCGCCGCTTACGCACGGCGGCGCCTGCTGGGCGCCGAGCACTCCCCGCTGCGCGGCCGGGAGGAACTCGCCTCCGCATGGGCACAGCGGATCACCGACGCCAGCGGCGGGATCTTCCTCTACGCACGGGTCGCCACCCGCGCCCTGCTGCGCGTGCTGGCACACTCGGGCCCGGACGAACGCCCCGATCTGCACCGGCTGTTGGCCGGAAACCTGACAGCCGTCCTGGACGAGGAGTTCGAGCGCTCTCCCGACCCGGAACGACTGCGTGACCTCCTGCGCCCCCTCGCCTGGGCGGAGGGCGCCGGGATGCCGCGCCGGGATCTGTGGCCGAAGGTCGCCGAGGCACTGTCCGACCGGGGCGCGCGCTACGGGGACGAGGACATCGCCTGGGTGCTTGAGCACGCCGGGTTCCACGTGGTGGAGTCCGGCGAGTCGGGCCAGACCGTGTACCGCCTCTACCACCAGGCGCTCATCGACCACGTCCGCCGCACCTCACCCTGGGACGCGCACGCCAGGATCACCCGGGCCCTGCTGGCCACACTGCCCGGACGCGGGCCGGCCGTCTGGGAGTCCGCCCACCCCTACCTGCGAAGACACCTCCCAGCGCACGCGCTCGCGGCGCGCCGGCTGCCGGAGGTGATGCGCGATCCCGGCTTCCTCGTCTGCGCCGACCCCACACGCATGGCCGCGGCCGTCCGGGTCCTGCCCGAACGGTTCACCCTGCCCGTGGCCCGGCTGTACCTCCGGGCCGCGCACCGTCTCCTCCCGCTGTCACCGCGGGGCCGGATGCGCGTGCTGCTGATGACGGCCATGTTCGAGGAGCCCGCCCTCATCGGCTGGTTACGGGGCCACACCACCGTGCGGGCGACGCTGGAGGGCGCCTCCACGGCCCCCGACGACTTCAGCGTGGTGCTGCACGGCCATGCGGGCCCGGTGCTGGCCCTCCAGACGCTCACCACCGCCGACGGGCGAGCCGTGGTCGCCTCGGCCGGCGGGGACGGGACGGTACGGCTGTGGGAGCCGGACACGGGTGAGACGAGGATGGTGCTGACCGGTCCACGGGAGACCGTGACGGCACTGACCGGGCTCACCGGTTCCGACGGACGTCCGCTCCTGGTCGCGGCGGCCGGTCGCGACCTGTACGTGTGGGACGTGGACGGCGGCAGCGGGACCCCCTTCGTCCTGAGCGGCCACGCGGACACGGTGCTGTGCCTCACCGCGTTCGACGGCGGGCCGAGCCCCGTGCTGGTCTCCGCGGGCGAGGACCGGTCCGTACGGCTGTGGCGCACCGACGACTGGAGTGCGACCGCGACCGTGCTGACGGGACACGTGGGACGCGTGACCGCCGTGGCCGCGGTACCCCTGGCCGACGGACGCCGGTTCCTGCTGTCGGCCGGCGCCGACTGCTCCGTCCGCCGCTGGGACCTGGACGGGCCGCGGGGACCGGAGGCCGCCGGTGTACTGCGCGGCCACACCGGCACCGTCCACGCGCTCGCGTCCCTGGGCACATCGGACGAGGGGACGTTCGCCGCTTCCGGCGGGGACGACGGCACGGTGCGGCTGTGGGACGTGGAGCGGCTCGCCCCCCGACGGGTGCTTCCCGGCAAGGTGCGTGGAGTGCGGGCCCTGTCGCCGTTCACCGGACCGGACGGCCGCACCCTCCTCGCGGTGGCCGGGGGAGGATCGCGGATCACGGTCCTCGACCCGCACACCGGCTCCGTACTGCGCGTCCTGACGAACCGCATGTCCGCCCTGCCCGAGGAGCCAGGTCCCCGGGGCTCCTCCGGCACCCAGGTGGTGCCGGTGGACTGGGAAGGGCAGTCGTCGGGCGGACGGCGCGACTCCCCGTACGTCGGCGGGTCGTACACGGTCACCCGGGTGCGGCCCGGCCGGGGCCCCGACCTGTTCGCCTCCGCCGGGTGGGACGGCGCGGTGCGCCTGTGGACCTCCGACAGCGGCGGATCGCCTGGCCAGCCGGACTACGACAGCAGGCGGGCACGCCGTGTCGCCGCCTTCGCGCAGCAACCCGACGGCCTGCCCTGGGGCCTGGCCGTGGCGGGCGCCACGGGCGGCGCGTGGCTCGCCGACACGCGGGGACGGGAAAGGGCTCGACTTTGGCCGCCCCGAAGGTTGGTCGACCATGTCGCTCCGCTGGTACTGCCGGACGGACGGCCGGTCGTCGTCGTGGTCGAGCACGAGGGTCGTCGGCTGCGCCTCGTCGACGCCGGAACCCGGGAGGAGATCACCTCGGGCGACACCGTGGAGGCCTTGCGCCGGCTCGACGGGCCCGTGACCTCACTGCGGACCGCCACGGCACCCGGCTGGATGACGGCACTCGTGGTGAACTACGACAACTCCGCGCCCCAGGCGCTGCTGTGGCTGCCGGGCGACCGGACCCACGTCCTCGACGGTTTGCGGAAGGGGTCGGCCGGGCCGGACATGACCGCGGTGCCCTGCGTCCGGCCACAGGCGGGGGCGCTCCTGGCGGCGATGACCGACTACGGAGTGATCGTGCTGCACGGTTCGTCCGCCAACTGGGCGGACCGGGTGGGCAAGACGACTCGCCCGCCGGTGCCCGGCCTGCCTCCCGTGGCGGTGTGCACTCCCTCCGGGCACTGGCAGCTGGCGGTGCCGGTACAGGACCCGGAAGACTTCCGGACCGGGCTGGAGATCTGGGACCTGCAACGCACCGACGGCAAGGACGCCGCCCCCGAACTGAACCACGACGGTACGCCGTTCACCCACCTGACCCGGCTGGCCCGTGCCGACCAGGACCTCGTCGTGGCCACGTGCTCGGACCACACCTTGCGTGTCTGGAACCCGACCCGGCCCGCCAGCGAACCGATCACCATTCCGTTGCCGGGGCCGGCCGGCGACCTGACGACCTCCGCCCCCGACCGCGTACACGTCCTCGTGCGCGAGCACTGGTTCGTCCTGCGCCTGACCGGCCTGGGTGCCGTGCTGGCGGGATGAGGCCACCGTCGGCGGTCGGCCGACCGCACGGACACGCCACGCTGCCCCGCCGCCTCAGGAGGGCGAGGCGGAGGGCCCGCCGTCGAGGTCCAGACGGATCACGGCCAGCGTCTCGGCCACCTCGGCGGTCAGCTCGTCGTCCGGCCCGAACACCACGCACAGATCCGCGTGCAGCGGCTCCAGGACGTCGTACGCCTCCGCCGCCCGCTGCTGCGCGAGGAGGAGCATGCCGATGTCGCGGCGCAGCTCCACCGCGTTCTCGCTCACGTCGCCGTCGACGGCCCGTACGGCATCCAGTACGCCGTTCAGCCCGGCCAGCGCCTCGGTGACCTGGCCGAGCTCACCACGGCAACGTGCCGCCTGGGCGCGACTGTCCAGGGCCTCCTCGCTGCTCGGACCGCTCACGCGCGCGTAGGCGTCGGCGAGCGCCTCGAACTCGGGCAGGGCGGCCCGGTGGTCACCGGCCAGCTGACGGCTCACCGCGCGGCGCATCCGCAGCCCGAGCACCGGCTTGCTGTCGGAGCCGAGCGCACGCGCGGCCGGCTCGATCATCTCGCCCACCACCTCGGCGGCCTGCGCGTACCGCTCCTCCTCCAGCAGCGCGCGGTAGTGCGCGTACACCTCGCGGATCTCTTCCCGCAGCGCCTCCCGCTCGGCCGCGGGAACGGCGGGCGGCGCGTCCGGGGCCGCTGCGGGCCGAGCGCTCGAGGTACCCGCACGCGCGCGGGGTGCGTACGGACGGCGGAAGATCCCGGTCGGATCGGGCGCCCCGGAGGGGCCCGCCTCCGCCGGGGCGGACTCCTCACCGGGCGCCGGCAGGAACGGCCGCAGCCGCTCGTACACCTCCTGCACATCCGCCGGACGCGCCTCGGGCGCCTTGCGGAGCAGGTGCAGGACGAGTTCCTCCAGCGCCTCCGGCACGTCGGCGCGCACCTGCCGCAACGGTGTCGGGGCCGCGTTGACGTGCTGCATCATCAGCTGCCACTCGCTGTCCCCGGCGAACAGCGGCCGCCCGCAGAGCAGTTCGTGAAGGACGCACCCGAGCGCGTACAGGTCGGTGCGTGGTGTGACGCGGGCGCCGCGCACCTGCTCCGGTGCCATGTACTGGTGCGTGCCGATCGGGCTGCCCGTCGCGGTCAGCTTGGTGACGTCCGTCCGCAGGATCGCCGCGATGCCGAAGTCCAGCACCTTCACCGTGCCGTCGCGGGCTACGAGGATGTTGCTCGGCTTCAGGTCACGGTGGACGACGGGAACCTCGTGCGCGTACGACAGCACGGTCGCCACCTGTGCCGCCACGGACACCGCCCAGCTGAGGGGGAGGGGCGGCCGCTGGTCGGGGCGCACGTAGGCGGTCAGCGGGACGCCGTCGACCAGCTCCATGACGAGGAACAGCTGCTCGTACGACTCGTCCAGCACCGCGTCGTACACCTGCGGCACGCCCGGGTGCTGGATCCGCGCGGTGACGCGAGCCTCGCGCCGGAAGCGCTTCTCGAACTCCTCCGCCACGTGCGGGGACGTCACGGCCTGCGGCCGGATCAGCTTCACGGCCACCGGCCGGTCCAGTACGGCGTCGTAGCCGCGCCAGACGTCACCCATGCCGCCGTTGTTGAACTGCTCCAGCAGTTCGTAGCGTTCCGCGATCCGTCGTACGTCCGGCACCTGGTCCCGCCCCCGCTCCCGTGCAGTGCCCGAAGAGTCTGTGATGTGTCGGGGTTCAGTCTTCCGGGCGGGGGCGTGTGCGTCCAACCAGGGCGGGTGCTGGTTATGTGATCAGGTCAGGCGGGGTAGGCGGTGCACTCCGCCCAGACGGTCTTGCCGGGCCCGCCCCCGGCGCGGGGCGAGCAGCCCCAGCGGTCGGCGAGTGCGGCGACGAGCAGCAGGCCGCGCCCGCTCTCGCCGTCCGGTGAGGCGTCGGCGGCGGGGAGGTCGGGGACGGTTTCGCCTCGGGTGTCGGTGACCTCGATCCGTACGGTGCGGGCGGCCGGGGTGGCGGTCAGGCGCACGTGGAAGTCGCGGCCCGGGACGTGCCCGTGCTGTACGGCGTTGGCGCACAGCTCGGCGGCGACGAGCGTGACGACGTCGTGGGCGTCGCTGTCGTACGGGACGCCCCACGCGTCGAGGCAGTGCTCGCACATGCGCCGGGCGAGGCGGGCACCGCGCGGGGTTGAGCTGAAGCGCATCGTGAACTGGTGCACCGTCACGGGTGATTGTGTTGCGGTCATGCACTCACGGTGGCGGGCTGTGGCCTAGCGTGACCAGTGGTGACGCGCTGCTTCCGGGGGCTGGCTTTGTGCGGATGGCCGCAGGCCGCTGACGTACGGAGCGGGGCCCGGTGCGTGCCTCGCACCGGGCCCTATTCGGCTCAGAAGTCGTCCAACCCTTCCTCCCGGCGGATCATCCGCCAGGCCGCGCGGCGAGCGCTCCGGTCGAGGTTGGACTTGAAGTCCCGGTCGGTACCGAAGTACCGCTTGCCGAGCGTGTCGATGGTGGAGACATGATCCATCATGTTCTCCTCGAACTTCTTGTCGAAGACGATCCCGAAGTTCTCCTCGTCGTTGACGACGGCCGCGGCCCGGACCTTGGGGTCCTTCTTCGTCGCGTTGAAGGCCGGGAGGACGTCCTCCTCGGTGAACTCCGTGCCGAACTTGGAGTTGAACTTCTCGATCAGCTCGGACAGCAGTGACTTGTCGGCATCCTTCGCACCGCCGGCCCCGTCGCCGAAGCCCTTGAGTTCGGCGGGGCCCTCCGGGTTGAGGGACACGTCGTGCTCGCCGGTCTTCTCGACGCGCAGGTGACTGAGGTCGACCTCGCCTATGTCGACGCCGCCGTCCGCGAGGCGGGGGAGTCGGTTGAGCAGGTGGCGCCCGTAGAGATGCAGGCGTTCCAACTCGGCGTCGCGGTAGGGCACGATTTGCGCGAGGAAGCCGTACTTGCGGACGTAGTCGTTGAGGTTGGCGCGGAACTCCTCGGCCGTGTCGACGTCGTCCTCCTCCTCGCTCTCCAGAAGAGCGGTGAAGCGGGCAACGGCGGGGGAGAGGAGCCGGTAAAGCTCGGCATGCAGCTTCTCCCACTTGGACTGGACGCCGCCTGCCTTCTTCTCCGCTTCCAGGTACGCGGCAACGAACTCGTCCATGTCCTGCTCCGAGATGATCGGCGCGGACATGACGCGGCTCTGGGCCGTGTAGAGGAGGTTCGGGTCGGAGGGCAGGGTGTGCGCCTCCTCGAAGTACGGGCGGAAGGCGTCCTGGATGTCCTCGGCCTCGTTGACGAAGTCCAGGACGGCGAGGTCGGCCTGGGACTTGCGTTCGGCGGTGCGGTTGAGGCGGGAGAGGGTCTGCACGGCGGCGATGCCGGTGAGCGTCTTGTTGACGTACATCGTCGTGAGGAGCGGCTGGTCGAAGCCGGTCTGGTACTTCTCGGCGACGACCAGGATCCGGTACTCCTGCTGCCCCTTGCCGCCGGCCTTCGCGGCCTTGTCGTCGGCACGGGTGTAGCCGAACGCCTTCGGCAGCGCGGCCTCGGAGATACCGCCGTTCTCCTTGCCCTCGGTGGTCTCCTCACCGTCGATGGTGAGGGAACCGGAGATCGCGACGAGCACGCCCAGGTCCGGGTACTTGGTGTCGTACTCGCGGTCGGCGATGTAACTGCGGATGGCGCGGGCCATCTGAACGGCGGAATGGCGGGACGCTGTGACCACCATGGCCTTGGCCCGTCCGCCGAGTCGGCCGCGGGTGTGGGCGAGGAAGTGCTCGACGATCACCTGGGCGTGCTGGGACACCGTGTGCTCGTGCATGAGCGCGAACCGGGCGAGCAGGCTGTTCGCCTTGGAGGGGTCGACCTCCTTCTCATCGCGGTTGAGGTTCGCGAGCTTCCAGTAGGTGTTGTAGGTGACGTAGTTGCGCAGGGGGTCGAGGATGAAGCCTTCCTCGATGGCCTGGCGCATGGAGTAGGTGTGGAAGGGGCGGTAGACGGTCTTGCCGTTCTCGACGCCTTCCGTGCCGAAGAGTTCGAGGGTTTTGGACTTGGGTGTGGCGGTGAAGGCGAAGTAGGAGAGGTTGGCGGCACGGGAGCGTGCGACGGCCTTTGCCTTGAGCTGGTCGTCGACGGTGACCGTGGTCGCGCCCTCGTCGTCCGAGTCGGCGTCCAGGCCGAGGTCGCGCAGAGCGGACTTCACGGCGGTGGCGGCGTCACCGGACTGCGAGGAGTGCGCCTCATCGACGATGATCGCGAAGCGGGTGCCCTTGATCTCGGTGGGGTTGCGCTTGATGTAGTCGAGCAGCGCCGGGAACGAGTGCAGGGTGACGGTGACGATCTTCCCGGTGTCCCGGGAAAGGGCTCGGGCGAGCTGTTCGCTCTTCGCGCCGTGCTTTTCGTCGACCTTCACCACCAGGCCGTCGGTCTGGCTGAAGCTGCCGACAGTTTCCCGGAGTTGGGCGTCCAGGTTCCGGCGGTCGGTGATGACAATGACCTTGTCGAAGACGGGCTCGCCCGGCTTGATACGGCCTTCGGCGAGGGCATCGGGCCTCAGGACGCTCGGGTCGGTGCGTGCGTGCAGGTCACTGAGGCGGTGGGCCAGCCAGCCGATGGTGTTCGACTTGCCCGAGCCGGCGGAGGCCATCACCAGGTAGTTCTGGCCGGCGCCGTGAATGGACGCGTGCGCGGTCAGCTTGCGGACCACGTCCCACTGGTGGAAGCGGGGGAAGATCGTCTTCTTGGTGACGCCGCCGCCAGGCGTCTTCTCCTTCTGCTGGTGCACGAAGCGCTGGAGGAGGTCGAGCCAGTTGTCCCGCTGCCAGACCTGTTCCCAGAGGTAGGAGGTGGCGTACGTGCCGTGGGCGGTGGGCGCGGGGTTTCCGGCTCCGCCGGGCTGTCCGGGGCCGTTCGAGCCGGTGTTGAAGGGCAGGAACTGGGTGTTCTTACCTCGGAGTTGCGTGGTGACGAACACCAGGTCCGGGTCGACGGCGAAGTTCGCGATGACGCGGCGGGTGAAGATCAGCTCGGTCGGGTCACGGTCCGTCCGGTACTGCTCCTTGGCCTGCTCGACACCCTGCCCGGTGAGCGGGTTCTTCAACTCGGCCGTGGCGACGGGGATGCCGTTGAGGAACAGGGTCAGGTCGAGGCGGTGACCCCAGTCGGCCTGCTTGGTGGCGTAGGGGAGCTCGCGGACGACGGTGAGACGGTTGGCCCGGTAGCCGTTGAGTACGGAGTCGGCGGAGATGAGGTTGGGCTTGAAGTAGGCGACGCGGAGCCGGACACCTCGGTCCTTGACGCCGTTCCGGAGGACGTGGAGCAGCCCGTCATCAGCAATGGCCCGGTCGAGCCGCTGCGCAAAACCGCGCTGGGCCTCGTTGGTGTTGTTGCCGTAGACCGCGAGCAGCTCGTACCACTCGTCGGGCTGAGTCGCCCCGATGAAGGTGAACAACTCGTTGGTGTCGAGCCCGAGGTCGGCCTGATAGTCCTCGGGATTCGCCTCCCGCCAACCGCGCTCGCAGAGGGCGGCGACGATGGCAGCCCCGAAGGAGGACTCGTCGTGCACGGGGCTCATACGTCGACTCCTTCGGTCACATTGCGGCCGCTGGCGGTGGTTACGTCGAACTGGCCGGTTACGGCGGCGGTCATGAGGGCTTGGCGGCGTTCTGCGGCAAGCTTCGAAGAGCGGTCAACTGCCTCTCGAATTGGTCGGATATGCTGAATCTGCTCGCCAATTTCCTGCTGCTCATTCGCTGGGACAACCGGGATCGGGATGCGGCCAAAAAGGTCCCAGTTGCGAAAATCGACGGCACGCTCACGAGTGCTGATTGCGAAGCCCCCTAGGTACCCTTGAAGTGCAAGCACCCTTAGGAGGCGCCCCATAAACGTCGAGTTACCGTCTTCTGTAACTTGACACACGTGATATACGGGGCTGCAGTTTCCTTGTGCTTCAGAAGTTCCAATGGCGCCAGCAAATCCGTCCAGGCCGTGAACGACTACGTCACCCACGTCCACGTACTGACCTTGCGGATCTGTAGATGCGGATAGAGTGTAACCTTCGGGGCGTCGAGAGTTGCGGTCTGTCACTTGGCCGTCTCGGTAGGCGGTGATAGCGCCGACGCCTGAGTGCGGTGGGCGAACTACCTTTGTCAGAGCTCTGCGAATCGGCAACTTCGGAGTCCCCTTGGTGGTTGCCAATTGGGAAGCTCCGACGTATTGCAGTATGCGAGTGTCAACTCTCTCATTGAGTAGATCAACGAGGCGACGCTTCTTAGATACTAGTTTATCAATTTTCTCGATCTCTACGTCGAGGAAGTTGGCGATACGGCGCTGCTCCTCGAGTGAGGGAAGGGAAACACGAATGTCACCAAGGTCGTCAGGATTGATTCTCGGTGTGCGTACGGTGCCGTTCTCGGTGCCGCCAATTCCTCGCAGCCGTGCGCTCATTTGTCCGGTGAACCAGTGAGACCGGAATAGGTGGTGAAGGTACCGCACCTCGGTCGTAGCGTGCGGTCGCAGGACCATGTAGTCGGGGCTTACAAGACCGCGGACCAGACTAACGCCGATTGCGCCTTGGAACGCTCGCATTCGATTGAGGACGATATCTCCCTCCTCGCAGACCTTGTAGTTGCTCAAGTCCTCGGCGCGAGGCAGGTCATCAGTAAGGGTTTGGCGCGGTACGACGCCATGATGAATTGATACGGCGAGCAGTGGAAGCTCGTCGATTCCCGCGCGCTTGTCAATCACTTGGTACAGGAACTTGAGGCGTTGCTCCGGCGATGTCATTCCGTGACCTCCCCCAACAGCCCCTGAATCTCCCCCTCCAACGCCTTCAACTCCGCGTCGATCTCGGCCAACGGCCGTGGCGGCTCATACACATAGAAGTGCCGCGTGAACGGGATCTCGTACCCGACCTTCGTCTTGGTGTGGTCGATCCACGAATCCGGCACATACGGGTGAACCTCCCGTGCCAAGTACTCCTGGACGTCCTCCCCCAACGGCACGTTCTCGTAGTCCCGAAGCTCCGCATCCGGCTCAGGCTGCTCCTTGATGAGCTGCACCTCACCCTCCGGGTCCCGCACCCCAAGCACATCCCGCAGCGCCTTGTTGAACGGCGCCCCCGTTGGCCACGTCCCGCCGGCCTGTACCACCGCGTCCTTCAACGCGAGCCATGCATCCTGCTTCGTACCCCAGCTCGCCCCGACCAGCGACTTGCACGCATCCGTCAACGCCGAAGCCTGCGGCAGCTTCTGGATCGCCTTGGACGCCTCCAGCGCCGTCAGCGTCTCCTCCGTCACCTCGAACCGCAGCTTCAGCGGACGCTCCACCGTGATCCGCTGGTATCCGAAGTCCTCGTTCGCGAAGACCTTCACCTTGCCGTGCAGCGGATGCTCCGCATCCCCCGCCACGGCGAGCGCCTCCCCGTACAGCTTGACGACCTCGGCAATGTGCTCCGTGCCCAGAGCCTTCCGCTTGTCGCCCAGCGACTTCCGCATCTTCTGCCACTGGTCGCGCGCGTCCAGCAGCACGACCTTGCCCTTGTGGTCCGGGCTCTTCCTGTTCGTCAGGATCCAGAAGTACGTGGAGATACCCGTGTTGTAGAACAACTGGTCCGGCAGCGCGACGATGCCCTCCAGCCAGTCGTTCTCCAGAATCCACCGCCGGATCTCCGACTCACCCGACCCCGCCGCCCCCGTGAACAACGGCGAACCGTTGAAGACGATCGCGAGCCGCGAACCGCCCCCGCCGTTCACATCCACCGGCTTCATCTTCGAGATCATGTGCTGGAGGAACAGCAGTGACCCGTCGTTGATACGCGGCAGCCCCGCCCCGAACCGGCCGGCCTCGCCCAGCGCCTTGTGCTCGTGCTCGACCTCGTCCTTGACCTTCTTCCACTCCACGCCGAACGGCGGGTTGGCCAGCATGTAGTCGAAGGACTTCCGCGCATGCCCGTCATCCGAGAACGAGTTGCCGAACGCGATGTTCTCCGGGTCCTGCCCCTTGATCATCAGGTCCGACCGGCAGATCGCCCACGACTCGGGGTTGAGCTCCTGCCCGTACACCTCCACCGTGGCGTCCGGGTTCAGCTCCTTGATGAGGTCGTCCATCGCGGAGAGCATGCCGCCCGTGCCACAGGCCGGGTCGAGGACCGTGCGCACCGCACCCGGCAGCTGCAACGCGTCCCCGTCCGGAGCGACCAGCAGCCGCACCATCAGCTGGATGACCTCACGGGGCGTGAAGTGCTCACCGGCCGTCTCGTTCGACTGCTCCGCGAACCGGCGGATCAGCTCCTCGAAGATGTAGCCCATGTTGTGGTTGGGCACGACCTCGGGACGCAGGTCCAGGTCCGTGAACTTGCCGATGACCTGGTAGAGCAGCCCGGCACTGTCCAGCCGCTTGATCTGCTGCGCGAACTCGAACCGGTCCAGCACACCCCGTGCGTTGTCGGAGAAGGCCCCGACATACACCTGGAGGTTCTGCGCCGCGTTCTGAGGATCCGCGGCGATCTTCTTCAGGGTCAGGCTCGACCGGTTGTAGAACGAATGCCCCGACGCCCGCCGCAGGAAGCGGTCCGGGTCGATCTCGCTCTCCCTGTGCTGCTCCGCGATCTCCGCGACCTTCTCACGCGTCGGCTCCAGCACGCACTCCAGTCGCCGCAGCACCGTGAACGGCAGGATGACCTTGCCGTAGTCGGACTGCTTGTAGTCCCCCCGCAGGAGGTCGGCGACGGACCACGCGTGGTTCGCCAACTCCGTGTGCTTACTGCTGTTCAACTGGATCCCCGGATTCCTTCCGAAATGTCCCAACCCCACCGCCCCGAGCCGATCAGCCGGCCGGGACGGTCCGACAAGTGTGGTCTATGTGTGAAGACGCGCGTGCCTAATGGGGCGAATCGCCACCCTCGTCGCGCACCTCCGCCGCCTCCCGCGACGGCAACAACTGCCCGCCCGTGAGCCCGCCCGCCAGCAACCGCGCCGTCTCCTCGGCGAGCCGCGTCGCCCGCCGAGCCTCCGCCCGGAGCGCGTGCACGTGCCGGAAGGCCTCCCCGTACCGCCGCTGCTCCTCCAGCGGCAGCAGCGGCACCCGCAGCCGCCCCGGGCTGACACTCAGAACCGTGCTGCCGGTCGACGCGCCCGCGATGTTCTCGTCCGCGCCCAGGAACCCGGCGAGGAACCAGGCGTCCAGGCGCTTGGGATCCGGACGGAACAGGTGGACGTGGAGGCCGAGCAGCGCGCCGGCGTCCTCCTCGCCCGCCACCCGGGCCATCGGCCCGTCCCCGCCCACGACCGCCCGTACGAGAACGTCCCCCACGGCGATCAAGGGAGCCGTGTCGCTGCGCAGCTCCGCCGGGTCGCCCGTGGGACCCGAACCACTGGAGATGTCCGACCCGATGAGCACCGCACGGCCCGCAGCCCGCTCCCCGCTCGCTTCCTCCGTACGCCCCCGCGTCCCCTCCGGCACCGTACGCAGCAGCGTGAGCGCCCCACCGCGCGCGAGGTCGGACGCCGTGGCCGTCCGCCACTCCCGCGCCGCCGCCCCGGCCGCGCTCCACTCCTCGTGACCGGCCGCCCGCGCGAGCGCCTTCGCGGCCCGGGCGAGGTCCCGGCGGGTGGCGTCGACCTCCGCCGACAGTTCCGCCGGATCGACCTCGGCCCGTGACGCCCGTACGAGCCGGGCCGGGGTCAGATCGACCACGTCGTCGAGCAGGTCCACCACACCGACCGCGTGCGCGACACCCGGTTCGCCCTCGAAGGCGTCCGGGGCCTCAGTGAACGCCCGCCACGCGCCGAGCGCCCGCGCCGTGACGCCCGGCCAGTCCAAGGAGGCGGACCGGCTCCCGCCCCGCGTACGGCCCGACGCCGTACCGCTGCCCGCCGCCCCGGCCGCTGCCGTGTCCACGAACAGCACCGACTTGCGTTCCGGACCGCCCGGCTCGGGCCGTTGCAGCACCCACACCTGAAGCCCGACGTGCAACGGCACCGACGCACCGACCGGCAGCGCGATCACCGCCCGCAGCGCCCCACTGCGCACCAGCTCCTGCCGCACGCGTCGCCCGGACGCACGCCCGGCCGTGGCCGGTGGCAGCAGGAGCGCCGCGTACCCACCGGGCGCCAGATGCGCGAGCGCATGCTGCACCCACGCCAGCTCCGACTCCGCGCGGGCCGGTACGCCGTACGCCCAGCGCGGGTCGTAGGCCAGCTCGTCGTGCCCCCAGTCCCGGACGCCGTACGGCGGATTGCACAGCACCGCGTCCGCGACCAGCTCCGGAAACGCGTCCGCGCGGAGACTGTCGGCGGCGCGCACGGTGACCGTGGCCTCCGGGGCCGTCAGCATCAGGCTCACGGCACTGCGCCGGGCCTGCACGGGCAGGTTGTCCTGGCCGTACAGCTCACGCGCACCCCGCCGGGCTGCGGCCGCCAGCAGGGTGCCGGCACCACAGGCCGGGTCCAGGACACTGGACGGGGAACCGGGGATCAGGCGGGCGAGCAGGTCGGCCAGCGGCGCGGGCGTCACGTACGCGCCGGACGCGGCGCTGTCCTCCAGCTCCCGTTCCGCGAGCACACCCAACGCGGCCTCGCCGCCCTCGTCCCGTACACACACGTACAGCGCGCGCAGTACCGCCGCGTCCCCCGCCTCGAAACGCACCGGGTCCGCGGCCGGCACGGCGTCCGCCGCCGTCGCCGTGTCACGCTGCGCGTGCGCGACCAGATCCGCGTCCGACAGCTCCGTGGCGGCCGTCAGCTCCTCCGTCGAATGCCCCGCCGCCGCGAGGACGAGGAGCAGCAACCCCTCCGACGTACCGCTGCCACCGCTCTGCGTCCGCAGACGCAGCGTCGTACGCAGCTCCTCCGAAGGGGTCGCGGCAGAGGCGTGACCGCGCGAGGCCAGCCAGGCGCGCACGGACTCCAGGTCGTACAGCGGACTGCTGTCCGTGCCGCCGGACGGCGCGGGGAAGTCCTCGTGCCGGCGGCGCCAGTTGCTGACCGTGGCGCGCGTGACCCCCGCGATGCGGGAGATCTCGGCGGCGGTCACCTGCGCGGATGACTGGGGCATGGCGGGAGTCCTGAGCCTCTCTGGAGTGAGCAGTCAACAACCTACAGCGTCCGTCAAATCTGTCAACGTGATTGACGATGCTTTCACTGTCATGCTTCTCTGGTCTTGCTTCCGAGTGGAAGCCGCAAGCGCTCCGGGGGGAGTCCCATGCTTCTGACCATGCCGACGGCCGTCGTCGAAGGAACCCAGCTCACGGTGATGCCGTTCCGCGCCGACGCCGTCGTCGGAACGATGTCCGTGCCGACGCTCGTCCAGCTCGTGCCCTCGCCCCGCGCCGAGGAGGACCCGCGCAGGCTGAAGGCCGCCTCCGGTCTGGTGCGGCGCCATGCCGAACTGCGGGCCACCGTGCAGCGCACGCTGAAGTCGTCCCAGAAGGGCAAGAACGTCGGTCCGTACGCCGAGTACATCGCCGCCGGACTGAAGGGCGAGCTCGGCGCGGCCTGGTCCACGCCGCCGGTCACCCTCTGGCACGCCGGACCGCTCGCCGCGCTCAGCGACGAACTCGTCCCCGGCAGCGGCCTGCGCACCCTCACCGTCGCGCCCGGCACGATGGTCATCGCCATCGACGGCGAGACCCAGACCACCGCCTGGCACGACCTCTACGACGACCCCGAGGCGTACGGCCTGACCTACCCCGAACTCGCGCAGGTGCGCCTGCCGTTCGAGCTGTACATCGACCTGGCCCCCGCCGACGCGCGGCAGATCTTCTACGACCGCAACGTGCAGGGCGTGGCCGTCGCCAAGAACCTGGCCATGTCCATGGACCAGCGTGACTACGGCACCCGGCTCGCGCACCTGGTCGCGGACGCGGTGAACGTCGACGTGGACGGGCAGCGCGTGCCCTTCGCGCGGCTGGTGAACGTCAGCAAGCGGCAGGTGTCCGCGGGCGACCGCGAGGTCGTCACCCTCTCCGCGCTGCGCGCCCTCGTCGTCACCACGCTCTACGGGCGCAACGGTCTCCAGCGGTCCGCCGAATCGGTGCACGAGGACGAACTGCCCGCGGCGTACCGGCCCGAGCAGGTCGAGGCCACCGTAGTACCGGTCCTCGCCCAGCTCATCGCCCGCCACGCCCACCACTTCACCTCGCGCAGCGCCATCACCGCGCCCGCCGTCCTCGCCGGAATCGGCATCGCCGCCCACCACACCATGCCGTGGACCGACACGGCGTCCGCCTTCCGCTCGGACGACCTGGTCCGCCTCCTCGACGACGTCCGCTGGGAGCGGGAGGCGAAGTACTGGGACGGAGTCGCCGCCAAGACCGGCACGTCCGGACGCCTCAACTTCAGCGGCGGCGTCAAGGACTCCGGCGGCCGGGTCGCCGAGGCGATCCTCTACCCGGCTACCGAGGCGGGCCGCAGGATTCGCGGCTTCTGAGCCGGGCGCACGCCCGGACGCGCGACGGCGCCCCCCAGCAACGCACCCACACACATCCCTGAAATGGACGATGCCATGACCTACCACCAGCCTCCTCCGCTCCCCGACCACCCTCCGCAGGGAGCCGGCCCCTTCGGCCTCGGCACGCCCACCGGTCCCGGACAGCCCTCACGCGGCCGCAGACGATGGCTGAAGTACGGAGGGGTCGCCCTGGTCTCCCTGTTCATAGGCGTCGGTATCGGCACGGGCGGCGGCCCGACGGAAGTCGGCGAGGCGGCGGCCGCCGACACCAAGGCGGCCCCTCGTCCCACGGTCACCGTCACCGAAACCGCCGAGGCCGAACCCGCCCCCACCGTCACCGTCACCGCGACCGAGACGGTGACCGCGAAGCCGAAGAAGACCACAAAACCCGGCCCGCCGACCAGCTTCTCCGGCGAGGGCGAGTACCTCGTCGGCGAGGACATCAAGGCCCGGCACCTACAAGACGGCCGGTCCCGAGGGCCAGTTCGGCTGCTACTGGGAACGGGCCGAGGACGCCAGCGGCGAGTTCGACTCCATCATCGCCAACAACAACCTCAACGGCCCGGGACGCGTGACGCTCAACAAGGGCGAGTACTTCAAGACCAACCGGTGCCAGGAGTGGAAGAGGGTCGGCTGAGGCAGGGCGGGGCGTGCTTCCACCCGGGCGCCGCACTCCGGGAGCCCGGCAGGATGCCACCTGCGGATTCGCTGTTCAGGGGAGGGGTGTGTGAAGGTTTCGTGCACGGTTACAGTGTCGGCGTGTACGACATGACCGACCCGGTAGCCGCCCGCCGCGCGGCGATAGCCGCCGAGAAGGAACGCCTGGCCAGAGCGCGGGAGCGCCGGTCGAGCCAGGGCCAGGCCGGCGCGACCGGATTCGCCCAGCGGAAGTGGCGCTGGCTCGGCGTCAACGGCGGCGAAGCCGTCGACGCGGTACTGGCGGTACTGCGGGACATCGTGGAGGCAGCCGCGCTGACGGACCACCAGCGGGAGACGCTGGGCCGGGCCGTCGCCGGGACACCGGACCGCGAGACCCTGCTCCCGGCTGTCCGTGCGGGACTCACCGCCCTGGAGCCGCAACGGGTCCTCGGACACCTGCGAAGCCTGTGGGCCGCCGAGGTGCGCTGGCTCAACGAGCCGGGAACGGAACGCTGCCGGATCCTGTGCTCGACCGCTCCCGGCCTCGAGCTGATCGGCACCAGGTCCCGCGCGGTCTCGGGTGGCCCCGCGTTCTCCCTGTTCGCCACAGCGGCCACCCGAGGCGCGATTCCCCTGCCGAACGCGGTCCTCGGTCACGTTCTCCCATGGGCTCCGCTGTCCGTCCTCGACGACCTCGTGGACCACGGCGGCCTGCTGGCCGAGGACGAGCCCTGGCAGGCACGCGACGGGGAGGAAGCGCTCTACCTGCGGGCCCGCCTCACCCCGAACTCGATCGGCCCGCAGGAGGCCGAACGGCTCGGGTGGCACGGCATGCTGCGCCGCAGGGCGTTCCTGGCCGACGAGACGATCATGAGGCGGGAACCCGAGGACGTGTGGGACCTGCTGTACGACGTGGTCAGGGACGGTCAGTTGTCGTCCCTGGACGCTCTGGACGCGGCGCTGCCGCGCGCCCAGCAGATCCAGTTGCGCGACCTCAGGTCCGGGGCGCTCGTCGGTCAGTGGGACGGCGACACCGTCCGAGACCGGGGACTGTGGAAGCTGATGGCCGCGCTGTGGCGGCCGACCGCGTCCGTCGATCCCCGGCGCAGCGACTTCTACGCCCTGGTCGCCCTCAACCGCGCCTACGACCTACTGAAGTCCGGAGACCTGGAAGGGGCGGGCCGTCAGGCCGAGTCCTTCGTGCGGGAACGCAAGAACACCTCTCGCCTCCCCGCCGACCTCATGGACGAGGCGTACACCGTCGCCGCGTACGTCGCCGCCGTGACGTCGCCCGAGGCAGACAACGACCGTGCCGCGAGGGAGCGGCTGGCGCTTGCCGAGACGTACGCCGAGAAGGCCGCGGAGAACGGTGACCCCGTCGCCGGGCGCAATCTCACGCATGTGCGTACCTGGAAGGCCACGCCGAGGAACCAACGGGGGATGATGACGAACCCGTTCCTCGAACTCGGCCTGGACCACGGGGAGGAAGGCTGGGAGCGGCACTGCCGTGCCCTCTTCCGCGAGTACGAGCAAGAGGGGGACCAGGCGGCTCAGGCCCGGCTCAACCTGGCGGAGGACCGCATTCACGAGGCCGCGCGTCACGAGGCCGGGTTCGACGTCTTCTTCCAGATACCCCTCGACCGCCATCGGTACGACCTGCCCGACACCGTGCCCGGGCGGCTGGTGCCGCCGCTGGAGCCGATGGCACGCCGGACCGCCCTCACGAGCGGCGCGGACCTCGAGTCCATCCGCGCCCTGGCGGCCGTCGAACTGCTCGACGACTTCCGCAGCACCCCACCGCATCTCGACCGGCACGGGTCCACCCGCTGACGGTCCTTCCCTGACAGAACGCACGACGCTGAGCGAGGCGCAACCAGTCCATGGCCGCGAAGAAGAAGACCACGGCACGCCGTGGGGAGAAGATCCCCAAGAACGAGCGTGCCCATCGTCCCTGTCCGCACTGCGGGCAGATACAGCCGGGCAGGAGTCACACGGACGCGCCGCACAGACCCGGCGGACTGAGGCGCCGTAAGGAGAAGCGGCAGCAGCAGTCAGTGGGGGAGCCCGCCGTCGCCCCAGGACAGTCCGTACCTGAAGCGCCGGAGCCCATCGACGCCAAGACGATCATCCAGGGAGTCGTCGAGCGGGTCGGCCGGGCCGAACCGTCCACCGGTCTGAACGTGGCGGTGCGCAAGGCGGTCCTCGACGAGTTCCGCACCCGCACACAGTTCACGGGGCGCCTCGCGGAGATCGACGCCCTCGTATGGGCGCGAACGGCACCCGGTGGCGACCTGCTGGACGGGGCCATGCGGGAACACCTGCGGGCCCTGCGCATCCTCCGGGTGACCGAACCCGAGGAGAGCGACCGGTTCGTCGTCACCGAGGGTGAAGGCGAGTCGTTCGAGGTGCTGCGCCCGGCATACGTTGACGAACTGACCGGAAAGGTCATTCTGGCCGGACACCTTCGGCGGGTGCCCGGCCCGGTAGCGGGGGAGGAAGAATGACGACGGGCATCGACTTCGGCACCACCAACTCGGTGGCCGCCCAGTGGAACGGCGAGTACGTCGAGATCCTGGAACTCGGCGGCCAGGGACTCGACGCCGACTGGGAGCGGCCCGGCTTCGAGAAGCTCTACCCCTCGGTGGTGGGCACCAGTTCCCTCCGTACCGGAGCCCTGTTCGGCTGGGAGGCCAAACTGCGCTCCGAACAGGCCGTCGAGGCGTGCAAGCGGCTGCTGCGCGAAGAGCCCCTCGTGACGGTCGGCGGGCGACGGTTCGCCGCCACCACCGCGGCCGCCGGCGTGTTCCGCTCCATGGCCACCGCCGCCGAGGAGGAGGCCGCGACGGAGATCGGCGAGGCCGTGATCACCGTACCGGCGAACGCCACGGGAGCGGCTCGCTTCCGTACCCGGGAAGCGGCGCGTGCGGCGGGCATCTCCGTCAAGACGCTGCTGAACGAACCCACGGCCGCCGCCATCGCCTACGCGCACACCATGGAGGAGGACGGGGAGTTCCTCGTCTTCGACTGGGGCGGCGGGACCATGGACGCCACCCTGCTGCTGCACGACGAGGGGTTCTTCGACGAGAAGGCCAGCCGCGGTGTCAACAAGCTCGGCGGTCTGGAGATCGACGCGCGCCTGCGTCGCATGGTGCTCGACCGCGCACCGGCGCGCAGGAAGTGGTCGGAGTCCGAGCAGCGGCAGTTCTCCCTCGACATCGAGCGGAACAAGATCCTGCTGTCGTCCCAGGAGTCCGTGCGCATCACGACTCCGGACGGGCTGGCCGTGGAGATCGGCCAGGACGAGTTCTCCACCGCGATCCAGGACCTGATCAGCCGTGCTCTCGATCCTGTCGAGGAGTGTCTCGCCCAGGCCCGCATCGATCCGAGCGAGCTCAAGGCCGTGCTGATGATCGGTGGCAGCAGCCAGATCCCGGCCGTGCGGGACGCCGTGGCCGAGGCGCTGGACTGCGAACTCGTGGGCGCGGATCTCTGCCACCCGATGACCGCGGTCGCCGAGGGCGCCGCGATCTGCGCTGCCGCCATGGACGGTGAGCTGAAGAGCATCATCCGCGTCGTCAACACGCACGCCCTCGGCACGGTCACCAAGGACCAGTACGGCAAGCGTGAGTTCAGCGCGCTGATCGACCGCAACCAGCGCCTTCCGCAGCAGCGGAAGAAGTCCTACCAGCCGTCCAGGGACGGCGTGTCCAAACTGACCGTCGAGGTGTGGGAAGGCGATCCCGACCGACCCGTCAACCATCCCGACAACGTCAAACTCACCGAACTCGTCCTCACCTACCCGCCACACCACTCCCGGGCGGCCGAGGACGGGGTGTTCGACCTGGAGTACACCTACAGCAAGGAAGGCCTGCTGGCGGTCAGGGCCACGCTCCAGAAGACTGGGCAGCCCATCCTCGAAGGCGAGGTCCGGGTCTTCGGCGACAGCACCGTCCCGCCGGAGATCGAGAAGGAGCTCAACGACCTCTTCTCGCTGCGTACGACCGGCCGCGAGGCGCCCCGGCCGACGCATCCCCAGTCCGTGCCGGCGGTCCCGGCGCAGGGCCGGCCGAACGGCACGGCGGCGGCGGGAACGGCGGTCCGGCCCACGCCCGCGTCGCTCGCCCAGTCGGTCAAGGCCGGCAAGCAGCCCGCCGCGGCCCTGGTCGTGGACGGCTCGAACCTCGCGTGGAACGGCCGTCCGCCACGCTCCGCGGGGGGACGGCCGAGCTTCCAGGCGCTTCAGGCCGCTATCAAGTCGCTCCGCTTCAAGAACGCCGACCGGGACATCCACGTCGTCGTCGACGCGACGCTGCGGCACGATGTGACCCCCGAGGAGCGGCCGTTGGTCGAGGAGGCGATCGCCGCCGGCACGGTGGTGCAACCGCCGGCGGGCACCGAGGGCCGGGGAGACGCCCTCGTCATCAGCATCGCCGAAGAGGTGGGCGGAGTGATCGTCTCCAACGACAACTTCGCGCCCTTCCAGAAGGCGAACCCGTGGCTACTGGACGTCGGCAGGGTGCTGGGTGCCACTCAGTCCCAGGGAGTCTGGGTCTTCAACCCGCGCAGGCCCAACGCCGCCGGGTCCGCCGGGCGTCGGCACTGAGTGGTGGCGCACCGGCACCGGGCCAGTGAGGTCCGGGTCGCCGAACTCCGCTCGTAGGGACTCGAACGCCGTCACCTTCTCCTCGCCGAAGCGGCGGACGTGGGCGGCGTACTCGGTGGGGGTGAGGAACGCCGACGGGCGGGACTTGGTGTGGAACTTGTCCGCGTACATCACCAGGCGCTCCTCCCGTGTCTCCGCGAGGTAGTCGGCGGGAGGGAGCGGGAGGGCCTGGTCTTCGATGTCCTGCCGGGTGAGTCCCACGCCGGTGTGGTGGGAGCAGAAGCGGCGCAGGGGCTCGGGGAAGCCCTCCTCGGTGAGGAGTTCGTGGCCGAGCAGGCCGTGACGGATGTAGTTGGCGTGGTCCAGGTGGCCGTCGTCCCCGTAGAGGCGGTAGACGCCGATGTCGTGGAGGAGGCAGCCGGCGCGGACCAGTTCGGCGTCGACGTCGGCACCCGAGGTCGAGATGAGCCGCTCGGCGACGCTCCACACGATCTCGCAGTGGGTGTGGACGAGCGCGAACGCCTCGGCGGTGGGCGCGTGCTTCTCGTGCAGCGCGCGGATCTCTTCGGGTCCCGGAATCCTCACGCCCGGGAGCGTAACAACCTTCGCCCGCTCACTCGATCGCGCACTCCTTCACACTCAGCGGCTGTGTGCTGCCTGCCGGTCTGCTGCACAGGACCTCCGCCTGTGAGACGCCCTCGGCGGTTCTCTGGACCCGTTTGACGACGATGCTGTGGCCGTGCCGTTCGTCGTACAGGGGGGCGTCGGTGAAGTCGATCGTCCCGGTGGCCATGCCGTCGAGCTTGACGTCCCTGAGGTTGACCCAGGTCGCCGCGCGGCTCTGGCGTACGTCGCCGAGGCTGGCCGCCCAGTACAGGGCGCGCGTGGCGTCGTGGGAGAGGGCCGTCTGGCCGCTCGCGAAGTCCGCGGCGTCGTAGCTGGCCCCTCCGTCCTTCAGCCAGGGGAGGTAGTTGGACGCGTCCTCGTAGAAGGCGGTCCTGGACGCGGCCTGCTCCAGCTCGGCCAGGGCCGCGTGGTACAGCGTGATCCGCGGGGCCACGCCGTCGCGACCGCCCGTGCCGGAGAATCTGGCCTTGCTCAGGTCGTCACCCGTGAGGATGGAGATCTCCCTGTTCGCGCAGCCCGGTTCGGTGCTCAGCTGCGTCATCAACGGGCCGATGTCCTCGACCCGGCCGGCGAAGTAGATCACCGAGGGCACGTCCTCGCCCCGGCAGATGCTCTCCGCGTGCAGCCTCAGTTCGGGCTTGCCGTTCGCCACCCGGTAGCGCTGCGCGGGCAGCAGCCGGAAGCCCTCCCGCTTCAGCATCCGGCCGCCGTACAGGGCCTGTTCGCTGGTGTAGCGGTCCTGCGACTCCTTGGTGTCACGGGCCAGGACCAGGGCGCGCGGGGCCGTGTCCCGGGCGCGCAGCTGCCGGGCGACGAGACCGAGGGCTTCGGCCTGGTGCTCGTCGGGGGCCGCGAGGCTGAACCAGTTGGAGAACTCCTTCGGCAGATACGTCGCCGAGTTGGTGCCGGAGACGACGGGCAGCCCCACGGCGTGCAGCCGGCGCGTCACGTCGGGGCTGCTCTGGAGGTCACGGCCGAAACCGACGACGCCGACGACGGTCGGGTCCCGGTCGGCGTACTCGGCGATCGCGTCGGCCGTGACGCGCTGGTGCCCCATGTCCGCGCCGCCGTTGGCGAGCAGCACCCGCAGCTTCACCGTGTAGTTCTCGTTGACGACGCGCTGCGCGAGATACACGCCGGTCAGCTCCTCGGCGCCCTTGACCAGGGACGGGTCCACCGAGGAGGAGCTCAGCGGTCCCGCGTACACCAGCGTGACGTAGGCGTCCGGATGGTCGCGCAGCACCTCCGCGTTCTCCGCGCGCACCAGGCTCTCCAGCTCCTGGAGCCGCTTGCCCTCCCCGGTGCTGCCGCCGCTCAGGTGCGCGCCGAACCGGACGTCCCCGGTGGCTATGCCGACGCACTCCGTGCCGCCGCCGGGCGCGGGACGCCGCTCGGTGTCGCGGTCGGCGGTCAGCAGACCCGCCGAGCAGTACGTCCGGTGCAGCTCGCGGGCGTGGACGACGCCCGCCGTGACGACCAGCGCGAGGACGAGGAGCAGGCTGTGCACCGACCACACCACCCGGGCCAGGGGCGGTCGGTGGCCGGCCCTGACGCACCGCCAGTCGGCCTGCCGCAGCTGCACCAGCTCGCCGGGAGGCAGGGGAATCCTGAGCACCCATGGCAGGGCGTTCGTCCTGCTCGGGGACTGATCGGCCCGCAGGTTCCCGGCCCATTCGTCGTACCACTGCCGCAACCGCTGAGGGAGACGGGACGGCTGGGGTGGGGACCCGGGCGGGTTGGCCGGAGGGTTCGCGTCCGGGCTCCGGTCGAGCAGTGCCGCGTCGTCCGCCGCCACGCCCGCCACGATCAGCAGCGGGTCGAGCTCGCTGCGCCGGCTGCGGACGTCGCTGACCGCCCTGATCAGCTCTATGCCGCCGTTCTCCCGGCCCGCCCGGCGCAGGAACAGCACCGGCGGGCGCGTCCGCTTGAAGCCCCGCAGGTCCCAGCTGCCCCGCCGGTGGTTGTCGCGCAGGTCCTCGAAGAGCGCCAGTACATACAGCTGGAGGGGGAAGGGGCCGCCCTCGCGCATGGCCTCGGACACGTCGTAGGCGCGGGCCGCTATCGCCCGCCAGGAGCGGACGGGACGCAGCAGCCGCACGCTCGTCGACTGACGGCGGGCCGCGGACTGGAGGAACGTCGTGGTCAGGAACCACCGGCTCTCCCTGCGCAGCCACAGGAAGAGGGGAGCACGCCCGGGGACGTGGTTCAGGCCCGCGAGGACGACCATCAGCCCGATGCCCGCCAGCACGGCGATGTACCACTCGGGGCGGGTGAGCAGCGCGGTGAAGGCGCCCAGGACGCCCATGGGGAGGAACTGCTGCACGTCGCTGAGCAGCATCTGCCGGTTCCGGCGCGTGGGTCTGCGGGGACGCCAGCGCTGCCGGGCGAGGATGCGCAGCAGATGTGTCTGTGCCCGCTCCCGCTGGGCGTTCCCGTCCGGGGTGCCGCCGGGGGCGGTCGGCCAGTGCGCGCTCATCTCCGGATCGTCGGTGGCCTCCTGGAGGGCGCGCACCAGGTTGAGGCGGGGGAAGGAGTAGGGGCGGTAGGAGGCGGACCGGTCACCCCACTTCCGGGAGTCGCCGAGGTCGACCAGGAGTCGCGCGGCCCGGGTGGTCGGATCGAGATCCCCCGGCTGCGGCTCCGTCGGGGCGACCGCCAGGCGCGTACCGTGACGCTGCTGTCCTTCGCTCAGCTCGTCGACGAGTTCGGTGACCCGGTCGTCGTCGGCGGAGTCCTCGGCGTGCAGCACGATCACCGGCATCGGTGGATCACTCGTCCGGAAGTCCTGGATCAGGGACTCCAGTTGTCGCTGGACGTCGATCCCCGCCTCGGTCGACATGCCCGGGTGACCGCCCGGGCAGTCCTGAGGGAAGTTCTGGTCGCGGCCGTGCATGGACACCCCCCGTGGTCGTAAGACACATGTGTCGCAAGCGCTTTGTGAGGATAACTCTCAGCGCTGACAACCGTCGCGGGTCGAACGGTCGGTCGTCGGGGCGGTGGTGAGGCCGCCGGAGGGGGTGGGGTCACGCGATCGGGTGAAGCTGTGCGATGCGGGCACGTGCGGGTCGGGTGGTCCGTTCGATCCGGTGACGGGGACATCTCCCGCACTGACGAAGACGACACGACACGGACGACTGGAGCAGATCATGGGCCTGCATTTCCACCGCAACCCCGACGGCACCACGACCGGGCGCAACGAGGACAACGGGTTCACCGTGACACACGCCGAAGAGGAGGAGGTGAAGCGGCAGTTGTACGAGGACGCGGGGTGGGCGTACACGCCGCCACCGCCTCCCGTACCGCCCGGGTTCCACCGCTTCTCCCTGGTGCACGAGGAGTTCGAGCACACCGGGTTCGCGGACGAGCGGTACGCGGGGCTGAGGGCGAGTCCACCGGAGGGGTGTGTGCCGGTCGACTGGGGCTGTTTCGCCCTGGAGTGCGAGCGGCCGGGGAAGACGTTACTGGACGCGGCCGCGGGCACCGTCGCGGAGGTCCGCCGGGAGCACGGGCTCGTGATGAACAGCCTGGGTGTGGAGAAGCCGCAGGAATGGTTCGACGCCGACCACCGGAACGGATACGCGGCGAAGATCGTCGCGCACCTGGTGCTGATGGCGGCCGACCGGGCCCGCCGGCTCGGCTACGGGCGCAAGGACCTGGTCCGGCTGCTAGACGCGGCGGGAGTCGATTAGGAGGGGGTGCTCGCGACCAGTTCCCGCCGTACGTCGGGTGCGGCGGGGGCCGTCGCCGTCCGGGACGTCCGCCACAGCCACAGCACGTCCCGGCCGAACGACCACACCAGCAGGCCCAGCGCCAGCGCCACCACCGCGACATTGACCGTGGGCGGGAGCAGTGCTGCGCCCGCCACCAGCAGCAGCACACCCTGGAGCGCGGCCACCGTCTTGCGGGCGGTGCTCGGCGGGAGCGGGGCGGTCAGCCACGGCCAGACCCGCGCGGCGGCCACGAAGACGTACCGCATACCACCGATCAGCAGCACCCACGGGCCCATCGCCGCCGACACGTACACGCTGAGCACCAGGATCAGGAACGCGTCCACCTCCATGTCGAACCGGGCGCCCAGCGCGGTCGACGTACCGGTCCGGCGGGCCACCTTCCCGTCGACGCCGTCGAGGATCAGGGCCACGGCGGTGAGGCCGACGAGGAGGGAGACGGGAGGCGAGTCCTGGAACGAGTCGGCGACCAGCGCGGTCACCCCGCCGACGAGGGTGGCCCGGCCGAGGGTGACCCGGTTGGCCGCGCCGAAGGAGCGCAGCCGGGACCGGTGCAGGGCCCGGGAGAGCACCGCCCAGGTGGCGACGGCGAACGCGAGACCGGTCAGCCAGCCCGCCGGGCCCATGCCGATCGCCGTACCGATCAGGGCCAGCAACAGGATCTGTACGCCCGCCCCCACGGCGGTCTCCTGCTGTACGAGCCTCGCGTCGTAACTGTGGTTCAGGGCCACCGAACATCCTCCGGCCGTGTGACAGAGTCGATCAACGCCGCTACCTTGTGCGCGGCCTGTGCACCACTCGGTACGCGTGCAGCTTCCCGATCGTTCAGGAGGACTTCGATGAACCGCACCGCACGTGCCTTCTGGCTCGACTCACCCGGCCGAGGGTCGATCCGTGAGGTCGCCCTGCCCGCGCCCGGCGCGGACGAGGTGCTGGTGCGGTCGCTCTGGTCCGGGGTGAGCCGGGGCACGGAGACGCTCGTCTTCCGCGGCGGGGTGCCCCGGAGCCAGCACGCCGCGATGAGGGCGCCGTTCCAGGAGGGCGACTTCCCGGCTCCCGTGAAGTACGGCTACCTCAACGTCGGCGTGGTGGAGGAGGGGCCGGAGGCGCTCGTCGGGCGCACTGTGTTCTGCCTGTACCCGCACCAGACGCGCTACGTCGTCCCGGCCGCCGCCGTCACACCCGTGCCCGACGACGTACCCGCCGGGCGGGCCGTGCTCACCGGCACCGTGGAGACCGCCGTCAACGCCCTGTGGGACGCGGCGCCGCTGGTCGGCGACCGGATCGCCGTGGTCGGCGGCGGAATGGTCGGCTGCTCGGTCGCCGCGCTGCTGGCACGGTTCCCGGGTGTGCGCGTCCAGCTCGTCGACGCCGACCCCGCGCGGGCGAAGACCGCCGAGGCGCTCGGCGTCGGGTTCGCGCTGCCCGGGGACGCCCTGGGCGAGTGCGACCTGGTCGTCCACGCCAGCGCCACCGAACAGGGACTGAGCCACGCGCTCGAACTGCTCCGCGCCGAGGGCACCGTCGTCGAACTGAGCTGGTACGGCGACCGCCGGGTGAGCCTCCCGCTGGGCGAGGCCTTCCACTCCCGGCGGCTCGTCATCCGCAGCAGCCAGGTCGGCACGGTCTCGCCGGCCCGCGCGCACCGTGGCTACGCCGACCGGCTCGCCCTCGCCCTGGAACTCCTCGCCGATCCCGCCCTCGACGCCCTCGTCACCGGCGAGTCCGCCTTCGAGGAACTGCCCGAGGTCATGCCGGCGCTCGCCTCCGGCGAGATCCCGGCACTGTGCCACCGCGTGCGCTACGACGTCCCGTAGCGGTCCCGTAACGGGACAGGCACGCCTGACCTGAGAAAAGACGTAGAGAGGGCTGAACACGGGAAGGCAGTCGGCCGTACTACACGGCATCCCCGGCGGAGACCGGCCGGGGAGCAGACGCGCCGCACCTGGAGGGTCGTCCGTTGTTCAGCATCACCGTCCGCGATCACATCATGATCGCCCACAGCTTCCGCGGCGAGGTCTTCGGACCGGCACAGCGCCTGCACGGGGCCACGTTCCTCGTGGACGCCACGTTCCGGCGCGAGCAGCTGGACGAGGACAACATCGTCGTCGACATCGGCCTGGCCACGCAGGAACTCGGCGCCGTCGTCGCCGAGCTGAACTACCGCAACCTCGACAACGAGCCCGACTTCGCGGGGGTCAACACCTCCACGGAGTACCTGGCGAAGGTCATCGCCGACCGGCTCGCCGAACGCATCCACAAGGGCGCGCTCGGGGAGGGCGCCAAGGGCATCGCCGCCATCGCCGTCACGCTGCACGAGTCCCACATCGCCTGGGCGGGTTACGAGCGTGCCCTGTGACCGACACGACCATGGACAGGCCCGGGACCATGGACATGCCCGGTAGGACCGTCGAGGTGGCGGACACGACGACGGACCGGGCCGGTACCGGCCGTCTGGACTACGTTCCCCGGCAGGCGTCCTTCTCGAGGAACGGCGGGATCATCCCCATGTCCCTGCGCTCCGTGCACTTCGTGATGCCGGGCGGTGTCGACGACCCGGCCGCGCCGAGCGGCGGCAACGCCTACGACCGGCGCGTCTGCCTGGACCTGCCCGGATTCGGCTGGCAGGTGCACCGGCACGCCGTGGCCGGTGACTGGCCCCGCCCGGACGCCGACGCCCGCGCCGCACTCGCCCGCACCCTGCGCGAACTGCCTGACGGCGCCGTCGTCCTGCTCGACGGACTGGTCGCCTGCGGCGTGCCCGACATCGTCGTACCCGAGGCGGAGGAGGGACGGCTGCGCATGGCCGTGCTCGTCCATCTTCCGCTGGGCGACGAGACCGGGCTCGACGCGGCCGTCGCCGCCGAACTGGACACCCGCGAGCGCGCGGTGCTGCGTGCGGTGCCCGCCGTGATCGCCACCAGCGACTGGGCCGTACGCCGGCTCGTCTCCCACCACGGACTGGCGCCCGAACGCGTCCATGTCGCCGCCCCCGGCGCCGACATCGCGCCCCTCGCGCCCGGCACCGACGGCGTCTCCCGGCTGTTGTGCGTCGCCGCCGTGACCCCGCGCAAGGGACAGCACCGGCTGGTGGAGGCACTGGCGACGGTGGCCGACCTGCCGTGGAGCTGCGCGCTCGTCGGCGGACTCGGGCACGATCCCGAGTACGTCGCCCACCTGCGCGCACTCATCCGCGAGCACGGCCTCGAGGGCCGGCTGGAGCTGACCGGACCACGGTCCGGCGCGGCGCTCGACGCCAGTTACGCCGCCGCCGACCTCATGGTGCTCACCTCGTACGCCGAGACGTACGGCATGGCGGTCACCGAGGCGCTGGCACGCGGCATTCCGGTGCTGGCGACCGACGTCGGCGGACTGCCCGAGGCGGTCGGCCGTGCACCCGACGGAGGCGTGCCCGGCATCCTCGTCCCGCCGGAGAACCCCGCCGCCATCGCCGCCGAACTGCGCGGCTGGTTCGGCGAGGCGGACGTGAGACGCCGGCTGAAGGCCGCCGCCCGCAGCCGGCGGGCCGCGCTCGCCGGCTGGGCGAGCACCGCACAGAGCCTGGCGGCGGTACTGCGCCGGCTTCCCACCGAACCCCGGAGGGCCGCATGACCGAACCGGCGACCACCACACAGCACTCCGGGACGATCCCGGCGCAGCCGGGCCCCCGGGCCGTCACTGGAGCGGCACCCGGCGCACGAGGAGGCATCGTGGAACCCGAGACCACCTCCGCGGGCCCGTCGGCCGTCATCCCCGGCGCCGGGCCCGCGCCCCGCCCCGGAGAACGCGCCACCCTGCGGCTGCGGGCGAACGGCGACGAGGAACCGCCCCGCTACGCCCCCGAGTGGCTCCAACTGCGCGAACCGGCCGACGCCGCCGCCCGCTCGCACGACCTGCTCGACCCGCTGCGCATCCGGCTCGCCAACCTCCCCGGGCGGGCGGACGGTCTCGTCGTCCACGACATCGGCTGCGGCACCGGCTCGATGGGCCGCTGGCTCGCCCCCCATCTCGACGGCGCCCAGCACTGGGTCCTGCACGACCGGGACCCCTATCTGTTGCACTTCGCCGCCGTCGCCTCCCCGCGTTCCGCCGCCGACGGCAGTCATGTCACCGTCGAGACCCGGCGCGGCGATGTCGCCCGGCTCACCCCGGAGGCGCTGGCCGGGGCCTCGCTGGTGACGGCGTCCGCGCTGCTCGACGTCCTCACCCGCGAGGAGGTCGGCGCCCTCGCCGCCGCCTGCGCCGGGGCCGGCTGTCCGGCACTGCTGACGCTGTCGGTGGCCGGACGTGTCGAACTGACGGCGCCGCACCCGATGGACCAGGAGATCACCGAGGCGTTCAACGCCCACCAGCGCCGGGGCGGACTGCTCGGCCCGGACGCGGTCACCGTCGCCGCCGAGGTGTTCGCCGAGCACGGCGCGACCGTACGGCTGAACCCGAGCCCGTGGCGGCTCGGCCCCGGGCAGGCCGCGCTGACCGAGCAGTGGCTGCGGGGCTGGGTCGGCGCGGCGGTGGAGGAGCGGCCGGAACTGGCGGAGCGCGCCGAGGGCTATCTGGCCGCGCGGCTGGCGGCGTGTGCGGCGGGGGAGTTGCGGGTCGTCGTCCACCACAGCGATCTGCTCGCGCTGTGCCGGCCGGTGGACGGGGCCGCATGAGTGGGGGGTTCCGTGGCATCGCGGCCCGGCTCGGCACGCGCGCCGTGCGCACCCGTCTCGGCACGCTCGGCGGTGTCGTGATCCTCGCGGTGCTGGTCTGGCGCCTCGACACCGGGGTGCTCCTGGAGGGGCTGCGCCGCATCGACGGGCCGACGTTGCTCGCGGGGCTCGGGATCGGGCTGGTGACCACCGTGTTCAGCGCGTGGCGCTGGGCGCTGGTCGCCCGGGGGATCGGGATTCGGCTGCCGCTCGGGGCGGCCGTCGCCGACTACTACCGTGCCCTGTTCCTCAACGCGGCGCTGCCCGGGGGTGTCCTCGGGGACGTCCATCGGGCCGTGCGGCACGGGCAGAGCGCCGGGGATCTGGGGCGGGGGGTGCGGGCGGTGGTGCTCGAGCGTACCGCCGGGCAGTTCGCGCTGTTCGCCGTGGGGGCGGTGGTGCTGGTGAGCATGCCGTCGCCGGTGCTGGACGAAGTGCGGCAGGGCGCGCCTGTGGTGGGGCTCGCGGTGGTGGGGGCTTGTGCGGTGGGGCTGGCGGTGCGGATGAATCGGGCGCCGGGGCCGGGGTCGGGGCCGGGGTCGGGGCGGGGGGTTGGCGGGGGGATGCTCGCGGAGGCTCGTGCGGGGTTGTTGTCGCGGCGCAACGCGCCGGGGGTTGTTGTTTCCTCCGTTGTTGTGTTGGCGGGGTATGTGGCGATGTTCGTTCTCGCTGCGGATGTTGCCGGGGCGGGGGCGTCTGTGGCGGAGTTGCTGCCGATTGCCGTGCTGGCGTTGGTGGCTATGGGGTTGCCGTTGAACGTGGGTGGGTGGGGGCCTCGGGAGGGGGTCACGGCGTGGGCGTTCGGGGCGGCGGGGCTTGGGGCGGGGCGGGGGTTGACCGTCGCGGTCGTGTACGGGGTGCTCAGTCTTGTGGCCAGCCTGCCGGGGGTTGTGGTGCTGGTTGGTCGGTGGTGGGTGGGGCTGCGGGGTGGTGACCGTGGTGGTGTCGCCCCCGCCGCCCCTTCCCGTCCCGTCCCCGGGGGCTCCGCCCCCGGACCCCCGGTCGGCCTCCGGCCTCGTCCTCAAACGCCGGACGGGCTGGGAGTTGGGCCTCGGCCTTGTCCTCAGGCGCCGGAACGACTGGGAGTTGAGCCTCGGCCTCGTCCTCAAACGCCGGACGGGCTGGGAGTTGGCCCTCGGCCTTGTCCTCAGGCGCGGGAACGGCTGGGAGTTGAGCCTCAGCCTCGATCGCAAGCGCCCGACGGGCATCAAGAGGGCTTGGTCAGTAGGGAGAAATATGGTTCGAACGAATCCACCAGGGCGGCCAGGAGTTTTCTGCCCTTTTCCCGTGAGGCCAGGGACGGGCGGCCGATGACGCCGGAATCGGTGTAGGGGGACATACCGGTGGTGAGGAGATGGCGTCGGTCGTCCGCTACGTGGTCGGAGGTCTCATAACCGGGGCGGAGCAATTCGGGATGTGTGTGGAGAAGGATGGAGGTCTCGATTTCGCCGGCGTGCATGTCGGTGAGGAGCGAGGTGGCGACGCCGGCCCGCTCGCGCGCCGTCTCCCAGTCCTCCGCGGCCGGGAACAGCGCCATCCGCTCGCCGCGCGCGGAGGCTTCCTGAACGACGTTGCCCAGCACGTAGTTTCCGCCGTGCCCGTTGACCAGTACCAGGGCGTCCACGCCCGACCGGCGGAGCGAGTCGGCGATGTCCCGTATCACCGCGTGAAGGGTCACGGAGGAGATGGAGACGGTCCCCGGCCAGGCCGCGTGCTCGTGCGAGCAGGAGATCGTCACCGGAGGGAGGAGGTGCACCGGATGGGCGTCGGCGATCTCCCGCGCGATCGCACACGCGACCAGCGTGTCGGTCGCCAGCGGAAGGAACGGACCGTGCTGCTCGAAACTCCCGACGGGAAGTACCGCGAACCGGTGTGAGACGCCGGCTCCCCGCTTCCGTACATCCTCAGTAGTATCCGCCGGCAACAGACCGTGCACCGGGCCGTATGCCGCCGACCGCTTTTCCGAACCACCCATATCGTCACGGCCTTTCGTCTCTGCTTAGGAACTCGGGAATCATGACAGAAAAAGTAGGCGTACTCGGCAAGAAGTCCCCTCGGCGGACCGGTGTGGAACGCGTCGTGAATGCGCCGCTGCCCACCGTGTACGGAAAGTTCCAGGCGATCGGCTACCTGGACCACGACCGCGGTGACGAGCAGGTCGCCCTGGTGTACGGCGACCTCGGCACGGACGGTGTCCTCACCCGGCTGCACTCGGAGTGCCTGACCGGGGACGCCTTCGGGTCCCAGCACTGCGAGTGCGGCGACCAGCTGGCGTCGGCGCTGCGCGCGGTCGTCGCCGAAGGGGCGGGCGTGGTCGTCTACTTGAGGGGACACGAGGGCCGGGGCATCGGCCTGCTCGGCAAGCTGCGCGCGATGGCCCTCCAGGCGGAGGGCCTGGACACGGTCGAGGCGAATCTCGCGCTCGGCCTGCCGGTCGACGCCCGCGACTACGGTGTCGCCGCGGGCATTCTCCAGGACCTGGGCGTGCGGTCGGTGCGGCTGATGTCCAACAACCCCCGCAAACGCGAGGCGTTGGTACGGCACGGCATCCAGGTCGCCGAGCAGGTGCCGCTGCTGATACCGCCGTGCGAGAACAACATCACCTATCTGCGCACCAAGCGGGAGCGGCTCGACCACCACCTGCCCCATCTGGACGCCGTGGCGCACCTGTCCTGAGACGTCAGCCCGTCACCGCCTCGTGCGTCAGCCGCTTGAGGTCGCGGAAGACGGTGTGGGAGGACCTGGGCCGCACCTGTGTGTGGAACTGCACGGTCAGGTCACGGCCCGGGTCGACCCAGAACGTGGTGGTGGCCACCCCGCTCCAGCCGTAGCTGCCGAGGCCGGACGGCGCCTGGGTGCGGGACGGGTCGATGACGACGGAGACGCCCAGCCCGAAGCCGACGCCCTCGTTGCCGGGTTCGTCGTGCGCGGGCCGGCTGCCGAAGGCACGCAGATCGGCGCCGCCGGGGAGGTGGTTGCGGGTCATCAGGTCCACGGTCGCCGGGGCGAGCAGACGCGTGCCGTCGAGTTCGCCGCGCCGGCGCAGCAGTTCCATGAAACGGTGCCAGTCGTGGGCGGAGGCCACCATGCCGCCGCTGCCGGACAGGAACCGGGGGCGGCCCCGCAGCGGCAGTCCCGGGATGGGTTCGATGCCGCCGTCGTCCGTCTCCCCGTACATCTCCGCGAGGCGTTCCGCCTGTGCGTCGGTGACCTGGAAGCCGGCGTCCGTCATGCCGAGCGGCCGGAAGACGCGTTCGGCGAGGAACACGTCGAGCGGGCGGCCCGACACGACCTCGATGATCCGCCCCAGCACGTTCGAGGCGACCGAGTAGTTCCACTGCGTCCCCGGATCGAATTGCAGGGGCAGACTCGCGTACACGTCGGTCGTTCCGGCGAGGTCCGCGCCCGGCGCCACCGACGACTCGAGACCGGCGGCCCGGTACAGCTCGTCGACGGGGTGGGCGTGGTAGAAGGCGAAGGTCAGCCCGGCGGTGTGGGTCATCAGATGCCGTACGAGGAGGGGGCCGGAGGCAGGGCGGGTCCGTACCCGGTCGCCGGAGCCGCTCTCGTACACGCGCGGCTCCGCGAACGCCGGCAGATGACGGCCCACGGGGTCGTCCAGCGACAGCCGGCCCTCCTCCACCAGCATCAGCGCCGCCACAGCCGTCACCGGCTTGGTCATGGAGTAGATCCGCCACAGTGTGTCGCTCTCCACGGGCAGCCCGGCCGCGACGTCCCGTGCCCCGTACACCGTGAGGTGCGCGACGCGTCCGCCCCGGGCGACGGCGACCAGGAACCCGGGCAGCCGTCCGTCGTCGACCCGGCGGGCGAAATGCCGGTCCAGACGCTCCAGCGCCCCCGCGTCCAGCCCGGCCTCCCCGGGATCGGCCTCCTGCCGCAGCACCGTCATCGCTCTCCTCCAGGAGTCCCGGCACACCCCACCGGAACTACCCCGCCGCGACCGGCTCGGAACTCACCCCATCGGACGTCTCGCACCGGGAACGCCGGCCCGCCGAGCGGCGTTGATCGAGTCATGACCCAGGACGCCGAACAGAACGCACTGCTCGCCCTGCTCTCCGAGGAGTCGGGCGGAGTGCTCGTCACCCTGAAGCGCGACGGACGGCCCCAGCTGTCGAACGTCATGCACGCCTACTACCCCGAGGAGCGGATCGTCCGCGTCTCGCTCACGGACGACCGCGCCAAGACCCGCAACCTGCGGCGGGACCCCAGAGCCTCCTACCACGTCACCAGCGGGGACCGCTGGGCCTACACGGTCGCCGAGGGCACCGCCGACCTGTCACCCGTCGCCGGGAACCTGTACGACGAGACGGTGGAGGAGCTCATCCGGCTGTACCGCGACATCAACGGCGAGCACTCCGACTGGGACGCCTACCGCGCCGCGATGGTCCGCGACCGACGGCTCGTGCTGCGGCTGCGGGTGGAACGGGCGTACGGCATCCCGCGCGGCGCCGGAGCGTAGAGCCGCCCCGGCGCCGCACGGCGAGCGCCTCAGCCCTCGACGTACTCCGCGAGGTGCTCGCCCGTGAGGGTGGAGCGGGCCGCGACCAGGTCGGCGGGGGTGCCCTCGAAGACGATCCGGCCACCGTCGTGACCGGCTCCCGGGCCGAGGTCGATGATCCAGTCGGCGTGCGCCATGACCGCCTGGTGGTGCTCGATGACGATCACCGACTTTCCGGAGTCGACGAGCCGGTCCAGCAGGCCGAGCAGCTGCTCCACATCGGCGAGGTGCAGACCGGTCGTCGGTTCGTCGAGGACGTATACACCGCCCTTGTCGGCCATGTGGACCGCCAGTTTCAGCCGCTGCCGCTCACCGCCGGACAGGGTGGTGAGCGGCTGGCCGAGGGTGAGGTAGCCGAGCCCGACGTCCGCCATCCGCTCGACGATCCTGTGCGCGGCCGGGATCCGCGACTCGCCCGCGCGGAAGAACTCCTCGGCCTCGGCCACCGACATCGCGAGCACCTCGCTGATGTCACGGCCGCCGAAGCGGTACTCGAGCACCGACGCGTCGAACCGCTTGCCCCCGCAGTCCTCGCAGGTCGTGGCGACGCTCTGCATGATCGCCAGGTCGGTGTAGATGACGCCGGCGCCGTTGCAGGTGGGGCAGGCGCCCTCGGAGTTGGCGCTGAACAAAGCCGGCTTCACGCCGTTGGCCTTGGCGAACGCCTTGCGGATCGGTTCGAGCAGTCCGGTGTAGGTCGCGGGGTTGCTGCGGCGCGAGCCGCGGATCGGCGTCTGGTCCACCGAGACCACGCCCTCGGCGGCCGGGACGGAACCGTGGATGAGCGAGCTCTTGCCGGAGCCGGCGACACCGGTGACCACGCAGAGCACACCGAGCGGGACGTCGACGTCGACGTTCTGGAGGTTGTTGGCGGTCGCGCCGCGGATCTCCAGCGCGCCGGTGGACTTGCGGACCGTCTCCTTCAGCCGCGCCCGGTCGTCGAGATGGCGGCCGGTGACGGTGTCGCTCGCCCGCAGCGCCTCGACGGAGCCCTCGAAGCAGACGGTGCCGCCCGCCGTGCCGGCGCCGGGGCCGAGGTCCACGACGTGGTCGGCGATGGCGATCGTCTCCGGCTTGTGCTCCACCACGAGCACCGTGTTGCCCTTGTCCCGCAGCCGCAGCAGCAGGTTGTTCATCCGCTGGATGTCGTGCGGGTGCAGGCCGATGGACGGCTCGTCGAAGACGTAGGTGACGTCGGTCAGCGAGGAGCCGAGGTGGCGGATCATCTTGGTGCGCTGCGCCTCACCGCCGGACAGTGTGCCGGAGGCCCGGTCGAGCGAGAGGTAGCCGAGGCCGATCTCCACGAACGAGTCGAGGGTGTGCTGGAGCTTGGCCAGCAGCGGAGTCACCGACGGCTCCTTCAGCCCGCGGACCCATTCGGCCAGGTCGCGGATCTCCATCGCGCAGGCGTCGGCGATGTTGATCTCGCCGATCCGCGAGGAGCGGGCCAGTTCGCTGAGCCGGGTGCCGTCGCACTCGGGGCACTCGGCGAAGGTGACCGCGCGGTCCACGAAGGCCCGGATGTGCGGCTGCATCGACTCGCGGTCCTTGGACAGGAACGACTTCTGTATCTTCGGGATCAGTCCCTCGTAGGTGAGGTTGGCCCCGTTGATCTTCACCTTGGTCGGCTCGCGGTACAGGAAGTCGTGCAGCTCCTTCTTGGTGTACTCGCGGATCGGCTTGTCCTTGTCGAAGAAGCCCGACTCGGCGATGACGCGCACCACCCAGCCGTCCCCGGTGTAGGTGGGGATGGTGAACGGGTCCTCGGAGAGCGACTTGGAGTCGTCGTAGAGCTGGGTGAGGTCGATGTCGGAGACCCTGCCCCGGCCCTCGCAGTGCGTGCACATGCCGCCGGTGCGGCTGAAGCTGACCTTCTCGGTCTTCGTCTTGTCGGCACCGCGGTCGACGGTGAAGCCGCCGCTCGCCGAGACCGAGGCGACGTTGAAGGAGTACGCGGCGGGCGGGCCGATGTGCGGTGTGCCGAGCCGGCTGAAGAGGATGCGCAGCATCGCGTTGGCGTCCGTGGCGGTGCCGACGGTGGAGCGGGGGTCGGACCCCATCCGCTGCTGGTCGACGGTGATGGCGGTGGTCAGGCCGTCGAGCACGTCGACCTCGGGCCGGGCCAGGTTCGGCATGAAGCCCTGGAGGAAGGCGCTGTAGGTCTCGTTGATCAGCCGCTGCGACTCGGCGGCGATCGTGTCGAACACCAGGGAGCTCTTGCCCGAGCCGGAGACACCGGTGAACACCGTCAGCCGGCGCTTGGGGAGCTCGATGCTCACGTCCTTGAGGTTGTTCTCGCGCGCCCCGTGCACGCGGATCAGATCGTGGCTGTCGGCGGCGTGCGGCTCGGCCGGCTGCTGGTCCGTCCTCGTGGCCATGCTCATCGTTCTCCATCCGTCGGGCGGGGACCGCGTTCGCGCCCCCCGCCGGCGTTCCCCGGTTCGGTCGGTCCCACCGGTGTCGGGCAGTGCGTCCGGTCGGCCCCGTCGGCGCGGTCGCGGCGACGGTCCGCCGCCCTGCCCGTCGGGCGTGTCCCGCCCGCGGTGTCGCGCCAAGGCTAGGCTAGGCGGCCCGCGGCCACCTGTGCTTCTTGATTCCTGACCGGTCGGGGAACGCGTACGGTCGGCCGCTCCGCGCCCGTCCGGCGTGACGGCGGCCACCGCGGCCATGGTGCCCGCAACGCGCCGGTCCGCCCAGCACGCGGCACGAACCCGCGCGGGCGATGAGCGCTGCCGCCCCGACGCGGAGCCGCGCTCACGGGCGACGGGCCATGTCACCGGCTCCGTGCCACGGCGCGGCGGGCCGAGCGGTGCCGATGCCTCTCCGCTGGGGCGGGCCGTGCGGAGGGTGGGGGCTCCGTCGTCGGGCCGCCTTCCGTCCGTCGACGGCATCCTGGGGGTCGGCGTCTCGTCCTCGTTGCCCGGTGGGGACCGGGGACGAGGGCGTCGGCGCGCCGGTTCCGTGTCGCGGTGGCGGTGTGGCGAGTTCGAGCGGTGCCGCGCGTTCGTGGGGGTGGGCCGTGCGGAGGGTGGGGTTTCCACCGTCGGGCCGCCTTCCGGCTCCCGGCAGGCCGGGCGCTCGTTCTCGTCGCTCGCCGGGGACCGGGGCCGAGGTTGCCCGTCCAGCGGTTCCGTGCCGCGGTGAGGCCGAGCGATGCCGAGGCCGCCGCCGCTACGTGGGGGCGGGCCGCGTGTCGGGCATGTGGGGGATTCCGCGTTCCGCCCGCGGCGGCATCCCGGAGGGCTGGGCCCCCGTCTTCGCCGCACGCGGGCGGGCCCGTGTCACGGCCGGGTGTTCCACTCCGCGATCACCGGGGCGCCGTGCTCCAGTGACAGGCGGCTCAGCGTGCCCGTCTCCAGGCGGAACAGTCGCCCGGCCGACGGCGGCAGGCCCAGCCTGCGGGCGGTCAGGACCCGGAGCAGATGGCCGTGGGCCACCAGCATCACATCCCCCTCGTCGAGCGCCCGGGCCACCCGGGACAGCACCCGGTCCGCGCGCTCCCCGACCTGTTCCGGGGACTCACCGGGGAACTCCCGGCCGGGCGGCACCCCGTCGGTCCACAGGTCCCAGCCGGGCCGGGAGCGGTGGATGTCCGCCGTGGTGATCCCCTCGTACGCGCCGTAGTCCCACTCCCGCAGGTCCGGCTCCGGCAGTGCGCCGGTCAGGCCCGCCAGTTCCGCGGTGCGCCGGGCGCGGACCAGCGGGCTGGTGAGGACCAGCCCGAAGGTCCGCCCGGCGAGCAGCGGCGCGAGGGACTTGGCCTGGGCCTCACCGGCCGGGGTCAGCGGCAGATCGGTCCGGCCGGTGTGCCGGCCCGCTCTGCTCCACTCCGTCTCGCCGTGCCGCGCCAGCAACAGATCCCCCACCGGCGTTACGCCTTCTCGGCCGACTCGACGGCGTGCCCGCCGAACTGCTTGCGCAGCGCCGCGACCATCTTCATCTGCGGCGAGTCCTCCTGCCGCGAGGTGAACCGGGAGAACAGGGACGCGGTGATCGCGGGCAGCGGCACCGCGTTGTCGATGGCCGCCTCCACGGTCCAGCGGCCCTCGCCGGAGTCCTCGGCGTAGCCGCGCAGCCGCTCCAGGTGCTCGTCGTCGTCGAGGGCGTTCACCGCGAGGTCCAGCAGCCAGGACCGGATGACGGTGCCCTCCTGCCAGGAACGGAACACCTCTCGGACGTTGTCCACCGAGTCGACCTTCTCCAGGAGCTCCCAGCCCTCGGCGTACGCCTGCATCATCGCGTACTCGATGCCGTTGTGGACCATCTTCGCGAAGTGCCCGGCGCCGACCTTGCCCGCGTGGACGTAGCCGTAGGGGCCGTCCGGCTTGAGCGCGTCGAAGATCGGCTTCAGCCGCTCCACGTGCTCCTCGTCGCCGCCGACCATCAGGGCGTAGCCGTTCTTCAGGCCCCACACCCCGCCCGAGACGCCCGCGTCGACGAAGCCGATGCCCCGGGCGCCCAGCTCCTTGGCGTGCTTCTCGTCGTCCGTCCACCGGGAGTTGCCGCCGTCGACGACGGTGTCGCCGGGCTTGAGCAGGCTTCCGAGCTGGTCGACGACGTGCTGGGTGGCGGCGCCGGCCGGCACCATCACCCACACCGCGCGCGGCCCGTCGAGCCGGTCGACGAGGTCGGAGAGGTGGGCGACGTCGGACAGCTCGGGGTTGGTGTCGTACCCGATGACGGTGTGGCCGGCGTTGCGGATGCGCTCGCGCATGTTGCCGCCCATCTTGCCCAGACCAACAAGACCGATCTGCATGTCAGTTCACTTCCTGCGTTCGCGGTAGGCGGCCACCAGCGCGGCCGTGGACGGGTCGAGGCCGGGAACGTCGGCGCCTTCGGTGAGGGCGGGCTCGACGCGCTTGGCGAGCACCTTGCCGAGTTCGACGCCCCACTGGTCGAAGGAGTCGATGCTCCAGATCGCGCCCTGGACGAACACCTTGTGCTCGTACAGCGCGATCAGCTGGCCGAGCACCGAGGGGGTCAGTTCGGTGGCCAGGATCGTGGTGGTGGGGTGGTTGCCCTGGAAGGTGCGGTGCGGCACCTGCTCCTCGGGCACGCCCTCCGCCCGCACCTCCTCGGCGGTCTTGCCGAAGGCGAGGGCCTGGCCCTGTGCGAACAGGTTGGCCATCAGCAGGTCGTGCTGGGCCTTGAGTTCGTCGCTCAGCTCGGCGACCGGGCGGGCGAAGCCGATGAGGTCGGCCGGGACGAGCTTCGTCCCCTGGTGGATCAACTGGTAGTAGGCGTGCTGCCCGTTGGTGCCGGGCGTGCCCCACACCACCGGTCCCGTCTGCCAGACGACGGGGCGGCCCTGACGGTCCACCGACTTGCCGTTGGACTCCATGTCGAGCTGCTGGAGGTAGGCGGTGAACTTCGACAGGTAGTGCGAGTACGGCAGCACCGCGTGCGACTGGGCGCCGAGGAAGTTGTTGTACCAGACGCCCAACAGGCCCATCAGCAAGGGGGCGTTGGCCTCGGCGGGGGCGTTGAGGAAGTGCTCGTCGACGATCCTGAACCCGTCGAGCATCTCCCGGAAGCGGTCCGGGCCGATGGCGATCATCAGGGACAGGCCGATCGCCGAGTCGTAGGAGTAGCGGCCACCGACCCAGTCCCAGAACTCGAACATGTTCGCCGTGTCGATGCCGAAGTCCGTGACCTTCCCGGCGTTGGTCGACAGGGCGACGAAGTGCCGGGCGACCGCCTTCTCGTCGCCGAGGGCGTCGACGAGCCAGGAGCGGGCGGAGGTGGCGTTGGTGATCGTCTCGATGGTGGTGAACGTCTTGGAGGCGACGATGAACAGCGTCTCCGCCGGGTCCAGGTCCCGCACCGCCTCGTGCAGATCGGCGCCGTCCACGTTGGACACGAACCGGAACGTCAGGTCCCGTGCGGTGAAGGCGCGCAGCGCCTCGTACGCCATCGCCGGGCCGAGGTCGGAGCCGCCGATGCCGATGTTGACGATGTTGCGGATGCGCCTGCCGGTGTGGCCGGTCCACTCGCCGGAGCGGACCCGGCCGGCGAAGTCGGCCATCCTGTCGAGCACGGCGTGCACGGCCGGCACGACGTTCTCCCCGTCGACCTCGACGACCGCGTCCCGCGGGGCGCGCAGGGCGGTGTGCAGGACGGCACGGTCCTCGGTGGTGTTGATCCGCTCACCGCGGAACATGGCGTCACGCAGGCCGAACACATCGGTGGCCTCGGCCAGTTCGCGCAGCAGGGCGAGCGTCTCGTCGTTGACCAGGTGCTTGGAGTAGTCGATGCGCAGATCGCCCACGTGGACGACATAGCGCTCCGCGCGGGAGGGGTCGGCGGCGAACAGCTCGCGCAGGTCGGGCTGCGGCAGCGCGTCCGCGCGGTGGTCGTCCAGGGCGGTCCACTGGGGGCGCCGGGTCGGCTCGGGGACGTCAGACATGGGCGGGGATCTCCTCGGTGGCCTCGCCGCGCAGGGCGACGGCGTACATCTCGTCCGCGTCGAGGCGCCTGAGCTCCTCGGCGATGAGTTCGGAGGTGGGACGGACCTTCAGCGCCAGCCGGCGCGGCGGCTGGTCCGGCAGGGTCAGTGTGGCGAGCGGACCCTCGGGACGGTCGATGACGATCTCGCCGTCCGCCGTGCCGAGCCGGACCGCCGTGACGACGGGCCCGGCGGTCACCACCCGGTCGACGGTCACCCGCAGCCGCGCCTCCAGCCAGCGCGCCAGCAGCTCGGCGGCCGGGTTGTCGGCCTCGGCCTCCACGGTCGCCGAGGTCACCGTCGACCGGGCCTGGTCCAGCGCCGCCGCCAGCATTGAACGCCACAGGGTCAGCCGGGTCCAGGCGAGGTCGGTGTCGCCGGGTGCGTAGGTGCGCCGGCGGGCCTCCAGCACCGCCATGGGATTCTCGACCGCGTACAGGTCGGTGATCCGGCGCTGGCCCAGCGCGCCCAGCGGGTCCTTCGCCGGGTTCTCGGGCGCGTCCGCCGGCCACCACACCACCACCGGCGCGTCCGGCAGCAGCAGCGGCAGCACCACCGAGTCGGCGTGCTCGGACACCTCGCCGTACGTCCGCAGCACCACCGTCTCGCCGGTGCCGGCCTCGGAGCCGACCCGGACCTCGGCGTCCAGCCGGGGGTGGGTGCGCTCGCGCGGGTTGCGGGTGTGCCGCTTGATCACGACCAGGGTGCGGGAGGGGTGCTCGTGCGAGGCCTCCTCGGCGGCCTTGATCGAGTCGTAGGCGTTCTCCTCGTCCGTGACGATCACCATCGTCAGGACCATGCCCACGGCCGGTGTGCCGATGGCGCGGCGGCCCTGCACCAGCGCCTTGTTGACCTTGCTTGCCGTGGTGTCGGTCAGGTCGATCTTCATGGCCTGCGCCAGCTCCGTCCGTCTCGTGCGAGCATCTCGTCGGCTTCCGCGGGTCCCCAGCTGCCCGAGGCGTACTGCGCCGGCCGGCCGTTCGACGCCCAGTACTCCTCGATCGGGTCGAGGATCTTCCAGGACTCTTCCACTTCCTGGTGACGGGGGAACAGGTTGGCGTCCCCCAGCAGGACGTCCAGGATGAGCCGCTCGTACGCCTCCGGGCTGGACTCGGTGAACGACTCGCCGTACGCGAAGTCCATGGTCACGTCCCGGAGCTCCATCGAGGTCCCCGGCACCTTGGAGCCGAACCGGACCGTCATGCCCTCGTCCGGCTGGACCCGGATGACGACCGCGTTCTGCCCCAGTTCCTCGGTGGCGGTGGAGTCGAAGGGGGAGTGCGGGGCCCGCTGGAAGACCACCGCGATCTCGGTGACCCGGCGGCCCAGCCGCTTGCCGGTGCGCAGATAGAACGGCACGCCCGCCCAGCGGCGGTTGTCCACGCCGAGCTTGATCGCGGCGTAGGTGTCGGTGGTGGAGGACGGGTCGATGCCCTCCTCCTCCAGATAGCCGCGCACCTTCGCGCCGCCCTGCCAGGCGCCCGCGTACTGCCCGCGCACCGTGTGCAGGCCCAGGTCGTCCGGGAGCCGCACGGCCCGGAACACCTTCAGCTTCTCGGTGAGCAGCGAGGCCGCGTCGAAGGAGGCCGGCTCCTCCATCGCGGTGAGCGCCATCAGCTGGAGCAGGTGGTTCTGGATGACGTCGCGGGCGGCGCCGATGCCGTCGTAGTAGCCCGCTCGGCCGCCGATGCCGATGTCCTCGGCCATGGTGATCTGCACATGGTCGACGAACGACCGGTTCCAGATCGGCTCGAACATCTGGTTGGCGAAGCGCAGCGCCAGGATGTTCTGCACGGTCTCCTTGCCCAGGTAGTGGTCGATCCGGAACACCTGCTCCGGGTCGAACACCTCGTGCACGATCGCGTTGAGCTCCTCGGCCGACTTCAGGTCGTGCCCGAACGGCTTCTCGATCACCGCGCGCCGCCAGGACCCCTCGGGAGCGTCGGCCAGCCCGTGCTTCTTCAGCTGCTGGACGACCTTCGGGAAGAACTTCGGCGGTACGGAGAGATAGAAGGCGTAGTTCCCGCTGGTGCCCCGGGAGGCGTCCAGCTCGTCGACGGCCTTGCGCAGCTGGTCGAAGGCGTTGTCGTCGTCGAAGTCGCCGGGGACGAAGCGCATGCCCTCGGCGAGCTGCTGCCAGACCTCCTCGCGGAACGGGGTCCGCGCGTGCTCCTTGACGGCGTCGTGCACCACCTCGGCGAAGTCCTGGTCCTCCCAGTCCCGGCGGGCGAACCCGAGCAGCGAGAAGCCGGGCGGCAGCAGACCCCGGTTGGCGAGGTCGTACACGGCCGGCATCAGCTTCTTGCGGGACAGGTCGCCGGTCACTCCGAAGATGACCAGGCCGGAGGGGCCCGCCACCCGGGGCAGCCGGCGGTCCCGCGGGTCGCGCAGCGGGTTGGCCCAGTCGGCCGGGGGCGCGGGGAGCGCCCTGAGGACCTCCTGCTCCTCGGGCGGCTCCTGTGGAGCGTCCGTCGTCGGTTCGGTCGTCCCGTCGGTCATTCCGCGTCAACTCCCTTGCTGTCGAGCGACTTCGTCACCGCGTCGAGCAGCTGCTGCCAGGCGTCCCGGAACTTCGCGACGCCCTCGTCCTCCAGCCGGCGCACCACCTCGTCGTACGAGATCCCGAGCCGCTCCACGGCGGCCAGATCCGCCCGCGCCTGGGCGTAGCCGCCGGTGACGGTGTCGCCCCGGACCACCCCGTGGTCGGCGGTGGCCCGCAGCGTGGCCTCGGGCATCGTGTTGACGGTGCCGGGTGCGACCAGCTCCTCCACATACAGGGTGTCCTTGTACGCGGGGTCCTTCACCCCGGTGGACGCCCACAGCGGTCGCTGCTTGTTGGCCCGGGAGCCGCCGGCCAGCGCCAGCCAGCGCCCGCCGCCGAACACCTCCTCGTACGCCTCGTAGGCGAGCCGGGCGTTCGCCAGCGCCGCCCGGCCCTTGAGGGCCAGGGCCTCGTCCGTGCCGAGCACCGTCAGCCGCTTGTCGATCTCGCTGTCGACGCGGGAGACGAAGAACGAGGCGACGGAGTGGATCGAGGCCAGGTCCAGCCCGGCGGCCCGGGCCCGCTCCAGACCGGCGAGGTAGGCGTCCATGACCTCGCGGTAGCGCTCCAGGGAGAAGATCAGCGTGACGTTGACGCTGATGCCGGCGCCGATCACCTCGGTGATCGCGGGCAGCCCGGCCTTCGTCGCGGGGATCTTGATCATGACGTTGGGCCGGTCCACCAGCCAGGCGAGCTGCCGCGCCTCGGCGACGGTGGCCGCCGTGTCGTGCGCCAGCCGGGGGTCGACCTCGATGGAGACCCGGCCGTCCCGGCCGCCGGTGGCCTCGTACACGGGCCGCAGGACGTCGGCGGCGGCCCGGACGTCGGCGGTGGTCATCATCCGTACCGCCTCGTCGACGGTGACGCCCCGCACGGCCAGGTCGGCGAGCTGCTCCTCGTAGCCCGCCCCGGAGCCGATGGCGGCCTGGAAGATCGACGGGTTGGTGGTGACTCCGACCACGGTCCCGGCCTCGACCAGCCGGGCGAGGCCGCCGGACGTGAGGCGCTCGCGCGACAGGTCGTCCAGCCAGACCGAGACACCCTCCTCGGACAGTCTCCTCAGTGCTTCCGCGCTCGCGGTTGCTTCGCTCACAGTGATCATCTTCTTTCTCGCGGTCGCGTCAACCGCGCGCGGCGGCCAGCGATTCCCTGGCGGCGGCGACGACGTGTTCGGGGGTGAAGCCGTACTCGGCGAACAGGGTGTTCGCGTCGGCGGAGGCTCCGAAGTGCTCGAGGGAGACGATGCGTCCTGCGTCACCCGTGAACCGGTACCACGTGAGTCCCACTCCGGCCTCGACCGCAACGCGGGCCTTCACGGACGGCGGCAGAACCCGCTCGCGGTAGGCGCGCGGCTGCTCCTCGAACCACTCCACGGACGGCATCGACACCACCCGGGTGCCGATCCCCTCGGCCTCGAGGATCTCCCGCGCGGCGACGGCCAGTCGGACCTCGGAGCCGGTGGCGATCAGGATCACCTCCGGGGTCCCGAGGGACGACTCGGCCCGCACGTAGCCGCCCTTCGCCGCGTCGGGGTCCGGTTCCCAGGTCGGTACGCCCTGACGGGTGAGCGCCAGGCCGTGCGGGGCCGGACGGGTGGCGTACCGCTTCATGATCTCGGCCCAGACGATCGCGGTCTCGTTGGCGTCGGCGGGGCGGACCACGTTCAGGCCGGGGATGGCACGCAGTGCGGCCAGGTGTTCGACCGGCTGGTGGGTGGGGCCGTCCTCGCCCAGGCCGATGGAGTCGTGCGTCCACACATAGGTCACCGGGAGCTGCATCAGCGCGGACATGCGGACGGCGTTGCGCATGTAGTCGGAGAACACCAGGAAGGTGCCGCCGTAGATCCGGGTGTTCCCGTGCAGGGCGATGCCGTTCATCGCCGCGGCCATCGAGAACTCGCGGATGCCGAAGTGGACGGTGCGGCCGTAGGGGTCGGCCTCCGGGAGCGGGTTGCCCCTCGGCAGGAAGGAGCTGTTCCTGTCGATCGTGGTGTTGTTGGACCCCGCCAGGTCGGCGGAGCCGCCCCACAGCTCGGGCAGGACCGCGCCGAGCGACTGGAGCACCTTGCCGGACGCGGCCCGCGTGGCGACCGCCTTGCCGGGTTCGAACACCGGCAGCGCGTCCTCCCAGCCCTCGGGGAGCCGTCCGGCGACGATCCGCTCGAACAGCTCGCCACGCTCCGGGTTCGCCTCGCGCCAGGCGGCGACGCGCTTGTCCCAGGCGGCGTGCGCCTCGGCGCCCCGGTCCAGTGCCCGGCGGGTGTGGGCGAGGACGTCGTCGGCGACCTCGAAGGCGCGCTCGGGGTCGAAGCCGAGGAGGCGCTTGGTGGCGGCGACCTCGTCCGCGCCGAGTGCCGAGCCGTGCGACGCCTCGGTGTTCCGGGCGTTCGGGGAGGGCCAGGCGATGATCGTGCGCATCGCGATGATGGAGGGCCGCCCGGTCTCCGCCTGGGCCGCCCGCAGCGCCGCGTACAGGGCGTGCACGTCGATGTCGCCGTTCTCCCGCGGCTCGACGCGCCGCACGTGCCAGCCGTAGGCCTCGTAGCGCCCCAGCACGTCCTCGGAGAAGGCGGTGGCGGTGTCGCCCTCGATGGAGATGTGGTTGTCGTCGTAGAGGAGCACCAGATTGCCGAGCCGCTGGTGGCCGGCGAGGGAGGAGGCCTCGGCGGAGACGCCCTCCTGGAGGTCGCCGTCGGAGACGATCGCCCAGACGGTGTGGTCGAACGGGGACTCCCCCTCGGGGGCGTCCGGGTCGAACAGGCCCCGCTCGTAGCGGGCGGCCATCGCCATGCCGACGGCGTTGGCGACGCCCTGGCCCAGCGGGCCGGTGGTGGTCTCGACGCCGGCGGTGTGGCCGTACTCCGGGTGGCCCGGGGTCCTGGAGCCGTGGGTGCGGAACGCCTTGAGGTCGTCCAGGCCCAGCTCGTAGCCCGCCAGATACAGCTGGGTGTAGAGGGTCAGCGAGGTGTGTCCGGGGGACAGGACGAAACGGTCACGGCCCGTCCACTCGGGGTCGGCCGGATCGTGCCGCATCACCTTCTGAAAGATCGTGTAGGCGGCCGGGGCCAGGCTCATCGCGGTGCCCGGGTGCCCGTTCCCGACCCGCTGCACGGCATCCGCCGCCAACAGGCGGGCGGTGTCGACGGCACGCCGGTCGAGTTCGGTCCATTCCAGGGTGTCCGGTGTCTGCGTGCTCATCTTCAAGAGGTCCTCGATCCGAGCGTCGGAACTGCGTGACGCGTTCAAAAGTAAAAGTCTGACTTTTCCTGGGCCAGGTTCCGGTGTGCCAGCCTGTGGTGAAAGTGGGACACCGGGCGCACGGTCGAGGCGGGCGCGGCAGGAATATGGCGGACATGGGAGACATGGCAGGAAGCAGCCCGCGGGGCGGAGAGCGGGGCGGCGGGGACGACGACGGCGACGGGATCAGAACCTTCCCCTTCCCGGTCGACCGGAGCGTCCTCGGCGTCGGCATGCAGATCGCCCCGATGGGCCCCGGCCGCGCCTGGCGCGCCGACGCACCGCTGGACCGGGTGCACCGCATCGACTTCCACATCGTGATGCTGTTCGACGGCGGACCGGTCCGGCACATGATCGACTTCACCGAGTACGAGGCGACGGCGGGCGATCTGCTGTGGATCCGCCCGGGGCAGGTCCACCGCTTCTCCCGCGACAGCGAGTACCGCGGAACCGTCCTCGCCATGCAGCCCGGCTTCCTCCCCCGTGCCACCGTCGAGGCCACCGGTCTCTACCGCTACGACCAACAGCCCCTGCTCCGCCCCGACCCGCCCCGGCTCGCCGCGCTCAGGGCCTCCCTCGACCAGCTGCGCCGCGAGTACGAGGACACCGCCACCCTGCCGCTGAGTCTGCACACCGCCGTACTGCGCCACTCCCTGACGGCGTTCCTGCTGCGCCTGGCCCATCTCGCCGCCAGCTCGGCGGAGGCGTCCCGGCAGGTCACCGACACCACCTTCACCCTGTTCCGGGACGCCGTGGAGCACGGCTTCGCCACCAACCACAGCGTCAGCGCCTACGCCGACGCGCTCGGTTACTCCCGCCGCACCCTGGTGCGCGCGGTGCGCGCCGCCACCGGGGAGACGCCCAAGGCGTTCATCGACAAACGCGTGATCCTGGAGGCCAAGCGTCTCCTCGCCCACACCGACCTGCCGATCGGCCGGGTCGGGGCGGCCGTCGGGTTCCCGGACGCGGCGAACTTCTCCAAGTTCTTCCATCAGCACACCGACACGACACCGGCGGCGTTCCGCGCGGAGCAGCGGTAGCGCGCCCCACGGACACGCGTACGAGGGCCCCACGCACGGTGAGGCCCTCGTACCGTTCCGGCCGGGAAGGGCCGGTGTGGGGGGTGGGATCAGTGGCCGAAGGTGAACCAGTTGACGTTCACGAAGTCCGACGGCTGGCCGCTGGTGAAGGTCAGATGGACGTCGTGGGTGCCCGTCACATTGCTGATGTTCGCCGGGATCGTCCGCCAGGACTGCCAGCCGCCCGTGTTGCCCACCGCGAAGCTGCCGATGGGCGCGTTGCCCCGGCTGTCCAGGCGCACCTCGACCAGTCCGCTGACGCCGGAGGCGGCGCCGCTCGCCACCCGCGCGGAGAACTGCCGGGCCGGGGTGGAGCCGAAGTTGACGCCCTTGAACTGGAGCCAGTCACCGTTGGCCAGTGCGCCCACGTTCTGGCCGCCGCCGGTGTCCGAGGTGGTCTCCGTCATGACGCCGCCCTGGCCGTCGTAGGACTCGGCCTGGATGGTGCCGTAGGCGTCGCGGTTGCCGGTCGGCGGGGGAGTGGTGCCGCCCCCGCCGGAGGTCAGCACCTGCACGTAGTCGACGAGCATCGAGTGACCGGGCCGGGTGTTCGCGTCGGGACCGCCGCCGAAGGCGTCGGGGAAGCCGCCGCCCATCGCCACGTTGAGGATGATGAAGTAGCCGTGGTTCGTCGCGTTGGTCCAGGTCGTGGCGTCGACCTGGTTCTCCCGCACGGTGTGGAAGTTGTTGCCGTCGAGGTAGAAGCGGATCTCCTCCACGCTCGTCGAGCGGTCCCACTCCATCCGGTAGGTGTGGAAGCCGGCCTGACAGGTCGTGCCCTGACAGGTGGTCGAACCGCCGATGCCGCTGGTCTCGTTGCACGGGCCGCCCGGCGAGGTGCCGCAGTGCATCGTGGCGAACACGGTGTTGTTGCCCTGGGTGTTCTCCATGATGTCCAGCTCGCCGACGGCGGGCCAGTTCCAGTAGTTGCCCCGGTACGGGGAGCCCAGCATCCAGAACGCCGGCCAGTAGCCCCTGGCGGCGGCGCCGGTGACGTTCGGCACCTGGATGCGGCCCTCGACGCGCAGCTTCCCGCCGGCCGGGGGCTGGAAGTCCGTGCGGTTGGTCTCGATGCGGCCGGAGGTCCAGTTCCCCGAGGCGTCGCGACGCGGGGTGATGCGGAGGTTGCCGTTGCCGTCGAGGGAGACGTTGTCCGTGCTGGACGTCATCGTCTCGATCTCACCGGTGCCCCAGTTCGCGGGGCCGCCCGGGTAGCCCTTGCCGGTCGCGTACCGCCAGTTGGAGGTGTTGACACCGCTGCCCGCGGGACCGTTGAAGTCGTCGGCGAAGACCTGGGTCCAGCCCGACGGCGGAGGCGGCACGGAGGCGCTCGCGGACGTGCCGGCCGCGGTCGTGGCGCCCGCGGCGAGAGCGAGCGTGCCGACGACGGCGAGGAGCGCCCGGCGCAGCGGGCGAGGTCTGCGGAGGGTGCGGGGTGTGCCGGAGGTGACACTCATGTGGGGATGCCCTCTCGGGTACGGGGGGTTGCTCGTGAGAGCGCTCTCAGGATGACGTCAATGTGCGCTGCGGCTCCGCCGTCGTCAACAGGTGTAACCGAGAAAGTCCTTGCGGGCGGGGAGAGTTCACCTCTCGAATTGACGCGAATGGGGTGCAAGGGGCGCCCTGGACGTCGTGGTCCTTCGCGCGGTTCCCCGCGCCCCTTCAAGGGGCGCGGGGGCTGCGTGGTTCCTCGCGCGGTTCCCCCCGCCCTAAAGGGGCGTCGGCACCCGCGGCCGGGGCGCCTCCTCCGGCTCCTCCCGGAGGCCGAAGCGGTCGTGAAGGCGGCGCAGCGGTGCCGGGGCCCACCAGGCCCGGCGGCCGAGGAGGGACATCGTGGCCGGGACCAGGAGCATCCGCACGACGGTCGCGTCGATGAGGACGGCCAGGGTGACGCCCAGACCGATCTGAAGGATGGGCGAGAAGCCGCCCGTCATGAAGGCGGCGAAGACGACCGCCAGCAGCAGCGCCGCGCAGGTGACCACCCGGCCCGAGCGGCGCAGCCCGTCCACCACGGCCTCCGCGTCGTCGCCGGTCCGCTGCCGGGCCTCACGCATCCGGGCCAGGATGAACAACTCGTAGTCCATGGCGAGTCCGAACGCGATCGCGATGATCAGCGGCGGCGCGGTGAGGCTCAGCGCGCCCAGGCCCTCGGCGCCCAGCAGCCCCGCCAGATGACCGTCCTGGAAGACCCACACCACCGCCCCGAGCGCCGCGCCCAGGCTCAGCAGCGTCGTCACGACGGTGCGCAGCGGCAGCAGCACGGAACCGGTGAACGCGAACAGCAGCAGGAAGATGCCGGCCAGGACGGTCAGGACCGCCCACGGTGCCCGTTCCGCCAGCATCTCGCGGAAGTCGACCAGCCGGGCCGCGGGCCCCGTGACCTCGACCGGTTCACCGCCGCGCACCTCCCGTACCCGCTCGACCAGCTCGGTCGCCTCCTCGCCGTCGGCCGCGCCGGGCGGCCGGATCTCCAGCACCGTGGCACCGCCCGGAAGTTCACGGACCGCCGTGGCCGGGGACAGCGCGCGGATGCCCTCGACGGTCGCGGTGTCGGCGCCGGGCCGTACGACGACGGTGACCGGTGTGACGCCGGTACCCGGCGGGAAGTGACCGGCGACGGTGTCGTGCAACTGCCGGGCCTCGGTGTCCGCCGGCAGCTGCCGCGCGTCCCCGAGGTCGATCCTCATCCCGGCCACCGGCAGGGCCAGGACCAGCAACACCGGTACGGCCACGGCCAGTACGGCGATCCGGCGCCGGGCCGCGAAGCGGGCGATCCGTGCGAAGAGCCGGCCCTCCTCGCCCTCCGGACGCTCCTTCGCCGGGGCGATCCGCCCGCCGAACCTCGCCAGCAGCGCGGGCAGCAGGGTGAGCGCGGCCAGCATGTCGATGACCACCACGGCGGCGACGGCGAGGCCCATGCTGCGCAGGAACACGCTCGGGAAGACCAGCAGCCCGGTCAGGCTGACCGCCACCGTGAGCCCGGAGAACAGCACCGTCCGCCCGGCCGCCGCGACCGTGCGGTGCACCGCCTCGACGACGTCCTCGGTGTGCCGGCGCTCCTCCCGGAACCGCACCAGCATCAGCAGCGCGTAGTCCACGGCGAGACCGAGCCCCAGCATCGTCGTCACCTGGATCGCGTGCACGGAGATGTCGGTGACCTCACTGAAGAGGAACAGCGCGAGGAAGGCCCCCGCGATCCCGCCGACCGCGACGACCAGCGGCAGCAGGGCCGACCGCAGCCCGCCGAACACGACCAGGAGAAGCGCCAGCACCACCGGCAGGGAGATCAACTCGGCGTTCTTCACGTCCTCCTGGGCCCGCTCGCCGAGCTGCTGCCCCAGCAGCGGACCGCCGCTCACATGGACGTCGGGGGCCTCGATCTGCCGGATCCGGTCGGCGGCCGCGTCGAGCGTCCGCTCCTCGGCGCCGTCGTCGAGACCGCCCTCGAGGGTGACGGGGATGATCAGCGCCTGCCCGTCCCCTGCGGTCAGACCGCGCGTGGTGTACGGGTCGGGCACGGCCGCGACCCCGGCGACCATCCGCAGGTCGGCCACGGTCCGTTCGACGTCGGCGCGCAGCTCCGGGTCGGAGACGGCGGTGCCGGCCACCACGCCGGTGATCGACTCGCCAGCCGGGTCCACCTCGTCCAGGTAGCGGGCGGCCGACTCCGACTCGGTTCCCGGCACTTCGGGCACGTTGTCGGAGAGCCGCGCGAACACGCCCGTCCCCAGCCCGAAGCCCAGCAGCAGAAAGAGCCCCCACAGGAGCATCACGGTCAAGGGACGGCGGGTGGCCGCCCGGGCGAGTGCGGAAAGCACAGTCCCTCCCGGCGAGTGATGGTGTGTCAACACACCTCAGACTCGTGCCGAAGGGTGGGTCACCGGATCGCCGGAGCGAGCGGTTTGCGGCCCTCGCCCGTACGGGGGAGACGGCCCCCGCACTCACTCCTCAGGGGGAGCCCGGAGTGATCAGACCCGTCTCGTACGCGCAGATCACCGCCTGTACCCGGTCCCGGAGAGCGAGCTTGCTCAGCACATTGCTCACATGGGTCTTGACGGTGTGTTCGCTGACGAACAGGGTCGTGGCGATCTCCGCGTTGGACAGGCCGCGGGCCAGCAGCCGCAGGGTCTCCACCTCGCGGGCGGTGAGGGCGTCCAGCCGCTGCGGGGTCGCCGTCTCGGCGGCGGCCCGTTCCCTGCGGCTCCGCACGATGTCCGAGACGAGCCGCCGGGTCACCGCCGGGGCGAGCAGCGAGTCACCGGCCGCGACCACCCGCACCGCGTGCACGAGGTCGTCCCGGCGGACGTCCTTCAGCAGAAAGCCGCTGGCACCCGCGTACAGCGCCTCGTACACGTACTCGTCCAGGTCGAACGTGGTCAGCATGACGACCTTGCAGCCCGACTGCGCGCACACCCGCCGGGCCGCCTCCAGGCCGTCCATCACCGGCATGCGGATGTCGAGCAGCAGCACGTCCGGGGCGTGCCGGAGCACCGCCGCGACGGCCTCCTCGCCGTCACCGGCCTCGGCGACCACCTCGATGTCGTCCTGGGCGTCGAGGATCATGCCGAAGCCGGCCCGGACCAGCTCCTGGTCGTCGGCGACGACCACCCGGATGCTCACCCGAGGGCCCCTTCCCGGTCGGTGGCCACGGGAAGGCGTACGACGACCCGGAAGCCGCCGTCCGGGGCGCTGCCGGTCTCGGCGCTGCCCCCGCAGGCGGCGGCCCGCTCCCGGATGCCGATCAGCCCGTGTCCGCCGACCGGCGCGGACGGTCCCCGTCCGTCGTCCGTCATCGTGAGGGTCACCTGGTCCTCCGCCCAGTCCAGCTCCACCACGGCGCGCGAGGCACGGGCGTGCTTCACGGTGTTGGTGAGCGCTTCCTGGACCACACGGTAGGCCGCGACCTCCGTGTCCGAGGACAGCGGGCGGGGTTCGCCCGTGGTGCGCAGCTCGGTGCGCAGCCCCGTGGACTCCCGCACCTGACGGACCAGCCCCGGCAGGGCGGCCACGCCGGGCTGCGGCAGCCGGGCGGTCACCTCCCCGCCCGGCCGCTCCTCCTTCAATACGCCGAGGATCCTGCGCAGTTGGGCCATGGCGTCCCGGCCGGTCGAGGCGATGGTGTCGAAGGTGGCCTCCGCGCGTTCCGGATCCTTGCGCACCACCACCGGCCCCGCCTCGGCCTGCACCACCATCAGGCTCACGGCGTGCGCCAGGATGTCGTGCATGTCCCGGGCGATGCGGGCGCGTTCCTCGGCCCGGACCCGCGCGGTGTCCGCGGCCCGCTCCCGCTCCAGCCGGCGGGCCCGGTCCTCCAGCTCGGTGGTGTAGGCGCGTTGGACGCGGGCGAGCACCCCGAGGGCGTAGGCGCAGACGAGGCCCATCAGATGGAAGGCGTACTCGAAGGGCTCCTTGTCCGCCTGATGCTGCATGGTCACGACGACCCCGACGACCCAGCCCGTGAGCATCGGCCGCCGCTGCCAGGGCTTGGTCTGGGCGGCCATGGTGTACAGCACGACCATCCCGCCGTACATGACGTCCGGCGGGGGAGCGTGGTACAGCGCCTGCGCGGGGGTGGCGACCGACACGGCCCACGCGGTGGTGCACGGTGCCCGCCGCCGCCAGATCAGCGGCACGGCCGTGGCGGCGCCCAGCAGCCAGCCCTGCCAGGTCAGCGGGTCGTCGCCCTCGTCGGGGAAGAGCCACTGAAGGGAGACGGCGAACAGCACGACCGCGGCGAGCGCCGTGTCGAGGGCGTACGGGCTCGCCGTACGCCAACGCACGACGACCGGCGCGAAGGCGGACCGGAAGGACATGGACGGCTCCTCGGGGCGGGGGCCGTCCCAGTATCACGAGGTCCGGCGGCCCGGTCCTCACCGGTGAGAGGGATTTCGCCGGGCGGGGGCGGCCGGGTCCGGCCCCAGGGCCCGGGAGATGTTGCGGCCCGCGAGGCGGAGGGTGGGGCCGGCGCGGGGACGCGGGCGTCGGTGCGCGGGACGACGACCGACACGGCGGAGGCGACCGTGCCGTCGGGGCCGCGCACCGGCGCCGCCATCGACAGCGCGCTCCGGCTGATCTGACGGTCGCTCACCGCGACGCCCGAGCGGCGCACCTCGGTCGGCATCCGCGGCGGAAGCGCCCGCTCGGTGACCGCGTACGGGGTGTAGGGAGGGGAGCGGCACACCGGCTGACACGGTGGAGGTGACCGTGCCTTCGGGGCCGTTCACCGGCGCCGCGACCGGGTGATCTGACTGCCGCTCACCGCGACGCCCGAGCCGCGCGCCTCGGCCGGCATCTGCCGCGGCAGCGGCGGCGGTTCGGTGACGGTGTACGGGGTGTAGGGAGGAGAGTGGCCCGCCGGCCGACACGGTGGAGGTGACCGTGCCTTCGGGGCCGCGCACCGGCGCCGTCACCGGGTGATCTGACTGCCGCTCACCGCGACGCCCGAGTCGCGCGCTTCGGCCGGCATCCGCCGCGGCAGCGGTGGTTCGGTGACCGTGTACGGGGTGGGAGCGGCACACCGGCCGACGAGCGCTCGGACAGCCATTTGATGGAGCCCGCGCGGGGCGAGCGCGGCCGGGTCACACAGCCGCGGCCCGACTGGTACGTCCCCGACGCGTCCCGCCCCAGCGCGTGAGCTCGCCCACCAGCCGGTGCGCGGTGGTCGCTGTGAGCCCGGCCCGGCGGCCGATGTCCATCAGGGGCAGCGCCGGATGCCGGTGGTCGAAGGCCGCGAGCACGGACAGCGGACGGTCGGGCCGGGGCGCCCGCGCCGCGAGTAGGGTCGTCCACGTTCGTCGTGGTGGGAAGGGTGCGGATGTGAAGCTGACGATTCTGGGCGGCGGGGGATTCCGTGTGCCGCTGGTGTACGGGGTGCTGCTGAAGGACCGCGCCGAGGGCCGGGTGACCCGGGTCGTCCTGCACGACGTGGACGCCGGGCGGCTGCGCGCGATCACCCGGGTGCTGGCCGAGCAGGCCGCCGACGTGCCCGACGCGCCCGAGGTGACCGCGACCACCGACCTCGACGAGGCGCTGCGCGGCGCCCGCTTCGTCTTCTCCGCGATCCGCGTCGGCGGCCTGGAGGGCAGGGCGCACGACGAACGGGTCGCCCTCGCCGAGGGCGTGCTCGGCCAGGAGACGGTCGGCGCGGGCGGCATCGCCTACGGTCTGCGCACCGTGCCCGTCGCCGTCGACATCGCCCGCCGCGTGGCCCGCCTCGCCCCCGACGCCTGGGTCATCAACTTCACCAACCCCGCCGGACTGGTCACCGAGGCCATGTCCGGCCACCTCGGCGACCGGGTCATCGGCATCTGCGACTCCCCGGTCGGCCTCGGCCGCCGCATCGCCCGGGTGCTCGGCGCGCGACCGCAGGAGGCGTGGATCGACTACGTCGGCCTCAACCACCTCGGCTGGGTGCGCGGTCTGCGGATCGCCGGCCGCGACGAACTCCCGCGCCTGCTCGCCGACCCCGCGCTGCTCGGCTCCTTCGAGGAGGGCAGGCTGTTCGGCACCGACTGGCTGCGGTCCCTGGGCGCGATCCCCAACGAGTACCTGCACTACTACTACTTCAACCGTGAGACCGTCCACGCCTACCGGCGGGCCGAGCGGACCCGGGGCGCGTTCCTGCACGACCAGCAGGCGAGGTTCTACGCCGGGGCGGCCGACCCCGCCGTCCCCGCCCTGGACCTGTGGGACCGCACCCGTGCCGAACGAGAGGCCACCTACATGGCCGAGAACCGGGAGGCCGCGGGCGCGGGCGAACGCGAGCCCGAGGACCTGTCCGGCGGCTACGAGAACGTGGCGCTCGCCCTGATGCGGGCCATCGCCCGCGACGAACGCGCCACCCTGATCCTCAACGTCCGCAACCGCGGCACCCTGTCACCGCTGGACGGGGACGCCGTCATCGAGGTCCCCTGCCTCGTGGACGCCCATGGCGCGCACCCTGTCTCCGTCGATCCGCTGCCCGCTCACGCCACCGCTCTGGTCTGCGCCGTCAAGGCCGTCGAACGCGAGGTGCTCGCCGCCGCCAGGTCGGGTTCCCGCGCGACGGCCGTCAAGGCGTTCGCGCTGCACCCGCTCGTCGACTCCGTGAACGTGGCCCGCCGTCTCGTCGACGGCTACACCGCCGTCCACCCCGGCCTCGCCTATCTCGGATAGCACTCCGGACATGGCTTCGGGCCGGCCGGTCGCCCCCCGTGACAGCGGCCGACCGACCCGAGCCCCCCGGTTCCCCCGTGCTTCCCCCTGGCGGCTTCCCCAAGTCGCCTTCACCATCAAGAGCACGCTGCCCGGCCCCTGATACACCCCCGGCCGAGATTTCCCCGAGAAAATTTCTAGGGGCGCGCTCCGGTCGCCGTCCGCGCCTCCACGGACCCCGCCGGAGCCGGTACGGCCCCCAGCGCGGGCGCGGCCACGGACGCGTCGGACCGCTGCTTCGGCAGCGACACCGGCCGCAGCGGACGCGGACCGGACACCACTGTGTAGTCCTGGCCCAGGAACGGCGGCGTGATCTCCCCCGGGTCGTCGCCGAGCGCCAGCCGCACCGCCGCCCACGGGGCGTTCACCCCGCACAGCGACAGCTGGTGCAGCCCGCCCGCCGGCCGTGTGTTGACGTCCATGAGCACGGGCCGCTCGCCGAGCATCCGGAACTGAATGTTCGACAGGTGGTGCAGGCCGAACCCCTCCGCGATCCGCCTGGCCGGCTCCAGCCACTGCTCGTGCAGCGTGAAGCCCCGTCGCCGGCCGTTCTTGGTGCGCCCCACCGCCAGCCGGACCCGGTTGTCGGTCCCGGTCAGGCAGTCCACCGACACCTCGGGCTGCTCCAGCCGCGGCATCACCAGCCAGTCCACCGGCTCGTCGGCCTCCCGCAGGGCGTCCAGCACCAGGCCGAGCGGCACATACGGGCTCGGGAAGCCGCTCAGCTGCGTGAGTGAGAAGGGGGCACGCGTGATCACGCGGAAGCCCACCCCGCCCGCGCCGGACGCGGGCTTGAAGCAGGCCCGGTGGCCGCGCCCCTCCAACTCGTCGACCGCCGCGACGAGTTCGTCCGCACTGCGGACCCGCCACCACGGCGGCACGGGCACCCCGATCGCCTGGACCGCCTCATAGGCGATCACCTTGTCCCGGAACACGGCCACCGCTTCGGGCGGCGGAGCCAGCAGCGCCGTACCCACCGCCTCGAACTCGGCGCGGTGCGCCACGATCGCCGACTGGTGCAGCCGGGGCACGAACACATCGATGCCGCGCCGCTCGCACTGGGCGAGCGCGTACTCGACGTACGCCGCCGGGGACAGCCCCTCGGGCTCCGGCTCGGCGGTGTCGGCCGCGGCCAGCACGGGGGAGTCGGGGTCCCCGTGCGTGGCGTGGATCTCGACGGCCCGGTCGCCGGGATTTCTCCTCAGCTGATCCATGAAGAACACGTTCTCCGCGTACGTGCGGTTGATCCAGACGCGTACGCGAGAGACCATGCAGGCCGCCTTTCACGGTTCGCGGGCAGGGCTCGGCGGCCCGTTGCCCGGGCAGGAGTGTGGAGGGTCACCGAACCGCCCTGTGCGAAGGGCGTTTTCACGGCGGTGGTGATGGGCAGATCATAGGGCTTCGGGAGTCGTTCCCGTACCACACCCGGATGACGGGTCGCGCTTGTTCCGGCGGCACGGATGTGATCTCGTTCGTGAGGGCGTTCGTGACGGCTGAAGGGGCGACGGGTGATGTCGGGGACAAGCGGCGGCGGACAGCTGTGGGCCATCAGTGACCTGCACATCGGTTACAGCGAGAACCGTGCCCTGGTCGAGGCGATGCGGCCGGAGTCGGACGAGGACTGGCTGCTCGTGGCCGGTGACGTGGCGGAGACCGTGGAGGACGTCCGCTGGGCCCTCAAGACCCTCGCCGGCCGGTTCGCCAAGGTCGTCTGGGCGCCCGGCAACCACGAGCTGTGGACGCACCCGAGCGACGCGGTCACGCTGCGCGGCGTCGCCCGCTACGACCACCTCGTCGAGCAGTGCCGGGACCTCGGGGTGATCACACCCGAGGACCCGTACCCCGTGTGGGAGGGACCCGGCGGGCCGGTGGCCGTCGCACCGCTGTTCCTGCTGTACGACTACTCGTTCCTGCCGTCCGGGTGCGCCACCAAGGAGGAGGGACTGGAGTACGCGCACGGCACCGGCGTCGTCTGCACCGACGAGGGCCTGCTGCATCCCGACCCCTACCCGAGCCGGGAGGACTGGTGCCGGGCCCGGGTCGCCGAGACCGAACGCCGGCTGGCCGAGGTGCCGGACGGTCTGCCGCTGGTCCTCGTCAACCACTACCCGCTGCACCGCCACCCCACGGACATCCTCTGGTACCCCGAGTTCGCCATGTGGTGCGGCACCGTGCTGACCGACGACTGGCACCGGCGCTTCCCCGTCCACACCATGGTCTACGGCCATCTCCACATCCCCCGGACCACCTGGCAGGACGGTGTCCGCTTCGAGGAGGTGTCGGTGGGCTATCCGCGTGAGTGGCGCACGCGGGAACAGCCACCGGGGCGGCTGCGCCGGATCGTGCCGAGGGAGGACGAGGGGCGATGATCGAGGAACTGCTGCCGCGGACCGTGGTCGCCGTGGAGGCCTACGGCGACGAGGGGACCGACGCCCCGCTGTTCCCCCAGGAGGAGGCCCTGCTGGCACGCGCCGTCCTCAAAAGACGCCGGGAGTTCACCGCCGTACGCTCCTGTGCCCGCCGCGCCATGGACAAGCTCGGCGTGCCGGCCCAGCCCGTGCTGCCCGGCGAGCGGGGCGCCCCCGTCTGGCCCGCGGGGCTGACCGGCAGCATGACCCACTGCCAGGGGTACTGCGCCGCCGCCCTGGTGCGCGACGCCGACCTGGCCTCCCTCGGCATCGACGCCGAGCCCCACGCGCCGCTGCCCGAGGGTGTGCTGCCCTCCGTCGCCCTGCCGCGGGAGGCCGAACGGATCGGCGCCCTGGCCGGGGAACTGCCGGCGGTGCACTGGGACCGGCTGCTGTTCAGCGCCAAGGAGTCCGTCTACAAGGCGTGGTTCCCGCTCACCGGGAAGTGGCTGGACTTCCTGGAGGCCGAGCTCGACTTCTTCCCCGACCCCGGCGCCCCCACCCGCGGCGGCTTCCGCGCCACCCTCCTGGTCCCGGGCCCGCGTGTGGGAACCCGCGTGGCGGACCACTTCACCGGCCGCTGGATCACCGAGAAGGACCTGATCGCGACGGCCGTCACCGTCGCACACGGCTGAGCAGGCCGACTCCCCCGGGGAAACCCCGGGGGTGTCCGCAACGTCGCGCCCGCCCCGCGACCGGCACGCCCTAGGCCTGAGGGTGCCAGTCGCGCAGCATCCGGAAGAACGCCTCCTCGTTGCCGGTCAGGCCCGCTCGGGCCAGGGCCGTCTCCGCCTCGGCGAGTACGGAGGGGGGCACCAGCGGGGGCCCGGGAGGGCCCGGCGGGACCGACTGGGTGTCGAGGGCTGCGCGCACCGTGTGCAGCAGCCGTAGATAGGCCTGGACGGCGGTGCGCTCGCGGTCGGTCAGTACGGCGGTGGGCATCGCTCGGCTCTCCCCGTGTCGCGGTCGGTGCGTTTCCCCCCAGCTTGCCGCCCACCACTGACAATCGGGTTCCACCACGGCCCGGTTCGCCCGCCCGGCGGGCTCGCACGCCGGGGCGTGTCCGCTCAGCCCTGCGGACCCAGATAGCCCAGCGACGCCTCGATCCGGCCCACCAGACGATCCCGCTGCACCGGCCCCCGCAGCGACGAACCGGTCAGCCGTGTCCGGCACTTGCTGGCCAGCAGCAGGCCGAAGGCCTCGGCCTCCTTCTCCTCGGCGAGGTCGAACCGGGTGCGTGCGGCCACCTTCAGGACGGTCGCCCGCAGGACGTCCTCGTCGAGGGCACGGTCCAGCAGGCGCGTCGCGACCCCGGCGCCCGGCACATGGTGGCGACCGCAGTGGCCGGCCTGCATGTGCCACAGCTCATGACCCAGGATCACCAACTGATGGTCCGGCGCGGTGCGTTCCTCGATCACCACGAGATCCTGGTCCGCCATGTCGAGCCACAGCCCGCTCGCCGTCCCGGGCGGGAAGGCCGCCGTACGGAACAGGACCGGCCGGCCGCGGCGCCTGCTCATCGCCTCGCACAGGGCGGCGTACAGATCGGCGGGCCGCGCCGGGGCGGGAAGCGTCAGCTCCGCGAGCAGCTCGCCGCACAGACGGCGCATTTCCCTGCCGATGCCCACTGTTCTCCCCGGGTCAGGCCTTGGGCCGCTGGACACTCTCCAGGAGCATGTCCAGCCACTCGGCGACCTTGTCGCGATGCTGGTCGGTGGGCAGTTGCGCGGCCCGCCAGGCGATCCCGCGCACCCCGTGGTCCTGGAGCAGTCGCTCCAGCGGGTCGTCGGCCGGCGCCGCCGCCGCCCGCTCCCGGTCCGCGAGCTTCTGGAGCAGTTCCTGCTCGGTGTGCTGGAGGGCGCTCGTGAGCGCCTCGGGGTCCTCGGCGGTGAGGAAACCGGCGTGCACCCGGAAGAACCGCTGGATGGCGTCGCAGTGCTCCATGGTGGGCCGCCGGTCGCCGTTGATCAGGGCGCCGGCCTGCTGCCGGGACATGCCCGCGCCGTCGGCGATCTCCTGTTGCGTGTACTTGCGGCCGTTCGGCTTCAGCCGGGTGCGGCGCAGCAGGTCCAGCCGCTGCACGAACCGCGCCTGCACATCGGGCTCGCCCGCCGAGCGGCCGCTCAGCAGCGCCTTGACCACGGCCTCCGGGACCCCGGAGGCGACCGACAGCCGGCCGGTGTCGAAGACCTCGGCGTGCGCCACGCCGAGCCGGTTCGCGAGTGCGGTGACGCGGGCGACGACGGCCGGCAGCGCGGTCGTCGGCGTGGCGCCCGGACCCTCGAAGCCACCCGTCACCGAAAGATCTCCTAGGTCTCTCACAGGCTTCTCACAAGCGATTGCCGTGAACTTCACGGAGACTAGCCGCTGCTTCGAACTCACATCCAGGTCTCGCCACAACTGTGGCCAATTTCAGCCGTCAACCGGCATGAAATGCCACGATAGTTGACACGTCTCGCGTGCGGGCAGCAGGATCGGGGCGCCGCGTCAGGGCCGCACAGGCAAGAGGGGTGACCTCCCGATGGCATATCAGGCAGGAGGGCAGCGGCCGGCACCGCGGCCCGCCCCCGAGACCCCCGAGGCCCGCGCCTATCTGGAGGACTACGCCGCGCTCCTGGAGGCGGCTCCGTTCCCCTCCATGGTGGTCGACCACCGGTGGGACGTGCGGCTCACCAACACTGCTTTCCGGACACTTTTCCAGGACGTCGAGGCGCACCCCACGGCCCAGCCCTGCGACAACTTCCTCCGGTTCGTCCTCTTCCACCCGGACGCCGCCACGGTGCTGGGCGACCACGAGTCCGGCTGGTGCCTGCCGATGCTGGCCCATTTCGCCGGGACGGTCGAGCGGTACGGCCACGACCGCGGACTCCAGGCCATCCGCCGCGACATCGCCCAGGACCCGATCATGGAGGCCGCCTACCGGCACGGAGTGCCGCACTGGCTGCGGGTCGTGGGTGAGCGGGCCGCCCAGCACGACGGCGCCGTACGGCCGTTGCTGCACCCCGATCCGCGCTGGGGCGCCACGGACTGCCGCATCGTCGTGGAGACCACGCCGGCCCTCGATGAGATGGACTGTTTCCGGCTGACGCTGGTGCTGCGCGAGACCCGCCGCGCCCCGTCCGGGGACCGCAGGGCCCGCCGCGCCGCCTCCCACCTCAGAGTGGTCCCCGCCGCCGACTGAGCGGACCCGCCGAACGACCGTGTCGGTGCGCACTGTTCCCAGCCACAGTGCTGTGTGACATAGTACTGATATGAACGAGTCGCTGACCTGCGATGTCGTGATAGTGGGCGCCGGGATGACGGGCGCCGCCTGCGCCCTGTACGCGGCCCGGGCGGGCCTCGAAGTGACCGTCGTGGACCGGGGCCCGGTGGCCGGCGGCACGACCGGCGCGGGCGAGGGCAACCTCCTCGTCTCCGACAAGGAGCCCGGCCCCGAACTGGAACTCGCCCTGCTCTCCAACCGGTTGTGGGCCGAGACGGCCCGCGAGCTGGGCCGGGCGGTCGAGTACGAGGCCAAGGGCGGACTGGTCGTCGCCCGGACGCCTGAGGCCTTCCACGGTCTGCGGACGTTCGCGGACGCACAGCGGGCGGCCGGAGTGGCCGCCGAACCCGTCCCCGCCGACCGGCTCCGCGACCTGGAACCCCACCTGGCGCCCGGACTCGCGGGCGGCGTCCACTACCCCCAGGACGCCCAGGTGATGCCCGCCCTGGCCGCCGCCCACCTGCTGCGCGCCTCCGGGGCCGGGCTGCTCACCGGCCGCGAGGTGACCCGGGTGCTGCGCACCGCCGACGGCACGGTGCGCGGGGTGCGCACCGACCGCGGCGACCTGCACGCCCCCGCCGTCGTCAACGCGGCCGGCACCTGGGGCGGCGAACTCGCCGCCCGCGCCGGGGTCCGGCTGCCCGTGCTCCCCCGGCGCGGCTTCGTACTGGTCACCGAGCCGCTGCCGCCCCGGATCCGGCGCAAGGTGTACGCCGCCGACTACGTGGCCGACGTCGCCAGCGACTCGGCGGCGCTCCAGACCTCTCCCGTGGTGGAGGGAACGGCCGCCGGCCCGGTGCTGATCGGCGCCAGCCGGGAGCGGGTCGGCTTCGACCGGTCCCTGTCCCTTCCGGCGGTGCGGGCGCTGGCGGCGGGGGCGACCCGCCTGTTCCCCTTCCTGTCCGGCGTACGGGCCATACGCGCGTACGCGGGCTTCCGGCCGTACCTCCCCGACCACCTGCCCGCGATCGGCCCCGATCCCCGGGTGCCCGGACTGTTCCACGCGTGCGGGCACGAGGGCGCGGGCATCGGGCTGGCCACCGGCACCGGGCTGCTGATCGCCCAGGCACTGACCGGACGGACACCGGAACTGGACCTCACCCCCTTCCGGCCCGACCGATTCCCCCGTACGGCAGAGGAGGCCGAGGAGTGAACCCGCTGGACCTCGCCGGGGCGCGGCCCGAACCCGGCTTCACCGTCACGTTCGACGGACGGCCGATCGAGGCGCTGCCCGGCCGGACGATCGCCGCCGTGCTGTGGGCCGCCGGCATCACCTCCTGGCGCACCACCCGCGGCACCGGACGCCCCCGCGGGGTGTTCTGCGGGATCGGGGTGTGCTTCGACTGCCTGGTCACCGTCAACGACCGCCCCAACCAGCGGGCCTGCCTGGTCCCGGCCCGGCCCGGCGACGTGATCCGCAGTCAGGAGGGGACGGGCCATGCGGACTGACCTCGCGGTGATCGGCGCGGGCCCGGCGGGCCTGGCCGCGGCCCTCGCGGCGGCCGGACGCGGTGTGCGGGTCGCCGTCGTCGACGCGGCGCCGGAACCCGGCGGCCAGTTCTACCGGCAGCCCGCCGCGGGCCTCCGCGCGGAGCGCCCGGAGGCCCTGCACCACCAGTGGCGGACCTGGACCCGGCTGCGGGACGGACTCGCCGCGAGCGGGGCGCGGGTGCTGACGGAGCACCATGTGTGGTCCGTGGAGCGGACGGCCGACGGTCTGACCGTGCACGCGCTGCTCGGACCGGAGCAGAGCGAGCCGGCCGAGGTGCACGCCACCGCCGTGCTCCTGGCCACCGGCGGATACGAGACCGTACTGCCCTTCCCCGGCTGGACCCTCCCCGGTGTCGTCACCGCGGGCGGCGCCCAGGCCGTGCTCAAGGGCGGGCTCGTCGTACCCGGCCGCACCGCCGTGGTCGCCGGGACCGGTCCGCTGCTGCTGCCGGTGGCGACCGGCCTCGCGGCGGCGGGCGTGTCGGTCGCCGCGCTGGTGGAGTCCGCGGACCCCGGGCGCCTGCCGCGGCACGCCGTCACCCTGGCCCCCAAGCTGCCCGAGGCCGCCGGCTACGCGGCCCGCCTGGTGCGACACCGCGTACCGTTCCTCGCCCGCCACACCGTCCTCCGCGCCCACGGTGAAGGAGACCGGCTGACGGGCGTCACCGTCGCCGCGCTCGACGCGCACGGCCGTGTCCGGCCCGGCACCGCACGCCGTCTGCCCTGCGACACCCTCGCGGTGAGCCACGGCATGCTGCCGCACACCGACCTCGCGGAGAGCCTGGGCTGCCGGCTCGACGGACTCACCGTGGCCGTCGACGGGGAACAGCGCACCGACGTACCCGGAGTCTGGGCCGCCGGCGAGGCCACCGGCATCGGCGGGGCGGCCCTCGCCCTGGCCGAGGGGCACATCGCCGGCCGCTCGATCGCCGCCCGGCTGCGGGGCTCCGTACCCGATCCGCGGGAGTGGGCGCCCGCCGCGAAGGTCCGCGCCCGGATGCGCCGCTTCGCCGCCGCGCTCGACGCCGTGCACGCCCCGCCCGCCCGCTGGACCGAACGGATCACCGACGACACCGTGGTCTGCCGCTGCGAGGAGGTGACGGCGGGCGCCGTCCGCGAGGCGCTCGCCCTCGGCGCCGGGGACGCCCGGACCGTCAAGCTGCTCACCCGGGCCGGCATGGGCTGGTGCCAGGGCCGGATGTGCGGACCGGCGGTCGCCGGCCTCGCCGGACGCGAACCCACCCCGTCCCGGCGGCCGTTCGCACGGCCCGTGCCGCTGGGTGTACTCGCCGAACAGCACGAAGAGCACGAAGAGCACACCGAGAGAGGATCCTCATGACCGACCACCGTCCCTGGCGCGGCGTCCTCGTCGCCACCGCGCTGCCGCTGAACGACGATCTCTCCGTGAACCTCGACCGTTACGCCGAGCACTGCGCCTGGCTCGTGGAGAACGGCTGCGACGGCGTCGTACCGAACGGCTCGCTCGGGGAGTACCAGGTGCTCACTCCCGAGGAGCGCGCCCGGGTCGTCGAGACGGCCGTCGCCGCGATCGGCGGGGAGCGCGTGATGCCCGGCGTCGCCGCCTACGGGTCCGCGGAGGCCCGCCGCTGGACCGAGCAGGCCGCCGAGGCCGGCTGCCGGGCCGTGATGCTGCTGCCGCCCAACGCCTACCGCGCTGACGAGCGTGCGGTCCTCGCCCACTACGCCGAGGTCGCCGCGGCCGGACTCCCCGTCGTCGCCTACAACAACCCCATCGACACCAAGGTCGACCTGGTGCCGGAACTGCTCGCCCGGCTGCACGGCGAGGGATACGTCCAGGCCGTCAAGGAGTTCTCCGGAGACGTCCGCCGCGCCTACCGGATCGCCGAACTCGCCCCCGAACTGGACCTGTTGATCGGCGCCGACGACGTCCTGCTGGAACTCGCCGTCGCCGGCGCCAAGGGCTGGGTGGCCGGCTACCCGAACGCGCTGCCCCGGTCCTGCGTGGAGCTCTACCGCGCCGCCGTGAACGGTGACCTCGACACCGCGCTGCCGCTGTACCGGCAGTTGCACCCCCTGCTGCGCTGGGACTCACGGGTGGAGTTCGTCCAGTCGATCAAGCTCTCCATGGACCTCGTCGGCCGCCACGGCGGCCCCTGCCGCCCGCCCCGCGTACCGCTGGAACCCGGGCAGGAGGCGGCCGTCCGCGCGGCCACCGAGAAGGCCGTCGCGGCCGGACTGGCGTAGGGAGGCGGACCGGACATGCGCAGCAAGCTCGTTCTGCACGCCGTCGACTCGCACACCGAGGGCATGCCCACCCGGGTGATCACCGGCGGCATCGGCACCGTCCCCGGCGCGACCATGAACGAACGGCGCCTGTACTTCCGTGAACACCGGAACGACATCAAGCGGTTGCTGATGAACGAGCCGCGCGGACACTCCGCGATGAGCGGCGCGATCCTCCAGCCGCCGACCCGGCCCGACTGCGACTGGGGCGTCGTCTACATCGAGGTCTCCGGCTACCTCCCGATGTGCGGGCACGGCACGATCGGCGTCGCGACCGTGCTCGTCGAGACCGGGATGGTCGAGGTCGTCGAACCGGTCACCACCATCCGCCTGGACACCCCCGCCGGGGTCGTCGTCGCCGAGGTCGCGGTGGAGGACGGGGCCGCCACCGCCGTGACCCTGCGCAACGTCCCGTCGTTCGCGGTCGCCCTCGACCGGGAGGCCACCCTGCCCGACGGACGCACGGTCACGTACGACCTCGCCTTCGGCGGCAACTTCTACGCCATCCTGCCGCTGGACCGGCTCGGGCTGCCCTACGACCGGTCCCGCAAGGACGAGATCCTCGCGGCCGGGCTGTCCCTGATGGAGGCGATCAACGCCGGGGGAGAACCCGTCCACCCCGAGGACCCGTCCATCCACGGCTGTCACCATGTCCAGGTGACCGCTCCCGACGCCACCGCCCGCCACTCCCGGCACGCCATGGTGATCCACCCCGGCTGGTTCGACCGCTCGCCCTGCGGCACCGGCACCAGCGCCCGCATGGCCCAGCTCCACGCCCGCGGCGAACTCCCGCTGCACACCGAGTTCGTGAACGAGTCCTTCATCGGCACCCGGTTCACCGGCCGGCTGCTCGGCACCACCGAGGTCGCCGGCCGCCCGGCCGTGCTGCCCAGCTTCACCGGCCGGGCCTGGATCACGGGCACCGCGCAGTACCTGCTGGACCCGACGGACCCCTTCCCCGCGGGGTTCGTCCTGTGAACGCCACCGGTCCCGCCCTCCCCGCCCTGGGCGGGCGGAAGCCCAGCTACCGCGAGCGGGTCGCGGACGCGCTGCGGGCCGCGCTGATCGCCGGTGAACTGCGACCCGGTGAGGTGTACTCGGCCCCCGGGCTCGCCGCCCGTTTCGGTGTCTCCGCCACCCCCGTACGCGAGGCCATGCTCGACCTCGCCAACGAGGGGCTGGTCGACACCGTGCCCAACAAGGGCTTCCGGGTCACCGCCGTCTCCGACCGGCAGCTCGACGAGTACACCCACATCCGCTCCCTGATCGAGATCCCGACGACGACGGAACTGGCCGCCACGGCCGACCCGGTGGCGCTGGAGGCACTGCGGCCGGTCGCCGAGGAGATCGTCTCCGCCGCCGCGGCCGGCGACCTCATCGCGTACATCGAGGCCGACCAGCGCTTCCACCTCGGGCTGCTGGCACTCGCCGGAAACGGCCACCTCGTCGAGGTCGTCCGGAACCTGCGCCGGCGCGCCCGGCTGTACGGGCTGACCGCGCTGGTGGAGCAGGGGCGGCTGGAGGCGTCCGCCGAGGAGCACCTGGAGATACTCGACGCGCTGCTCGCCCGGGACCCCGAGGCCGTACGCGCCGTGATGACCCGGCACCTCGGACATGTTCGGGGGCTCTGGGCGGCACCTTGACAGAGAATTTGCGGCGCAACGCAAGCCGCTTGCGTTTCTTGCGCTACTCTTGCGCACATGACACGACGACTTGCTGTGGTGGCGAAGAAGGTCGGGGTCAGCGAGGCCACGGTCAGCCGGGTGCTCAACGGCAAGCCGGGAGTCTCCGAGGCCACCCGGCAGGCGGTGCTCTCCGCCCTGGACGTGCTCGGCTACGAGCGGCCGACCCAGCTGCGCGGTGAGCGCGCCCGGCTGGTCGGCCTGGTCCTGCCCGAGCTCCAGAACCCCATCTTCCCGGCCTTCGCGGAGGTCATCGGGGGCGCGCTGGCCCAGCTCGGCCTGACGCCGGTGCTCTGCACCCAGACCCGTGGCGGGGTCTCCGAGGCGGACTACGTGGACCTGCTGCTCCAGCAGCAGGTGTCCGGCGTGGTGTTCGCCGGCGGCCTCTACGCCCAGGCCGACGCGCCCCACGACCACTACCGCCGGCTCGCCGAACGCAATATTCCGGTCGTCCTGGTCAACGCGGCGATCGAGCACCTCGGTTTCCCCGCCGTGTCGTGCGACGACGCCGTGGCCGTCGAGCAGGCCTGGCGGCATCTGGCCTCGCTCGGCCACGAACGCATCGGGCTGGTGCTCGGCCCCGGTGACCACATGCCCTCGGCGCGCAAGCTGGCCGCCGCCCGCGCGGTCGCCGGGGAGGTCCCCGAGGAGCACGTCGCCCGCGCCATGTTCTCCATCGAGGGCGGTCACGCCGCCGCGTCCCGGCTCATCGAGCGGGGCGTCACCGGCTTCATCTGCGCCAGCGACCCCCTCGCCCTCGGTGTCGTACGGGCCGCCCGTCGCAAGGGACTCGACGTGCCCGGACAGATATCCGTCGTCGGATACGACGACTCGGCGCTGATGAACTGCACCGAGCCCCCGCTCACCACCGTCCGGCAGCCCATCGAGGCCATGGGCAAGGCGGTGGTGGAACTGCTGAACGCGCAGATCAGCGGCAGCACGGTGGCCCCCGAGGAGCTGCTGTTCGAACCCGAGCTGGTGGTGCGGGGGTCGACCGCCCAGGCACCTCGTTCCTGAGATCCACTCGACTGTCGAATAATTTCAAATTCTGCGCGACATCTTGCGGGATGTTGTCGTCGGTGCTTGAGTGTGCCCCGCCCACCGCTCCTGTTCCGAGGGGTTCACTCACTCCTGTCCCTTAAGGGGTCCACCGATGAGAAGCACCGGGATCCGTCGTACCCTCGTCGCCCTGGGCGTAGGCGCTCTCGCGCTGACCGCCTGCGGCTCGGACGACGACGAAGCCGCCGGCGGCAAGACCCGCATCACCGTCAACTGCATGCCGCCCAAGAGCGCCAAGGTCGACCGGCAGTTCTTCGAGGAGGACATCGCCGCCTTCGAGAAGCAGAACCCGGACATCGACGTCGTCCCGCACGACGCGTTCCCCTGCCAGGACCCGAAGACGTTCGACGCCAAACTCGCCGGCGGGCAGATGGAGGACGTCTTCTACACGTACTTCACCGACGCACGGCACGTCGTCGACATCGGCCAGGCCGCCGATCTCACTCCGTACATCAAGGAGTTGAAGAGCTACGACACCATCCAGCAGCAGCTGCGGGACATCTACACCGTCGACGGCAAGATCTACGGCATCCCGCGCACCGGCTACTCCATGGGCCTGATCTACAACCGGCAGCTCTTCGAGAAGGCCGGACTCGACCCGGACCGGCCGCCCACCACCTGGGACGGAGTCCGCGACGCCGCCAGGAAGATCGCCGCACTCGGTGACGGCACCGTCGGCTACGCCGACTACAGCGCCCAGAACCAGGGCGGCTGGCACTTCACCGCCGAGCTGTACGCGCAGGGCGGCGACGTGGTGAGCCCCGACGGCAAGAAGGCCACCATCGACACCCCCGAGGGCCGCGCCGTCCTGCAAACACTCCACGACATGCGGTGGAAGGACGAGTCGATGGGCAGCAAGCAGCTGCTCGTCATCAACGACGTCCAGCAGATGATGGGCGCCGGCAAGCTCGGCATGTACCTCGCCGCGCCCGACAACATACCGATCCTGGTCAAGGAGAAGGGCGCCGAGTACCAGGACATCGCCATCGCCCCCATGCCCGGCGGCGAGGGCACCCTCATCGGCGGCGACGGCTACATGTTCAACAAGAAGGCCTCACCCGAGCAGATCCGCGCCGGCCTGAAGTGGCTGGACCACATGTTCCTCACCCCCGGCGACGGCTTCCTCGGCGACTACGCCCGGGCCAAGAAGAACGACGCCCCGGTCGGCCTGCCCGAACCCCGCCTGTTCACCGGCGCCGCCGACGCCAAGGACCAGCAGGTCAAGAAGGCGAACGCCAATGTCCCGGTGGAGAACTACCAGTCCTTCCTCGACGGCAACCAGCAACTGGACATGAAGATCGAACCACCGCACGCCCAGCAGCTCTACTCCGTCCTCGACGGTGTCGTCTCCGCCGTCCTCACCAAGGAGGACGCGGACATCGACCGGCTCCTGAAGGACGCCTCCGGCAAGATCGACGGCATCCTGGCCCGGGGCTGACCGGCGATGAAGACGGTTGAACGGCCGGCCCCGGCCGTACGGGTCCGACCGGTGAAGGCGCCGTCCCCGGCAGGGGACCGGAGGCGGCGCCGCCTCACCGACCACCTGCGCGCCTACGGCTTCCTCCTCGGCGGACTCGTCTGCTTCGCCCTGTTCTCCTGGTACCCGGCGATCCGCGCCATCGTGATCGCCTTCCAGAAGTACACGCCCGGCTCGGACCCCGAATGGGTCGGCACCGCCAACTTCACCCGGGTCCTGAACGACCCCGAGTTCGGCGCGGCCTGGCGCAACACGCTCACCTTCACCCTGCTCGCCCTGCTGATCGGCTTCGCGATCCCCTTCGTGCTCGCCCTCGTGCTCAACGAACTCCGGCACGCCAAGGCCTTCTTCCGGGTCGTGGTCTATCTGCCGGTGATGATCCCGCCCGTGGTCAGCGCGCTGCTGTGGAAGTGGTTCTACGACCCGGGCACCGGCCTCGCCAACGAGGCGCTGCGCTTCCTCCACCTGCCCACCTCGAACTGGTCCAACGGCGCCGACACCGCCCTGGTCTCCCTGGTCCTCGTCGCCACCTGGGCCAACATGGGCGGCACCGTCCTCATCTACCTGGCCGCCCTCCAGTCCATCCCCGGCGAGCTGTACGAGGCGGCCGAACTGGACGGAGCGGGCCTGCTCCAGCGCATCCGCCATGTGACGATCCCGCAGACCAGATTCGTCATCCTCATGCTGATGCTGCTTCAGATCATCGCCACCATGCAGGTGTTCACCGAACCCTTCGTGATCACCGGCGGCGGCCCCGAGAACTCCACCGTGACCGTCCTCTACCTCATCTACAAGTACGCCTTCCTCTACAACGACTTCGGCGGCGCCTGCGCGCTGAGCGTGATGCTCCTCGCCCTGCTCGGCCTGTTCTCCGCCGTCTACCTCCGTCTCACCCGCTCCGGGGAGGAGACCGCATGAGCACTCGCACCCTGGTGTCCCCGGCCGTACTGGCCCGTCCGCGCGGCAAGGCCGTCTACTGGACCGTGTTCACCGGCATCGTCCTGCTCTTCGTGCTCGCCTTCCTCTTCCCCGTCTACTGGATGGCGAGCGGCGCGATGAAGTCCCCCGACGAGGTGGCCCGCACCCCTCCCACGCTCGTCCCGGAGAGCTGGAGCACCAGCGGGTACACCGACGCCTGGGAGCTGATGCAGCTGCCCACCCACCTGTGGAACACGGTGGTGCAGGCGGCCGGCGCCTGGTTCTTCCAGCTGGTGTTCTGCACGGCCGCCGCCTACGCCCTGTCCAGGCTCCGGCCCGCCTTCGGCAAGCTGATCCTCGGCGGCATCCTCGCCACGCTGATGGTCCCGGCCCAGGCCCTGGTCGTACCGAAGTACCTGACCGTGGCCGACCTCGGGCTGCTCAACGACCCGCTCGCCATCTGGCTGCCGGCCGTCGCCAACGCCTTCAACCTCTACCTGCTCAAACGGTTCTTCGACCAGCTGCCCAGGGATGTGCTCGAGGCCGCCGAGATGGACGGCGCGGGGAAGCTGCGCACCCTGTGGTCGATCGTGCTGCCCATGTCGCGCCCGGTGCTCGGCGTGGTGTCGATCTTCGCGCTGGTCGCGGTGTGGCAGGACTTCCTGTGGCCGCTGATGGTCTTCTCCGACACCGACAAACAGCCCATCAGCGTGGCCCTCGTCCAGCTGTCGCAGAACATCCAGCTGACCGTGCTCATCGCCGCGATGGTGATCGCCAGCATCCCCATGGTCGCGCTGTTCCTCGTCTTCCAGCGGCACATCATCGCCGGAATCAGCGCGGGCAGCACCAAGGGCTGACACCGCAATCATCCACAGAAGAGAAAGGCACGCACAGTGGGACAGCCCACCCCTGCCCGGAACGACGACTGGTGGCGCTCCGCCGTCATCTACCAGGTGTACGTCCGCAGCTTCGCCGACGGCGACGGAGACGGCACCGGCGACCTCGCCGGCGTCCGCGCGAAACTGCCGTACCTCGCCGAACTGGGCGTGGACGCCCTGTGGTTCAACCCCTGGTACCTGTCCCCGATGAAGGACGGCGGCTACGACGTCGCCGACTACCGGTCGATCGACCCGGCCTTCGGCACCCTCGCCGAGGCGGAGAAGCTCATCGCCGAGGCGCGGGAACTGGGCATCCGCACGATCGTCGACATCGTGCCGAACCACGTCTCCGACCAGCACCCCTGGTTCCGGGCGGCGCTCGCGGGCGGCCCCGAGCGGGCCCTGTTCCACTTCCGTCCGGGCCGCGGCGACCACGGCGAACTCCCGCCGAACGACTGGAAGTCGGAGTTCGGCGGTCCCGCCTGGACCCGGCTGCCGGACGGCGACTGGTACCTCCACCTCTTCGCACCCGAACAGCCCGACCTCGACTGGTCCCACCCCGCCGTCCGCCAGGAGCACGAGGACATCCTGCGCTTCTGGTTCGAGCGGGGCGTGGCCGGGGTCCGGATCGACTCCGCGGCGCTGCTGGTGAAGGACCCCCGGCTGCCCGACTTCGTCGAGGGCCGCGATCCCCACCCCTACGTCGACCGGGACGAACTCCACGACGTCTACCGGGGCTGGCGGGCCGTCGCCGACGAGTACGGCGGCGTCTTCGTCGGCGAGGTCTGGCTGCCCGACACCGAGCGCTTCGCGCGCTACCTCCGCCCCGACGAACTCCACACCGCCTTCAACTTCTCCTTCATGACCTGCCCCTGGGACGCGGCACGGCTGCGCACCTCCATCGAGGACACCCTCGCCGAGCACGCGCCGATCGGCGCCCCCGCCACCTGGGTGCTGTGCAACCACGACGTCACCCGCACCGTCACCCGCTACGGTCGCGCCGACACCGGCTTCGACTTCGCCACCAAGGCCTTCGGCACCCCCACCGACCTGGCCCTCGGCACCCGCCGGGCCCGCGCCGCCGCCCTGCTGTCCCTGGCCCTGCCCGGCGCGGTCTACGTCTACCAGGGCGAGGAACTCGGCCTGCCCGAGGCCGACATCCCCCTCGACCGCATCGAGGACCCCATGCACGCCCGCTCCGGCGGCACCGACCCCGGCCGCGACGGGTGCAGGGTGCCGCTGCCGTGGACGGCCGACGCGCCGCACGCCGGGTTCGGCGGCGAACCGTGGCTGCCGCAGCCGGCCGGCTGGGCGACGTACGCGGCCGACCGGCAGGCCCGCGACCCCGGCTCGATGCTCTCCCTCTACCGCGAGGCGATCCGTCTGCGCCCGTTCCTCGGAGACGGCCCGCTCACCTGGCTGCCCACCCCCGACGGCGTCCTCGCCTTCACCCGCGCGGACGGCGCCGCGATCTGCCTGGTGAACCTCGCGGACGAGCCCGCCGACCTCCCCGCACACACCGCGCTGCTCCTCGGCAGCGGTCCGCTCACCGACGACGGACGACTCCCCAAGGACACCGCCGTCTGGCTGCGCACCTGAGACCGCACCGCCTGTTCCCCCACCCCACACCGAAGGGATCAGCACATGAGCACCTCCAGCACCGTGAGACGTGCCCCGGCCGTCGCCACGGCGGTGGCCCTGGCCGCCGGCACCCTCGTCGCCCTGACACCCGCCCCCGCCCACGCCGCCGCCGGCGCCACCCTCCCCTTCACCTCCGTCGAGGCCGAGTCCGCCACCACCACCGGCACGAGGATCGGCCCCGACCACACCCAGGGCACCCTCGCCTCGGAGGCGTCGGGCCGCCAGGCGGTACGCCTCGACCCCGGCCGGCGCGTCGAGTTCACGGTGCCGCGCGCGGCCAACGCGGTGAACGTCGCGTACAGCGTCCCCGACGGCCAGTCGGGCTCGCTCGACGTGTACGTCAACGGCCAGAAGCTGGCGCAGACCCTGCCGGTGACGTCCAAGTACTCCTACGTCGACACCCCCTGGATCCCCGGCGCCAGGACGCACCACCTGTACGCCAACTCCCGGCTGCTGCTCGGCCGTGACGTCCAGGCCGGCGACAAGGTCGCCCTCCAGGCCACGGGCGTCCAGGTCACCGTCGACGTGGCCGACTTCGAACAGGCGGCGGCGCCCGCCGCGCGGCCCGCCGGTTCCGTCTCCGTGACCGACAAGGGCGCCGACCCCAGCGGCCGGGGCGACTCCACGCAGGCGTTCCGGGAGGCCATCGCCGCCGCGCAAGGGGGAGTGGTGTGGATACCGCCGGGCGAGTACCGGCTCACCTCCTCCCTGAGCGGGGTGCAGAACGTCACCCTGCGGGGCGCCGGACACTGGCACTCGATCGTGCGGACCTCCCGCTTCATCGACCAGTCGGGCTCGTCCGGCAACGTCCACATCAAGGACTTCGCGGTCATCGGCGAGGTCACCGAACGCGTCGACTCCAGCCCCGACAACTTCGTCAACGGCTCCCTCGGCCCGAACTCCTCCGTCTCCGGCATGTGGCTCCAGCACCTCAAGGTCGGCCTCTGGCTGACCGGCACCAACGACAACCTCGTCGTCGAGAACAACCGCTTCCTCGACATGACCGCCGACGGCCTCAACCTCAACGGCAACGCGCGCGGCGTGAAGGTCCGCGACAACTTCCTGCGCAACCAGGGCGACGACGCGCTCGCCATGTGGTCGCTGTACGCGCCGAACACGGGCAGCAGCTTCGAGAACAACACCATCACGCAGCCGAACCTCGCCAACGGCATCGCGATCTACGGCGGCACCGACATCACCGTCCGGAACAACCTGATCTCCGACACCAACGCCCTCGGCAGCGGCATCGCGATCTCCAACCAGAAGTTCCTCGACCCCTTCCACCCGCTGGCCGGCACGATCACGGTCGACGGCAACACCCTGGTCCGCACCGGCGCCATGAACCCCAACTGGAACCACCCGATGGGCGCCCTGCGCGTCGACTCCTACGACAGCGCCATCGAGGCGCAGGTCAGGATCACCAACACGACCGTCACGGACAGTCCCTACAGCGCCTTCGAGTTCGTCTCCGGCAGCGGACGCGGATACGCGGCGAAGAACATCACCATCGACGGCGCCACCGTGAACAAGGTCGGTACGGTCGTCGTGCAGGCGGAGACCCAGGGCGCCGCCACCTTCCGCGACGTCACGGCGACCGGCGTCGGTTCGGCCGGCGTCTACAACTGCCCCTACCCGACCGGTTCCGGCACCTTCACCGTCACCGACGGCGGTGGCAACTCGGGGTGGAGCAGCACCTGGTCCGACTGCTCCACCTGGCCGCGGCCCGGTGAGCAGAACCCCGAACCCGACCCCGACCGCAACCTCGCCGAGGGCCGGCCCGCCACCGCCACCGGCTCCCAGGACGTCTACACCCCGGGCAAGGCGGTCGACGGCGACGCGAACACCTACTGGGAGTCCGCCAACCATGCCTTCCCGCAGTCCCTGACGGTCGACCTCGGATCCCGGCAGGCCGTACGCCGGCTGGTGCTGAAGCTGCCGCCGCAGGCCGCGTGGCAGGCCCGCACCCAGACCCTGTCCGTGCAGGGCAGCACCGACGGCTCGGCGTACTCGACGGTGGCCGCCCCGAAGGACTACCGCTTCGACCCGGCCACCGGCAACACGGTGACGATCCCGGTCAGCGGTGACATCCGCTACGTCCGGCTGCACGTCACCGGCAACACCGGCTGGCCGGCGGCCCAGTTCAGCGAAGTGGAGGCATACCTTTCCTAGCCGTGTCCGTACCGCCCCGCGCTTCGCCGCCCGGACCTGCTCGTACACATGGGTCCGCGGCCCGGCGAAGCGCGGCGCGACGCGTCTGCCCCGTCATGCGCGCAGTCGGCCGCGTAGTGCGGTCAGGTGTCCGCGCAGCCGTTGCAGCGGAGTGGGCGGCAGGGCGCGGGAGTTGCCGCGCGCGTAGTACCGCTCGATGTAGAACTGGCCCGCGCCGAGCACGGTGGTGACCGCGATGTACCACAGGGTGGCGACCATCAGCAGCGGGATGACCTGGTAGGTCTGGTTGTAGATCAGCTGCACCGAGTACAGCAGGTCGTGCACCGCCAGCACACTGACGATGCTGGTGCCCTTCAGGGTGCCGATCAGCATGTTCCCGGCCGTCGGCACGATGGAGCGCATCGCCTGCGGGACGACGATCCGGCGCAGAGTGCGGCGCCTGCTCAGTCCCAGGGCCTGGGCGGCCTCCGTCTGCCCGGAGTCCACGGAGAGGATGCCCCCGCGCACCACCTCGGCGGCGTACGCGGTCTCGTGCAGGGTCAGGCCGATGACGGCGGTCAGGGTGGGGCCGAGCAGGTTGACCGTCTTGACGGTGAGGAACTGAGGGCCGAACGGGACGCCGAGGCCCAGCGTCGGATACAGGGCGCCGATGTTGAACCAGAACAGCAGCTGCACCAGCAGCGGCGTGGACCGGAAGATCCACACATAGCCCCAGCTCAGTGTGCGCAGTACCGGGTTGGCGGACAGCCGCATGACCGCGAGCACCGTGCCGAGCACGAAGCCGAGCACCATCACCACAGCCGTCAGCCACAGGGAGAGCAGCAGTCCGTCGAGCACGGCGGAGGTGGTGAAGTACCGGGCCACCACCTCCCATTGGAAGGCGTCGTTGCGGACGACGGAGTTGAGCACCATCGCGAACAGCAGCAGCGCGACGGCAGCGGTAAGCCACCGGCCGACGTGTCGGCGCGGCACGATCCGCGGCACGTCGGGGCCGTGGGCGCTCGCCTGTTTCGGGGGTTTCGTGGCAGGGGCCGGCGTGAGTTCGGAAGGCGTGACCATCGAGGGGCTCTCCGGGGGAGGGGATCGCAGGCGTGGGTGACCACCCGGTGGCACTCGCAGGGGGCGCAACGGCGGAGGCGCCGCGTGCGTACCGTGCGGCCGGGGCTCGGCGTCGTCACATGCGCCGCGTCCCTCAACGCGGCCGGGGCGGCACCGCGCATCGCGGAGCCGACCCGCCGTCGATCGTATGTGCCCATGGCGTCCTTGTGTCAACAGGGCACCGGTAAACGCCGGTTCCGGCCGGTCCGGCATCCGGGCACGTCTTGACGGACAGCGCGATGTCCTGCTCAATTGGTCGCATGACTGCCCAGGAGCGCTTGGTCTCGCGCGATCACATCGACTTCGGTCGAGTGTGGTCCGCCGCGTGTTGCGCCTGACGCGGCAGCGGGCCGGCTGACCGGCCCTTCCCTCCCTCGGTGACCCCGTCGCGGGCCGAGTTCTCCCTTCACGCGCGCTGCCGCGGCTCTGCTTCCCCGACGCCCGACGTCGTCACGACCGCACCGACCCTTCTGCCCGACGGTCTGTTCGCTCATGCCCGTACGCAGGGCGATTCCGCCATGCCCGCGTGCCGCCGCACCCCTGAAAGGCCATGCCCGTGCCCGTGAAGTTCCCCGGCGTCGCTGCCCCCTTGCCACCGCCCGATGTGACGTCCCTTCATGTCACGGTCTCCGACCCGCGCGTGAGACCCCTGTTGCTGGAGCTCGGCCACGAGTACTCGACCCGCTACGGCAAGGACGCCCACGCCGAGCTCGCCCGCTACCCCGACGAGGAGTTCACCGAACCGTACGGCGGCCTGCTTCTCCTGTTGCTGGAGCGCGGCGAGCCCGTCGCGGGCGGCGCCTTCCGGCGGTACGACGCGACCACGGCCGAACTGAAGCGGATCTGGACCCACTCCGCCCACCGCAGACGCGGCCTCGCCCGGCACGTCGTCGCCGAGCTGGAACGCGAGGCGGGCGCACGCGGCTACCGGCGGATCCACCTGACCACCGGGCCCCGCCAGCCCGAGGCCCGCGGCCTGTACCTGGCCACCGGATACACGCCGCTGTTCGACACCGAGGCCGACCCGGAAACCATCGGCCCGCTGCCCTTCGAGAAGCACCTCGACATCCAGTCGCGCACATGAAAGGCCCCGACCTGTGAACCTCCCCGGGATCAGAGCTCGCCTGCGCCTCGCAGCCGCCCTCACGCTGCTGCCGCTCCTGACACTGACCGCCTGTGGCTCCGGCGACACCTCCGGCACCACACCGGCCGCCGCCCAGGCCTCGGCCGCGCCGACCGACGACCCGGTCGCCGCCGTACGCACGGTGGACTCCGTCGCCGCCCTGCTGCCCGCCGAGGTCCGTAAGTCGGGCAGGCTCCGCGTCGGCAGCTCGATCGGATTCCCGCCCGGGGCGTACTACCCCAACGGCGCGGACAAGACCCCCGCGGGCCAGGACATCGACCTCGCCGACGCCGTGGCCAAAGTGCTCGGCGTCGAGCTGGAACGGCAGGACGCCTCCTTCGAGACGATCCTGCCCGCCCTCGGCAGCGGCAAGTACGACGTCGGCACCGGCAACTTCGGGGTCACGAGCGAACGCCTGAAGACCATCGACTTCGTCACCTACATCAACGACGGCCAGGGCTTCGCGGTGAGGAAGGGCGACACCGCGCTCGGCACGAGGATCACCGACCTCACCCAGCTGTGCGGGCTGACCATCGGCACCGGCGCCGGTACCACCTTCGAGGCGACCCTCACCGCACAGAAGGGGGTGTGCGCGCAGGCCGGCAAGAAGCCGTACGACGTGAAGGTGTACTCGGAGAACGCCGCGACGCTCACCGCTCTCCAGCAGGGCCGTGTCGACGTGATCATGTCGACCATCAACGGTCTGCGGTACCAGGCGGCCCAGCCCGCGTCCCGGACCACCTTCCTCGGCGAGTTCCACCGCCTCGACGTCGGCTTCGCCTTCAAGAAGGGCTCCCCGCTCACCAAGGCCTTCCAGGCCGCCGTCAACGAGCTGATCAAGGACGGCACCTACGCCCGGATCCTCAAGAAGTGGGGCACGTCCGCCTCCGCGATCGACACGTCGCGGATCAACCCGCCCGAGCACGCATAAGAGCCGATCAGGAACATCACGATGGCATCCACCACCGACACCGCGCCGCCCGGCGAGGCCACCCCGGGAACCGGCCCCCAGGCCCCGCCCACCCCGGACGATCCCGTCTCCCTCAAGGTCGTACCTGCCCGCCACTACGCCCGCTGGGCCGCCGTCCTCGCCGTCATCGTGCTGGTCGCCCAGTTCGCGCACGGCCTGGCCACCAACCCGGTCTGGGAGTGGGGCGTCTTCAGCGACTACGTCCTGTCCGAGACGATCGTCCAGGCGGTGTGGGTGACCCTCCAGCTCACCGCCTACGCCACCGTGCTGGGCTTTCTCCTCGGCACCGTCCTGGCCTTCATGCGGCTCTCGCACAGCCCGGTCCTGCGGACCGTCGCCTGGAGCTACATCTGGATCTTCCGGTCCATCCCGATGATCGTCCAGCTGGTGTTCTGGTTCAATCTGAGCGCGCTGTACGAGAGGTTGGGCCTCGGCGTCCCGTTCGGCCCGGTGTTCTGGTCCGTCGACAGCAACAGCGTCATCGGCACCATGGGCGCCGCCATCATCGGGCTGACGCTGCACCAGGCCGCCTACGCCGCCGAGATCGTCCGCGGCGGCGTGGTCTCCGTCGACCACGGGCAGCTGGAGGCGGCCGCCGCGCTGGGCATCCCCCGGCTGCGCCAGATCCGCCGCATCGTGCTCCCGCAGGCCATGCGCGCCATCCTGCCCACGGCCGGCAACGAGATCATCGGCCTGCTCAAGGGCACCTCGGTGGTCTACGTGATGTCCATCGGCGAGCTGTTCTACCAGGTGCAGGTCATCTACGGCCGCAACGGCCGGGTGATCCCGCTGCTGCTGGTCGCCACCGCCTGGTACGTCGTACTGACGTCCCTGCTGTCGATCGCCCAGTACTACGTCGAGCGCCGGTACGCCCGCGGTGCCAACCGCACCCCGCCACCGACCCCGCTCCAGCGCGCCCGCCGCCTCGCATACGACCTGCGTGCCGCCGCGGCCCGGCGCGACCGGCCCGTCGTACCGCTCAAGCCCCTGGGAGACAGCCGATGAGCGAGGTGATGGTGGACGTCCACGGCGTCCACAAGAGCTTCGGACCCCTGGAGGTACTGCGCGGCGTCGACCTGCGGGTCCGGGCCGGTGAGGTCACCGTGATCCTCGGGCCGTCCGGCTCCGGGAAATCCACACTGCTGCGCACCATCAACCACCTGGAGAAGGTCAACAGCGGCTGGATCAGCATCGACGGCGAGCTCATCGGCTACCGCCGCTCCGGGAGCAAACTGTACGAGCTGAAGGAGAAGGACGTACTGAAGCAGCGCACCCACATCGGGTTCGTCTTCCAGAACTTCAATCTCTTCCCGCATCTGACCGTGCTGGAGAACCTGATCGAGGCGCCCGTCTCCGCACTGCGCCGCCCCCGCCGTGAGGCGGAGGAGACCGCCCGCAGGCTCCTCGACCGGGTCGGCCTCGCCGACAGGTCCGGCGCCTACCCGCGGCAGCTCTCCGGCGGCCAGCAGCAGCGCGTGGCCATCGCCCGCGCGCTCGCCCTCGAACCGAAGGTGCTGCTCTTCGACGAGCCCACCTCGGCGCTCGACCCCGAACTGGTCGGTGAAGTCCTCGACGTCATCAAGGACTTGGCCCGCACCGGAACCACCATGATCGTCGTCACCCACGAGATCGGCTTCGCCCGCGAGGTCGCCGACACCGTGGTGTTCATGGACGACGGCGTCGTCGTGGAGCAGGGCCCGCCCACGGCCGTCCTGGACAACCCGCGGCATCGGCGCACCCGCGCCTTCCTCTCCAAGGTCCTCTGACCAACCCCGCACCCCTTTCCACGAGCAAGGAGCACGACCATGTCCACCTCGATCACCCGCCGCACCACCGCGGCCGCGCTGGGACTGACCGCCGCCCTCGTCCTCGCCGCGTGCGGCAACCCCGACGACGGCGGCACGACCGAGGTGGCGGCGACGTCGGGCAGCAGGACGAAGATCAACCTGACCCCTGACCAGAACCGCGTCACCACCGAAAAGGTCGACTCCATAGCGGCGGAGGTACCGCGGGAGATCCGCGAGAGAGGCACCCTGGAGGTCGTCGACTCGTCCGGCTCCGCCGCGCCGCTGACCTTCTACGCCACCGACAACAGGACCGTCATCGGTGTCGAACCCGACATCGCCTCTCTGGTGGCCGACGTCCTGGGCCTCGAGCTGCACATCAACCCGGTCTCCTGGGAGAACATCTTCGTCGGCCTCGACAGCGCCAAGTACGACGTCGGCTTCAGCAACATCACCGTCACCGAGGAACGCAAGGAGAAGTACGACTTCGCCACCTACCGCGAGGACAACCTGGCCTTCGAGGCGAAGAAGGGCAGCGGGCTGAGGATCACCGGCCCCGAGGACGTGGCCGGCCGGACGGTCGCCGTGAGCAGCGGCACCAACCAGGAGAAGTTGCTGGTCGAATGGAGCGAGGAGAACGAGAAGGCCGGCCGGAAGCCGGTGGACGTCAAGTACTACCAGAACGACAGCGACACCTACCTCGCCCTCCAGTCCGGCCGGATCGACCTCTACCTGGGCCCCAACCCGACCGCCGCGTATCACGCGGCCACCACCGGCAGGACCGAGGTCGTCGGCACCCACTCCGGCGCGGGCGCCACCCTTCAGGGCCTGATCGCGGCGACCACCAAGAAGGACAGCGGACTGGTCGAGCCGCTCGCCGACGCCCTCAACCACGTCATCGAGAACGGCACCTACGCGAAGGTACTGGAGCGCTGGGGACTGACCGACGAGGCCGTGACCAAGTCCGAGATCAATCCGCCCGGCCTGCCCAGGACCAACAAGTAGCCGACTCGTCACGGACCTCCAGGAAGGCCACCCACCCGTGTCCCCAACACCTCCCTCTCCCTTGCACCTTGCCGTCGCCCTGGAGGGCACCGGCTGGCATCCCGCCTCCTGGCGCGAGCCGGTGGCCCGCCCGCGCGCACTGTTCACGGCCGGATACTGGGCCGATCTGGTCGCCGAGGCCGAGCACGGTCTGCTCGACTTCGTGACCATCGAGGACGGCCTCGGCCCGCAGTCCTCCCACTTCCTTGACCCGGACGAGCGGACCGACCAGGTGCGCGGCCGCCTCGACGCCGTCCTCATCGCCTCCCGCGTCGCACCGTTGACCCGGCACATAGGTCTGGTGCCGACGGTGGTCTCCACCCACACGGAGCCGTTCCACATCTCCAAGGCCATCGCCACCCTCGACCACATCAGCACCGGCCGCGCCGGACTGCGCGTGCAGATCACCGCCCGCCCGAACGAGGCCGCCCACTTCGGCCGCCGCACCATCCCGCGCATCGAGGCCTACGACCACCCGGACACCCGGGAACTGGTCGCCGACCTCTTCGACGAGGCCGCCGATTACGTGGAGGTCGTGCGCCGCCTGTGGGACAGCTGGGAGGACGACGCCGAGATCCGGGACGCCGCCACCGGCCGCTTCATCGACCGCGACAAGCTGCACTACATCGACTTCGAGGGCAGGCACTTCAGCGTCAGGGGCCCCTCCATCACACCCCGCCCACCACAGGGCCAGCCGATCGTCAGCGCCCTCGCCCACGACACCGTCCCGTACCGGCTCGTGGCCCGCGCCGCCGACATCGGTTACGTCACCCCGCACGACACCGACGAGGCCCGCGCGATCGTCGCCCGGATCCGCGCCGAGCAGCATGCGGCGCGCCGGGCCGCCGAACCCCTCCATGTCTTCGGCGACCTGGTGGTCTTCCTCGACGACGATCCGGCCACCGCGACCGCACGACGGGAACGGCTCGACGCGCTCGCGGGACAGCCGTACACCAGTGACGCCCACATCTTCACCGGTACGCCCTCCGAACTGGCCGACCTACTACAGGAGTTGCGCGGCGCCGGACTGACCGGCTTCCGACTGCGCCCCGCCGTCACCGGCCACGACCTCCCGGCGATCACCCGAGGGCTGGTCCCCGAACTCCAGCGCCGGGGCGCCTTCCGCCGCGCCTACGAGGCCGGCACCCTGCGCGGCCTGCTGGGCCTGGCACGCCCCGCCAACCGCTATTCCGCCATCGCGACCGCCTGAGCCGGAGGGACGACCACGACCATGAGCAAGCCGCCGAAGCAGATCCATCTGGCCGCCCACTTCCCCGGCGTCAACAACACCACCGTGTGGAGCGACCCGAGCGCCGGCAGCCACATCGAGTTCAGCTCCTTCGTCCACTTCGCGCAGACCGCCGAACGCGCCAAGTTCGACTTCCTGTTCCTCGCCGAAGGGCTCAGGCTCCGCGAACAGGGCGGAAGGATCTACGACCTGGACGTCGTCGGCCGCCCCGACACCTTCACCGTCCTGACCGCGCTCGCCGCCGTCACCGACCGCCTCGGACTGACCGGCACCATCAACTCCACCTTCAACGAGCCCTACGAGGTCGCCCGCCAGTTCGCCAGCCTCGACCACCTCTCCGGCGGGCGGTCCGCCTGGAACGTCGTCACCTCCTGGGACGCCTTCACCGGCGAGAACTTCCGCCGCGGTGGCTTCCTTCCGCGGGAGGAGCGCTACTCCCGCGCCAAGGAGTTCCTGGCCACGGCGAACGAACTCTTCGACTCCTGGCACGGCGACGAGATCCTCGCCGACCAGGAGACCGGCACCTTCCTGCGGGACGCCAAGGCCGGCGCCTTCGTCCACACCGGACAGCACTTCGACATCCACGGGCAGTTCAACGTGCCGCGCTCCCCGCAGGGCCGCCCGGTGATCTTCCAGGCCGGCGACTCCGAGGAGGGCCGCGAGTTCGCCGCCTCCGAAGCCGACGCCATCTTCAGCCGGCACGCCACCCTCGAAGCGGGCCGGGCCTTCTACACCGACGTCAAGAAGCGCCTCGCCAAGTACGGCCGCCGCCCCGACCAGCTGCTGATCCTGCCCGCCGCCACCTTCACCCTCGCCGACACCGACGCCGAGGCGGAGGAACTGGCCAGGCTGGTGCGCCGCCGGCAGGTCAGCGGCGCCACCGCCCTCAGGCACCTGGAGTTCGTCTGGAACCGGGACCTGTCCTCCTACGACCCGGACGGGCCGCTCCCCGACATCGACCCCGACACCGGTGACGACCACATCTCCCAGGGCCGCGCCCAGGTCCGCATGTACCGCGACCGGCTGGCCACCGCCCGCGAGTGGCGGGAGCTCGCCGCCGCGCACAACTGGTCGATCCGCGACCTGGTCATCGAGACGGGCAACCGGCAGAACTTCATCGGTTCGTCGGAGACGATCGCCCGCACCATCAACGCGTTCGTGCAGGCCGACGCGAGCGACGGCTTCATCCTCGTCCCGCACATCACCCCGGGCGGCCTCGACGAGTTCGCCGACAAGGTCGTCCCGCTGCTCCAGGAACAGGGCGTGTTCCGCACGGAGTACGAGGGCCCGACCCTCCGCGACCACCTCGGCCTGGCCCACCCCGATGCCGTCCGCGAGGAACGGGCGGCGTCGTGAAGTTCGTCCTGTCCGTCACCGAGGAGCCCGCCCATGTCTGACATCCCCCTCGGCATCCTCGACCTGGTGCCGATACCGTCCGGCTCGACGGCCGCCGACGCCCTGCGCAACTCCATCGACCTGGCACAGCACGCCGAGCGCCTCGGATACAGCCGCTACTGGTTCGCCGAGCACCACCTCAACCCGGGCGTCGCCGGTGCCTCCCCCGCGGTCGTCCTCGCACTCACCGCCTCCGCCACCTCCACGATCCGGCTCGGCTCCGGTGCCGTACAGCTCGGCCACCGCACCGCGCTCAGCACGGTCGAGGAGTTCGGCCTGATCGACGCCCTGCATCCCGGCCGCTTCGACCTCGGCCTGGGCCGCTCGGGCGGCCGCCCGCCGGGACAGCCGGCCGCGGCCCCCGCGACCGTCACCCCCGTCGTGGACGGCCGGGCCCCGAACGGCCTGCTGATCCCGCCCCGCTTCTCCTTCGAACGCCTCCTCGGCTCGCCCCGCGTCGCCCTGCAGCGCAAGCTGCTCCTGCTGCCCGGTGCCGAGTCGCAGGACTACGCCGAGCAGATCGACGACATCCTCGCCCTGCTGGCCGGCACCTACCGTTCCCCGGAGGGCGTCGAGGCGCACGCCGTGCCGGGCGAGGGCGCCGACGTCGAGCTGTGGATCCTGGGCAGCAGCGGCGGCCGGAGCGCCGAGGTCGCGGGCGCGCGGGGGCTGAGGTTCGCCGCGAACTACCACGTCAGCCCCGCCACCGTGCTGGAGGCCGTGGACGGCTATCGGGCCTTCTTCCAGCCCTCCGACTTCCTCGACAAGCCGTACGTCAGCGTCTCGGCCGACGTGGTCGTGGCGGAGGACGACGAGACGGCCGGCGAGCTCGCCACCGGCTACGCGGCCTGGGTCCGCAGTATCCGCACAGCCGAGGGCGCCATCGAGTACCCGACGCCCGAGCAGGCCCGCTCCTTCGAGTGGAGCGACGAGGACCGGGAGCTGGTGCGGGACCGGGTGGACACGCGGTTCGTCGGTTCACCGGGACGCGTGGCCGACCGCCTGGCGCAGCTCCAAGAGGCCACCGGCGCCGACGAGTTGCTCATCACAACGATCACCCACGACCACGCCGACCGGGTGAGGTCGTACGAGCTGCTCGCGCGGGAGTGGAGCCGGAGGTGACGGGGAGGCCCGGCAGCCCGGGGCCACGGTCCCCGGGCTCATGGCCGGCACCCCCGACTTCGGGCGTCACAGCGCCCGGGCCGCATAGGCCCTGACGTCCGCGTCCGGGTCCGTCGTCGCCGTGGTCAGGGCCGCCCGGGCGTCCTCGGTGGCACGATGGCCGGTGAGTGCCACCACGGCGGCCTTGCGGACGTCGGCGTTCGGGTCGGTGAGGGCCTTGGCGAGGGCGGGGACCGCGACGCCGGGGCCGGCGAGGGACAGCGCGGTGGCGGCGCCGGCCCGCACCTGCCAGGCCGGGTCGGACAAGGCGGCCCGCGCGCGTGCGGCCAGGGGAGCCGGGCAGCCGGTCGTGCCCAGTGCTTCGTAGGCGGCCGCACGCACCAGGGCGTCGGGATCGTCGACGAGCCCGGCCAGGGCCGAGTGGACCACGTCCGCTCCGGGGACGGTGGCCAGGGCCTTGGCGATGGTGACGCGGACCTCGCGGGACGGGTCGGCGGTCGCCGCGCGGGCCAGCTCTCCGGCGGCGTCGACCGACACCAGCGCGCGCACCGCCGCGACACGGACGATGATGTCGGAGTCCGACAGGGAGTTGGCGAACAGCCCGGTGTCACCGAGACGCAGGACCCGCAGGGCGTCCAGTGCGGTGGCGCGGGCGACGGGGTCCGTGCCGGACAGGGCGGCGGCGAGACCGTCGCGCAGTGCCGGTTCGGGGGCCAGCGTCTCCACCAGTTCGCTCAGTGAGGCGGCAGCGGCGGCGCGGACGCCGGTGTCGGTGTCCGCGAGCGCGGCGGCCAGCGCCGGTCCGGTGCCGGGCGGCACCGTCTCCGTCAGGACGGTGACGGCCGTTCGGCGGACGGTGGGGTCGGGGTCGGTCAGGTAGGGCGTGAGGGCGGGGAGCGCGGGTTCGTCCTCCGCGAGGGAGAGGAGTTCGAGCAGGCGCGGTGAGGCCGGCACGTCCGCGCCGGTACCGGAGTGGGCCCTTGTGCCGGTGACGGCGGGCTCCTGCCGCATCGCCACCGGCGCCGCTTCCCGGGCCCCCGCGATCGCCACCTGTTCCGGGTGGACCTCGCCGAGACGACGGGAGGGGCCGCCGACCGGCCTGAACTCGTCGACAGGGACCAGATAGGGAGCAACGGGACGCGCGGTGAACTCCATCGCACCACTGGGAGACTTGCGCAGATCGAGGTGGTGGAACCAGGACGCGTCGTCACGACGCGGATGGTCGAGACGTTCGTGGTAGAGGCCCCAGCGGGACTCCGTGCGGGCCAGGGAGGCCCGGGCGGCCATCTCCGCGCAGTCGCGGATGAAGCTCACCTCCGCGCAGCGCATCAACTCGTGCGGGGTGCGGGCACCCATCGCGGCGATGTCGGCGCGCATCCGCTCGAACGCCTCCAGGGCCAAGGAGAGACGGGCGCCGGACTTCGGCGGGGCCACGTAGTCGTTCACGAAGCGCCGCAGCTTGTACTCGACCTGGGGCTGCGGCGGACCCTCGGGGTTGCGCAGCGGACGGTAGATCAGTTCGTGCGCCTCCTTGAGCTGGTCGAGGGGCAACTCCCCCTCGTACGGCGTGTACCGGGACGCGTCCGCGCCCGCCAGGTCCCCGAAGACGAACGCGCCGATCATGTAGTTGTGCGGGACACAGGCCAGGTCCCCGGCGGCGTACAGCCGGGGAACGGTCGTACGGGCGTGGTCGTCGACCCGTACGCCCGAGGCCGAGTGGCCGCCGCACAGGCCGATCTCGGAAATGTGCATCTCGACGTCGTGGGTGCGGTAGTCGTGGCCGCGGCCCGAGTGGAAGGTGCCGCGCGTCGGGCGTTCCGTCGAGTGCAGGATCGACTCCAGGGCCGAGATCGACTCCTCCGGCAGATGGCTCAGCTTCAGGTAGACCGGACCCCGGTCGCTCGCCACCTCGGCCGCGAACTCGGCCATCATCTGCCCCGACCAGTAGTCGGAGTCGACGAAGCGTTCGCCGTGCCGGTTGACCTGGTAGCCGCCGAACGGGTTGGCGACGTACGCGCAGGCCGGACCGTTGTAGTCCTTGATCAGCGGGTTGATCTGGAAGCATTCGATGCCGGTCAGCTCGGCGCCCGCGTGGTACGCCATCGCATAGCCGTCACCCGCGTTCGTCGGGTTCTCGTACGTGCCGTACAGGTAGCCGGACGCCGGCAGGCCGAGGCGGCCGCACGCGCCGGTCGCCAGGATGACGGCGCCCGCGCGGACGGTGACGAAGGCGCCCGTGCGGGTGTGGAGGCCGACCGCGCCCACGGCGCGCCCCTCCACCGTGAGCACGCGCACCGGCATCACCCGGTTCTCGATCCGGATCCGCTCGCGCATCTCGCGCCGGCGCAACTGCCGGTAGAGGACCTTCTTGACGTCCTTGCCCTCCGGCATCGGCAGTACGTACGAGCCGGAGCGGTGGACCCGGCGGACCGCGTACTCGCCGTGCTCGTCCTTCTCGAACTTCACCCCGTACGACTCGAGCCGCCGCACCATCGCGAACCCTCGGGTGGCGGTCTGGCGGACGGTGGACTGGTCGACGATGCCGTCGTTGGCGCGGGTGATCTCGGCGACGTACTCGTCGGGCTCGGCCCGGCCGGGGATGACGGCGTTGTTGACGCCGTCCATGCCCATGGCGAGGGCGCCCGAGTGGCGGACGTGCGCCTTCTCCAGCAGCAGGACGTCCGCGCCGTGCTCGGCGGCGGTCAGGGCGGCCATGGTGCCGGCGGTGCCGCCACCGATCACGAGCACGTCGCAGCGGATCTCGTCCGCGTCGGTGAGGGCGGGGATCTCCAGGGGGGTGTCCACCAGGGTGCCTTTCAAGAACCGAGTGAGGTGAGGACTTCGCGCCGCAGGGCGATCCGCGCGGGATCGTCGTGTGCGGCGCGCTCGCGCGGGCGCGGTACGTCCCGTACGGCGATGAGGCGGCCCGCGCCGAGCAGGGCCACGCGGTCGCCGAGGAAGAGGGCCTCGTCCACGTCGTGGGTGACGAAGACGACGGTGGCGCCCGTGCCGTGCAGCACCTCCACCAGCAGGTCCTGCATGCCGGCGCGGGTCTGGGCGTCGAGGGCGCCGAACGGCTCGTCCATCAGGACGGCACGGGGCGCTCTCGCGAGGGCCCGGGCCAGTTGGGCGCGCTGGCGTTGGCCGCCGGAGACGCGGTGCGGCAGTTGCCGGGACTGTTCGGACAGCCCGACGCGGGTCAGCCAGGACTCGGCCTGGGTACGGCGTTCGGAGCGGGACAACCCCTTGATGGCAAGGGGTAGTTCGACATTCGCGCGCAGGGTGCGCCAGGGCAGGAGGGCGTCCTCCTGGAAGATCAGCGCCCGGTCGGCGGAGGGACCCGTCAGGGGGCCCGCGTCCTGGGTGACCTCTCCGGCCAAGGGCGACAACAGCCCGGCCAGCGTGCGCAGCAGCGTCGACTTGCCGCAGCCGGAGGGGCCGACGACGGTGAGGATCTCGCCGGGCGCCACGTGGAGGTCCACCTCGTCGAGCACGGGCGCGCCGGGCCGTCCGAGGGTGGCCTCGCGCAGGGCCAGCCCCGCGCCGCTGCGTTCCGGGGCACGCACGTCAGACGAGCTGGTCATGGGAGACGTTCTCCTTGGTCCTGGGTCCGGCCGGAACGAGGGCCGTGGCGCGGCGCGCCCGGCGTGGGGCCCGTCCGCCGGGGACGTACGACGTGCGCGGCAGCCAGTGGGTCAGCCGGCGGCCCAGCAACTCGACGGCCGTGGAGGTGACCCAGCCGAGCACGCCGATCGTGACCATGCCGACGAACACCCCGGGGTAGTCGACGATCGTGTAGTCCTGCCAGGTGCGGTAGCCGACCCCGTACTGGCCGGAGATCATCTCGGCCGAGATGACACAGATCCACGAGACGCCGATACCGACCGACAGGCCGCCGAAGATGCCGGGCAGCGCGCCCGGCAGGACGACCGAGCCGAGGATCCGCCACCGGCCGCCGCCCATGGTGCGCACCGCCTCCTCCCACACGGGGGTCAGTGCGCGCACCGCGTGCCGGGTGGAGACCAGGACCGGGAAGTAGGCGGCGGTGAAGGTGATGAAGACGATGCCCTGTTCATTGGAGGGGAACAGGAGGATCGCCACGGGGACCAGGGCGATGGCCGGGACGGGGCGGACGACTTCCAGCAGCGGGCCGAGCAGGTCCTCGGCGAGCCGCGAGCGGGCCACGAGAACGCCGGTCGCCACACCCAGCACGGTGGCCAGCAGGAAACCGGTGAGGATACGGGTGAGGCTGTCGGTCAGATCGGTCCAGTAGTCGGGTCCGGACAGCCGGTCGGTGAAGGCGCGGGCCACGTCGGTGACCGTGGGGAACTGCGAGAAGCGCAGCCAGACGTCGACGTTCAGACTGGTCAGCAGCTGCCAGAGGCCGAGGCCGACGGCCAGGGACAGCCCGCGCAGCGCATACCGGGTCACGACGCCCGCTCCAGCGCCTCGGCATAGGTGACGACGCGCGCGCCGCCGTGACCGTCGACGTAGTCCCGCGCGGTCGCCGACGCGACGAAGGGCAGCAGCTTCTCGCCGTCGGCCACCCACACCGCCCGGTCCGCGAACCACAGGGTGCCGGTGGTGGCGTCGGGGACGTAGGCGGCGCGGACGGTGTCCTGGTTGGCCGACACGTGACTCAGCAGCTCGGTGGGCGACTTGAAGGTACGCGTCCGCGCGGAGCCCTTCGGCCACACCTCGCTCGCGGCGGGCGGGGGCGTGGCGGCGAGCCGCTCGGCGTACGTCGTCCCCAGGGCCTTCCGCACGTAACGGTCGTCGACGAAGGAGTCCACGTCCACGTCCACACCACCGGTCAGCTTCGCGGACTCCAGGATCGACACGTCCTGCTTCAGCGCGGAGACGAGCCGGGGCTTGAGGGCCGGGTCGAAGGTGGCGATGCCGTGGGCGCCGTTGTAGAGGTAGACGACCTCGGCGGGCAGGCCGGTGGCCCCCGCGACCTTCTCGGCGGCGGTGACGGGACGCTCGTTCAGGTAGTCGGTCGCCTGTGCCTGCGCCTTGAGGAAGGCCTCCAGCACGGTCGGCCGCTCCTTCGCGAAGTCCTCGCGGGCGGTGACACCGTGGAAGGTGGGCAGGTTCAGTTGTGCGCCGTCGTACAGGGCCTTCGCCTTGCCCTGGTGGGCGAGCAGGCCCGGCCAGGCGACGAACTGCGACAGCGCGTCGGTGCTGCCCGCGGCGAGGGCCGAAGCGCCCACCGCGGGCTGCTGGTTGAGCTTCTCGATGTCCTTGTCGGGGTCGACGCCGGCGCGTTGCAGGGCTCGCACGAGCGTGCCGTCGGCGGCGGAGCCGACGCTCGTGGAGACCTTCTTCCCCTTCAGGTCCGCCAGGGAGGAGAGCTCGGAGCCGGGCGCCGTGACGATGGTGTTCAGGCCGCCGCGCAGGTTGTAGCCGGTGACCGAGACCAGATGGGTGGGGCGGCCGAGCTGCTTGCCGCGGGCCGCGTTGATGAGCAGCGGGAAGTCACCCATCGAGCCGATGTCGATCTTCCCGGCGGTCATCTGGGCGGTGATGGGCGCACCGGTGGCGAAGTCCTGCCAGACGACCTTGTAGGTGACGCCGTCGCCGAGCGAGTTCAACTGCTTCTCGAAGTAGCCGAGGGAGCGGAGCAGCGTGCCGGCCGTGACCGTGTTGATGGTCTTGGACTGGTAGCCGACGGTGACGGTGACGGTGGAGCCGTCGCCGGCCTCGGCGTCACCGCCGCAGGCGCTGAGCGGGAGCAGCAGGACGACCGCGGACGCTGCGACTGCCGTGCGTTTCATGGTGGTGGGGCCTCTCATCGGAGCAGGTAGGGCATGTTGACCGTGACGGCTCCGGTGGGACAGCGGGCCGCGCACGGGCCGCAGTACCAGCACTCGTCGACGTGCATGTACGCCTTGCCGCTGCTGACGTCGATGGCGAGGGAGTCCAGCGGGCACATGTCCACGCAGAGCGTGCAGCCGTCGATGCACTTCGACTCGTCGATGGTCACGGGCACATCGGCCCGCTGGGGCGCCAAGGGCATGGCTGTCTCCGGGAAGGTCGGACTCGGTAAGGGGAGAGGTGCGTCAGAGGGAGCGGTGCAGCAGGCCGCTCATCGTGATGCGGTCGCCGCGGAAGCGGATGAACTCCAGGTCGACCGGGCGGCCGTCGGCGAGGTGGGTGAGGCGTTCCAGCATGAGGACGGCCGCGCCGCGCGGAGCCTGGAGCACGGCGGCGGAGTGGGCGTCCGCGTTGACCGCCTCCAGGGTGATCTCGGCGTGGCCGAGAGGCCGGCCGGTGAGGGACTCCAGGAGACGGAAGACGTCGGTGTTCTCCAGGTCGCAGCCGAGCAGGGCGGTGCCGATGTCCAGGGGGATGTAAGTGAGGTCGAGGGACAGGGGGAGGCCGCCCAGGCGGCGCAGACGTTCGATGTAGAGGACGTCGGTGCCGGGTGGCACGCGGAGGCGCTCGGCGACGGGGACGGGCGCCGGGGCCGGGCCCATGGTACGGACCTCGTTGGTGACCCGGCCGTGCTCGTGGAGGGTTTCCGCGAGGCCCATCAGGCGGTCGAGCCCGTGGGGGTACTTGCGGGCCACGACCACGGTGCCGACGCCGGGCTGGCGTTCCACGAGGCCCTCGGCGCGCAGGAGGTCCAGGGCCGCGCGGACGGTGTTGCGGGAGGCGCCGTAGTCGGTGGCGAGGGTGGACTCGTGGGGGAGGGTGCCGGAGGGGAAGCCGCCGACGAGGATCTGCCGGCGGAGGAGATCGGCGAGCTGGCGCGCCCGGTCCGCGCGCAGCCGGCGTCGCGCGCGGTGGGCCGCGACGGTGGTCGCGCCCTGGCCGGCGTGGTCCCGGATGCGGTCGGTCGGAGGCATGGCCGAAACCATACTCATCCGGTAGGGATTGTGGTGTTGCGGAACTGTTGCGCCACCTGACACACCGCCGGATACGCCGCTGACCTGGACTTTCGGTAGGCAGAAGGGGAGATCCGCCAGGGCTCCGGGGCTGGGAGTGGCATGCGGTTCACGGATGACGCGGTCCGCGCCGCTCGCCGCCCGCGGGATCCGCCCCGCGACCGGCCCTCTTGACGCGACTGGGACGCGGCCCGAGACTCCCTACAGGAATCCTAGTGAATTGGTAGGGAATGATGGGTCGCGCCGCACTGGACCTCGGCAGTGACGCCGTCCGTGTCGCCGTCCGGCCGCTGCCCCTGCTGACGACCCGCCGCCACATCGATCTCATGCGTGTGTGCGGCGCGGCGGGTTCCCTCAGCGATGGCGGCCGAGCCCGCGCCCACGCCTGACCCTCCCGCGTCAGCACCGCCTCCCGGCATGCGCCGAAGCCGCCGCGTGCCGTGGCCTCCGTATGCCGTGACCGCCGCATGCCGCAACTGCCGTACGCGGGGACCGAGAACCCCAGGAGACGCATGTCCGCCACATCCCCGACAGCCGTGCCGTCCTTCCGGAGCAGGATCGGCTGCGACGCGCGCAGCGGCTACTACGCGGCGCCGCACCGCTACCGGCTCCACCTCTCACCGGCCTGTCCGCACTGTCTGCGGATCGCCGTCACGCACAGTCTGCTCGGCCTCGACGACGTCCTCCCGGTGACGCCGCTGGCCGCCGTGCCCGACGCACCCGGCGGGGGGCACAGGGCTCTGCGCCCGCTGTACGAGGCCAGTTCCCACCAGCACCCCGGTCCGGCCGTGGCGCCGGTCCTCAGCGACGACTGGACCGGGCGGATCGTCAGCACCCACACCCCCGACATCCTGCGGGACCTGGCCCGGCAGTTCGGCGTTCACGGTCCCGATCTCCACCCGCGCGGCGCCGAGGCGGCGATCGAGGCCGTGGGCCGGCTCTGCGAGCAGGGCATCACCGCGACCGCCCAGCGCGCCGGGCAGCCCGGTGGTGACCCCGCGGCTCGCGAGACCGCGCTGGCCACCCTGCTGCGCGCACTGGACCTGCTGGAGTGGCGGCTCGCCTCCGGCGAGCTGGTGCTGGGCGACGAACTCACCCTCGCAGACGTGCAGTTGTGGGTGACGCTGGTGCAGCTGGACACCGTGCACCGCCACCACCTGGACGCCGCGGCGGTGCACCGGATCACCGACCACCCCCGTCTGTGGGCGTACGCACGACGGCTGGCGGCGCACCCCGCCTTCGGCTCCCACCTCGACCTCGACGGCATCGCCCGCAGGCATCACGCCCACTGCCGGGGCCAGGAGGCCGCCGGCGCGGCGGTGCAGATCGTGGACTGGGCCGCGTACGCACCACGGGAGGCACAGGATCCGGCACGACAGCCCGGCTGACCGCACGGAGGTTCGTCGACGCCGACCCGCACGCCTGCCTTCACGCCGAAGCGTTCGCCGGGGGATTGTCGGTGGGTGCCCCTAGTCTTTCGATCAACGTCGCAGCGGGGCGCGCCGATCGGAGCCGCCGGGGGCGCTGTGCCGGTACGCGAGTGGTGGGAGAGGCGAAGAACTCATGGGTTGGCTGGCAGCGGGCGGCACATACGAAGTCGCCCTGATGGACGGCCGGGTGGTGGCCCGGACCGCGTCGGGAGAGGAGTCCCCGGGGGAGCGGAAACCGGAGAGGGCCCTGCCGGCGGAGATACGGGACCGTCCCGAAGTGATCGAACTCCAGCGGTTCGCCGAGTGGCTGGACCGGCACACGGCCGAGTGCGCGGCACAGGTCACCACCTGGATGGTGTCCTCGCTGCCGGTGCCGACCGGTCTGCTGGCCCGGGTCTGGCCCGACGAGGCCTGGCAGGCGGCGCTGCGTGACATCGTTGTTGTGGGTGACGGCCCCGACGAGGTCGGCTTCCTGCGCGACGCCGACGACTCGGGCGAACTGCGGGTGGTGAACCTGGACGGCGAGACCGTCCGCCTGGCTCCCCGCACGGTGACGATGCCCCACCCGGTCCTCCTGCCCGACCTGGAGGAACTCCGGGCGTTCGCCGCCGAGTTGGGAGTGGTTCAGGGCGTCGAGCAGCTCCACCGCGCCACCTGGCACAAGCCCGAGGGGATCGACGGCGCGGCCAAAAGGATCACCGAGTTCGCCGAGGCCGAGTACCGCTCGTGGTTCCATCTTTCCGCCCGCGCCACGTCCCTCGGCTACAAGATCGTCGGTAGCGCCGTCGTCGACCGGATCAGGGACGCCGGACGCATCTTCACCGCCTCGGTCGGCATGAGCGACCCCTACGCCGAGGAGAAGGCCTGGACCGGCCATTTGACCTGGAGCGACGAGGACGGACACCGCTGCCTCCCGCTGACCGAGGTCGGCCCCGTCGCCTGGTCCGAGGGCATGCGCATGGCCGCCGCCCTGCACGCCGGCCGCGCCGTGAACAGGGAGGGCGCCCAGTGAACGGCACGGCGGTCAGCACACCCACGAAAGGCACACGATCATGAGCGACGGGACGACACAGGGCGGGGCGACGGCGGACGTGGAGGAACTGCTGCGCGCCGGCGCGGTGCTGCCGCCGGGCACCACAGGGGGCGGCGAGCGGGCCGTGCCCATGTTCACCCAGGCCTACCGGCATCCGGGCCTGGACGGCCGGATCGTCGTACGCCTCACCGCCGAGGACCCCACCGGGGGGCCGGGCACCGGCTTCCTGGGACTCGTGCCCGAGGGCGAGCCGGTGGAGGTCGGCATCGGGCAGCACCGGGCCCTGGGCTTCCCCGACTGGGTGCTCGTCCACCACCCCTCGGACGGCCACCTGGCCATGTCCCTGGTGGAGGAGATGGACAAGGTGGCGCGGACGGTGAGATCCCGTGCGAAGCGGGCCCGCGCCACCTACGAGTCGATCGGGGAACGGCTCGCGGGCTCCGTACCGCACTTCCTGCCGACCTTCTACGAACAGGCGGGCCGGGTGTTCCTGGCCGCCGGCGAGAAGGCGTACGCGTCCATGATGTTCGTCAACGCGCGCAAGGCCGAGACGGCCCACGCGCTGCCGTTCGACGAGGCACGCATGGACGCCGTCTTCCTGGAGTTCGCCCTGGCCGACGCCGTACCGACGAAGGTCCTCTCCAGCTACGCCAAGGGCCTGACCTCCCGGGTCCCGGCCGCGACGGCGTTCCGGCACCTGCGGGGGCTCTTCGTCCGGCTGGCGGCGCACGGGCTGCCGCCGTCGAGCCCGGGCGCGGCCGAGCTGCGCAAACTGGCGAAGGCGGTCGCGGGCAAGAACGCGCAGGCGGAGGAGACGGCCTATCTGCGCGACATGCTCGCTCTGCCGGGCACGGTCAAGGCACCGCCCGGCTGGTGGAAGGCCCACCGGCAGGCCCTGGTCCAGCTCACCAAGCAGGAACCCGCCGTCCGCGGCACCCTGCTGGACCTCATGCCCGCGGAGTGGGAGGGGGCGGAGCTGCCCCAGTGGCTGGACCTGCTGGAGAAGTCCGGTGCCACCGCCGGGCTCTGCGACCCCGCGCTGCCCGCCGACGTGCGGCCCTCCGACGGTACGGCCGGGTGGACACGCAGATTCCTCGAGCTGTGCAAGGCCGCCCACGGCCGTCTCGCCCCGGAAGGGCTCCGTCCGCTCGTCGACCGCATGGCCGACGCGCTCCGTGCCGAACTGGTCGACTCCGGTGACACGCTTCCGGCCCCGGTCAGCGACGTGAACCTCCTCGACCAGCTCCTCTCCCTGCGCATCCCGGTGGCGGAGCCCGACGACAGGCGCGGTCTCGACCTGAACGCGTGGGCCGCGTGCGACGACCGGCGCGATCTCGTCGCGCTGGAGGCCGACGCCCGCTTCCGCCCGGCGTTCCGGCGCGGCTGCCCCGAGGACGACAGGAACACCCACAAGGAGACCGTCCTCACCCTGGCCAAGTCCCCCGGTGGGCGGCCCATGCTCGCCGAATGGGTGAGCGAGGTCAGCCGCAGGTACCTCACCACGGAACTGCCCGGGATGTCCGGCTGGCGCAACGCCCTGAACACCCTGAGCTGGCTGCCCGGAGAAGTGCTCGCGGTCGCCGAGGACGCGGTACGGGACGCACTCGCCACCGGCATGGCGCCGGCCCTCGCCCGCACCCTGCGCACCGGCATCCTCGACGAACTCGGCTGGCCCGCCTGGGAAGAGGCGATCGGAAACCCCGCGTCGCCGAAGGAGGCACGGAAGATCCGGGTCGCCGACGCCTGGCCGCACCTCGTCGTCCTCTCCGGCGACCAGGTCCGGGTGATCGACGCCGAGGGCACGGTGCTCAGCCACGAGCTGCGTCCCGCACCGGACCGGTTCGCGCGCGTCAACCTGCATTACGTCGACGGTGAGTTGTTCGTCTGGTGGTACGCGAACTCCGCGTCCAGCGGCGACGGCTACTGGACCGACGGCACCTCGTCGTCACCCGTGTCGGTCGAAGGCTCCGTATGGGGTTCCTTCCCCTACGAGGCGGGCGCGCGTGACGGGGAGGTCCACCCGGTCTCCCTGCCCCTGCCCGGCGGCGGCCGGACCACCGGCCGCGGCGTCGTGCGCCGCGGGGGCACGGTCGTCCCGAACAGGGGGCTGCTGATCGGTGACGGGACGTCGTACTGGGTGTGGGCCCATGCCGAAGCCTCCGAAACCGAGGACGGGCGACCCACCTGGCGGGCGTACGACCCGGTGGACGACACCGTGGGCGAGCCCGGACTCCCGGAGTGGCTGGGTGAGTACCCGGACACCGCGGCACAGATCGCGATGCTGGAGAAGTCCTGGCTGCGGCCCGCCCCCGGCGCGGAACCGGGCCCGGTGGGCGTCCCCGTGGACGGGCTCCTCGGCTGGCGTCTGACCAAGCTGCCCGACGGCCGGATCCGGGGCGAGGACCTGGCCGGACGCTCGGTCGTCGTACCGGAGCACCGTGACAGGGTCCCGCTGCACGCCCTGCTGTTCCCGGGCGCCGACCGGCCCCTGGCCGTGATCCGGGACTGGAGCGGCATCGAACTGCTCGACACCGACGGCACGGTGGTCGCCCGGGCGCCGGAGCACCAGACGCCCGGTCCCTTCACCGCGGGCACCCCGCTGCTGCCACCCCTGCGCTACTGGCATCTGCTCCGGCCGCGCGACCTCCAGGGCTCCGCGGCGCTCCGCCGGATCGACGAGGACACGGCGGCCGCACTGCTGGCCGCCGGCGTGTCGGAGCCGCGGCAGGACGCCGAGGGCACCGAGGGCGCCGACCTGGTGCCCGGACTGGTCCGGACGCTCCTGCCGGAGGTCGGGCACGAGGCGCTGCGGGCCGGCATCACCGGTCTGGTGCGGTACGCCGCCGAGCAGCAGCGCATCCTGGACGCGGCGCTGGCCCGCCTCGACGCCGCGATCGCCGGAGTCGTCCAGCGGGAACCACGGCCCAAGGCGGGCGACGAACTGCTCGAGGCGGCGTTGAACGGCGTCGGTCTGACCGGCCTGGGCTGGCGCAGCTCGTACTACCGCTACGACCACTCCCTCTACGACCTGCCCAACCTGCTCGGCCGGTCGCTGCGGGGCCAGGCCGAGCCGGCTCCCCCGGGCCGCACCCACCGCGAGCTGGCCGAACAGAGGTCGCTGGAGAAGCTGGACGCCCGGGGCCTGCCCGAGCTGCCCGCGATCGTCGCGCTGCGGGCCGGTTCGGAGGCCGTCCTGGAGGAGCACCGACACGCACTCGACGCTTTCCTGGAGGAACTCGACGCGCAGCAACTCACGGAGCTGAACCCCGACCACTGGCGCCGCGTGCGACTGCGGCTGGACCGGAGCCTGTTCGAGGGACCCGACGCCGTGCAGGGCCACACGGACACGACCGTGCTGGACCTCGACGGCGGCGCGTTCCTGCTCTTCCCCAGCCACCCGTTCCGCTACCTCAGTGAATGGGACACCGGCGACGACCCCAGGGGCCTGCGCTACGGAGCGGTCTTCCACGATCCGTCCGGCCGGTTCGAGACACCCGCGCCGTACACCCTGGTCGCCGCCGGGCCGTTCGTGCCGGAGCCGGTACGACGACCGGCGGGCTGGGCCGCGGCCTTCCGCGCCGAGCTGGCCGAGCGCGGCCCGGCGCCCTGGTTCCCCGCCGCCGCCGAGGAGTTCGCGCGGCTCACCGGGGTCACCCCGACCATGGCCCGGCTGGTCGTCGCCGGCCTGCCCAGGATCGACGACAAGCGGGAGGCCGTGCCCTCCGCGACGCTGAAGACGATCGGGGTGAAGTCGGCCGACGCGCGCGTGGCCAAGGGGGAACTGAAGTCCCTCGACGCGGGCGCCCGGCAGGCCGTCGTGGCGGCGCTGCTCCCCGCCGATCCGGCCCGGCTGTGGACGGACGGCCCCGACGTCGCCCGCGCGGCCGAGGTCTGGAACGAGCGGCTGGGCCGGCGCACCCCCATACCCGAGGAGGTGCTCCACGACGCGGTCCGCACCGTGGTGTCACCGGGATGGGAACCGGCCGCGGCACTGCAGGGCTTCGTCGACATGGCCACCGAGCCCCATCTGGCCAAGGACCTGACCTGGACCCTCGGCCGCTACTACCTCGAATCCACCGGGGGACCCGGCTTCGACGGCACGGTCCTCAAGGGCGCGGTGGCCCTGGCCGCGTGGCTCGCCCACCGTCTCCCCTCCGGCGACCCGGTTCGCGCCACCCTGCCCGGCGTACTGACGGCGCTGCGCGAACGGCTGGCCCACGACGGCCTGCTGATCGCCCTCGACCGGCGGATCGACTGGGAGGCGTACCGGCGGGCCGCCGGCGATCCCACGGAGACCGGTGAGGACTTCGTGCGCTACGGCGCGGTCGTCCTGGGCACGGAGCGGCAAGGGTTCCTTCCCGCCCTCCGGCCCGCGCTGCTCGACGCGTCCGGCAACGACCCCCACCTGACGGCCCTGTTCACGGGTGAACGGCCGAACGCCCAGGAGACCGCGCTGCGCCTGGTCCACGACCGGCCGTTCGCCGAGCTGCTGGCCGACCCCGGCGACCCGGTGGCGGGCGGGCGCGACACGGACGGGACGTGGTGGCCGCAGGACCCCGCCAGGTCCGTACCCGACCTGGTCACGGACGTGGCCAAGCGGTACGGCATCGGCGAGGACGCCGCCGTCCTCTACCTGATGCTGCTCGCCCTGCCGGACCCCACCGACCGCAACACCGCGCGCTGGACCGGCTGGGGCGGGCAGCGCGGCGGAACGGCCAGGCTCCGGGCCGCCCGTGCCGAACTCGCCGCCACCGACCTCGTCATCGAGGGCAACCGCTCCAAGGCCGGACGCTCCCTGTTCCTGCCCGGTGGCTGGACCCAGCTCAGCAACCCGCATCTCCCGCTGGAGCGGTGGAAGCTGCCGATGTACGACCTGCTGGAGGGTGAGGAGCCCGTCCTGGGCGTCGTGGTGCCCCTCCGGCCCGTCGCCGGTCTCTACCGTGAGGCCTGGCAGCGGGTCCAGGACGGGGACGGACCGCAGCTGGAGGAACTGGAGGTGCCGCGACCGCGGAAGCGCCGTCGCTGAGTACCGCCGGGAAGAGGGGACGGCCGTCGCGTACGGCCGTCCCCGCCGAACCGCTCGACTGGACCCATGAACGCAAGAGAAGAGACGGCCACCGGGGTGGCCGCACTGGCGGCCCGCACACGGCCGTATCTGATCGGTGTACGGCACCACAGTCCCGCACTGGCCGTCGCCGTACCCCGGCTGCTGGACGCGGCGGACCCCGAGGTCGTCTGCGTCGAACTGCCGGCCGACTTCCAGCCGTGGCTGCCGTACCTCTCCGATCCGCGCACCACCGCGCCGGTGGCACTGAGCGGTGCCTACGAGGACGGGCGGCTGCACTTCTACCCCCTCGCCGACTTCTCGCCCGAACTCGCGGCGATCCGCTGGGCACGGGACCGCGGCGCGGAGGTGATCTGCTGCGATCTGCCCCTCGCGGACCCGGCGTGGTCGGCCGGTCCCGTGTCCGGCGCGGCGGCGGCCGGACCGGACGCGGCCGACCTGTGGGACCGCGTCGTGGAGGTGCCGGCCGCCGGTGGTGCCCCGGAGGCCGTGCGCCGGGCCGCCCTCGGCTTCGGCTGGGCGGTGCGGCAGGCCCGGGGCGGCCCCACGCCCCTCGACCTGGCCCGCGAGGCGTACATGCGGCGGATCGTCGCCGCGCCGGGCAAGCGCCGGGTGGCCGCGGTGATCGGTGCCTTCCACGCTCCCGCCCTGGCGGACGAGGGGGAGGAGGACACCGCCGCCGACACCGGCTCCCCTGGCCCGTCGGTCGTCACGTCGCTCGTGCCGTACGCCTTCGCCCTGCTGGACTCCCGCTCCGGCTACCCGGCCGGCGTCCGCGATCCGCGTTGGCAGCAGGCGGTGCTCGACGCGGGGGGTGATCCGGGCGGGATACGCGACGCCGCCGCGCGGGTCGTCATCGAGATATGCCGGGAGATCCGCGCCTCGGGTCACACCGCGGGAACCGGCGAGGCCATCGAGGCCCTGCGCGTGGCCTGCGACCTCGGCACCCTGCGCGGCTTCCCCGCACCCGGCCGCGATGAACTGCTGGAAGCGGTGACGTCCGTACTGGGCCACGGCCAACCCCTCGGCAAGGTCCTGGAACCGGTGCTGGTCGGCACGGAGCGCGGGCAGCTCGCCCCCGGTACCCCCCGTTCCGGGCTCGGGCCCTGGGTGGAGGCGGAGCTCGCCGCGCTGCGGCTGCCCGGACCGGCCAGTCCCGCCCGCCGGGAGATCCGGCTCTCGCCGCTGCGCTCCTCACTCGACGCCCGGCGCGAGATCCTGCTCCAGCGGCTCAAGGAGTGCGGGGTGGGCTACGCGGAGCCGGTGGAGGTATCCGCCGAGGGGGAGGGGAGCGCCCTCACCACACGCTGGCGGGCGGCCTGGACCCCGTCGGTCGCCGCCCGGCTCGACCTGGTGGGCGTCAGAGGCGTCACCGCCGCCCAGGCGGCCGACGGCATCCTCCGGGAGAACCACCGCCGCGCGTCCGCCTCCGGCGGACCCACCCCCGCCCGGGTCATCGGCCTGGTGGGCGCCGCGGCCCGCTGCGCCCTGCCGGACCTGGTCGCCGACGGCCTCACGGAGGCCGCGACGGTCCTGCCCGCCGCGGCCACCCTTCCCGAACTGCTCGAAGCCCTCGACCTGTTGGAGTCGATACGCCGGGAGCACCTGCCCGGCACCACCGAGCCGATCCGCGAGCGGGCGACGGCCCTCTCCGACGTCGTCCTGGAATCCGCCGTGCGCGCCCTCCCCGGGCTGGCCGGCAGCGACGAGCCGGAGGACGCCGTGGCCATCGTGACCCTGGCCGTCCGCAGCGGTGAGGACCGGCTCGGCCTGCGCCTGGACGGCGAGCTGTACGACCTCGCGCACACCGGGTCCCCGCTCGTCCAGGGAGCGGCTCTCGCCGCCCGGGTGCTGCTCGACCTCGACGGCTCGGACCTGCTGGGCGGAAGGCTGGCCGCCTGGGTCGACTCGGCCACGACACCGGACAGCCGGCACCGGCTGGAGCGCCGGCTCACCGGACTGCTCGTCGCCGCCGGACCACTGATCGAGTCCGTACCCACGGCCCTCGACCCGCTGCTGGAGCGCGTCGAGACGATGAGCGACCGCCGCTTCCTCGACCGGCTTCCCGCGCTGCGCGGCGGATTCCGGGCGCTCACGGGGGAGGGCCGGAGGCGGTTGCTGACGGCCGTGACCGGCCGGCTGGGAGACCGCCCCGACCTGCGGCTCACCGCGCCCGCCGCACTGGTCGGCCGGTGGGCCGAGGCGGACCACGAGGGGCTCGCCCTGCTGGGCGGGCTGGGCCTGACGGTGAGCCCCGCGCCCACGGACACTCCCGAACCGTACGGGCCGGGACGCGCGGTGAGCGGGCCGGTGTCCGGCCCCGACGACGCGGAGCGCGAGCCACGACGGCTCGGCCCCGCCGACCGCTGGCGGCTGCTGCTCGGCAGTGAGACGGCGAAGCTCCCCCCGGGCCTGATGCCGTACGCCCGGGCCCTGGACGAGCTGTTCGGAGCGGAGGAGCCGACCGGGGACGAGGGCGCGGACGGCGTGGAGGAGGCCGGGGTGGCGACCTCTGACGACGGCAAGGAGGACACGGACGAGCTCACCGGTGGCCGGGGCCCGAGTTACCCCAGCGTCCGGGACTGGGCCGAGGAACTCGAAGCGCTCTTCGGCGCGGACATCCGGGAGGAGGTCCTGGGACGGGCCGCCGCGAACGGCCGTACGGATGTGATCGCCCACCTCGACCCGGACTCGGTACGGCCTTCCGTGGAGCTGCTGTCCGCCGTGCTGACGCTGGCCCGCGGGATGCCCGAGGAGCGGATCGCCCCTCTGCGACGGCTCGTCAAACGCCTGGTCGAGGAACTCACCCGGGAACTCGCCACCCGGCTGCGCCCCACGCTGACCGGCCTCAGCACACCGCGACCCACCCGGCGCCCCGGCGGCCGGCTCGACCTGGACCGTACCCTGCGGGCCAACCTCGTCCACAGCCGCAGGCTGGAGGACGGCAGGGTCGAGATCGTCCCTGAGCGGCCGGTCTTCCGGACCCGCAGCTCCCGGCAGAGCGACTGGCGGCTGATCCTCGTCGTCGACGTGTCCGGGTCGATGGAGGCCTCGGTCATCTGGTCGGCACTGACCGCTGCCGTACTCGGCGGTGTGCCCATGCTCTCCACCCACTTCCTCACGTTCAGCACGCAGGTCGTCGACCTCACCGACCGGGTCACCGACCCGCTGTCCCTGCTGCTGGAGGTGAAGGTCGGAGGTGGCACACACATCGCGGCCGGCCTCGCGCACGCCCGCTCGCTCGTGAAGGTGCCGCACCGCACGCTGATGGTGGTCGTCAGCGACTTCGAGGAAGGCGGCGGGGCCGACGGTCTGCTGACCGAGGTCCGGTCCCTGGTCTCCTCCGGTGTCCATCTGCTGGGTTGCGCCGCGCTCGACGGGAGCGGGGCTCCACGCTACTCGGTGCCGATCGCCCGGCGACTCGTCGCGGCCGGAATGCCGGTGGCCGCCCTCAGTCCCCTCTCGCTCGCCCGCTGGGTGGGCGAACGCGTCCGTGGAGCGACTCGATGACCCCTTCCTGTCCCAACACCTCACTGCCACCGGTCGTACCGGAGGTGCCGGCCTCCGCGGTGGAGAGCCTGACCACGCGGCTGCGCGGCCGGCTGGACGCGGCCGTCGAAGCGCTGTCCGCGACCCCGGTCACCGTCGAGGACGGCACGTTCCGCGTGCGCTGCGGTGAGGACGCGTGGGTGACGCTGACACCCGCCCCGTCCGGCATCGTCACCGACGCCGGACAGGCCCACTGCACCTGCCTGCTGGCGCCCCGCTGCGTGCACCGGGCCGCGATATTGAGCATCTGCCCGGTCGCCACCCCTTCGACCGCCGTCGACGCGCCCGAACGTCCCGAAACCTCCGAACCCGCCGAACCCGAACGGCGCGAACCCTCCGCCGGTCAGATCCGAGCCGCCGCCGGACTCTGGTCGGCTGCCGCGGCGGTGCTGTCCGCCGGAACAACCGGTGCCGGGGCGGTACTTCAGGCCGAGTTGCTGCGCGCCGGCCATACGGCTCGGCTGGCGGGGCTGCACCGTGCGGAGACCGCCGCCCTGGGCGTCGTACGCTGTCTGCGTGACGAGCGGGACCCGCACCGGGCCCACGCCCCGACCGCACTGGTGGCCGCCCTGGGTGAACTCCTCCTCGTCACCCACCGGTTGAAGGCCGCCGACCCGGACCCGGCGCTGATCGGCGACGTCCGCCACCACCACCGTCCCGACGGGCCGCTGCGGCTGTACGGCGTCTGCCGTGAACCGGTGATCGGGCCGGGCGGTCGCGGCGGGGTCGTCACCCATCTCGTCGACGACGACGGCCGCTGGTACACGCTCCCCGACGTCAAGCCCGGTGGACCCGCCAGGGCGCTCCGGGCCGGTACCGCCCATGTCGCGATCCGGTCGTTCCTGAGCGACCACCTCCGGCTGTCCCGCGGGGGCCTGATCCTCTCCGGCGCGGTCGTCGCGCCGGACGGCCGTCTGCTGCCGGAGAAGGGCGTCCGTGCCACGTTCGCCGCCGGACGACCCTGGCCGGAGACCGCGTCGGCGCCGGTGTCCGCCACCGAGCCGTTCCCGGTGCCCGCCGCCGGTGACCCCGGAGGGGCCGGGCAGACCGGACCACTGACCGTCCGCGACGTGGAGATCCTCGCCACCGACGGAGCGGACCTGCTGATCCGCGTACTGCCGGGGCCGGGGCCGGAGCCGGGGCCCCAGGGCGACGACTCGCCGGTCCGGCTGGCCCCCGCCCACCGCCATCCCGCCCTCGCCCACACCGCCAACTTCCGACGGCTCGGCGCACATCCGGGGCTGCGGATCCGGGTCGTCGGACGCCTCGACCCCGACCGGGTCACCACGCTCCGCCCGCTCGCCGTCGCCCCGGTACCCGGCACCGAGGCGACCCTGCGCCTCCCGGAGGACTGGCGGGGCCGTGCCGATCTCGGCTACGACCACCTCCACGACGGCCACTTCCCGCCGGACCTCCCCTTCCCGCCCGACCCTTCGGCCGCCGCCACGGAGGACTCACCGCTCTGGCGCGTCCGGCACCTGATCGAGCGGGCCGTCGTGGGCGGGCGACGGTCCGCCGCCGAACCCGCCCGCGCCGACGACATCCACGGCCATGCGGCCGTGCTGCGCCGCAACGGATTCGCCACCGGCGCGGACCTGCTCGTCACGCTCGGCGCGGTGGCCGCCCGGCGCACCCGCGACGCGTTCGGCCGCCTCGCCGAGGACGACCAGGACCGGTACGCGGCCCAATGGCTCACCACCGCCGTCTACCTCGCCGGCACCGAAGCGGCCCTGCGCCGAAGGAGCTGGCGCGGCTGAGCCGTTCGAACGTCACGTACCGACGACATTCACACGGGCGCCATCGCACCCTTCCCTCACGTTCGCCGCTCCTGGAACACTCCATTCGCGCGCACCCCGTCATCGTCCGGCACCGTCCGAGAGGCCTCACCCATGCCCGAAGTCAACCGGCGCCGATTCCTCCAACTCGCGGGCGCCACAACGGCGTTCGGCGCGCTCTCCGCGAGCATCGAGCGAGCCGCCGCGCTCCCGGCGAACCACCGCTCGGGATCGATCGAGGACGTCGAGCACATCGTCGTCCTGATGCAGGAGAACCGTTCCTTCGACCACTACTTCGGCAGGCTGCGCGGCGTCCGGGGCTTCGGCGACCCGCACCCGGTGACCCTGGACGGCGGCAGATCGGTCTGGCACCAGACCAAGGGCGACGGCACGGAGGTCCTGCCCTTCCACCCGGAGGCCGACGACCTCGGCATGCAGTTCCTGGAAGGACTGCCGCACGGCTGGTCCGACGGCCAGGACGCCTACCACAACGGCAAGTACGACCGCTGGCTGCCCGCCAAGGGCACCACCACCATGGCGTACCTGACCCGCGAGGACATCCCCTTCCACTACGCGCTCGCCGACACCTTCACCGTCTGCGACGCCTACTACTGCTCCTTCATCGGTTCCACCGACCCCAACCGCTACTACATGTGGTCGGGCCACACCGGCAACGACGGCAAGGGCGGCGGCCCGGTCCTCGGCAACGACGAACTCGGTTACGACTGGACGACGTACCCCGAGCGGCTGGAGGAGGCCGGGATCTCCTGGAAGATCTACCAGGACATCGGCGACGGCCTGGACGCGGCCGGCCACTGGGGCTGGATCTCCGACGCCTACCGCGGCAACTACGGCGACAACTCCCTGCTCTACTTCAACAAGTACCGCGACGCCCGGCCCGGCGACCCCTGGTACGACAAGGCCCGCACCGGCACCGACGTCAAGAACGGCGACGGCTACTTCGACCGGCTCCGCGCCGACGTGAAGGCCGGCCGGCTGCCGCAGATCTCCTGGATCGCCGCTCCCGAGGCCTTCTCCGAGCACTCCAACTGGCCTTCGAACTACGGCGCCTGGTACATCTCCCAGGTCCTGGACGCGCTCACGTCCAACCCCGAGGTGTGGGCGAAGACCGCGCTGTTCATCACGTACGACGAGAACGACGGCTTCTTCGACCACATGGTGCCGCCGCTGCCGCCGAAGTCGGCCGCGCAGGGCCGGTCCACCGTCGATGTCTCGCTCGACGTGTTCCCGGGCAGCGCCACCCACCGCGAGGGCTTCTACGGGCTCGGCCCGCGCGTGCCGATGCTCGTCGTCTCACCCTGGAGCAAGGGCGGGTTCGTCTGCTCCGAGACCTTCGACCACACCTCGATCATCCGCTTCATGGAGCGCCGCTTCGGTGTGAGCGAGCCCCAGATCTCGCCGTGGCGGCGCGCGATCTGCGGCGACCTGACGTCCGCCTTCGACTTCTCCCGCAAGGACAGCCGGCCGGCCCGGCTTCCGGACACCGACGCCTACGAGCCGCCGGACCGCGACCGCCACCCCGACTACCGGCCCACGCCCCCGGCCGACGCCGGCATGCCCCGCCAGGAGCGGGGACTGCGCCCCGCCCGCCCGTTGAAGTACGCCCCGGCGGTCGACGGTTCCGTCGACGCGGCGGCCGGGAAGTTCACGCTGACCTTCGCCTCCGGTGCCGGGGCGGGCGCGGCCTTCCTGGTCACGTCCGGCAACCGTGCCGACGGGCCCTGGACCTATACGACCGAGGCCGGGAAGGAGCTCGCGGACACCTGGAACTCGGCGTACTCCGGTGGCTCGTACGACCTGACCGTGCACGGCCCGAACGGGTTCCTCCGTGTCTTCCGGGGGCCGAACGGGGAAGCCGGGTGCGAGGTCACCGCGCGTCATGTCGGCGACGATGTGCGGCTGACGTTCGTCAACGGGGGGTCGGGGGTGGTTCGGCTGCGGTTGGCCGACGGTTACGGGGGGCGGGCCACGACCGTCACCATCCGCGGGGGCGCGACTGTGCACCGCACCGTCGATCTGGGCCGGAGCCGGCGTTGGTACGACCTGACGGTCACCTCTGCGGCGGAGCCGGGGTATCTGCGGCGGTTCGTGGGGCACGTCGAGAACGGCAGGGTGGGGGTCAGCGATCCGGCGATCGTCACGGACTGACTGCCGTTGGGGCGGGCGGGGGGTGTTGCGCAGCCCGGCGCTGATGGGGTGCCGCTGCGCCCACCCGTGCCGCCCCAGCGGCACGACTGCCCGCAGTTTGCGGGGTTGCTCTGGTCAGTAGGAGTACGCCCCAGGAGGCCAGGGCTGTGCCGGTCAGGGCTGTGAGGATGCCTGGCGGGCCGCCGCGGAGGTGTTCGCCGAGTAGGAGGAAGCCGATTGTCGCGGCTGCCAGCGGGTTCGTCAGGGTGACCACCGCGAGTGGGGCGCCCAGGCCGGCCCGGTAGGCGGTCTGCGACAGGAGCAGACCGCCTACCGCGAACGCGGCCACCAGCAGCGCCACCACGACCACCCGCGCGTCGAGCAGCGGACCCGACCGGTCCGTCACCGCGACCGTCACGGTCTGGGTGAGCGCCGAGGCCACCCCGGAGGCGACGCCCGACGCGGTCGCGTGCCGCAGACCGGGCCGGGAACCCGGCCACGCCAACAGGCCGATCAGGGACGCCGTGCCACCCGCGACGACCAGTGCCTCGGTCACGCTCAGCACGTCGTCGGGCGCCGGTCCGGACGCCGTGACCAGCACGACCGCCAGACCGGCGAGGGTCAACGCCGTACCCCGCCACTCGACCGCGCTCACCCGCCGCCCCGCGATCCGCGCCCCCATGGGGACCGCCGCGACCAGGGTGAGCGCGCCGAGCGGCTGGACCACGGTCAGCGGGCCGTACTTGAGCGCCACCACGTGCAGCAGCGCGGCCGAGGCGTTCAGCGCGACCGCCCACCACCAGGAGCCGTCGGCCGGCAGCCGCAGCAGGCCGGTACCGGAGGACCGGGAGGCGAGCCGTTCCTGGGCCACCGCCGCCGCGGCGTAGGCGACGGCGGAGACGAGGGACAGCAGAACGGCCACCAGGACGGCGCTCATCGGCCCGCCCCCACGAGCGCCCGGTCCTTCGCCGACACATGACGGGCCCGGACGCGTCCCGCTCCCGCCGGCGTGTGCCGCGGCAGGCGCAGCACCGCGAGGGCGAGACCCAGCAGCGCCGCCGCCACGAGCGCGTCCAGCCAGAAGTGGTTCGCCGTGCCCACGATCACCAGCAGCGTCAGCAGCGGATGCGCCAGCCACAGCCACCGCCACCACGCGCGCGTGGCGACGATCAGTCCGACCGCCACCATCAGCGCCCACCCGAAGTGCAGCGAGGGCATCGCCGCGAACTGGTTCGACAGCCCGTCGGTCTCCGGCGGGCCGTACACCGACGGCCCGTACACCCGCGCGGTGTCCACCAGACCCGTGGCGGCGAGCATCCGCGGTGGGGCGAGCGGGAACAGCAGATGCAGCACCAGCGCGGCGCCGGTCACCGCCGCCAGGACGCGGCGCGCCCAGACGTAGTGGCGCGGGCGGCGCAGGTAGAGCCAGATCAGGAAGGCGGCGGTGGCCGGGAAGTGGACGGCCGCGTAGTAGACGTTCGCGGTGTGCGCGAGCCCCTCGCCGTGCAGCAGCAGGGACTGCACCGCGCCCTCGCCGGGGAGGCCGAGCGCGCGTTCCAGGTCCCACACCTCGTGGCCGTTGCGGTACGCCTCGGCGGTGTGGCCGGTGGCCGGCCGCCGGCCGAGCTTGTAGACGAGGAAGAGGCCCGCCACCAGGAGGAGTTCACGGACGAGTGGCGGGCGCGGTGCGTCGGACCCGGCCGGTTCAGGCTCCTTGCGGGCATTCATCCCCCGGCCCTTTCGCTGACGGTGGTGCGGTGGTGTGCGGTGGTGCGCGCGGGTACCGACTCTCATCGATACGGGGCCGTACCGATACGGAAGTGTACCGATACGTTCGCGTACCGGTACACTGGCGTATCGATGATGTACGCCTCACTCGAAGGACAGGAGCCGAGCCGATGACGTCGCAGGACGCGGACCGACCCGGACAGGTCGGAACCTCGCGCCGCTCCAAGATCACGCCGGAGCGTGAGCGGGAGTTCTTCGACGCCGTGCTGCACCAGATCCGCGAGTGCGGCTATGACGCCGTCACCATGGAAGGCGTCGCCGCCAGTACGCGGTGCAGCAAGTCCACGCTGTACCGGCAGTGGCGGACCAAGCCCCAGTTCGTCGCCGCCGCCCTGCGCTCCAGCGGGCAGGCGCGGTTCGCCGGCATCGACACCGGCACCCTCGCCGGGGACCTGCGCGAGGCGGCGCGGTGCGCGGGGGAGTGGTCACCGAAGGACGCCACACTGCTCCAGGCGCTCGGGCACGCGGTCACCCAGGACCGGGAACTGGCGCAGGCGCTGCGCGAGGCACTGGTCGACCCGGAGATCAGCGCACTGGAGGAGATCCTGCGGCGCGGTGTCGAACGCGGGGAGGTCTCCGCCGGGAATCCGGCGCTGGAGTACATCCCGGCACAGATCTTCGGTGTGCTGCGCGTCCGGCCCGTGCTGGAGGGGCGCAACGCGGACCCGGACTATCTGCTCCGGTTCGTGGAGGCCGCCGTGCTGCCGGCACTCGGCCTCGACTGAGACGCGGGCCGCCGCTCCCGGGACGGGACGGCGACCCGGCGGCGCCGCACCGTGGGGACGGGGGCGGCGCTCACCCCGGCGGGGTGGGGCACCCTCTGAGCGGAGGGGTGCCCCACCCGGCCGTCAGGCGCGGGCCGGGTCAGACGTCCTGGCCGTTGCCGCCGCCCGACGACACCTCGATGCCCTCGGTGATCTCGTCGAGGACCGCCTCCGTCTGGTCGGTGTCGACCCCGAAGCGGACCACGACCATCTGCTGCGGCTGCCCGGGGGACGGGAAGGCGAGTGACTGGACGTACCCGTCGGAGCCCTTGCTGGTGACCGCCTTCCAGCGCACCAGATAGCCCTTCTGCCCGGCCACGGTCACGGCCTTGGACGCGAGCACGTCGTGCGAGGTGATCTTCCCGTAGGCGGTGCCGCCGTAGCTCTCCTCGGCGTTGGCGGCGATGTCCGCCTTCGCGACCTCCTCGGCGGTGGAGCCCTTGGCGCCGAGCGCCAGGGCCGGGGCCGAGTACGCCCCGCCCTTGGTGCAGGTCTTGGAGGTGTCGCCGGGACAGTCGTACGAGTCCTCCGACGTCACCGAGGCCCCCACCTGCAACTCCTGGCCGTACCAGCCGTCGGGGATGGGCAGACTGATCCCGCTCAGCCCGTCGGTCACGGACCCGCTCTCGATCCGCGGCGCCTCGGACCCGTCCGGCCCGGACTCCTCACCCCCGGACCCGCCGGAGTCGCCGTCCTGCCCGCCGGAGCCGCCCCCGTCCGGCCCGCGGTCCCGCCCGCCCGGCCCCTGCGAGGTCGCCGTACCGCCGTCCCCGCCGTCGTCCGTCAGTGCGAACACGCCCACCCCGATGCTCGCCAGGACGGCGACGGCGACGGCCACGGCTATCCCGATCCGCAGCCCCCGCCCCCGCCCGGGCGGCGGCGCGGCGGGATACGCCGGGTAGGCCGGGTGGGCCGCACCGCTCGGCGCCGGGGGAACCCAGGCGGCTGCCGACCCCGCCGGGCGGACCTGGTCCGTCCAGGCCCCGCCGTCCCACCAGCGCTCGGTGGCCGGCCCGTCATTCGTCTGCCCGGGGTCGGGGTACCACCCGGGAGGAGTCACCTGCGTCATGCCCCCACCGTATGAGGCCTCGGTGAAAGCCGTATGAGAGAGCCCCGTCACATGTCCGCGCGGCGCGCTCCGGGAACGCGCATCTCCACGCCCCTTGACAGGAGTTGACCATCAAGAGACCTGGTGAGGGGTGGAACGCGTCGACCCGGTGGCGCGGTGTCACCCGTCACGGCAACACGTCGCGTGAGCGGCCACCGCTCGGGCGGCCGGGCGGCTACGCTCGATGTCTGTACGTCATTCGGGCGACTCGGGGAGGTAGCGGGATGACGGAGGTACGGCCCCCGGCCGCCCCCTCGGCTGCCCTGTGGGAGCGTGACGAGGAAGTCGCGGCCATCACGCGGGCCGTCGACACCCTGTGCGCGGACCGTTCCTCGCCGGGCGGCCTGCTCGTGCTCCGGGGCGAGGCCGGGCTCGGCAAGACCGCCCTGCTCGCCGAGACCCGGCGGATCGCCGAGCGGCGCGGCTGCACCGTGTGGTCGGCCCGCGGCGGCGAGACCCTGCGCTCCGTCCCCTTCAACGTCGTACGCCAACTCCTCCAGCCCGCACTGGTGTCGATGCTGCCGGAGGAGGCCCGCGAGTACCTCGGCGACTGGTACGACATAGCCGGCCCCGCCCTCGGCATAGCGGACCCCGGTGACCGGCACGCCGACCCGCAGGGCGTGTGCGAGGGCCTGGTCGCCGCCGTGCGACGGCTGGCCCGCCGGGACTGGCCGCTGGTGCTGCTGATCGACGACGCCCACTGGGCCGACCAGGAGACCCTGTACTGGCTCGCCTCCTTCGCCGAACGGCTGGCCGACCTCTCCGTCCTCGTCGTGGTCGCCCGCCGGCCCGGCGAGATCTCCGGAGCGAGCGCCCGGCACCTCGACGCCGTCGCCGCGGCGGCCGACGGACCCGTCACCACCCTCAGCGCCCTCACCCCGGACGCCGCGGCCGGACTCACCCGCGCCACCCTGGGCGAGAACGCCGACGCCGCGTTCTGCCGCGAGGTGTGGGCCGTCACCGGCGGCAACCCCTACGAGACGGTCGAACTCCTCGCCAAGGTCCAGGACAGCGAACTCGAACCCGTCGAGGCCCACGCCGGTGAACTGCGCGACCTGAACCGCTCCGCCCGCGGCGGCGGACTCGTCGCCCGCCTGGAACAACTCGGCATAGACGCCACCCGGTTCGCCTGGGCCGCCGCCATCCTCGGCGACGACATCACCGTCGACCTGGTGGCCCGGCTCGCCACCCTGACCCACGACGACGCCGCCCGCTGCGCCGAACTCCTGCGCAGCGCCCGCATCCTCACCACCCCCGAACCCGTCACGGGCCGCACCGGCGCCGCCGACCTCGAATTCGTCCACCCCCTCATCGCCACCGCCGTCTACAACTCCATCCCCGACGCCCTGCGCCGCGCCATGCACGGCATCGCCGCCCGCATCGTCACCGACTCCGGACGCGGCGCCGCGACCGCCGCCCGCCACCTCCTCGAAGTGCACCCGGACGACGACGAGGAACTCGTCCGGCAACTGCGCGAGGCCGCCCGCGAACACCTCGCCGTCGGCGCCCCGGACGCCGCCCGCCGCTGCCTGGAACGCGCCCTGGAGGAACCGCCCCGCCCCGAGGTCCACGCGCACGTCCTGTACGAACTGGGCTGCGCCACCTTCCTCACCGCGCCCGCCCGCACCATCGGCCATCTGCGGGCCGCCCTCGGCATGCCCGGACTCGACGCCGACCAACGGGTGGACGCCGTGGTCCGCCTCTCCCAGGCGCTGCTGCACAACGACCAGATGGAGGAGGCCGTCCGCACCGTCGAGGCGGAGGCCGCCCGGCTGGAACCCGGCCCCGCCCATATGCGGCTCCAGGCGGTGCGGTTCATGTGGGAGGGGCTCATCGCCGGCGAGACCGGCTCGCCCGGCCGCTCCGAGCGCCTGGCCGAACTCGCCGCCACCTGCACCGGCCGCGACAACTCCGAACGCGCGCTGCTCATCCTGCGCGGCTTCGACGCCATGATGCGCGGCGAGAACGCCGAGGAGGTCGTCGAGGTCTGCGACCGCGCCCTCGTCAACGGCCGCCTCGCGCCGGGCCTTGGCTGGACCGACGCCGAGTGGGGCGTCGAACTCCTGCTGATGCTGGCGAGCTCCTACGCCTACACGGACCGCCTCGACCGCGCCGAGAGCCTCTACAACGAGGCCCTGCACGCCTACGAGACGGCCGGCTGGAGCGGGGGCCACCTGGTCCTCGCCCACGCCTACGTGGGTCTCGCCCACCGCAGGCGGGGCCGGCTGGAGGCGGCGGAGGCCTCCCTGCGCGAGTCCCTGCGCCTCGCCGAACGCGTCGGCCGCGGACTGCCCCTGTACTGGACGGCCACCTGCAACCTGGTCGACACCCTGCTCGCCCGCGGCCACGTCGACGAGGCCTGGGAGGTGGCCGAACGGCACGGCTTCGCACCGCCCTACCCGACCACCGTCGTACTGCCCGACCCGGGCTCCGTGCGCGGCCGGCTGCTGCTGGCCGTCGGCCGCACCAAGGACGGCGTCAACGAGCTGGAGGCGGCCGAGAAGGCGGCCGCGGCCCGCGGCCACCACAACCCCGTGCACGTCTTCTGCGCCGCGGACCTCGCCCGCGCCCTCGCGACCGAGGACCCGGCCCGCGCCGCCCGGCTGGCCGTCGACGTCCGCCGGAAGGCCGAACGCCTCGGCACGGACACCGCCATAGGGGAGGCCCTGCGCGTCGCCGCCGCCCTGGAGACCGGCCAGCGCGCGGTCCGCCTCGCCGCCCAGGCGGTCACCTACCTGGAGTCCTCGCCCTGCCAGTACGAACACGCGGCGGCCCGCGTCGAGTACGGCATCCTCGCCCGCTCCGTCCCCGACCTCGAACGCGGCCTCGCCCTGGCCCGCTCCTGCGGCGCGGACGGACTGGCCAGAAGGGCAGCCGAGGAACTCGGGACCACCGTGGGACCGCGCTAGGGGGTGTCTCGCCGATCATGCCGGGCTCCCGACGTCTGGCACCGCGCATCGCCGCGTTGTCGTCACTCGCCGATGCTCCGCATCGACTCCCTCCTCCGCCTTGCGATGCACGGCACCAGACGCCGCTCGCTGATCCGGCCTGATCGACGAGACACCCCCTAGGCCCGGTGGTCCGGCTGCGCGTCCTCCTCCGCCAGCACCCGCTGGGCGGTCGCGAACGCCGAGTTCGCCGCCGGAACCCCGCAGTACACGGCCGTCTGGAGCAGCACCGCCCCGATCTCCTCGGGGGTGAGCCCGTTGCGGCGGGCCGCGCGGACATGCAGGGCGAACTCGTCGTAGTGACCGTGGGCGACCAGCGCCGTAAGGGTGATCATGCTCCGTTCGCGACGGGTGAGGGTCGGGTCGGTCCAGATCTCGCCCCAGGCGTACCGGGAGATGAAGTCCTGGAACCGGGCGGTGAACGGTGTCTGCCGGGCCTGCGCCCGGTCCACGTGCGCGTCGCCCAGCACCGCCCGGCGCACCTCCATGCCGAGCCGGGCGCCCCCGCCGAAGTGCGTCCGCAACGCGGTCAGCACCGCCTCCGGGCACTGGGCCGGCGCCAGGTGCGAGGCCCCGGGGAGCTCCACCAGCGTGGCGTCCGGCACGCCGTCCGCGATCTCCCGCAGATGCTCGGGGGGCGTCGCCGGATCCTCCCGGCCGGCCACCAGCAACGTCGGCACGCTGACCTCGGCGAGCCGCTCCCGCAGATCGAACGCGGCCAGCGCGTCACAACAGGCGGCGTACGCCTCCGGGTCGGCCTCCCGGTGGTCCCGGACCAGCTCCGGCACGGTGAACCCGGACGTGAACCAGCGGGCGCCGGCGCTCTCCGCGAGCCCGGCCAGCCCCTCGCGCCGCACCAGCGCGGCCCGCTTCTCCCACGGCCCGGCGCCGTTGAAGTGCGCCGAGGAACAGATCACGGCCAGCGACGAGAGCCGGTCCGGACGGTGCACCGCCAGATGCAGCCCCACCGCCCCGCCCAGCGAGACACCCGCGTACGCGAACCGTTCGATGCCGAGCGAGTCGGCGAGCGCGAGCACCAGATCGGCGAGATCGCCGACGGTCGCACCGGGACCGATCAGCCCCGCCGCCGAACCGCCGTGCCCCGGCAGGTCCCACCGGACCACCCGGTGCGCGGTCGACAGCTCGGGCGCCACCTTGTCCCAGAGGGCGTACGACGTGCCGAGCGAGGGGCCCAGCAGCAGCGGGGGAGCGGAGACGGGGCCTTCGACGCGGTGGTTGAGGAGGGTGTCGGTCAACGTCGCTCCAGGGCACGGTCGGTGAGGGCACCGGCGGAGCCGGTGCAACGGGCGGGGTCGATGAGCGAGGAGACGTCGACCTCCTTCAACTCGACTTCGGCGGCGAGCAGTTCGCCCAGCTCGCGGCCCTCCTCGTGCGCCCGCCGGGCCAGCGACGTCAGCAGCTCCTGGGCCCGGGCACGGCCGAGGACCGGCGCCAGCTCGGCCGAGAGCCGCTCGGAGACGATCAGACCGTGGGTGAGGCCCAGGTGTTCACGCATGGTGTCCGGGCGCACCCGCAGGTCCTCGGTGAGCTCGGCGGCGTCCCGGGCGGCACCGCCCACCAGACGGAGCAGATCCCTCAGCGGTTCCCACTCGGCGTGCCAGGCCCCGGCCGGCCGTTCGTCCTCGGCCACCAGTGAGCCGTACAGCGTGGCCGCGAGCTGGGGCGCCCGCCGGGCGGCGGCCGCGACCAGCGTCGAGCGGACCGGGTTCGCCTTGTGCGGCATGGCGGACGAGCCGCCGCCGCTGCCCTCGGCGACCTCCGCGATCTCGGTACGGGAGAGGGTGAGGACGTCCGCCGCGAGCTTTCCCAGGGCACCGGCGGCGAAGGCGAGACAACCGGCGAGATCGGCCACCGGTGTCCGGAGCGTGTGCCAGGGCAACCGCGGTTCCACGAGGCCCAGTTCACGGGCGTACGCACCCGGCAGCGCGGTCGCGTCCCCGGCCCCGTACGCCGTGAACCCCGCCAGTGTCCCCGCCGCGCCGCCGAGCTGTGCGGGCAGGGAGTCCCGTACCGCCCTCACCCGGTCCCGTGCGTCCAGCACCAGCGACCGCCACCCGGCCGCCTTCAGCCCGAACGTCGTCGGTACGGCGTGCTGGGTGAGCGTCCGGCCCGGCATGGGGGTGTCGCGGTGCCGGGCGGCCAGTCCGGCGAGGGCTCGCCCGCAGCGGTCGAGGTCGGCGAGGACCGGGCCGAGCGTGCGGTGGGCGACCAGCATCATCGCCGTGTCCAGGATGTCCTGGCTGGTCGCCCCCCGATGCACGTACGGGCCGTACTCCTCGCCCACCGCCCGGGTCAGCCCCGCGACCAGCGGAATCACCGGATTTCCGCCGCCCCGGGCCTGTTCGGCGAGGGACGCGACGTCGAACCGGTCCGGATCGGCTGCCTCCCCCACAGCCGTCGCCGCCTCCGCCGGGGCGAGGCCCAGTGCGGACTGGGCCCGGGTCAGGGCGGCCTCGGCGTCGAGCAGCGCCCGCAGGACCGCCGTGTCCGTCGTCTCGGCGGCGGCCGGGGCACCGGCCCACCCGGGGGCGAGCAGACCGGTGTCGGAATCGGCTGATGTCACTGGAACTCCAGGAAGACCGTCTCGCCTTCGCCCTGAAGGCGGATGTCGAAACGGTACGTGCCGTCGCCCTCCTCGCCCGCGACCAGCGTGTCGCGGCGGCCGGTGTCGAGCCGGGACAGCAGGGGGTCCGCCGCCAGCGCCGCCTCGTCGCCCGGCAGATGGATCCGGGTGAACAGGTGCACCAGCAGACCGCGGGCGAAGACGCACACGCTGAGGTACGGAGCGTTCCGGCCGCGCGCCCCCGGGCGCAGGGTACGGGCGTACCAGTGGCCGTTCGCGTCCGTCCGGATCCGTCCGAAGCCGGTGAACTCCACGCCGTTGCGGCCCAGGAAGCCGCCGCTCGCCGGGTCCCGCCGCATCGAACCGTCCGCCGTCGGCACGTTCCCCTCGGGGTCCGGCCCCCACAGCTCCAGCAGCGCGTCCGGCAGGGGCCGGCCCTCGCCGTCGTACACGTACCCGTGCACGGTCACGGTGTCCGGGTGCCCGGCGGGCGCGATGTCCTCGCCGCCGGGGAACGGCAGCGCGTAGCCGTAGAAGGGGCCGACCGTGTGCGAGGGGGTGGGCGGCACGCCGTCCGGGCCGGTGGTGTCGATCCTCGTCATCGTGGTCAGCGCCCTTCCTCGATCCAGGTGGCCCGGGGCCCGTCCAGCACGATGTCCCAGTGGTAGCCGAGAGAGAACTCCGGCACCGACAGGCTGTGGTCGTACGTCGCGACCAGCCGCCGCCGTGCCGCGTCGTCGGTCACGGACTGCAGGATCGGGTCGTACGGGAAGAGCGGGTCGTTGGGGAAGTACATCTGCGTCACCAGCCGCTGGGTGAACGCCGCACCGAAGACGGAGAAGTGGATGTGGGCCGGGCGCCAGGCGTTGACGTGGTTGCGCCACGGGTACGGGCCCGGCTGGACGGTGGTGAAGCGGTAGCGGCCGTCCGCGTCGGTGAGGGTGCGGCCGACGCCGGTGAAGTTCGGGTCCAGCGGGGCGTCGTGCTGCTCGCGCCGATGGGCGTACCGTCCGGCCGAGTTGGCCTGCCAGATCTCCACCAGCTGCCCGCGCACGGGCCGGCCGTCGCGGTCCAGCAGCCGGCCGGAGACGGTGATGCGCTCCCCGATCGGCTCGCCGGTGTGCTGCCGGGTGAGGTCGTTGTCGGTCTCGGTGACGTCCCGTTCCCCGAAGGCGGGGGAGGACAGCTCCACCAGCTCGGGGTCCTGGGTGACGTCGATGGCGACCGGCGGCTGCTTCGGGTGGCGCAGCACCGAGGAGCGGTACGGCGCGTAGTCGCGGCGCGGGTGGTGCTCGACGGGCGCGCCGTCGGCGACCCGCTTCTCGTACGCCGCGTGCTCGGCCGCGATCTCCCGGTCGATGTCGGCTTGCGTCAGAGCGTCGGTCACGACAGGCCCTCCCCGAGGGTGAGTTCGGCTCCGGTCCTGGCGGTGATCTCCCGGGCGGTGACGCCGGGTGCGGTCTCGACGAGGACGAGCCCGTCGGCGGTGACCTCGAGGACGCCGAGGTCGGTGATGATCCGGTCCACGCACTCCTTGCCGGTCAGCGGCAGCGTGCACTCCGGCACGATCTTCGGCGTGCCGTCCTTGGCGGTGTGGGTCATCACCACGATCACCGTGCGGGCGCCGTGGACCAGGTCCATCGCGCCGCCGATGCCGGTGACGAGCCTGCCGGGTACCGCCCAGTTGGCCAGGTCGCCGCGACCGGACACCTGCATCGCGCCGAGGACGGCGACGTCGATGTGCCCGCCCCGGATCATCGAGAACGACAGCGCCGAGTCGAAGAAGGAGGCGCCCGGGAGGACCGTGACGGTCTCCTTCCCGGCGTTGATCAGGTCCGGGTCGACGGTGTCCTCGGTGGGGTAGGGACCGGTGCCCAGGATGCCGTTCTCGCTCTCCAGCACCACCTCGACACCGGGCGGGAGGTGGTTGGGGATGAGGGTGGGCAGACCGATGCCGAGGTTGACGTACTGGCCGTCGCTCAGTTCCCGGGCCGCCCGCGCCGCCATCTCCTCCCGTGTCCAGGCCATCAGTTGCTCACCGTCCGCCGCTCGATCGGCTTGTCCGCCGCCTGCTCGGGTGTGAGGGCGACCACCCGCTGCACGAAGACGCCCGGCAGATGCACCGCGTCCGGGTCGATCGCGCCGGGCTCGACCAGTTCCTCCACCTCCGCGACCGTCACCCGGCCCGCCATCGCGGCCAGGGGGTTGAAGTTGCGGGCGGACTTGCCGAACACCAGGTTGCCGTGCCGGTCGCCCCTGGCCGCCCGCACCAGCGCGTAGTCGGTGCGGATGCCGCGTTCCAGCACGTACTCCGTGCCGTCGAACTCCCGTACCTCCTTCGCGGGGGAGGCCAGAGCCACCCCGCCGGAGCCGTCGTAGCGCCGGGGCAGACCGCCCTCGGCGACCTGGGTGCCCACCCCGGCCGGCGTGTAGAACGCCGGGATGCCGGCGCCCCCGGCGCGCAGCCGCTCCGCGAGCGTGCCCTGCGGTATCAGCTCCACCTCCAGCTCACCGGCCAGGTACTGCCGTGCGAACTCCTTGTTCGCGCCGATGTAGGAGCCGGTCACCCGGGCGATCCGGCCGGCCGCCAGCAGCACCGCGAGCCCGGACTCCAGGGCCCCGCAGTTGTTCGAGACGACCGACAGGCCGTCGACGCCCCGCTCGTACAGCGCCTGGATGAGTACGTTCGGCACACCGCTGAGGCCGAAGCCGCCCACCGCCAGCGACGCGCCGTCCGGCACGTCAGCCACCGCCTCCGCAGCCGAGGCGACCACCTTGTCCATCCGAGGAACCTCATCCCTTCCAGGCGACCCGACCGAGTTGGTCAGGGCACTGAGTAATTCCACGAGGTGGCCCCACGCTGCCATCGAGAGACAGGGAGCGTCAATGGCCCGGAAAATCGCACCTCGCGGATGGGGAAAGGAGTCGAGCCGGCCGGGGTACTGTTCCGTGCACCAACGAAAACGACCGTGGGAGCGCACATGGCCGCGGTGGACCTCACCACCCATCCCGGGCACCTGGCCCGGCGGCTCCAGCAGGCGCACTACCTGCTGTGGAACACGATGGTCTCCGAGGAGATCACCTCGCCGCAGTTCGCGGTCCTCAACGCGCTCGTCGCCGAGCCCGGGCTGGACCAGCGCACGGTGGGGGAGAGGGTCGGTCTTGACCGCTCGACCGTCGCCGAGGTGATCGGCCGGCTCATCCGGCGCGGACTGCTGGACAAGGTCCGCGACCCGCAGGACGGCCGCCGCTTCCTGCTGCGCCTCACCGACGACGGTGTGCGCACGCACCGCAGGCTCACCGTGCGCACCGCGCGGATGAACCAGGTCCTCCTCGCCCCGCTCGACCCCGAGGAGCGGGCGGTGTTCATCGATCTGATCCGGCGCGTGGCGGACGCCGCCGAGGGGCTGCGCGACCCCGCCCCCTCCCTGACCGCCCCGCACTGATCCGGGCGACCGGTGCTCAGTCCGCGTTCGCGTACACCACCCACACCTGACCGGGCGCGAAGTTCATCCGCCGGCCCCGCTCGGTGGTGAACGAGGTGCCGTCCTCGGCGGCCGGACGCTCCCAGCGTGCCTCGTACGCGCGTCCGTCGCGCAGCACGGTGGCCCGTCCGGAGCCCACCGTCTCGGTGTACGGGGTGTTGTTGCCGAGGAAGTCCCGGAACCCGGACCGGCGCACGGTCACGTACTGCACGACCACCGTCGCGGGCGCCGCCCGCTCGCCCTCCCCGGTGGGTGCCGTGGCGCCGTCCATCGAGACCAGCCAGCCGTCGCGGGCGTCGGACCAGGTGAAGGTGAAGCGGGCCGCCGGGTAGCGCACCGTGAGCTCGTCCTCGGGCCTGCCGTCCGCCGGGGGCCGGCCGTAGCGGAAGCCGGTGGTGAGGGACTCCTCCCCGGGCGCCTCGTCCATGATCCGTCCCGGTCGCAGATACAGGTTGTGCGGAGCGGCCCGGCCGGTCCCACGGACGTACGCACCGGACACCGACTCGGGTGTGGCGGCCTCCAGCGGTGCCCGCTCGATCCGCGGCAGCAGCCTGCCCTGCGCCCCGGAGAAGGCCAGCACCGGCCGGTCGAACTGGCGCAGCAGTTCCAGATCGGACTCGCGGGCGCTGCGCACCGGTCCGACCGACTCGGGGAGCCGGGTGGCGTACACCGCCATCAGCCGGCTCAGCCCGCCCTCCACCTGCTCGACGTACACCACGTCGGCGTCGCCCAGGCCCGTCTGGGGCCGCGCGGCAGGGGCGTTGTCGATCTTCACGGCGAGCACCGGAGGGCGCTGCGGCTCGCCCGGCCGGGTCTCCCGTGACTCCGTCGGAGACGGCCGGGGCGCTCCGCGCCCGTCGTCATCGGGGCCGTCCGCCACCGTGCACCCCGCCACCAGACCGGCCGCCAGCACGGCGGCCAGCACCACTCGCGCCCCCGTGCCACGCCGTCTGCGCGCCCCTCGTTCCGTGCCCACCGCTGCCACCGCGCCTGCCTCATATCATCCGGTGTCTTGATTGTGCGCTTTTCTGATCGTCGCTGGCCATACCTGATCAGCGGTGGTCCGGCGCGACATGTTCCGCCGATCGGCTCAGCGACCCGCGGTTCGGCATCCGGCCGCTCGGGTACCCGGGCGGCCACCGCACGAGCGACACACCGGCCGGCACGGAGGGAGCGCGCGGCAATGAGGGCACTGACCTGGCAGGGGAAGCGGGACGTACGGGTGGAGAACGTGCCCGACCCACGGATCGAGGAACCGACGGACGCGGTCATCCGCATCACCTCCACCGGACTGTGCGGATCCGATCTGCACCTGTACGAGGTGCTCACCCCGTTCATGACCCCGGGCGACATCCTCGGCCACGAGCCGATGGGGATCGTCGAGGAGGTCGGCGCGGCGGTGCCCGACCTCCAGGTCGGCGACCGGGTCGTGGTGCCCTTCCAGATCGCCTGCGGCAACTGCTGGATGTGCCTGACCGGACTGCCCACCCAGTGCGAGACCACCCAGATCAGCGCCGAGGGCATGGGCGCGGCCCTGTTCGGCTACACCAGGCTCTACGGAGCGGTGCCGGGCGCCCAGGCCGAGTACCTGCGGGTCCCGCAGGCCCAGTACGGGCCCATCAAGGTGCCCGAGGGGCCGTCCGACGACCGGTTCGTCTACCTCTCCGACGTGCTGCCCACCGCCTGGCAGGCGGTCGCCTACGCCGGCGTCCCGCAGGGCGGCAGCGTCGCCGTCCTCGGACTCGGCCCCATCGGCGACATGGCCTGCCGGGTCGCCCAGGTCAAGGGCGCCGGGAGGGTGTTCGGAGTGGACCTGGTCCCGGAACGGCTGCAACGGGCCCGCGAGCGGGGCGTCGAGACCTTCGACCTGCGGTCCTTCGACGACGAGAAGGAACTGGTCACCGCCATCCGCGACCAGACCGACGGCCGCGGCCCCGACGCCGTGATCGACGCCGTCGGCACCGAGGCGCACGGCAGTGCCGCGGCCCGCATGGTGCAGAACGTCTCGGCGGTACTGCCCCGCAAACTGAGCGGCCCCATGGCGGAACGCTTCAGCGTCGACCGGCTCGCCGCCCTCCACACCGCCATCGAGATGGTGCGCCGCGGCGGCACGATCTCGATCGTCGGCGTCTACGGCGGCATGGCCGACCCGATGCCCATGCTCACCCTTTTCGACAAGCAGATCCAGATGCGGATGGGCCAGGCGAACGTACGCCGCTGGAGCGACGAGATCATCCCCTACCTCACCGACGAGGACCCGCTCGGTGTCGACGACTTCGCCACCCACCGGATGCCGCTCGCCGAGGCACCGGAGGCCTACGAGATGTTCCAGAACAAGCGGGACGGCGCCGTCAAGGTACTGATGCAGCCCTGACTCAAGGGCTGCCGAGGATCTCGGCCAGGTCGTAGCGGACCGGCTCCTCCAACTGCGCGTAGGTGCAGCTCTCCGGGGTGCGGTCCGGCCGCCACCGGCGGAAACGGGCGGTGTGCCGGAAACGCTGCCCGTTCTCCATGTGGTCGTAGGCGACCTCGGCCACCCGCTCCGGCCGCAGCGGCACCCACGACAGGTCCTTCCGCCCGGACCAGCGGCTCGGCGCACCGGGCAATCGCGCCGTCTCGTGCGCCGCCTCGTCCGCCCACGCGGCCCACGGATGGTCCGCCACGTCGTCCATCCGCAGCGGCTCCAGCTCCTCGACCAGCTCCGCGCGCCGCTTCATCGCGAAGGCCGCGGACACGCCGACGTGCTGGAGGCGGCCCCGGTCGTCGTACAGCCCGAGCAGCAGCGAGCCCACCACCGGGCCGCTCTTGTGGAACCGGTACCCGGCGACGACCACATCGGCCGTGCGCTCGTGCTTGATCTTGAACATGGCCCGTTCGTCCTGCCGGTAGCGCTGGTCCAGCGGCTTGGCGATCACCCCGTCCAGGCCCGCTCCCTCGTACTGCTCGAACCACCCCCGCGCCACCTCGGTGTCGGTCGTCGCCGGCGCCAGATGCACCGGCGGACGCACCCCCTCCAGCACCCCGGCCAGCCGTGCCCGCCGATCCCCCTGTGGAACCCCCAGCAGCGACTCGTCCCCCAGCGCGAGGAGATCGAAGGCGACGAAGGAGGCCGGGGTCCGCCCGGCGAGCATCCGCACCCGCGAGTCCGCCGGATGGATGCGCTCGGTGAGCGCGTCGAAGTCCAGATGCCCCTCCCGCGCGATCACGATCTCCCCGTCCATCACGCACCGCTCCGGCAGCCGCTCCCGCACCGCCGCCACCAGCTCGGGGAAGTACCTGGTCAGCGGCTTGCCCGTGCGGCTGCCCAGCTCGACCTCGTCCCCGTCACGGAACACGATCGCCCGGAACCCGTCCCACTTCGCCTCGTACAGCATGCCGGGCGGGATCTTCGCCACGGACTTGGCGAGCATCGGCTTCACGGGCGGCATCACCGGCAGATCCATGCTCCGATTCTGCGCGCTCACATGCGTCGCCGCACGGAGTGCGAGCCGTGCCGGGTACGCCTACCGTGGCTCGCATGGCGGAAGCGGTGGAACTGGAAGTGGGCGGCCGGACCGTACGGCTGTCCAGTCCGGGCAAGGTCTTCTTCCCGGAGCGCGGCTACACCAAGCTCGACGTGGCCCGCTACTACCAGGCCGTCGCCCCCGGCCTGCTGCGCGCCCTCCGCAACCGGCCCACCACCCTCCAGCGCTACCCCGACGGCATCACCGGCGAGTGGTTCTACCAGAAGCGCGCCCCCAAGGGCATGCCCGACTGGATCCCCACCGCGCACATCACCTTCCCCAGCGGCCGCAGCGCCGACGAGATGTGCCCCACCGAGGAGGCCGCCGCGGTGTGGGCCGCCCAGTACGGCACGCTCGTCTTCCACCCCTGGCCGGTGCGGCGCGACGACGTCGACCATCCCGACGAACTCCGTATCGACCTCGATCCGCAGCCCGGCACCGACTACGACGACGCCGCCCGCGCCGCCGGTGAACTGCGCGCCGTGCTCGACGAGTTCGGGGGACTGCGCGGCTGGCCCAAGACCTCGGGCGGCCGGGGCCTGCACGTGTTCGTGCCCATCGAGCCGCGCTGGACCTTCACCCAGGTGCGGCGGGCCGCGATCGCCGTCGGCCGCGAGCTGGAACGCCGGATGCCGGACCGGGTCACCATCAAATGGTGGAAGGAGGAGCGCGGGGAGCGCATCTTCGTCGACTACAACCAGACCGCCCGCGACCGCACCATCGCGTCCGCCTACTCCGTACGCCCCCGCCCGCACGCCCCCGTCTCGGCGCCGCTGCGCTGGGAGGAGGTCGGGGTGGCGCATCCGCAGGACTTCGACATCACGACCATGCCCGCGCGCTTCGCCGAACTCGGCGATGTGCACGCGGACATGGACGATCACGCGTTCTCACTGGAGCCCCTGCTCGAACTCGCCCGCCGCGACGAACACGACCACGGCCTGGGCGATCTGCCGTACCCGCCCGAGTACCCCAAGATGCCGGGGGAGCCCAGCCGGGTGCAGCCGAGCCGGGCCAGGAAGCCGAAGCCCTCGGCCTCCTGACCCGCCGGGTCTACAGCTCCCTGATCCGGACGTCCCGGTAGGAGACGACGTCCGTCGTGCCGTGCACCTGGAGTCCGATGTAGCCGGAGGCGAACCGCCGCCCGTCCGTGCCCGGGTCGTCCGAGCGCGGGGGCTCGAAGAGCTGACCGCCGGTGTTGTCGAACTCGTTGATCAGCACACCGTTGCGGTAGACCGAGTAGTGCTGGTCCACCACGCGGATCTCGTAGTCGTTCCAGGTGCCCTTCTGCGTCACGCCCGCGCCGGCCAGGCCCACCCGGTCGAAGCCGTAGACAGAGCCCGTCTTGTACATGTCGCCGGTCGGCGAGTCGAACACCTGGATCTCGTGACCGTACTTGATGGCGGCCCACTCCGGCCGGGGCTCCTCCGGGTGGTCGTGGATCTCCGGGAACCGCACGAACACACCCGAGTTGGCGTTGCCCGTGCCCGGGGCGTCGTCACGCCACTGGAGCTTCAGCGAGAAGTCGCCGTACTTGCGCTCGGGGAACCACAGCATGCCGAGCCCGCCCCGGGTGGTGCCGGAGGTGATCGACCCGTCCGGGTTCAGCGCGAACGAACCGCCGCCCACCTGCTCCCACTTGGCGAACGACTCCTCGCTGCCGTCCAGGATCTTGCGGTAGCCCTCGGTCTGGCCGGGCCTGCCGATGCCGGACTGGCGGGCCGCCTTGTTGATGGCCCGGTACTCCCGCTGGTCGATGACCCCTTCCGCCTTGAGGTCGTCCAGCACGCTCTGCACGTGCTTCAGGAACAGCGCCTGCGAGGTCCATTCCTTCTCGTCCTCGATCAGCTCGCCGATCCGGCAGCGGTTGTTGGTGACCCGGTTCGGCACGCCCGAGTCGACCGTGCCGACGATCACCGTCAACCGCTCGTCGTACTCGGGACAGTTGGGCGCGGGCACCCCGCCGTCCGCCACGACCGTGAAGCTCACCGTGAGCGGCTCGGAGGTGTTGCCGGCGTTGTCGCTCGCCCGGTACGCGACCGTGTGCCGGCCCGCCCGGTCGACGACCACGGGCCCGGTGTAGGCCAGGTACGGCCCGCCGTCGAGGGAGTACTCGATGCCCGCGACACCGGAACCGCCGTGTCCGTCGTCGGCGCTGATGGTCACGGTGGCGTCACCGACGTAGGCGCCGTCGGAGTTCTTGGTGCCCTCCACGGTCACACCGGTCGCCGGCGGGGTGGTGTCCTGCGGGGGAGCGGCGACGACCGTGAACTCCACGCTCTTCTCCGCCGCCGCGTTGCCCGCCTTGTCGGTGGCGCGGTAGCGCACGGTGTGCGTGCCCACCTCGTGCACCATCACCGGGCCGGTGTACGGCTGCCAGGCACCGTCGGCCCCGATGGCGTACTCGATGGTGTTGACGCCGGAACCGGTGTCGGACGCGGTGACGGTGACCGTCGCCATGTCGATGTAGGCACCGTCGTCGTTCCGCTCGCCGTCCACCGTCGCCGAGGTCTCCGGCGCGGTGGTGTCGTCCGTCGGCGGCGGGACGACCGTGAAGGCGACGCTCTTCTCCGCCGAGACGTTGCCCGCCTTGTCCAGGGCGCGGTAGCGCACCGTGTGGGCGCCGACCTGGTCGACGACGACCGGGGCGGTGTACGGCAGCCAGGCGCCGTCGGCCCCGATGGCGTACTCGATCCGGTCCACGCCCGAGCCCTCGTCGGTGGCCTCGAGGGTCACGCTCGCCGAACCGACGTACTCGCCCTTGTCGTTCTGCGAGCCGGTCACCCTCGCCGTGGCCTCGGGCGCCGTGGTGTCCTCACCGCCGCCCTCGGTCACGGTCAGGATGCCCTGCATCTCGCCGTGGCCGGGGATGGTGCAGTGGTAGAAGTAGCGGCCCGGGGTGAGCGTCACCTCGGCGGTGTGCCGGCCGCCCTGCGCGTCGGCCGGATTGGCCAGGATGTTCAGCTGGACGTCGTTGTTGAACTCCGGGTCGGAGGTCACGAACGTCAGCGTGTGCGGCATTCCGGTGGTGTTGCCGGTGGCCGCGCTGTTCTCGAACACGATGGTCGCCGGGCCGGCCACCGCGGTCGTCGGCGCGGACGTGTACTCGGTGATGCTGTCACCGGCGGTCCAGGTGAGCACCTGCTCCGCCGCCGCCTCGCCGGCCGTGGAGCCGGACTCTCCGGCCGCGGACGTCGTCGTCTGGAGGCCGAGCACCATCAGCAGGGCGGCCAGCAGGCCGGCCCACATGCGTCGTTTCCGTATCACTGGTCTCATTCGGCCTTCCTCGCCAGCTGACCGGCGGCCGGGGTGGGCCCGCCGCCCGTGTAGGTGACCCGCCACAGCGCGGACTTGGCGTCGGAGGTGAAGAAGCCGCGCCCGTAGTCGAGGACGTACAGCGCGCCGTCCGGGCCGAACTTCCAGCCCATCAGGTTCTTGATGCCGTCGTTGCCGACCGGCACGATCTTCTTCAGGGACTCCGAGTGCACCGGAAGACCGCCGTCGCCTTGGGTCTTCGGGTCCATGAGCACCGCGTTGCGCGGCTGGTCGGCGTCGTAGAAGTCACCGACGAACCACTTGCCGTCCCAGTACGCCGGCCACTTGACGTCGCTGGCGCTGTCGGCGTCGTAGCGGTAGACCGGGCCGTTCATCGCGGCCTGGCCACCGCCCTTCAGCCAGGGCAGTTGGTACGTGGCCTCGCTCTGCTCGTACGACGGGATGCCGTTCTCGTCGCGCGGGAAGTCGGGGCCGCCGCCCTGCGGCGAGTACCAGATGTTGTTGCCCGTCACCGGCGGCAGATTGACCAGACCGTCGTTGTTCGGCGACTCGTTCTTCGGGGCGTCGCAGTCGTACCAGCCCAGCGGCTTCGACGGATCGGGCAGATTGCGGTCGCGGTAGGGCTGCTTGTTGCCCATGCAGTACGGCCAGCCGCGGTTGGACGCCTCGGTGATCACCGCGAACGTGTCGTACTTCGCCGGACCCCAGGTGGGCGACGGGGAGCCGGCGTCCGGGCCGACCCAGCCCGCGTAGAGGACGTCGGTCTCCTTGTCGACGGAGATGCGCGCCGGGTTGCGCACGCCCATCACATAGATCTCGCCGCGCGTCTTCCCGCCGCCCTCGGCGGTCTCCTTGCCGGTGAACAGGTTGCCCTCGGGGAGGGTGTACGTGCCGTCCGGCTCGGGGTGGATGCGCAGGATCTTGCCGTTGAGGTTGTTGGTGTTGCCGGCGGTGCGGCGCGCGTCCGCGAAGGACACGCCCTTGAAGTTGGGCTCGGGGTTGTTGCCCGAGTAACCGCCGCTGAAGCCGCTGGAGTTGTTGTCACCGGTGGCGATGTACAGGTTGCCCTTGGAGTCCCAGGCCATCCCGCCGCCCGCGTGGCAGCAGCTGTGGATCTGCACCGGCCACTTCAGCAGCACCTTCTCGCCGGCCAGGTCCAGCTTGTTGGTGGCCTGGTCGAGCGTGAAGCGGGAGACCCGCCGCTCGGCCATGTGGGTGTCCCGGTTGATCTCGGAGTGGGGCGTGTAGTGCAGGTACACCCACCCGTTGTCCTCGAACGCCGGGTCGAGTTCGATGCCGAGCAGGCCCTCCTCGACCTTCCTCAGCTCGTCGCCGCCGCCCTTGTTTCCGAAGACGGTGAGCGCGCCGGCGAGGGTGACCTTCTTGGTCTTCGGGTCGTAGACGTGGATCTCGCCCTTGCCCTTGCCGATATCGGGGTCGTTCCAGTCGGTGACCACGGGCTGCGAGGCGTCGGCGCCGCCCCGGCCGATGTAGAACACCCGGCCGTCCGGGGCGGTGACCAGTCCGTGCGGTTCGCCGATCTGGTCGTTCTGGCCCGGCTGGTTGGGCTGGGTCAGCCGCTCCGCCTTGTAGTTGCCGGTGATCGTGGCCTTGCAGTCGGCCCGCACCAGCCGGGTGGTCCACAGCAGGGCGCCGCGCAGGTGGTCGCGGAAGTCGGTCTCGTCGTACGACGACACCGTGCCGCCCATGCCGGTGTAGAAGGACCGGCCGCCGTCGTAGTCACGACACCAACTGACCGGATGGTCCCAGCCGTTGGCGCTCGTACCGGGCGCGTACGTGGTCTCGCGCACCCTGGCGACCGTGTGCACGTCGCCGGACGGGTTCTCCACCCAGTTGAGCCACTTGTCGAGCCGCTTCCACTGCTGCGGCAGGCTCTTGGTCGCCGGATGCGCCCGGTCGCCGACCTCCACGGTCGCCCGCTGCACCTTGTCGGGGCTCGAGGCGGCCGGGCGGGCGCCGATCAGACCGGTGAACCAGTCCGAGTACGGCTCCGCGCGGGCCGCGTCGTGCAGACCGACGAAACCGCCGCCGGCCTCCATGTACGCCTCCAGGCCCGCCTCCTGGTCCGGGTCGAGGACGTCCCCGCCGCCGGTCAGGAACACGACGGTGTTGAAGCGGCCGAGCTTCTTGGCGTTGGTGAAGACCGAGGCGTCGTCGGTGGCGGTGACGGCGAACCGCTGGTCCGCCGGGCCGGACAGCCCTATCCTCTCGATCGCCGCGATCCCGGCGTTCACCAGGGGCGACTCGTCACCGCCGGCCGCCGAACCGTGGAACAGCAGCACACGTACGTTCGCGCCGCCCGGGGGCGACTTGATGGACATCGTTGTCAGGGACGGATCCGGAGCCGTGCGGGCGCTGGCGGCGGGACCCGACAGCAGTCCGGCGGCGACGACACCGGCGGTCACGGTGGCCGCCCAGACACGTCGTCTCGTTCTCGTCCTTCGTGCGCCTGCGGTGCTTCTCGTGCTCAACCCTCGTAAGCGCATGGGTTCTTGATGCGATGTGGACCGCACGTGACCACCCACCCCTCCTCGGTCGCAGCAACAGCGTCAAGGAAGCTAGACCTCTTTGCGCCAGACGCCAATACCTATCGCAGCAATGAACCAAACTTTGTCCTGAGTGTGGATAAACGACCGGGCGGCCGCTACGGTTTCACAGGTTCATGACAGCCACGTGGGGAGTTCGGCATGGACAGACGCGGTTTCAACCGGCGGGTACTCCTGGGCGGCGCGGCCGTCGCGACATCGTTGTCCATCGCGCCCGAGGCCGTGAGCGCGGCCAGGCCCGCGAGGACCGCGCCCGCCGGGGGCGAGGTGCGGCGCATCAAGATGTACGCCGAGCGGCTGGACGGCGGACAGATGGGCTACGGCTTCGAGAAGGGCAAGGCGTCCATCCCGGGCCCGCTGATCGAGCTCAACGAGGGCGACACGCTGCACATCGAGTTCGAGAACACCATGGACGTGCCGGTGAGCCTGCACGTCCACGGCCTGGACTACGAGATCTCCAGCGACGGCACCAAGCAGAACAAGAGCGACGTCCAGCCCGGCGCCACCCGCACCTACACCTGGCGCACCCACAAGCCCGGCCGGCGCTCCGACGGCACCTGGCGGGCGGGCAGCGCCGGCTACTGGCACTACCACGACCACGTCGTGGGCACGGCGCACGGCACCGGCGGTGTCCGCAACGGGCTGTACGGCCCGGTGATCGTGCGCCGCAAGGACGACGTGCTGCCGGACGCCACGCACACCATCGTCTTCAACGACATGTCGATCAACAACAAACCGGCCCACAGCGGACCGAACTTCGAGGCCACCGTGGGCGATCGCGTCGAGATCGTCATGATCACGCACGGCGAGTACTACCACACCTTCCACATGCACGGTCACCGCTGGGCGGACAACCGCACCGGCATGCTCACCGGCCCCGACGACCCGAGCCAGGTCATCGACAACAAGATCTGCGGCCCGGCCGACTCCTTCGGCTTCCAGATCATCGCGGGGGAGGGGGTCGGAGCGGGCGCCTGGATGTACCACTGCCACGTCCAGAGCCACTCCGACATGGGCATGGTCGGCCTGTTCCTGGTGAAGAAACCGGACGGCACAATCCCAGGCTACGACCCGCACGAGCACGCTCACGCACCCGCCTCCGAGGAGGAGCCGACGCACGAGCACTGACCGCGCCGGACATGGTCGGCGGGCGCTCTCGCCGGTGGGCGGGCCGGGGCTATCCTTTCCCGCAGCCGCAGGTGAGGAGCGCCCAAGTGACCGAGACAGTGCCGCGCCCCACGCTGGAGGCGGTGGCCGCCCGGGCGGGGGTCTCCCGGGCCACGGTCTCCCGCGTGGTCAACGGCTCCGACGGGGTGCGCGCACCCCTGGCCGAGCGGGTGAGGCAGGCGGTGGAAGAACTCGGGTACGTCCCCAACCAGGCCGCCCGCAGCCTGGTGACGAAGCGGCACGACGCCATCGCCGTCATCGTCGCCGAACCGGAGACCCGGGTCTTCGCCGACCCCTTCTTCGCCCGGCAACTGCGCGGCATCAGCAAGGAACTGACGGCCCACGACAACCAGCTCGTCCTGCTGCTCACCGAGGACCGCGACGACCACGCCCGCGTCGGCCGCTACCTCGCCGGCGGCCATGTCGACGGCGCGCTGGTGTTCTCGCTCCACATCGACGACCCGCTGCCCGAACTGATCCAGCGGGCCGGGCTGCCGGCCGTGTTCGGCGGCCGGCCCGACTTCAACGGCGGCCGGGGCGGTGTCGTCTACGTCGACAGCGACAACCGGGGCGGCGCGCGTGACGCGGTACGGCATCTGATCGGCCTCGGCCGGAGCCGCGTCGCCCACATCACCGGTGCCCTCGACCAGACCTCGGCCGTGGACCGGCTCGACGGGTTCCGGGACGTCAGGACCGACACCGATCCCCGGCTGGTCGTGGAGGGCGACTTCACCCCCGCGAGCGGTGAGCGGGCGATGCGTGAGCTCCTCGACCGCCGTCCCGACCTGGACGCGGTGTTCGCCGCCAACGATCTCATGGCGGCGGGCGCCCTGCGGGTGCTGCGCGAGCACGGGCGGCGGGTGCCGGAGGACGTGGCGGTCGTCGGCTTCGACGACATGCTGCCGATCGCGGAGCAGACGGATCCGCCGCTGACCACGGTCCGCCAGGACATCGAGGAGATGGGCCGGCTGATGGTCCGGCTCCTGCTGCGCGACCTGGACCGCGGCGGCCCCTCCAGTGTCGTCCTGCCGACGACACTGATCCGACGGGCGTCCGCTTGAGGGTTCCACGGCGGTGATTCGCCCCCGCCGCCCCTTCCCGTCCCGAAACTGGGGCTCCGCCCCGGACCCCGCTCCTCAAACGCCGGAGGGGCTGAAAGTCAGCCCCTCCGGCGTTTGAGGAGCGGGGGTCCAGGGGCGAGGAAATCTGTACCCGTCCGGGTGCTCAGGACGGCGATTGTCAGTGGGCGGTGGAAGACTCTCCGGAGGAGGAGGCACCATGCTCACCACCAACTTTGTCAACGGCGCCCCGAACTGGATCGACGTCGGCACCCCGGACATCGACGGCGCCGCGTCCTTCTACGGCGGCCTGTTCGGCTGGGAGTTCCGCTCGGCCGGCCCCGACGCCGGCGGCTACGGCTTCTTCGAGCTGGCCGGGCGCATCGTGGCGGGCGGAATGCAGACCACACCCGACCAGGGCCCACCCGCGTGGACCGTCTACTTCCAGAGCCCCGACGCGGACGCCACCGCGAAGACCGCCCAGCAGGCCCGCGGCGGCGTGGCCATGCCGCCCGTGGACGTGATGGAACAGGGCAGGACGGCGATCCTCACCGACCAGACGGGCGTCTCCTTCGGGATCTGGGAGCCGGCCCGGCGCAAGGGCCTCGACGCGGCCGGGGAGGCCGGCACCCTGTGCTGGGTCGAGCTGTACACCCCGGACATCGCCCGCACCGCCGCCTTCTACCACGCCACCCTCGGCTGGGAGACCTCGGCGGTGACCTTCCCCGGCGGCGTCTACACCTCCGTCAATCCCGCCGGGACGGGGGAGGACGGCATGTTCGGCGGGCTGGTCCCGCTGGCCGACGACCCGGTCGAGGCGCGGACCGGGGAGCCCTACTGGCTGCCCTACATCGGGGTGGAGGACCCGGACGCCGTCGTCGCCAGGGCCGTCGAGCTGGGCGGCGGCGTGCGGATGCCCGCCACCTCGCTCGCCGGTGTCGGCCGGCTCGCCCGCCTGGAGGATCCGTACGGCGCGCGCTTCGCGGTGCTCAGGGGCGATCCGCGCGAGACATGACGCACCGGCGCGCCGCCGTGCGCGCCGGATCCCGCGCCGTCATCATCATGCGGTCACGGAGGGCCCATCGGGTCCTGCGTTGATCCGGCGTTGATCGAACGTTTTTCGCCGTACGGCACGCTTCCGGTCATGCACATCGACACGTTCCCGTCGCCCGACCTGACCTGGCAGGAGGACGCGCTGTGCGCGCAGACCGGGGGAGACTTCTTCTTCCCCGAGCCCGGCAGTTCGGTCCGCGACGCCAAGCGCATCTGCGGCCTCTGCCCGATCCGCGCCACCTGCCTCGAATACGCCCTGGCCCACGACATGCGCTTCGGCGTCTGGGGCGGCCTGTCGGAAAAGGAACGCCTGCAACTGCGCCGCACGGGCCGTTAGGGAGTGTCCGCAGGGGCGCCGGCCCCGCGACGCCCGGCAGCCTGGCACGCCCTCTCGCCGCGCCGGGCGAACACCCGAGTACGACCAGTACGCGGGCGTCCGCCCGGCACTCGCCCCAGCCTTCGGTCGGGGGACCCCCAGAGCTCGCACCGGGCGCCGCGAGGCGCGTCCTCCGGGCGGACGACGCGACTCAGACGCGCGTCCCGCGGGCCGCCATCCGTGCCTTGCGGGCCGCCAGCTTCTCGTCGAACTTCGCGGCCTCCGCGTCCAGGCCGCCCATGAACAGGCCCAGTTCCTCCTGGGCCTTGACGCCCTCGGGACCCAGCCCGTCGATCTCCATGATCTTCAGGAAGCGGAGCACCGGCTGGAGCACGTCGTCGTGGTGGATGCGCAGGTTGTACACCTCGCCGATGGCCATCTGCGCGGCCGCCCGCTCGAACCCGGGGATGCCGTGGCCGGGCATCCGGAAGTTCACGACGACGTCACGGACCGCCTGCATCGTGAGGTCGGGCGCGATCTCGAAGGCCGCCTTGAGCAGGTTCCGGTAGAACACCATGTGCAGGTTCTCGTCGGTCGCGATGCGGGTCAGCATGCGGTCGCAGACCGGGTCACCGGACTGGTGACCGGTGTTGCGGTGCGAGATGCGGGTGGCCAGCTCCTGGAACGCGACGTAGGCGACCGAGTGCAGCATCGAGTGCCGGTTGTCCGACTCGAAGCCCTCGCTCATGTGCGCCATGCGGAACTGCTCCAGCTTGTCCGGGTCCACCGCCCGGGAGGCCAGCAGGTAGTCCCGCATGACGATGCCGTGCCGGCCCTCCTCGGCCGTCCAGCGGTGCACCCACGTGCCCCAGGCGCCGTCCCGGCCGAACAGCGTGGCGATCTCGTGGTGGTAGCTGGGGAGGTTGTCCTCGGTCAGCAGGTTCACCACCAGCGCGATCCGGCCGACCTCGGTGACCTTCGACTGCTCCTTGTCCCAGGCCTCGCCGTCCTCGAAGAAGCCGGGGAAGTTACGGGCGTCGCTGAACGGCACGTACTCGTGCGGCATCCAGTCCTTGGCGACCTTCAGATGCCGGTTGAGTTCCTTCTCGACCACTTCCTCCAGCGCGTACAACAGCCGGGCGTCGGTCCAGACCGAAGGGCTGCCGAGGTGGGGAGAAGTGATCGACACAGGTGACTCCAGGGGACGGTGACATACGGAAGGACCGGCGAGCGGGCCGGGAACCTACGGAATCGTAGGCTACGAACCCGTAGGTTACGAAGCCGTAGGTTAAGAGTGCCGTAAAGACCGCTGATCAGCGGGGTTCTCCCGGAGTGGCGTACCGGCCCGCACGGGCATGGCGCCGCAGGTCGTTGCGCCGTACGGGTGAGGGGACCGCCGGTCAGGCGTACAGCTCCCGCAGGCGCACCGAGAGGCATGTCACACAGCCCTCGAGCTTCTCGAACTCGCCGATGTCCACCAGCACCGGCTCGTACCCGAGGTCCGCGAACAGCTCCGCGGTCTTCGGCGCGCTCGCCGCCATCAGCAGCTTGTCCCCGCCGAGCAGCACCACGTGCGCCCCGGACTCCTCAGGCACCGGCAGGAAGCGGGGGAACAGCGACGGCGCGTCCATGTTCGGGATGTGCCCGATGACCGTCCCGTCCGGCAGCGCCGTGACCGCGGACTTCAGATGCAGCACCTTGGCGACCGGCACGGCCACGACCCGTGCTCCCAGCGGCTCGAACGCGGCCCGCACCTGCCGCACCCCGGCCGCGTTGGTGCGCCCGCCCCGGCCCACGTACACCGTGTCGCCGATCTTCAGGACGTCGCCGCCGTCCAGCGTGCCCGGCTCCCAGACCCAGTTCACCGAGCAGCCCAGGGACGCCACGGCCTCCTCGACGCCGAGGGTCTCCGCGCGCCGCGACTCGGCACCGGACCGGGCGATCAGCGCCACGTTCCGGTACATCACCACCGTGTCCTCCACGAACACGGAGTCGGGGCAGTCGTCGGCCGGGTCCACCTCGATCGTCTCCCAGCCGTGGGCGCGCAGCGCCTCTGTGTACGCCTCCCACTGCTCCACCGCGCGGTCGACGTCGACGCCCTCCCGCTCGATGTGCGTCACCAGCCCCTCGGCCAGACGGGGGGAGGGGCGGCGGACGAGGGCCTTCTTGCTGGGCACGAGCGTGACTCCGTATGGGATGGGACAGGTTCCGGCCGCACCGAGGGCGTCCGTGGCCGGCCCGGTTCCCTCGGACGTCGGCGCAGCCATCATGCAGCGCGAATCCCGGCCGGGCCACCCCGGCGGCCAGGAAATGACCCACCGGTAACCGGCCTCACCGGCCGGCCCGCCGCAGGTGCTCCCCCGTGAAGGACCCCTCGGCGACGAGCAACTCGGCCGGTGTGCCCTCGAACACCACCCGGCCGCCGTCCCGTCCGCCGCCCGGGCCCAGGTCGATCACCCAGTCGGCGCGTGCGACGACATCGAGGTTGTGCTCCACGACGACGACGGTGTTGCCCGCGTCCACCAGCCGGTCCAGGAGACCGACGAGGCCGTCCACGTCCGCCATGTGCAGTCCGGTCGTCGGCTCGTCCAGCACGTACACCACCCCCTCACGGTGCAGCCGGGTGGCCAGCTTGATCCGCTGCCGTTCACCACCGGACAGGGTGGACAGCGGCTGGCCCAGCGTGAGGTAGGTGAGGCCGACGTCCCGCAGCGCGCGCAGCCGGCGCCGTACGCCGGTGTCGTGGAAGAAGCCGAGCGCCTGCTCGGCCGTCATCCCCAGCACATCGGCGACGGAGCGGCCGTCGACGGTCAGCCGCAGCACCTCGTCCTTGAACCGCCGCCCCTCGCAGGCGGGGCACGTCGTCGTCACCGGATCCATGAAGGCCAGATCGGTGTACATGATCCCGCGGCCCCCGCAGGTCCCGCAGGCGCCGCCGGAGTTGAAGCTGAACAGCCCGGGTTCGGCGCCGGTCTCCCGCGCGAAGATCTTCCGCACCGTGTCCATGATCCCCAGGTACGTGGCGGGGGTGGACCGCGCGGAGATGCCGATCGAGGACTGGTCGACCACGACGGCGTCGTGGGCGTCGGTGAACTCGGCGACCAGCGTGCTCTTGCCCGACCCGGCCACGCCGGTCACCGCGGTGAGCACACCGACCGGGAACCGCACGGTGACCTCGCGCAGATTGTGCCGGTCGGCCCCCTTCACCCACAGCTCGCCCGTCGGCTCCCGCACCGCCTCCTTGACCGCGGTACGCCGTCCCAGGCACCGCCCCGTCAGGGTGCCCGAGGCGGCCAGCTCCCGCGGCGTGCCCTCGAACACCACCCTGCCGCCCTCGGAGCCCGCCCCCGGCCCCATGTCGACGACGTGGTCGGCCAGCGTGATGACGTCCGGGTCGTGCTCCACGACCAGCACGGTGTTGCCCTTGTCGCGCAGCCGGAGCAGCAGTTCCCCGAGCCGGTGGACGTCGCGCGGGTGCAGCCCGACGCTGGGCTCGTCGAAGATGTACGTCATCCCGGTGAGGCTGGACCCGAGGTGCCGGACCGTCTTCAGCCGCTGTCCCTCGCCGCCGGAGAGCGTGGACGTCTCCCGGTCGAGGCTCAGGTAGCCGAGGCCGATCGTCTCGATCCGCTCCAGCGCGGCGACGGCGGCCCCGGCGATCGGTCCGGCCACCGGGTCGTCGATCCCGCGCAGCACCGCGATGAGATCGGTGACCTGCATCGCTGCGCAGTCGGCGATGGACCGGCCGCCGATCATCGACGCCAGCGCCGCCTCGTTCAGCCTGGCGCCCCGGCAGGCGGGGCAGACGCCCTCGGCCAGGAACTCCCGCACCATGTCCCGGGTCTTCTGGCTCATCCCCGCCAGGTCCCGCTTCAGATAGAGCCGTTCGAAGCGGTCGGCGAGCCCTTCGTACTCGGTGGTCCACGTGCCGCCCGTGCCGTTCACGGTGACCTTGCTGCCCGGGCGCCCCCGCATCAGGAACTTCCGCTCGGCGGCGGTGAACTCCCGCACCGGCTTGTCCGGGTCCAGGTCGTCGCTGTTGGTGTACGCCTGCCCCTGCCAGGTCCCGGCGGCGAACGGCGGGAAGCGGACCGCCCCCTCGGCGAGGGAGCGGTCCGCGTCCAGGATGCGGTCCCAGTCGGGCCGTACGGTCCGGCCCAGGCCGTCGCACTCGGGGCACATGCCCGACGGGTCGTTGAACGAGTACGCCGTCGCCGGACCGGCGCTCGGTGTGCCGTGCCGGGAGAACAGCACCCGCAGCACCGAGTACACGTCCGTCATCGTGCCGACCGTCGACCGGGAGTGGCCGCCGATGGGCCGCTGGTCGACGACGATCGCGGGCGTGAGGTCCTCGAGGGCCTCCGCGTGCGGCCGCTCGTACTTCGGCAGGCGGTTGCGGACGAACCAGGTGAACGTCTCGTTCAGCTGCCGCTGCGACTCGACCGCGATCGTGTCGAAGACGACCGACGACTTCCCCGACCCCGAAACGCCGGTGAACACGGTCAGCCGGCCCTTCGGGATGCGGAGCGTGACGTCCTTGAGGTTGTTCTCCCCGGCTCGGGTGATGGTGATGTACTCGCTGGACTGGCTCATACCGCCGACGCTAGGCGGGATACCCGACAGCTTCTGTCGTGATTTCCTTCAGCTCCCCCTCCTCCAGCAACAGCCATCGGGTGATGCCGATCGACTCCAGGAACGGCAGATCGTGGCTGGCCACGATCAGGGCACCCTCGTACGACTCCAGCGCCGTGGTCAGCTGCCGGACGCTCGCCATGTCCAGGTTGTTGGTCGGCTCGTCCAGCATCAGCAGTTGCGGCGCGGGCTCCGCCAGCATCAGCGCGGCCAGCGCCGCCCGGAACCGCTCGCCGCCGGAGAGCGTCGCCGCCTTCTGGTCGGCGCGTGCGCCCCGGAACAGGAAGCGGGCGAGTCTCGCCCGGATCCGGTTGTTGGTGGCGCCCGGAGCGAACCGGGCCACGTTCTCGGCGACGGTCAGCTCCGCGTCGAGGACGTCGAGCCGCTGCGGCAGGAACCGCAGCGGAACATGCGCCGTCGCCTCGCCCGACACCGGCTCCAGCTCCCCGGCGATCGTGCGCAGCAGCGTCGTCTTGCCCGCGCCGTTGCGCCCGATCAGCGCGATCCGTTCGGGACCGTGGAGATCGAAACCCCCCTCCACGCGGGCGCCGTACACCAGCTCCAGGTCGCGCAGGGTGAGCACGGCCCGGCCCGGCGGCACGGCCGTGTACGGCAGGTCGACCCTGATCTCGTCGTCGTCCCGTACGGCGTCCACCGCGTCGTCGAGGCGTTCCCTGGCCTCGGACAGCTTCTCCTCGTGCATGATGCGGTGCTTGCCCGCGGACACCTGCGCCGCTCGCTTGCGCGCCCCCATGACGATCTTCGGCTCGCGCTTCTGCTCGAACATCTTCTGCCCGTACCGCTTTCTGCGGGCCAACTTGACCTGGGCGTCGATCAGTTCACGCTTCTGTTTGCGCAGGTCCGCCTCGGCGACCCGCACCATGCGCTCGGCCGCCTCCTGTTCGACGGCCAGGGCCTCCTCGTAGGCCGAGAAGTTGCCGCCGTACCAGGTGACCTCACCGGACCGCAGATCCGCGATCTGGTCGACCAGTTCCAGCAGTTCACGGTCGTGGCTGACCACGACCATGACGCCCGGCCAGCCCGCGACGGCCGCGTACAGCCGCCGGCGGGCGTACAGGTCGAGGTTGTTGGTGGGCTCGTCGAGCAGCAGCACCTCCGGGCGGCGCAGCAGCAGCGCCGCCAGTCGCAGCAGCACCGACTCGCCGCCCGACACCTCGCCGACGGTGCGGTCGAGACCGATGTGTCCGAGGCCGAGCTCGCCGAGGGTGGCCAGGGCGCGCTCCTCGACGTCCCAGTCGTCGCCGACGGCCTCGAAGTGCTCCTCGGCGGCGTCGCCCGACTCGATGGCGTGCAGCGCGGCCCGCCGGGCGGCGATACCGAGCGCCTCGTCGACCCGGAGCGCGGTGTCGAGCGTCACGTTCTGCGGCAGGTAGCCCACCTCGCCGGCCACGCGGACGGCGCCGTCGGCCGGGGTGAGCTCCCCGGCGATCAGCTTCAACAGGGTCGACTTCCCGGACCCGTTGACGCCGACGAGCCCGGTGCGGCCGGGGCCGAAGGCGACGTCGAGATCCTCGAAGACGGCGGTGCCGTCGGACCAGGTGAAGGCGAGGGACGTACAGGTGATGGATGGTGACATGCGGGCCTCCGCGGTTGCTCGGGGCGATCAGGGGCAAACGCGTATCGAGACACCGCGGGACGACGACCGGCAGCCGGGAGGGAAGGCCTGGGCATGAGAAGAGCCCTGTTCCGAAGGGACCGCAAGGACGGCTCGAACGCCGAGGTCGCACGCGACGTACACACCTGTGCGGTGTGACGCGGTGTCTCAGAACCTCAGACGAGCAACGTCCTTCTCCAATCGACGGCAACAGGACCGCTGTACACCGTAGGAGTGCCCGGAACGGCTGTCAACGGAATTTCGGAGCACGACGTCACGGCCCCGAGGAGGCCCCGTGCCCAACGGCCCGCTCTCACTGCCGGCCCGCCTCTGCCTGCTGGCCTGGGACACCGCCCCGGGGGAGATCGCGCCCCCTTTGGTACGGGCCGGTGCCCTCGCCGAGCTGGCGCAAAGCGGTCTGCTGATCGACGACGACGGCATCGTCACCCCGCTCGACCTGGACTCCCGCACCGGTGACCCGGTGCTCGACGGGCTCCTCGAGCTGGTCAGCGAGTCCTGCCCGCACCCCTGGCGCACCTGGGTGACGCTGCGTGCCCGCCACACCCTCGACGCGGTCCGGGAGCAGCTGGTGGCCGAGGGGGTGCTGCGCGCCGAGAAGCACCGGATCCTGGGGGTCTTCCCCTCGGTGGAGTACGTGCTGGCCGACGCGGCCCGGGTACGGGCCCTGCGGCGGCAGGCGCGGGAGATCCTCGACGGGCCGACGCCGCCCGAGGACGTCCCCGAGCGGGACGCGACGGCCGTCGCCCTGGGGGCGGCGGCCGGCCTGAGGACCCTCCTCCCGGTCGGCGCCCGCGCCGACCGGGAGCACCGCGTCGACCGCCTCGCCGCCCGCGCGGCGACACCGGCGCAGGCCGGAATCATCCGCGAACTCCGGACCACCCTGACCGCCACCGCCCAGACGTCCCCCCTCCCGACCGCCGGCTGAGCCCTCAGGGAGTCCCCAACCGGGCGAACACCCCGAGTACGGCCCCGCGCAACTGCGGGCAGTCGTGCCGCTTGGGCGGCACGGGTGGGCGCAGCGGCACCCTGCGAGCGCCGGTGAGCGGTGTCGGTGCCACCAGTACGCGGGCGTCCGCCCGGCACTCCCGCCGCGAGGCCCGCCCTCCGGGCGCGACGACGCCACTTTGCGGACATCCCCCAGGGCCCGCGATCCGGCCGCCCGCCGATCCTTCCGCAGCCCGGTACCCCACCGGTGAATGAACGCGGGTGTCGGCGGGATCCTCGCCCCCGGGGGCCGTCGACCCGGAGACCGTGAGGGAGCTCGCCGACGGCATCCACGTGGCATCGCCCGCGCCGCGCGGGAACCGCTCGGCACGGGGAGGCACCGCACGCGGGCCCCCGGGCCCGTGTGCGGCATGCTCAACGCCCTGAGCGGCGGCGGGCGTCAGCCGTGCTCCTCACGCGTCGCGCATCAGCTCCGCGAGATCGTGGTCCAGGTCGAGCCGGAGGTGCTCGAGACCGGTCGGCACCAGCTCGTCGGTGGCCTCCAGGAACCGGCGCAGCTCGCCCGAGCGGACATGCACGACGGCGGTCCCCTCCGGGGCGTGGAACTCCAGCACGGTGCGGTCGTAACCGTACGGCCGCACCCGTACGTCGCCCTGTCCCTCCGGTTCCTCCATGCCCGCGGCCAGCAGCTCACGGGCGAAGGTCCAGCAGACCTCGACGCCCTCCAGGGTGGCGGGCGCGGGGAAGGTCATGCGGACGGCGAACGGGTCGTCGCGGTCGTAGTGAAGGGTCGCGGGAATGCTCGGCATCCGCGGCGCGGCGGCGACGAGACGGGCCTCGACGGTCTGCTCGATGACGGTGGACAACGCCTTGCTCCCTCGTGACGGCTGGACGGGCTTCGGGGGCGGATCGGGTCGGCTACTGGAAGAGACGACGGAATGAGCCAATCCGTGCACGAAAGGCGAGTGACCTCTGTCACCGCCTTCATGCAGCCGAGTGACACGGCTCTCCTCACCCGCCCGCCGCGCCCCAACGCCCTCTGGACGCCACCGGGTCGGTGGGCTAGCTTCGCCCGCCATGAGGCGCTTGGGGAGCACGCGACCGACGAGACGGACGAGACGAACACACCGCCGGGTGACCGCGACGGCCGTGTGCGCGGCCGCCCTGGCCGCCCTGACGGCCGTACCCGCCGAGGCGCACGGACCGGACCGGCGGACCGCGCCGCACTGGGAGCTCAAGGACACCGGCACCCCGGACGTCAGGTTCCGCGGGCTGTCCGCCGTCAGCCGCGACACCGCCTGGCTGGCCGGCACCGGCGGCACCGTCCTGCGCACCACCGACGGCGGCGGCAGTTGGCGGAACGTCTCCCCGCCGGGCGCGGGGGAGTTGCAGTTCCGGGACATCGAGGCGTTCGACGCGCGGCGGGCCGTGGTGCTGGCCATCGGCGAGGGCGAGGCGTCCCGCGTGTACCGCACCGACGACGGCGGAGCCACCTGGACGGAGTCCTTCCGCAACACCGACGCCCGCGCCTTCTACGACTGCCTCACCTTCTTCGACCACCGCCACGGGCTGGCGATGAGCGATCCGGTGGACGGGAGGTTCCGCATCCTGTCGACCCGGGACGGCGGCCGTTCCTGGACGGTGCTGCCGGACACCGGGATGCCCCCGGCGCTGGAGGGTGAGGCCGGCTTCGCGGCGAGCGGCCAGTGCCTGGTGTCCGCCGGGCCGAAGGACGTCTGGCTGGCCACCGGAGGAGCGGCACGCGCGCGTGTGCTGCACTCCGCCGACCGGGGCCGCACCTGGACGGTCACCGACACCTCGATCCCCGGGGGCGACCCCGCGCGGGGCGTCTTCGCCCTCGCCTTCCGCGACCGCGCCCACGGACTCGCCGTCGGCGGCGACTTCCGGCCCGACCAGGGCTCGCCCGACGCGGCCGCGCGCACCTCGGACGGCGGCCGCACCTGGCGCCCCGCCGCCGGCTCCCCGCCGGCCTACCGCTCCGGTGTCGCCTGGCTCCCGCACAGCCGCACCGCCGCCCTCGCGGTCGGCCCCACCGGTACCGACCTGACGACCGACGCCGGCCGCACCTGGCGGACCGTCGACACCGGCTCGTACGACACCGTCGACTGCGCACCCGACCACGGCTGCTGGGCGGCGGGGGAGAAGGGCCGGGCCGCCCGTCTGGAGCACTGACGCGAACGGCGCGCCCTTAAGAGCTCCGGTGTGGGTACCCGTGTGCCGTACGCGAGAGGAAGTGAGCGACATGCCACGCGGGTCCAGCCCCAAGCGGGAGCGTCAGTACGAGCACATCAAGGAGAGCGCCGAGGACCGGGGCGAGAGCACCGGACGCGCCAAGGAGATCGCCTCCCGGACGGTGAACAAGGAGCGCGCCCGCTCCGGTGAGTCGAAGACGGCGAGCCGCACCTCCACGCAGGACATGTCGTCCGGCAAGCGGGGCGGCCAGCGGTCGGGCAAGGGCTCCCAGGGCCCCACCCGCGACCAGCTGTACGAGGAGGCCAGGAAGCGCGGCATCGAGGGCCGTTCGAACATGAACAAGGGCCAGCTCCAGCGGGCGCTCGGCAAGTGAGCCGCCTCCGCGCGGAGGGGGCGGCCGGGAGGCGCCCTCCGCGCGGAGCACCCCCGCCCCGTAGGCTCAGGGGCACCATGACGACCGTACGCACACCGGCCGACTGGCCCGTGACCGAGGAAGAGGCCCGCGCGGTCCAGGACGGGCTCCGCGCGCGGGTGGTGCTCGACGAACCGGGACCGCCGCCCGGCTCGGGCCGGGTCACGGGCGTCGACGTGGCGTACGACGACGAGCGGGACGTCGTCGCCGCGGCGGCCGTCGTCCTGGACGCGGCGACCCTCGACGTCGTCGCCGAGTCCACGGCCCTCGGCCGGATCTCCTTCCCGTACGTCCCCGGACTGCTCGCCTTCCGGGAGATCCCCACCGTCCTCGCGGCCCTCGAGGCACTGCCGTGCCCGCCAGGACTGGTGGTCTGCGACGGCTACGGCCTGGCCCACCCCCGTCGCTTCGGCCTGGCCAGCCACCTCGGCGTCCTCACCGGGCTGCCGACGATCGGCGTCGCCAAGAACCCCTTCACCTTCACCCACGACGAACCGGACACCCCGCGCGGGAGCACCTCCCCGCTGCTCGCCGGCCGTGAGGAGGTCGGCCGCGCCCTGCGCACCAGGAACGGCGTCAAACCGGTCTTCGTCTCGGTCGGCCACCGCGTGAGCCTGGACAACGCCTGCGACCACACCCTCGCCCTGGCCCCCGCCCACCGCCTTCCGGAGACCACCCGCAGGGCCGACGCACTGTGCCGCAGGGCACTGCGCGAGGCCGCCCCCGACCCGGCCCCGTCCCCGGCACTCCGATCTGAGTAGCCGTACTGAGTACGCGTACGGATGCCCGGACGGCGTACGCCCCGGCAGGCTTGTGGGCATGACAACGCACCGTGCCCCCAAGCCCGTTGCCGCCGACGGACGGCCCGTCGAGCGGGCCGTGATCATCGGTCTCACCCTCGCCGTGCTCGCCGGACTGGGCTGGATCGTCGGGATGATCTACACCCTGGTCGAGTGGCCGCTGTAGGTGCCGGCCGGCCGGGCCGTCAGCGCCTCGCGGCGACGCGGAAGCGGATGCCCGCCGACCGCAGGCGCCCGGTCAGCGCGTCGCCCATCGCCACCGCCGTCGTGACCTGACCCGCCGTCGGCGGCAGGTCGTCGAAGGCCAGACAGAGGGCTCCCTCGGCCAGCATCTTCGCCGTCTCGCCGTAGCCCGGGTCGCCGCCCGCGACCTCCGTGTACACCCGCCGCCCGCCGCCCTCGCCGACGAAGCGGACGCTGAACCAGCTCCGTGCGCGCTTCTCCGGGCCCGGCCCGTCACCGGGCCTCAGCCGGTCCGAGAGCCGGCGCCGCAGCGACGGGACCTGCGCCGCCGTGGCCACCGCCCCGACGGCCGCCACCCCGCCCACCGCCACCGGGAGTCGCCGGACGGCGGCGTAGTGCCGGTAGCGGAAGTCGGGGCCGTAGCGGTCCAGCGCCCTGGCCGAACGGCGTACGACCTGGCCGTCGATGGTCGGCAGGGGGAGGGCCCACGCGCCGACCTCCGGGGCGAAGCGCGGCGCTCCCGTCGGGGCCGAGACCCGGCGGTCCACCAGCCGCGGTTCGTGGTGCCTGCGCTCGCGGGCCGCCGCGCGGAGCCCGCGGTGCCGGGCGAACTGGTTCAGCGCCGAGGCGAACGTCCCGCCCGAGAACGCCGCCTCGACGGTGACGAAGCCGTCCACGGTCAGCGGAACCCCCTCCGGCAGCTGCCGCACGGTGAAGTACGCGCCCAGGTCGTGCGGCACCGAGTCGAAGCCGCAGGCGTGCACCAGCCGCGCCCCGGTCTCCCGCGCGCGTGCGTCGTGCCGGACGTACATCAGATCCACGAACTCGGGCTCACCCGTGAGGTCGACATAGTCCGTGCCGGTGTCCGCGCAGGCGGCGACCAGTTCCTCGCCGTACTCCACATAGGGCCCCACGGTCGTGGCGACCACGCGCGCGTGCTCGGCGAGGGCGCGCAGGGAGGCCGGGTCGGACACGTCCGCCCGCAGCAGTCCGACCTCCGCGCCGCCGGGCAGCCGCTCCCGCAGCCGCTCCAGCTTCTCCGTGCCGCGGCCGGCGATCGCCCAGCGCAGCCCGGCGGGGGCATGAGCGGCGAGGTACTCCGCGGTCAGCGTGCCGACGAAGCCGGTCGCTCCGAAGAGCACGATGTCGTACGGACGGTCCGTCCTGTTCAGCCTGCTCATGACACCCCTTGGTCGTGCAGCCGCGCCGCTGTCGGTGGCCGAGGCTAGCGTGAGGGGTGCGGAGCCCGACGACGAGCCCGGAGGAAACCGATGGCCGTGCCCCCGAACGCCCTGAAGAAGTGGGAAAAAGTGCGCGACTACGCCCTGGGGCTGCCGGGAGCGGCCGAGGAGCACCCCTGGGGCGAGACCGTCGCCAAGGTCAACAAGAAGGTGTTCGTCTTCCTCGGTGTCGACGACGGCAGCTACCCCCTGGGGGTGACGGTGAAGCTCAGGGACGAGACGGCGCATGCCCACGCGCTGGCCTGCCCGGGCGCGGAACCCGCTGGGTACGGACTGGGGAAGGCCGGCTGGGTGCGCGTCCCGCTGGAACCCGAGGGAGCCCCGGCCGCCGAATTGCTGTGCGACTGGGTGGAGGAGAGCTACCGCACCATCGCCCCGAAGCGACTCGCGGCGGAACTCGACGCACGCTGAAGGGGTGCGCGGCCACGGGCGGAACCGGCCGCCGCGCCGTAGAGTGGCTAAGCGCTTGCTCGCCCGCTCTTGTGTCGGGTGGAACGCGTTCTTAACATCACTGGTGTTACATCAGTGGTGTCACAGCCGATGGGGGCGCGATGACGGAGGCGAAGACGCCGGGACACGGACCGCTGCACGGCGTGCGCGTGGTCGAGCTGGCCGGGATCGGGCCGGGCCCGTTCGCCGCCATGCTCCTCGCCGACCTGGGCGCCGACGTCGTACGCGTGGACCGCCCGGGCGGCACGCCCCTCGGGATCGACCCCGCCCTCGACGTCACCAACCGCAACAAGCGCTCCGTGATCGTCGACCTCAAGGCCCCCGACGGCCCCGCCCGCGTCCTCGACCTCGCCGAACGTGCCGACGTCCTCATCGAGGGCTACCGCCCCGGCGTCGCGGAGCGCCTCGGCGTCGGACCCGCTGACTGCCACGCCCGCAACCCGCGCCTGGTCTACGCCCGGATGACCGGCTGGGGCCAGCACGGACCCCTCGCCGACCGCGCCGGACACGACATCGCGTACATCGCCCTCACCGGCACCCTCGGCATGATCGGCGACCCGGACCGGCCCCCGGCCGTCCCGGCCAACCTGCTCGGCGACTACGCGGGCGGCTCCCTCTACCTCGTCGTCGGCGTCCTCGCCGCCCTGCACCACGCGCGCGCCACCGGCACCGGGCAGGTCGTCGACGCCGCCATCGTGGACGGCACCGCCCACCTCTCCGCCATGATCCACGGCATGCTGGCCGCCGGCGCCTGGCAGGACCGGCGCGCCGCCAACCTCCTCGACGGCGGCTGTCCCTACTACGGCACCTACGAGACCGCCGACGGCCGGTACATGGCGGTCGGCGCGCTGGAGCCGCTGTTCTACGCCGAGTTCCTGCGCCTCCTCGGCGTCGACGGCGCCGCAGACGCCCACACCGACGTCACCCGCTGGCCGGAGCTGAGGGAACAGGTCGCCGCCCGCTTCAAGTCCCGCACCCGCGACGAGTGGACGGCCGTCTTCGAGGGCTCCGACGCGTGCGTGGCGCCCGTGCTGTCCCTGCGCGAGGCCCCGCACCACCCGCATCTCGCCGCCCGCTCCACCTTCACCGACCACGACGGCATCACCCAGCCCGCGCCGGCCCCGCGGTTCTCCGCGACCCCCACCGGCGTCCGCACCGGCCCCGCCCGGCCCGGCGCCGACACCGACGACGTGGCCCGTGACTGGGACGTACCCCGGCTGTTGTCCTCACCCGCGCGGTCCCCGCACCTGAAGTCCCCGAAGTCCTCGATGTCCTCGCAGCCCTCGAACCCTCAGCGAAAGGCCCCCTCGTGAGCACCGAAGCGTATGTGTACGACGCGATCCGCACCCCGCGCGGGCGCGGCAAGGCGAACGGCGCCCTGCACGGGACCAAGCCCATCGACCTGGTCGTCGGCCTCATCCACGAGATCCGCGACCGCTTCCCGGACCTCGACCCGGCCGCCGTGGACGACATCGTGCTCGGCGTCGTCGGCCCGGTCGGCGACCAGGGGTCCGACATCGCCCGCATCGCCGCCGTCGCCGCCGGGCTGCCCGACACGGTGGCCGGCGTCCAGGAGAACCGCTTCTGTGCCTCCGGGCTCGAAGCGGTGAACATGGCCGCCGCCAAGGTGCGGTCCGGCTGGGAGGACCTCGTCCTCGCGGGCGGCGTCGAGTCGATGTCCCGGGTGCCGATGGCCTCCGACGGCGGCGCCTGGTTCAACGACCCGATGACCAACCTCGCCGTCAACTTCGTGCCGCAGGGCATCGGCGCCGACCTCATCGCCACCATCGAGGGCTTCTCCCGGCGCGACGTCGACGAGTACGCGGCCCTCTCGCAGGAGCGCGCGGCCACCGCCTGGAAGGAGAACCGCTTCGAGCGGTCCGTCGTCCCGGTGCGGGACCGCAGCGGCCTCACCGTCCTCGACCACGACGAGCACCTGCGCCCCGGCACCACCGCCGACTCGCTGGCCAAGCTGAAGCCGTCCTTCGCGGACATCGGCGAGCTGGGCGGCTTCGACGCCGTGGCGCTCCAGAAGTACCACTGGGTCGAGCGGATCGACCACGTCCACCACGCGGGCAACTCCTCCGGCATCGTCGACGGCGCCGCGCTCGTCGCCATCGGCTCCAAGGAGGTCGGCGAGCGCTACGGACTCACCCCCCGCGCGCGGATCGTCTCCGCCGCCGTGTCCGGATCCGAGCCCACCATCATGCTCACCGGTCCCGCCCCCGCCACCCGCAAGGCCCTCGCCAAGGCCGGCCTGACCATCGACGACATCGACCTCGTCGAGATCAACGAGGCCTTCGCGGCGGTCGTACTGCGCTTCGTGAAGGACATGGGCCTGTCCCTGGACAAGGTCAACGTCAACGGCGGCGCCATCGCCCTCGGCCACCCGCTCGGCGCCACCGGCGCGATGATCCTCGGCACCCTCGTCGACGAACTCGAGCGCCAGGACAAGCGCTACGGCCTCGCCACGCTGTGCGTGGGCGGCGGCATGGGCATCGCCACCGTCATCGAGCGCATCTGAATCCCGGCGACCGCACCCGACTTCCCCGAAGACCCGGAGACACCCTCATGACCGAGAGCACCACCATCCGCTGGGAACAGGACCGAACCGGCGTCGTCACCCTCGTCCTCGACGACCCCGGCCAGTCCGCGAACACCATGAACCAGGCGTTCCGCGACTCCCTCGCCGTGATCACCGACCGCCTGGAGGCGGAGCGGGACACCATCCGCGGCATCATCGTCACCTCCGCCAAGAAGACCTTCTTCGCGGGCGGCGACCTGCGCGACCTCATCCGGGTCACCCCCGAGACGGCCCAGGACCTGTTCGACGGCGGCATGGCCATCAAGCGGCACCTGCGCCGCATCGAGACCCTCGGCAAGCCCGTCGTCGCCGCGATCAACGGCGCGGCCCTCGGCGGCGGCTACGAACTCGCCCTGGCCTGCCACCACCGGATCGCGCTCGACGCCCCCGGCTCCAAGATCGGCTGCCCCGAGGTCACCCTCGGCCTGCTCCCCGGGGGCGGCGGCGTCGTCCGCACCGTCCGGATGCTCGGCATCGCCGACGCGCTGCTGAAGGTCCTCCTCCAGGGCACCCAGTACAACCCGCGCCGCGCCCTGGAGAACGGCCTGGTCGACGAGGTCGCCGACACGCGCGAGGACATGCTCGCCAAGGCCCGCGCCTTCATCGACGCCAACCCCGAGTCCGCCCAGCCCTGGGACAGGCCGGGCTACCGCATCCCCGGCGGCACCCCGGCCAACCCGAAGTTCGCCGCCAACCTGCCGGCCTTCCCCGCCACCCTGCGCAAGCAGACCAACGGCGCCCCCTACCCGGCCCCGCGCAACATCCTCGCCGCGGCCGTCGAGGGCTCCCAGGTCGACTTCGAGAACGCCCAGGTCATCGAGGCCCGCTACTTCGTGGAACTGGCCGCGGGACAGACCTCGAAGAACATGATCCAGGCGTTCTTCTTCGACCTCCAGGCCGTCAACTCCGGCGCCAACCGCCCCAAGGGCGTCGAACCGCGCAAGGTCACCAAGGTCGCCGTCCTCGGCGCCGGGATGATGGGCGCCGGCATCGCGTACTCGTGCGCCCGCGCGGGCATCGAGGTCGTCCTGAAGGACGTCTCCCTGGAGGCCGCCGTCAAGGGCAAGGGCTACTCCGAGAAGCTGTGCGCCAAGGCCGTCGCCAAGGGCCGCACCAGCCAGGAGAAGGCCGACGCGCTGCTCGCCCGCATCACCCCCACCGCCGAGGCGGCCGACCTCGCCGGCTGCGACGCGGTCATCGAGGCCGTCTTCGAGGACACCTCCCTCAAGCACAAGGTGTTCCAGGAGATCCAGCACGTCGTCGCCCCCGACGCGCTGCTCTGCTCCAACACCTCCACCCTGCCCATCACCGCCCTCGCCGAGGGCGTCGAGCGCCAGGGCGACTTCATCGGACTGCACTTCTTCTCGCCCGTCGACAAGATGCCGCTGGTCGAGATCATCAAGGGCGAGCGCACGGGTGACGAGGCGCTGGCCCGCGCCTTCGACCTGGTCCGGCAGATCAACAAGACCCCGATCGTCGTCAACGACTCGCGCGGCTTCTTCACCTCCCGCGTCATCGGCCACTTCATCAACGAGGGCGTCGCCATGGTGGGCGAGGGCATCGAGCCCGCCTCCGTCGAGCAGGCGGCGGCCCAGGCGGGCTACCCGGCCAAGGTGCTCTCCCTCATGGACGAGCTGACCCTCACCCTCCCGCGCAAGATCCGCAACGAGTCCAAGCGGGCGGTCGAGGAGGCGGGCGGAACCTGGACCGCGCACCCGGCCGAGACGGTCATCGACCGCATGGTCGACGAGTTCGGGCGCCCGGGCCGCAGCGGCGGCGCCGGCTTCTACGAGTACGGCGAGGACGGCGGGCGCGGCAGCCTGTGGCCCGGCCTGCGCGAACACTTCACCAAGCCCGGACACGAGATCCCGTTCCGCGACATGCAGGAACGCATGCTGTTCTCCGAGGCGCTGGACACCGTCCGGCTGCTGGAGGAGGGCGTGCTGACGTCCGTGGCCGACGCCAACATCGGCTCGATCCTCGGCATCGGCTTCCCCGGCTGGACCGGCGGCGTCCTCCAGTACATCAACGGCTACGAAGGCGGCCTGCCCGGATTCGTGGCCCGCGCGCGTGAGCTCGCCGAGCGCTACGGCGAGCGCTTCGCCCCGCCGGCGCTGCTGGTGGAGAAGGCGGAGAGGGGAGAGGTGTTCAAGGACGCCCGCTGACCCCGTTCAGCGGGGTCGACCCTCCTCGTCGAGCCACTCCCGCAGCTCCTCCTTCAGTGACCGCTGGAAGGTGGTGAGCAGCGCCTGCACCACGAGCGGATGCATCCGGGCGGACAGGGACCGCACATCCCGCGCGTCCTGGTCCGCCACGGCGTCGCGCAGCAGCCGCGACAGCTCGTGGGCGGCCGCGCGGGAGTGCTCGACGAGCGCGGTACGGGCGGCGAGGACCGTCTCGCGGGACAGCGGTACGTCCAGCAGCTCCACGCCCAGCCGCAGCAGCCCGGCGTCGACCCGGAACCCCTCGCCGCCGCCGGAGTCCGACGCGCCGTCCCGCTCGACGACGCCCATCGCCGCCAGCCGTTCCAGGTCCTCCTCGTCCAGCGCCCGCCCCGCCCGGCGCTCCAGCTCCCGCCGCGACACCGTCTCCACCGCCTCGGGCGCCCAGGACGCCACCACCGCCCGCTGGACCGCCAGGTCCCGGGCGCTCAGATCCGGGGGCAGCTGCCCCAGGTAGCGCTCGATGGCCGCCAGCGTCATGCCCAGGCTCTGCAACTCCTCGATGAGCTCCAGCCGGGCCAGGTGCTCCCGCCCGTAATGACCGACCCGCCGGGGCCCGATCACCGGGGGCGGCAGCAGCCCCTTGGTGCCGTAGAAGCGGACCGTGCGCACGGTGACACCCGCCCGGACCGCCAGTTCGTCGATCGTGAGCGGCTGCTCGGTCTCGGTCGTCATGTGCAGCAGTATCGCTGTCCCACCAGTGCTGTGACACCCGAGCCGGCACGTGCGGCGGACCGTGTGAGAAGTCCCCCGGTGTGACGTGCGCCATCGCATGCGGCGGCGCGGATCGGGAAAGGTGCCCCCTCGGTCTGTGCCCTGATCCGAGCGCGCCGGCCGAGGCAATACGGACACCCGGGCGCGATCCGCCCGAGCGCACCAGAGAGTGGAACCACTTCGTGAGCAAGGACGCCGTGAACACGGCAACGGCCGCAGGGGGCACCGCCGCGGCCCCGGCGCCCGCGGACGCGGGCGACGCCGGCTACAGCAAGGACCTGAAGGCCCGCCACGTCAACATGATCGCCATCGGCGGCGCGATCGGCACCGGACTCTTCCTGGGCGCCGGAGGACGCCTGCACGACGCGGGCCCGGCGCTCGCGCTTGCCTACCTGGTCTGCGGCGTCTTCGCCTTCTTCGTCGTCCGCGCCCTGGGCGAGCTGGTCCTGTACCGGCCGTCGTCGGGCTCCTTCGTGTCGTACGCGCGCGAGTTCCTCGGCGAGAAGGGCGCGTACGTCGCCGGCTGGATGTACTTCCTGAACTGGTCGACGACCGGCATCGCCGACATCACCGCGATCGCGCTCTACACGCACTACTGGAGCGCGTTCACCGACATCCCGCAGTGGGTGCTCGCGCTGATCGCCCTCGCCGTGGTCCTGGCGGTGAACCTGATCTCGGTGAAGATCTTCGGCGAGCTGGAGTTCTGGTTCGCGATCGTCAAGGTCGCCACCCTCGTCGCGTTCATGTTCGTCGGCGTCTTCCTCCTCGCCACCCAGCACGAGGTGGGCGGCGGCACCCCCGGCCTGAACATGATCACCGACAACGGCGGCATCCTTCCGCACGGCGTGCTGCCGGTCGTCCTCGTCATGCAGGGCGTGATCTTCGCGTACGCCGCGCTGGAGCTGGTCGGCGTCGCCGCGGGCGAGACCGCCGAGCCGGAGAAGGTCGTGCCGCGCGCGGTGAACTCCATCATGTGGCGCGTCGGCCTCTTCTACGTCGGCTCGGTCGTGCTGCTCGCCCTGCTGCTGCCCGGCTCGATGTACTCGGCCGGTGAGAGCCCCTTCGTCACCGTCCTGTCGAAGATCGGCGTCCCGGCGGCCGGTGACGTGATGAACCTGGTCGTCCTCACCGCCGCGATGTCGTCCCTGAACTCCGGTCTGTACTCCACCGGCCGCATCCTGCGCTCCATGGCCATGGCGGGCTCCGCCCCGAAGTTCACCGCCCGCATGAACCGCAGCCAGGTGCCCTACGGCGGCATCCTGCTGACCTGCGCGGTGTGTGTGCTCGGTGTGGGCCTGAACTTCCTCATGCCGGCCCAGGCGTTCGAGATCGTGCTGAACGTCGCCTCGCTCGGCATCATCAGCACCTGGGTGATCATCATGATCTGCCACCTGGTCTTCGTCCGCCGCGCCCGCGCCGGACTGGTCGCCCGCCCGTCCTTCCGGCTCCCGGGCAGCCCGGTCACCGAGATCGTGACCATCGCCTTCCTGGTGTCCGTCCTCGGCCTCATGTGGAACGACCCGGAGGTCGGCCGCAAGACGCTGCTGCTCGTCCCGCTGATCGCCGCGATGCTGGTCGGCGGCTGGTTCGGCGTCCGCCGCCGGGTGTCACGGAACGCGGACCGGGAGCTGTCGCAACTGACGAAGTAGCAGGCCGGGGCCACTGTCAGTGGCAGGGCCTACGGTGGCGTCATGTCGGGGATCACATATGTCCGGGGTGACGCCACCGCGCCGTCGGTGAAGGGCGTCAAGGTCATCGCCCATGTCTGCAACGACATGGGAGGCTGGGGCAAGGGCTTCGTCCTCGCGCTGTCGCGCCGCTGGCCCGAGCCGGAGCGGGCGTACCGGGCCTGGCACCGGGCCCGCGCGTCCAACGACTTCGCGCTGGGCGCGGTCCAACTGGTCCAGGTCGAGCGCTACATATGGGTGGCCAACATGGTCGGCCAGCGGGGCACCCGGACGGGCAGCAAGGGCGTGCCCGTGCGCTACGAGGCGATCGACACGGCGCTCGGCGGCCTCGCCGACCGGGTGACCGAGCTGAACGCCTCGGTGCACATGCCCCGCATCGGCTGCGGCCTGGCCGGCGGCACATGGTCCCGCGTCGAGCCGCTGATCACCGAGCGGCTGGTACGGCACGGCATACCGGTGACGGTGTACGACCACGAGGGCTGAGCGGACCCGTCACCGCTCCCGCGCGAGAGCCGCCGCGTCCCCCCGGGCGCCACCGCACGCGATTCCAGCCACCCGCGACCTCACGGGGCGTCAATCGCCCTCTACTGCACCCGGGTTCACCCATGTACCGTCCCGCGCATGCCGAAACGCACGCGCTTCACGACCTGGAGATCACTTGCGACGGCGGCCACCGCCGCCCTGACGGCCACACTTCTCACCCCCACGGCTGCCCACGCCGCGCCACCGCGCGAGAGCCGGCCCGTCCACTCCTACGACAACGCCGTCCGCGAAGCCGTCTGGGTGGACACCGGACTCGACGAGGACCGGGACGGCAGGACCGACCGGGTCGCCGTCGACATCGTCCGGCCCCGCGAACCCGCACAGCGCGGCCGGAAGGTTCCCGTCATCATGGACGCCAGCCCGTACTACTCCTGCTGCGGGCGCGGCAACGAGAGCCAGAAGAAGACATACGACGCGAACGGCGACATCGTGGGCATGCCGCTGTTCTACGACAACTACTTCGTGCCGCGCGGCTACGCCGTCGTCGGCGTCGACCTCGCCGGAACCAACCGGTCCGACGGCTGTGTGGACGTCGGGGGCCGCTCCGACATCCAGTCCGCGAAGGCTGTCGTCGACTGGCTCAACGGCCGCGGCACGGCGTACACCAGCCGCACCGGCACCGAACGCGCCAGGGCCGACTGGACCAACGGCCGCACCGGAATGATCGGCAAGAGCTGGGACGGCACCATCGCCAACGGCGTCGCCGCCACGGGTGTCGAGGGCCTGGAGACCATCGTCCCGATCGCCGCCATCTCCTCCTGGTACGACTACTACTTCACCCGGGGTGCCCCGCTCTACGACTCCGGCCCCGACTGGCTCTCCCAGTACGTCGAGAGCCCGGACGCCCGCGCCAAGTGCGCCACCGTCCAGCGTGAACTCGTCGAGGGCGCCCCGCGCACCGGCGACCTGACCCCGCTGTGGACCGAACGCGACTACGTGCGCGCCGCCGAGAAGGTGAGGGCCAGCGTCTTCCTGGTGCACGGCACGCAGGACCTCAACGTGCGCATGCAGCACGTCGGCCCCTGGTGGGACGCCCTCGCCGCGAACGGTGTCGAGCGCAAGATCTGGCTCTCCGGGACCGGCCACGTCGACCCCTTCGACTTCCGCCGCGCCGAATGGGTCGAGACCCTGCACCGCTGGTTCGACCACGAACTCCTCGGCTACGACAACGGCATCGACCGCGAACCGATGGCCGACATCGAACGCGCCCCCGACCAGTGGGTCACCTCGACGACCTGGCCGCCGCGCGGCACGCACACCACGACCCTGCGCCCCGCCAAGGGCGGCGAGGCCGGCGTCGGCACCCTCGGCCTGAGCCGGGGCAAGGGCACCGAGGCGTTCACCGACGACCCGGGGCTGAGCGAGACCGACTGGGCCGCCCATGTCGACACATCGACCCCGGACAAGGCCGGCTTCGTCACGGGTCCGCTCACCCGCGACCTGCGGCTGTCCGGCTCCTCCGAGGTCACCGTCACCGCCACACCCAGCACCCCCACCGCCCACCTCTCCGCCGTACTCGTGGACCTCGGCCCCGACACCATCCGCGACTACGCCGACGACGGCGAGGGCATCACCACCCTCCCCGAGCGCACCTGCTGGGGCGCGAGCACCGCCGGCGACAGCTCCTGCTACCGGGAGACCCGCGCCCGGACCACCGACGTCGAGTACACGATCGTCAGCCGCGGCTGGGCCGACCTCGGCAACCACGCCGACGACGGCAAGGGCGAGCCGCTCACCCCCGGCACGCCGTACACGATCACCCTCGACCTGGCGGCCACCGACCACGTCGTCCCCGAGGGCCACCGCCTCGCGCTGATCGTCGCCGGTACCGACCGTGGCCTGATCGACCCCCCGGCCGACACCCCGACGCTCACCGTCGACCTGGCCCGCACCTCCGCCCGGGTCCCGTTCGTCGGCGGAACGGCCGCGTTCGCCCGTGCCACCGCCGGATCGCGTGCCACCGACCCCGCCACCGTCCTGGAGGGGGTGAGCCGACCGGGCGCCACCGTCGACCGGGTCCCGCGAATGAGGTGAGTTTTGCGCCAAAGGTGGTAGGGGCGTATCGGGAGGAGTGCTCTCCGCCCAACGGCTCTGATGAAAGGTGCCGCCTGTGACGCATGACCAGCACAGCGACAAGGACGACACGGCGGGCCCGCTGCCGGGATCCGAAGCGGGCCTGCCGGGCCGTGGGCGCCCACGCACCGACCGGGTGGTGTTCGGCGTCACGGCCGTCCTCACCCTCGCGTTCGTGCTGTGGGGCGCGATCGCGACGGACTCGCTCGAGGACGCATCCAGCAGCATGCTCGGCGGGCTGATGCACAACGGCGGCTGGGCGTTCATGCTGGCCGCCTCCGGCTTCGTGGTCTTCGCCCTCTGGCTCGCGGCCAGCCGCTACGGCCGCATCCACCTCGGCGCCGAGGGCGAGAAGCCGGAGTTCCGCACGGTGTCGTGGATCGCCATGATGTTCAGCGCGGGCATGGGCATCGGCCTGATGTTCTGGGGCGTGAGCGAACCGCTGGCCCACTACACCACGCCCCCGCCGGGCACCAGTCCGGCCGACTCCGGCGACCGCATGGAGACGGCCATGGCCACCACCCTGTTCCACTGGACGCTCCACCCGTGGGCGATCTACGCGGTGGTCGGCCTCGCCATCGCCTACAGCACCTTCCGCAGGCGCCGCCGCCAGACCATCAGCGCCGTGTTCACGCCGCTCATCGGCGCGGGGCACGCGGGCGGCGTCGGCGGCCGGGTCATCGACGTGCTCGCCATCATCGCGACGATCTTCGGCTCGGCCGCCTCGCTGGGTCTCGGCGCGCTCCAGATCGGCTCCGGCGTGGAGCAGCTCGACTGGATGGACAAGGTCAGCACCGGACTGCTGGTCGGCATCATCGCGGTGCTGACCGTGGCGTTCGTGGCCTCCGCCGTCTCCGGTGTGGAGAAGGGCATCCAGTGGCTGTCCAACACCAACATGGTGCTGGCCCTGATCCTCGCCGTGTTCGTGTTCGCCGCAGGCCCGACGATCCTCATCCTCGACCTGGTGCCGACCTCGGTCTTCGCCTACCTCGGCGACCTGCCCGACCTGGCCGGCCGCACCGAGATCAGCGGCGGCGAGGGCGTCGCCGACTGGCTGGGCAGCTGGACCGTCTTCTACTGGGCGTGGTGGATCTCCTGGACGCCCTTCGTCGGCATGTTCATCGCCCGGATCAGCCGGGGCCGGACCATCCGCCAGTTCATCGGCGGGGTCATCCTCGTCCCCAGCACGGTCAGCCTGATCTGGTTCGCGATCTTCGGCGGCTCGGCGATGAGGCTCCAGGAGCAGAACCGGCTCGGTGACGAGACGACCCCGGAGGGCCGGCTCTTCGCCGTGCTCCAGGAATACCCGATCGCCACCGTCACCAGCCTGCTGGTGATGATCCTCGTCGGCATCTTCTTCGTCTCGGGCGCCGACGCGGCCTCCGTCGTGATGGGCACCCTCTCGCAGCACGGCGCGCTCGAACCCACCCGCTGGGTGGTGGTGTTCTGGGGCGTGGTCACCGGCGCGGTGGCGGCGATCATGCTGCTCGTCGGCAGCGGGCAGGGCGACGCGCTCACCGGCCTCCAGAACCTCACGATCCTCGCGGCGGCGCCGTTCGTCATCGTGATGATCTTCATGTGCGTGGCCCTCATGCGGGACCTGCGCCGCGACCCGCTCATCGTGCGGGGCGAGATGGGCTCCGAGGCGGTGGAACTCGCGGTCATCGAGGGCCACAAGAAGTACGACGGCGAATTCGAACTCCGCGTGGGCCCGGGCCGAGGCCCAGACGTAGAAGGCGACCCCATCGGCAAACACTGACCCCAGGGAGCCTCACCATCGGCGGGCAGTCGTGCCCCCCAGTGCCTTAAGGGACTGGGAGGTACCCCCAGGGCGATGGGGGTACCTCCCGCTCGAGCGAAGCCGAGAGTGGGGGAGGGTGGGCGCGACGGCACCTTGCCGGCGCCGGGTGGCCGGACGCGGCCCCGGGCTGGTCCAGCGGGCGGCAAGTAGTGCCGCCTGCTCCCGCACGGGTGGGGCGCGACGGCACCTTGCCAGCGCCGGTCAACCCCACGGTGCCCCCGGCGGGTTCAGCGGGCGGCAAGTGCTGCCGCCTCCTCCGCGCAGCCCCACGCCACCGTCACCCCCGCGCCCCCATGACCGTAGTTGTGCACCAGCACCCGCCCGCCCGGCAGCGCGACCCGCTCCAGCCGCACCGCGCCCCGGGCGGGCCGCAACCCCACCCGGTGCTCCAGAACACGCGCCCCGGTGACCGCGGGACACAACACCGCACACCGCCGCACGATCGCCTCGCCCGCCCCCGCGTCCGGCTCCATCGACCACGCGTCCTCCTCCGCCGTGCCCCCCAGCACCAGCCGCCCCGGCTGCGGAAAGAGGTACGCCATCGCCCCGTCCGCCCCCGTGGAGACCGTCCACGTACGGACCCCCGGGTTCTCCACGACCACCAACTGCCCCCGCACCGGCCGCACCGAGCGATCCGGCACCAGCTCCCGCGCCCCCAGCCCCGTGCAGTTGACCACCACCGGCGCCCCCGCCTCCGCCAGCTCCGTCACCGTACGCGCCTCGACCGCGCCCCCCGCCGCCAGGAACTGCTCCCGCAGCCACGGCAGATGGGTCGACATGTCGATGAGCGGCAGCCGGGCCCACACGCCCGACCCGACGGGATACTCCCCGGCCGTCGCCATGCGCAGCCCCGGCAGACGGGCGGCGGCCCACGAACCGACGTCGTCGAGCGTCGTCTCGCCCAGCACCCCTTCGACCATCCGTACGCCGGTGGCTCCCGGGCGCGCCGCCAGCTCCTCGTACACCTCCAGCGACCGCAGCGCCCACGCCCGCACCGACGCCACCGGCTCGATCCGGTACGGCCACCACAGCGCACCCGCGACCGCCGAGGTGGTCCGCTCGACCGGGTCCCGCGTCCACAGCCGTACCCGTACGCCGCGCTCGGCGAGGACCACGGCCGTCGTCAGCCCGACGACGCCACCGCCGACCACCAGCACATCGCAGTCCAGTTCGGTTCCCATCGGGGGGACGGTAGCGGAATATGTCATGCCGTGCTCAGGTCCGTCCCCCGGTGGGAATACTCACGGCATGTCTGCCGAGTACGCGACCTTCGGCCTGGCACCGGCGATGAGGGCCGGTGGACTCCTCGCCAACGGTGACTACCAAGTCCACCGGGACTTCGTCGACTTCGTCGTCGACGGACGCCCGCTGCTCTTCCGCCTCTCCGACCTGGACGCGGTCTCCCCGCTCGCCTCCGACGTCCCGCCCGCCATCTTCACCGACCAGGTCCGCGGCCTGCTGCTGGAGACCGAGGCCCCGCTGCCCGCAGGCCGGTACATCGTCTACGGCTGCCCCGAGTGCGAGGACCTCGCCTGCGGCGCGGTGACCGCGGTCATCGAACGGGACGGCGAGGACTTCATCTGGCGCGACTTCGCCTGGCAGACCGACGAGCACGCCGACCTGGACCTCAACGGCTACCACGGCATCGGCCCGTTCCGCTTCCGCGGCACCGAGTACCGTACGGCCCTCGCCGCCCTCCTCGACGGGGCCGCCCCCGGCGGCCGTCGCCGGGTCCTGCTGATCGGCGCCCGTGTCGCCCTGCTCGCCAAGCTCGCCGCCGCGCTGCGCACCATCGGCATCGGCGCCGACATCGCCCAGGACGCCGACGGCGTCCCCGCCGACGAACTGCGCGGCTACGGCGCCGTGCTCTTCGGCCGGTCGGTGAGCGACGGGCAACGCGACGCCGTCCGCCGCGCCTTCGCCGCCGCCGGCGTCGACGTGCCCTGTGTGGACGGCCTCGCCCCCGTCGTTCCGCTGCTCGTCGCCCAGACCGAACAGGCACTGGACCGCGGCCCTCGGGACCGGCACCGCCTGACGGAACTCGTCGCCACCGCCGACGGGGCGGAGCTGGAGGTCACCTCGTCGTGCAGGGTGCGCCTCACCGCGTACCGGATCGACCGCCTCTCCCGCACCCACACCCAGGACCTCTTCGACGGCGTCCTGGAGCCCGGCCGCCACCGCGTTCCGCTGGACGGCAGGGCCCTGAAGGGGGAGGCGTTCCTCGTGGCCCGCACCGGCGGGACGGTCCTGGTGACGGAGGTGGGGCGGTGAGAAACCGGAGCGCGTCGCACTCCACCCGGCCGTTAGGATCGGCGGTCTGATGACTGCCACCCTCGTCGCCAAGAACCTCGCCGCCGGGCACGGCGACCGCTCCCTGTTCTCCGGTCTCGACCTCGTCGTCGCCCCCGGCGACGTGATCGGCCTGGTCGGTGCCAACGGCGCGGGCAAGTCCACGCTGCTGCGCCTGCTCGCCGGACTCACCGCACCGGAGCAGGGCGAGCTGCGCCTCTCCCCGCCCACCGCGACCGTCGGGCACCTGCCGCAGGAGCCGGAGCGCCGGCCCGGCGAGACCGTACGCGCCTTCCTGGCCCGCCGCACCGGGGTCGCCGAGGCCCAGCGCACCATGGACGAGGCCACCCAGGCCCTGGTGGACGGCGCTCCCGGCGCGGACGACGCCTACGCCACCGGTCTGGAGCGCTGGCTGTCCCTGGGCGGCGCCGACCTCGACGAGCGCGCCGAGGAGGTCGCCGGCTCCCTCGGGCTGGAGGTCGGCCTGGACCAGCCGATGACCTCGCTCTCCGGCGGCCAGGCGGCCCGCGCGGGACTCGCCTCCCTCCTCCTCTCCCGCTACGACGTCTTCCTCCTCGACGAGCCGACCAACGACCTCGACCTGGACGGCCTGGAGCGCCTCGAACGCTTCGTGAGCGGGCTGCGCGCCGGGACGGTCGTCGTCAGCCACGACCGCGAGTTCCTCACCCGCACCGTCACCAAGGTCCTCGAACTCGACCTCGCCCAGCGGCGGATCAACCTCTACGGCGGCGGCTACGAGGCCTATCTGGAGGAGCGGGAGGTGGCCCGCAGGCACGCCCGCGACGAGTACGAGGAGTACGCCGACAAGAGGGCCGCGCTCCAGGACCGGGCGCAGATGCAGCGCGCCTGGATGGACAAGGGCGTGAAGAACGCCCGCCGCAAGGCGGGCAACGACAACGACAAGATCGGCCGCAAGTTCCGCAGCGAGGCCAGCGAGAAGCAGGCCGCCAAGGCGCGTCAGACGCAGCGCATGATCGAACGCCTCGACGTGGTCGAGGAGCCCCGCAAGGAGTGGGAACTGCGCATGGAGATCGCGTCGGCCCCGCGCTCCGGAGCGGTGGTCGCCACCCTGCGGGACGCCGAGGTGCGCCGCGGCGGCTTCACCCTCGGCCCGGTCTCCCTCCAGATCGACTGGGCGGACCGGGTCGCCGTCACCGGCGCCAACGGCGCGGGCAAGTCCACGCTGCTCGGCGCCCTGCTGGGCCGCGTCCCGCTCGACGCCGGGCACGCCGCCCTGGGCTCGGGCGTCCTGCTAGGCGAGGTCGACCAGGCCCGCGCGCTGTTCCACGGCCCGGAATCCCTGCTCGACGCGTTCCGCCCGGCGGTCCCCGCCCTGGAACCGGCCGACATCCGCACCCTGCTGGCCAAGTTCGGCCTCAAGGCGGACCACGTGGTGCGCCCCGCGGCCACCCTCTCCCCGGGCGAACGAACCCGCGCCGCCCTCGCCCTCCTCCAGGGCCGGGGCGTCAACCTCCTGGTCCTCGACGAGCCGACCAACCACCTCGACCTGCCCGCCATCGAACAGCTGGAGTCGGCCCTCGACGCCTACGAGGGCACCCTGCTCCTGGTCACCCACGACCGCCGCATGCTGAACGCGGTAAAGGTGACAAGGCGCCTGGAGGTAACGAACGGCAAGGTGACGGAGACGTCCGCATAGCTGCGGGCATCCGCCCGCCTCTCCGCGGGCAGTCGTGCCTCCCCCAGTGCCTTGAGGGCCTGGGAGGTACCCCCAGGGCGGCACGGGTGGGCGCGGGCGGCACCCGGTAAGCACCGGCCCGCGCACACCCACCCCCGCCCAGCCCCAATTGGGCCGCGCCTACGCCAACCCGGCCCGCCGCAACGCGTCGGCCATCGCCCCGTTCGCGGGAGCAGCCGCAGACTTCCCCTTCCCTCCGGACCCGGACCGCCCCTGCTGCTGCCGCTGCTTGGGCGGCCGACCCCCCTGCCGCTGCTCCCCGCGCTGCGCCGCAGCCTCGTCGTCCAGCCGCAGCGTCAGCGAGATCCGCTTGCGCGGGATGTCCACATCAAGCACCTTCACCTTGACGATGTCACCCGGCTTCACCACGTCCCGCGGGTCCTTGACGAACGTCTTCGACATCGCGGACACATGCACCAGACCGTCCTGGTGGACACCGACGTCCACGAACGCCCCGAACGCGGCGACATTGGTGACGACACCCTCCAGCACCATCCCGGAGGACAGGTCGGAGATCTTCTCCACGCCCTCCTTGAAGACCGCCGTCTTGAAGGCCGGTCGCGGGTCGCGACCCGGCTTCTCCAGCTCCTTGAGGATGTCGCCGACCGTCGGCAGACCGAACGTCTCGTCCACGAAGTCCTGCGGCCTCAGCGACCGCAGCACCGCCGTGTTGCCGATCAGCGAGGCGACCTCCTCACCGGACGTCTTCACCATGCGCCGCACCACGGGATAGGCCTCCGGGTGCACACTGGACGCGTCCAGAGGGTCGTCGCCGCCGAGGATCCGCAGGAAGCCCGCGCACTGCTCGTACGCCTTCGGGCCGAGCCGCGACACCTTCTTCAGCTCACCGCGCGACCGGAACGGCCCGTTGGAGTCCCGGTGCGCCACGATGTTCTCGGCGAGCCCGGAGGTGATGCCGGAGACCCGGGCCAGCAGCGGCGCCGACGCGGTGTTGACGTCCACACCCACGCCGTTCACACAGTCCTCGACCACCGCGTCCAGCGAACGCGACAGCTTCACCTCGGACAGGTCGTGCTGGTACTGGCCGACGCCGATCGACTTCGGGTCGATCTTCACCAGCTCGGCCAGCGGATCCTGGAGCCGGCGCGCGATCGACACCGCGCCGCGCAGCGACACGTCCATGTCGGGCAGTTCCTGGGAGGCGAAGGCGGAGGCCGAGTACACGGAGGCGCCCGCCTCGGACACCATCACCTTGGTCAGCTTCAACTCGGGGTGCTTGGTGATGAGTTCACCCGCGAGCTTGTCGGTCTCCCGGGACGCCGTGCCGTTGCCGATCGCGATCAGCTCGACCGCGTGCTCCTTCGCCAGCCGCGCCAGCTTCGCGATGGCCTCGTCCCACCGGTTCGCCGGGACATGCGGATGGATCACGTCCGTGGCCACGACCTTGCCGGTCGCGTCCACTACGGCGACCTTCACACCCGTACGGAAACCGGGGTCGAGGCCGAGCGTCGCGCGCGTACCCGCCGGGGCGGCGAGCAGCAGGTCGCGCAGGTTGGCCGCGAAGACCCGCACCGCCTCGTCCTCGGCCGCGGTCCGCAGCCGGAGCCTGAGGTCGATGCCGAGGTGCACCAGGATGCGGGTGCGCCAGGCCCAGCGGACGGTGTCGCCCAGCCACTTGTCCGCCGGGCGCCCCCGGTCGGCGATCCCGAACCGGTGGGCGACGATCCCCTCGTACGACGACGGGCCGTCGGTGGGCTCCTCCGGCTCCAGGACGAGGTCGAGGACCTCCTCCTTCTCGCCGCGCAGCATGGCCAGGATCCGGTGCGAGGGCAGCTCGGTGAACGGCTCGGCGAAGTCGAAGTAGTCGGAGAACTTCGCGCCCGCCTCCTCCTTGCCCTCCCGGACCTTCGCGGCCAGCCGCCCGCGCACCCACATCCGCTCGCGCAGCTCGCCGATCAGGTCGGCGTCCTCCGAGAACCGCTCGGTGAGGATGGCCCGCGCGCCGTCCAGCGCGGCCTGCGGATCGGCCACCCCCTTGTCCGCGTCCACGAACGCGGCCGCCGCGGCGAGGGGCTCGACGCCCGGATCACCGAGCAGCCCCTCCGCCAGCGGCTCGAGACCCGCCTCTCGGGCGATCTGCGCCTTGGTGCGCCGCTTGGGCTTGAACGGCAGATAGATGTCCTCCAGGCGCGCCTTGGTCTCCGCGCCCCTGATCCGCGCCTCCAGCTCGTCGGTGAGCTTGCCCTGCTCGCGCACCGACTCCAGGATCGCCGTACGACGCTCCTCCAGCTCCCGCAGATAGCGCAGCCGCTCCTCGAGCGTGCGCAGCTGCGCGTCGTCGAGCATCTCGGTCGCTTCCTTGCGGTAGCGGGCGATGAAGGGCACGGTCGAACCGCCGTCGAGCAGTTCCACCGCGGCCTTGACCTGCCGCTCCCGTACGCCGAGCTCCTCGGCGATCCTGCCTTCGATGGACCCTGTGAGGGGTGTCGTCACGTTCCCGTACCGCCTTCTCCACTGAGGTTGCGCGGCAATTGTGGCAGGTGGCGCCGACAATCGGGGATCAGGGCGGCGACTCGCCCCAAGACCGCACGAGCGGCGTCAGGCGCGGTGCCCCCGGGCGGAGGACGAGGCCCCGCCGAACAGCCGGGCCAGTGCCCGGAACGGCAGCGTCACGACGGTGGCGATGGCGCCGCCTATCTGGCGCAGTACATCTGCGATGGCACGCAACACGTGTTTCCCCTTTCCTCTCCCGGCCTTCCCGGCCGGGTACGGCACGGGTACCTCGTCAACGCTTCAACATGCATGGCAGGAAAGGTGGGGAACTCGTCGTTGCGGCCGTCACGGGCACCGCCAAGAATCGACGGCATGGCGCAGCGAACCGTTCTCGTCGTCCTCTTCGACGGCGTGCAGAGCCTCGATGTCACCGGCCCCGTGGAGGTCTTCGCGGGCGCCGAGAGGCACACGCCGGGGACCTACCGTCTGTGCACCGCCTCCCTCGACGGCGCCCCCGTGCGGACGACCAGCGGGCTGACCGTCGTACCGGACCGGGCCCTGGACGGTGCTCCGGAGCCGCACACCCTGCTCGTGCCCGGCGGTCAGGGCACCCGTCGGCCCGACCCGGCGCTGACCGACTGGCTGCGCCGGCACGGACTGCGTGCCGAGCGGCTGGTCTCCGTCTGCACCGGGGCCGCCCTGCTCGCCGGAGCCGGACTGCTGGACGGCCGCCGCGCCACCACCCACTGGGCCTACTGCGACCGGCTCGCCGAGGACCACCCGGCCGTCGAGGTCGACCCCGACCCCATTTACGTCCGGGACGGCCACGTCGCCACCTCGGCCGGCGTCACCTCGGGCATCGACCTCGCCCTCGCCCTGGTCGAGGAGGACCTGGGCAGGGAGGCCGCCCTCACCGTCGCCCGGCACCTGGTGGTGTTCCTGCGGCGGCCCGGCAACCAGGCACAGTTCAGCGCCCAGCTCGCCGCCCAGACCGCGCGGCGCGAGCCGCTGCGCGAGGTTCAGCAGTGGGTCACCGAGCACCCCGACGCCGATCTGACCGTCGAGGCGCTCGCGGCCCGCGCCGCCCTCTCACCGCGCCACTTCGCCCGCGCCTTCCACACCGAGACCGGCATGACACCGGGCCGCTATGTCGACCGCGTACGGCTCGAACACGCCCGGCGGCTGCTGGAGGACACCGGCGACGGCGTCGAGGAGATCTCCCGCGCCAGCGGCTACGGCACACCCGAGGCGATGCGGCGCGCCTTCGTCCGGACCCTGGGGGTGTCACCGGCGGAGTACCGCCGCCGGTTCCGGCCCGCCCCCTCACCCGCCCACACCTGAAAGGCAACCGATGCAGATCGCCATCGTCCTCTTCGACCGCTTCACCGCCCTCGACGCCGTGGGCCCGTACGAGACACTGGGCCGCCTCCCGGACGCCGAAACCGTGTTCGTCGCCGAGCGGACCGGGCCCGTGCGCACCGACACCGGCGCGCTCGCGATCACCGCGGACCGGACCCTGGCCGACGTACCGGACCCCGACATCGTCGTCGTCCCCGGCGGCCCCGGACAGACGCCGCAGATGGAGAACGAGACCCTGCTGGACTGGCTGCGCGCCGCCGACGCGTCCAGCACCTGGACCACGTCCGTGTGCACCGGGTCCCTGCTGCTGGCCGCGGCCGGACTGCTGCGGGGCCGCCGGGCCACCTCCCACTGGCTGGCACTGGACCACCTGAAGCGGTACGGCGCCGAGCCGACCGGGGAGCGGGTGGTGACCGACGGCAAGTACGTCACCGCGGCCGGTGTCTCCTCCGGCATCGACATGGGGCTCACCCTGCTCGGCCGGATCGCCGGCGACGAGCACGCCCAGGCGGTCCAGCTGCTCACCGAGTACGACCCGCAGCCGCCCTACGACGCGGGCTCCCCGCAGAAGGCGCCCGCGCACCTGGTCGAGGAGTTCCGGTCGAAGAGCCGCTTCATCCTGACGTAGACACGCTCCAGGTGAAGCGGGGCGGCCGGCGCTCCAGGAACGCGGTGACGCCCTCCGCGGTGTCGCCGTTCTCCCGCGCCCGCTCCTCCCAGTGGGCGTCCCGGTCGGTGCGGCCGTTCGCGAACTCCTTCGCCGCGGCCTGCGTGAGCAGCGACCGGGACGCCAGGATCCGGGTGAACTCCCCGACCCGTTCGTCCAGTTCGTCCTCGGGCAGCACCTCGTCCACCAGACCGGTGCGCAGCGCCCGCCCGGCCTCGATCAGCTCGCCCGAGAACAGGAGGTACTTGGCGGTGGCCGGGCCGACCAGGGAGACCAGCCGCCGGGTGGCGGAGGCCGGGTAGACGATGCCGAGCTTCGCCGGTGTCACCCCGAACCGCGCCCCTTCCCCGGCGAACCGCAGATCGCAGGCCGCCGCCAGCTGTGCCCCGCCGCCCACACAGTGGCCGCGGACCGCCGCCAGGGTCGGCTTGGGGAAGGCGGCGAGCGCCTCCTCCGCCGCCACGGCCAGCCGCTGCGCCTCCAGCGGCGACCCCCGGAGCGTGGAGATGTCGGCGCCGGCGCAGAAGGTCCCGCCCTCACCGGTGAGCACCAGCACCCGTACGTCCGGGTCGGCGGCCAGCGTTTCCAGCAGGGGTGGAAGGGAACCCCACATCGCGGCCGTCATGGCGTTGCGCTTGGCCGGATTGCGGATCACGACCGTGGCGACCCGGTCGGTGACGGTGTGCAGCAGCTGGGGCTCCATGCGCCGGATGCTATCCGCCCCGGTCGGGGCGGAGACTGGGGGAGGGGGAACGGCAGCGAGGAGGCAGTCATGGCCAAGTCCACCAAGCCCCGGGGCGAGGCCGCGAAACTGAGCCGCGGCTTCAGCTGGCTCGCCGTGCTCGGGGTGGTCCTCGTCGTCGCGGGCCTGATCGGTCTCGTCTACACGGGCGTCGCCACCCTGACCACGATGCTGCTGTTCGGCTGGCTGCTGCTGATCGGCGGCGTGGTCGGGCTGCTGCACGCCGTCCAGGCACGGCACACCAACTTCTTCTGGCTCGGGGTGGTCGTCGCGGCGCTGAACATCGCGGCCGGTGTGGTGGTGCTGAAGACGCCGGAGGCCGCCGCCGAGGCGCTGACCATGTTCGCCGCGCTGCTCTTCCTCACCGGCGGGCTGTTCCGGCTGGTGGGCAGCCTGGTGGTGCGCGGGCCGCAGTTCGGCTGGACCCTGGTGCAGGGTGCCTTCGGGCTGCTCCTCGGCGTCCTGGTGCTGGGCACCTGGCCGAGCAGCAGCCAGTACGTCATCGGTACGTTCTTCTCCCTCTCCCTGCTCTTCGACGGGCTCGGGCTGATCGCCACCGGCTACGGGGGACGCCGGATCGTCGGCATGGTCTCCGACCGGCTGGCCGGCGAGGAGACCGCGCCGACGGCGGGGGAGACGCCGCACGGCGGGGAGCACCGGTCAGTCAAACCCGTACAACCCGAATAGTTCGCCGAAACGGCACAGCGGCGTACCGGAACGGTCCCGCGAGCGACCGGGTCATGCGCAGGCGGTCGGAAACGCTCGATATCCGCTGACTTCTGTTCAGCGACGAGGTGCGGAGCCGAGCGGTACCAACACTCGACGTGTGGTGACAATCGAGCGTGAGAGCGGCGATCCGCTGCCGTACGAAGGTGTCTGGCGGTTCACCGCCCCGGCCGTCGACGCCTCGGTCCCCCAGGCCCGCCACGCCGTGCGGGACCTGCTGATGCGCCAGGGGGTGCCGGTCGCGGACGAAGTGGTGCAGGGGCTGCTGCTGATCGTCTCCGAGCTGGTCACCAACGCCGTACGGCACGCGGCGCTGCTGTCCCCGATGCTCGCGGTCGAGGTCGCCGTCGGCGCCGAGTGGGTCCGGGTGTCCGTGGAGGACAACCACCCCTACCGGCCCACCGCCCTGGAGACCGACCACGGCCGCACCGGAGGCCGCGGACTGCTCCTGGTGCGCGAGATCACCCGCGAGGCGGGCGGGGCGTGCGACATCGAGCACACCACGACCGGCGGCAAGGTGATCTGGGCCGCCCTGCCGCTCAAGCCCACACGGCTGCCTTAGGCCGGTGCCCCCGGCCCGTCACCAGCCCGCCGACGCGCCCGTCAGCTCGCGGACCGCCGGGCGGGCCGCGTCCAGGACCGTCGGGAACCAGGCCGAGAAGGTGTCCCTCGCGTGGCGCTCCGCCAGCTCCGCCGGGGTGACCAGGGCCGTGGACGCCACCTCCTCCGGATCCGGCCGCGGCGGCGACTGCACCATGCCGACGAAGAGGTGGTTGTACTCCTGCTCCACCAGGCCCGAGGCCGGGTCCGGGTGGTTGTAGCGGACCGTGCCGGCCTCGGCGAGCAGCGACGGGGACACGCCCAGCTCCTCGTAGGTCCGCCGGGCCGCCGCCGCGAACGGCGCCTCACCCGGGTAGGGGTGACCGCAGCAGGTGTTGGACCACACGCCGGGGGAGTGGTACTTGCCCAGCGCCCGCTGCTGGATCAGCAGCCGCCCCCGCTCGTCGAACAGGAACACCGAGAACGCCCGGTGCAGCCGTCCCGGTGGCTGATGCGCGGCGACCTTCTCCGAGGTGCCGATCGTCACGCCGTCCTCGTCGACCAGTTCCAGCAAAATCGGCTCGGCGGCGCCGTTCGACGGGCTGTTCGTCGCGGTGGCAGGTGTGATCGGCATACCCATCCTTCACTCGGTCTTCGCGCCCCAGTCTGCCGCACGAATCCGGCACTCCCGGCACTCTGTGGCGCGCCCGCATGTCCAAGGACGCCGACACGGGGGCGGACGGCTGCGTTCCCCGGCGCGCCGATGCGCGGCGGCGCGCCCGAACAGGCGCTAGTGGCAGAGTCGCGCCTCGTGCTCCGCGTGTCCGCCGGGCTCCAGCTGGAAGGTGCAGTGCTCCACGTCGAAGTGCGCACCCAGGCAGTTCTGCAGCTCGTGGAGCATCTTCTCGTGCCCGATGGCGTTCAGGACCTCGGAGCTGACGACCACGTGCGCCGAGAGCACCGGCATCCCCGAGGTGATCGTCCAGGCGTGCAGGTCGTGCACGTCCTCGACGCCGTCCGTGCCCAGGATGTGCTCCCGCACCTGCCGCATGTCGACGCCCTTCGGCGCGGCCTCCAGCAGCACGTCCAGGGTCTCGCGCAGCAGCTTCACGGTCCGGGGCACGATCATCACCGCGATCGCCAGGGAGGCGATCGGGTCGGCGGCCGTCCAGCCGGTGGTGACGATCACCAGGGCGGCGAGGATCACCGCGACCGAGCCGAGCGCGTCCGCCGCCACCTCCAGGAAGGCCCCGCGCACATTGAGGCTCTCCTTCTGCCCGCGCATCAGCAGCGTCAGCGACACCATGTTGGCGACCAGGCCGATCGCGCCGAACACCATCGTCAGACCGCCCTCGGTGCCGGCCGGGGTGACGAACCGCTCGATCGCCTCGTACAGCACATAGCCGCCGACGCCGAGCAGCAGCAGACAGTTGGCCAGCGCGGCCAGGATCTCCGCGCGGGCGAGCCCGAAGGTGCGGCGCTCGCTCGGCGGGCGGCTCGCGACGTGGATGGCCAGCAGGGCCATGCCGAGCCCCAGGGCGTCCGTCGCCATGTGGGCGGCGTCCGCCACCAGCGCCAGCGAGTCGGCCATCACCCCGCCGACGATCTCGACCACCATGACGCCGAGCGTGATCGCCAGCGCCGCCCGCAGCCTGCCGCGGTACCGCGCGCTCGCGGTGGCGCCGACGGGCGCGCCGTGCGCATGCCCGTGGTCGTGCCCAGCCCCCATGAATGGCCCCTTCCAGTGACCCCGTCCGGATCACAGTGAACTACGGGGAGGGGGTATGCGCAACGCGGCACTGAACACCGTTGTCATGTGCCCTGACCTGCGGAAACCATCCGCAGGTCAGACGATGGACCAACCGTCGCGCGGCGCTCAGCGGCCCTGGTGCAGCAGCCACCCCTGCCACGCCGACTCGATCATCTCCCGCACCGAGCGCCGGGCCGTCCAGCCCAGCCGCTCCGCCGCGCGGGCGGCCGAGGCCACCGCGCGGGGCGCGTCGCCCGGACGGCGGCCCTCGACGAGCGGGGCCCGGGTGTCGCCGGTGACCTCGCCGATGACGGTGATCAGCTCCCGCACCGAGACGCCCTCGCCGCGGCCGATGTTGACCGTCAGGTCCCCCGAGAGGTCCCCGCCGGACAGCCCGCGGGCCGCCGCCAGATGCGCCTCCGCCAGATCGGCCACGTGGATGTAGTCACGGACGCACGTACCGTCCGGCGTCGGGTAGTCGTCGCCGAAGATGCGCGGGGCCTCGTCGCGGGTGAGCCGGTCGAAGACCATCGGCACGATGTTGAACACCCCCGTGTCGGCCAGTTCCGGCACCGCCGCGCCCGCCACGTTGAAGTAGCGCAGGCACACCGTGCCGATGCCGTGGGCCCGGCCCGCCGCCCGCACCAGCCACTCCCCGGCGAGCTTGGTCTCGCCGTAGGGGTTCGCCGGGGCGCACGGGCTGTCCTCCGTGATGAGGTCCACACCGGGGTCCCCGTAGACGGCCGCGGACGAGGAGAAGACGAAGCGTTCGACGCCGGCCTCGGCGACGGCGTCCAGGAGCGTCGCGAGACCGCCCACGTTCTCCCGGTAGTAACGGGTCGGCCGGGCCACGGACTCGGCGGGCTGCTTGCGCGCGGCGAGATGCACCACACCCGTCACCCCGTGCTCCGCGCACACCCGCCGCACCAGCTCGCCGTCCAGCGAGGAGCCCCTGACCAGCGGCACGTCGGCGGGCAGCCGCGCCGGCACCCCGGCCGAGAGGTCGTCCAGCGCGACGACCCGCTCCCCGGCACCGGTCATGGCCCGCGCCACATGTGCCCCGATGTAACCGGCCCCGCCGGTGATCAGCCATGTCATGGTCGCCCACCCTATGCCGGGCACGCCGGGCGGCCGACCCGTGTACGGATTCGGGACAAATGCCTGTTCTGGTAGCGCGGTTTGTGGGCCGGGCCCCGCATCACCGATGATGATCGCGGCGGGGACGCGGGCGAACCCCGTTGATCCATCCGTCGAACAGGCGGTGAACACGGGCTTCCGGGTATCCGATAGCCTCTGCCGACATGCCGCCCGGAGGCTCCGTACGGGCGCCTCATCGTGTACATGACCGGCGTCGACGCGTCGGAACCCAGGGAGTGAGCTCGGTTGTCGACCGCCATCCTCACCGGTCCGCCGGTCCCCGGTTCGTCACTCGAGGGCGATCTGCGTTCCCTCGGCTTCGATGTACGGATCGCGTCCGGCACCGCCGAGGCCGAGACACTGCTCGCCGGAGTCCCCGCCGGGCACCGGGTCGCCGTGGTCGACGCCCGCTTCGTGGGCCATGTGCACGCGCTGCGCCTCGGCCTCACCGACCCCCGCTTCCCGCTCGCCGCGATCCCCGGCGCCGTCACCGCCCAGCCGGCCGGCCGCCAGGCCCTGACCCGCGCGATGGCCCGCGAGAACTCCGCCGGGGAGGCACCCGGGAGCGGCACGACCCTCGTCGACAGCCTCGCCGACCGTGTCGTCACCGCCCTCGACGCCGACGGCGCCGAGGTGCACCGCCCCGAACTCGGCAGCCTCGTCGCCACCGTCCCCGCCGACCCCCAGGCCCGCAACGAGGCCCGGCAGGCCGTCGCCGCCGTCGACGACGAGGCCGTACGCCTGAAGTCGGCGGTCAAGGCCCGCGACGGCTTCTTCACCACCCACTTCATCAGCCCGTACTCCCGCTACATCGCCCGCTGGTGCGCCCGCCGCGGACTGACCCCCAACCAGGTCACCACCGCGTCCCTGCTCACCGCGCTCATAGCCGCCGCCTGCGCCGCCACCGGCACCCGCGGCGGCTTCGTCGCCGCCGGCGTGCTGCTCATCGCCTCGTTCGTGCTGGACTGCACCGACGGCCAGCTCGCCCGCTACTCCCTCCAGTACTCCACCCTCGGCGCCTGGCTCGACGCCACCTTCGACCGGGCCAAGGAGTACGCCTACTACGCCGGCCTCGCCCTCGGCGCGGCCCGCGGCGGTGACGACGTATGGGCCCTCGCCCTCGGCGCGATGGTCCTCCAGACCTGCCGGCACGTGGTCGACTTCTCCTTCAACGAGGCCAACCACGACGCCACCGCCAACACGAGCCCCACCGCCGCCCTCTCCGACAAGCTGGACAGCGTCGGCTGGACGGTCTGGGTGCGCCGCATGATCGTCCTGCCGATCGGTGAACGCTGGGCCATGATCGCCGTCCTGACGGCCGTCACCACCCCCCGGATCACCTTCTACGCCCTGCTCATCGGCTGCGCCTTCGCGGCGACGTACACCACGGCCGGCCGCGTCCTGCGCTCGCTGACCCGCAAGGCCCGCCGCACCGACCGGGCGGCGGGGGCGCTGGCGGACCTCGCCGACTCCGGCCCGCTCGCCCAGGCGCTCGCCGCCCCGCTGAAGAACCCCGCCCGCCGCCTGCCCGGCTTCACCGCCCCCGCCGCCGCCCTGCTCGGCGGCCTCGCCGTCGTCGCCACGGCCGCGTTCACCGGCTTCGGCGGCCCGTGGACGATCGTCGCCGCCTGCCTCCACGTCCTGACGTCGGCCCTCGCCGTCGCCCGCCCGCTCAAGGGCGCCCTCGACTGGCTCGTCCCCCCGTTCTTCCGCGCCGCCGAGTACGGCACCGTCCTCGCTCTGGCGGCGAAAGCGGAGGTGAACGGAGCGCTTCCGGCGGCCTACGGGCTGGTGGCCGCGGTCGCCTACCATCACTACGACACGGTCTACCGGATCCGCGGCAACGCGGGCGCGTCCCCGCGCTGGCTGGTGCGGGTGATCGGGGGGCACGAGGGCCGCACGCTCGCGGTCGCCGTCCTGGCGGCGCTGCTCACCGCCTCGCAGTTCACGGTCGCGCTCACGGTCCTCGCCGTGACCGTGGCCCTGGTGGTGCTCGTCGAGAGCATCCGCTTCTGGGTGGCCGCCCACCAGGGTGGCGCGCCCGCCGTACACGATGAAGGAGAACCCGCATGATCGGCCTCGTGCTGGCGGCCGGCGCCGGACGGCGTCTGCGCCCCTACACCGACAGCCTTCCCAAGGCGCTGGTGCCGGTGGGGCCCGCGGGCATAGAGGGCGAACCGACGGTTCTCGACCTCACCCTCGGCAACTTCGCCGAGATCGGCCTGACCGAGGTCGCGGTCATCGTCGGCTACCGCAAGGAGGCCGTGTACGAGCGCAAGGAGGCCCTGGAGCGGAAGTACGGCCTCAAGCTCACCCTCATCGACAACGACAAGGCCGAGGAGTGGAACAACGCCTACTCCCTGTGGTGCGGCCGTGACGCCCTCAAGGACGGCGTGATCCTCGCCAACGGCGACACCGTGCACCCGGTCTCCGTCGAGCGGACCCTGCTCGCCGCGCGGGGCGAGGGCAAGCGGATCATCCTGGCCCTCGACACGGTGAAGGACCTCGCCGACGAGGAGATGAAGGTCGTCGTCGACCCCGACAAGGGCATGACGCGGATCACCAAGCTGATGGACCCGGCCGAGGCGACCGGCGAGTACATCGGCGTCACCCTCATCGAGGGCGACGCCGCCCCCGAGCTGGCCGACGCGCTGAGGACGGTGTGGGAGACCGACCCGCAGCAGTTCTACGAGCACGGCTACCAGGAGCTGGTGAACCGCGGCTTCCGGATCGACGTGGCGCCGATCGGCGACGTCAAGTGGGTGGAGATCGACAACCACGACGATCTCGCCCGCGGACGGGAGATCGCGTGCCAGTACTGACCCGGCTCATCCCCTCACCGGTCGTCGTGGACATCCGCCCGGGTGCCCTCGACGACCTGGGCTGTGTCCTCGCCGACGAGCGCATCTCGCAGTCGGGCCGGCTCGCCATCGCCGTCAGCGGCGGCTCCGGCGCCCGGCTGCGCGAGCGGCTCGCGCCCTCGCTGCCCGGCGCCAGCTGGTACGAGGTCGGCGGCGGCACCATCGACGACGCGGTCCGGCTGGCGAGCGACATAAAGGCCGGCCACTACGACGCGGTCGTCGGCCTCGGCGGCGGCAAGATCATCGACTGCGCCAAGTTCGCCGCGGCACGCGTCGGACTGCCCCTGGTCGCCGTCGCCACCAACCTCGCGCACGACGGCCTCTGCTCGCCGGTCGCGACCCTCGACAACGACGCGGGGCGCGGCTCGTACGGCGTGCCGAACCCGATCGCGGTCGTCATCGACCTCAACGTCATCCGCGAGGCCCCGGTCCGCTTCGTCCGCTCCGGCATCGGCGACGCCATCTCCAACATCTCCGCCGTCGCCGACTGGGAACTGGCCCACCGCGTCAACGGGGAGAAGGTGGACGGCCTCGCCGCCGCCATGGCCCGGCAGGCCGGCGAGGCGGTGCTGCGGCACCCGGGCGGCGTCGGTGACGACGGCTTCCTCCAGGTACTGGCCGAGGCGCTGGTCCTCACCGGCATCGCCATGTCCGTGTCGGGCGACTCCCGCCCGTCCTCCGGCGCCTGCCACGAGATCAACCACGCCTTCGACCTGCTCTACCCCAAACGGGCCGCCGCCCACGGCGAGCAGTGCGGACTGGGCGCCGCCTTCGCGATGTATCTGCGCGGGGCGCACGAGGAATCGGCCTTCATGGCCGAGGTGCTCCGCCGCCACGGGCTTCCGGTGCTGCCGGAGGAGATCGGGTTCACGGCGGACGAGTTCGTGCGCGCCGTCGAGTTCGCCCCGGAGACCCGTCCCGGACGCTTCACCATCCTCGAACATCTCGACCTGAAGACCGAACAGATCAAGGACGTATACGCCGACTATGTCAAGGCCATCGGTAGCTGAACTCCGTCCGGTCGTGCACCCCGCGGGGGTGAAGGACCGGCGCAGCGGTGAGCACTGGATGGGGCGCCTCTACATGCGAGAGGTGTCCCTGCGGGTGGACCGCTACCTGGTGAACACCCGGGTCACGCCCAACCAGCTCACGTACCTGATGACCGTCTTCGGCGTCCTCGCGGCCCCGGCGCTGCTGGTGCCGGGGATCACGGGGGCCGTCCTCGGCGTGGTCATGGTCCAGATGTACCTCCTGCTGGACTGCGTCGACGGCGAGATCGCCCGCTGGAAGAAGCAGTACTCGCTCGGCGGGGTCTACCTCGACCGGGTGGGCGCCTATCTGTGCGACGCCGCCGTCCTGGTCGGGCTGGGGCTGCGCGCCGCCGACCTGTGGGGCCCGGGCCGCATCGACTGGCTGTGGGCCTTCCTCGGCACCCTGGCCGCGCTCGGCGCGATCCTGATCAAGGCGGAGACCGACCTCGTCGGCGTGGCCCGCCACCAGGGCGGGCTGCCGCCCGTCAAGGAGGCCGCGTCCGAGCCGCGCTCCTCCGGCATGGCGCTGGCCCGCAGGGCCGCCGCCGCCCTGAAGTTCCACCGGCTCATCCTGGGCATCGAGGCGTCCCTGCTGATCCTGGTCCTCGCGATAGCGGACGCGGTCCGCGACGACCTGTTCTTCACCCGCCTCGGCACCGCCGTCCTGGCCGGCATCGCCCTGCTGCAGACCCTGCTGCACCTGGTGTCCGTCCTCGCCTCCAGCAGGCTGAAGTGAGCGTCGGCATGAAGGTCGGCGCGGTGATCATCACCATGGGCAACCGCCCCGACGAGCTGCGCGCGCTGCTGGACTCGGTCGCCAAGCAGGACGGCGACCCGGTCCAGGTGGTGGTCGTCGGCAACGGCTCGCCCGTCCCCGACGTCCCCGAGGGCGTACGCACCGTCGAGCTGCCGGAGAACCTGGGCATCCCCGGCGGCCGCAACGTCGGCATCGAGGCCTTCGGCCCCGGCGGCCGGGACGTCGACGTCCTGCTGTTCCTCGACGACGACGGCCTGCTGGCCGGCCACGACACCGCCGAGCTGTGCCGCGAGGCCTTCACGGCCGACCCCCGGCTCGGCATCATCAGCTTCCGCATCGCCGACCCGGAGACCGGCGTCACCCAGCGCCGCCACGTGCCCCGGCTGCGCGCCTCCGACCCGATGCGCTCCTCCCGCGTCACCACCTTCCTCGGCGGCGCCAACGCCGTACGCACCCAGGTCTTCGCCGAGGTCGGCGGTCTCCCGGACGAGTTCTTCTACGCCCATGAGGAGACCGATCTGGCCTGGCGCGCCCTCGACGCCGGCTGGCTGATCGACTACCGGTCCGACATGGTGCTGTACCACCCGACCACCGCCCCGTCTCGGCACGCGGTCTACCACCGCATGGTCGCCCGCAACCGGGTCTGGCTGGCCCGTCGCAACCTCCCCGCGCTCCTGGTCCCGGTCTATCTGGGCGTCTGGATGCTCCTCACTCTGCTGCGCCGTCCCTCGCGGCCCGCGCTGAAGGCGTGGTTCGGTGGTTTTCGGGAGGGCTGGGCCACCCCCTGCGGTCCCCGCCGGCCCATGAAGTGGCGTACGGTGTGGCGGCTGACCCGACTGGGCCGGCCCCCCGTCATCTGACAAGCTCGTATCCGGGAACATGGGGCCGACCCAGGCTCCCCGGCACATGTCAGGCCCACCGCGGGCCGCGCATCTCGAGGACGAAAGTTTTCCACTAGTGAGTGAGACCACGCACGACGGCACGGTCGCGGTCGGCGCGCCCGTGTCGCCCGACGAGGGCCTGACGGCGGACCGGCTCGCCGCCAAGTACGGGCTGACCGTCAGCGGCGCCCGGCCGTCCCTCAGGGAGTACGTCCGTCAGCTCTGGGACCGGCGGCACTTCATCCTCGCCTTCTCCCGGGCGAAGCTGACCGCGCAGTACAGCCAGGCCAAGCTCGGGCAGCTGTGGCAGGTGGCGACCCCGCTGCTGAACGCGGCCGTGTACTTCTTCATCTTCGGCCTGCTGCTGGGCGCCAACCGGGGCATCCCGAAGGACGTGTACGTGCCGTTCCTGGTGACGGGCGTGTTCGTGTTCACCTTCACGCAGAGCTCGGTCCTCGCCGGTGTGCGGGCCATCTCAGGCAACCTGGGCCTGGTGCGGGCGCTGCACTTCCCGCGGGCCTCGCTGCCGGTCTCCTTCGCGCTCCAGCAGCTCCAGCAACTGCTGGCCTCGATGATCGTCCTCGTCGCCGTGATGCTGGCGTTCCGCAGCTTCCCGGATCTGTCCTGGCTGCTCGTGGTGCCGGCGCTGCTGCTCCAGTTCGTGTTCAACACCGGGCTGGCGCTGATCTTCGCGCGGATGGGCAGCAAGACGCCGGACCTGGCGCAGCTGATGCCGTTCGTGCTGCGGACGTGGATGTACGCGTCGGGCGTGATGTTCAGCATCCCGGCGATGCTGCACGACAAGGACGTCCCCGGCTGGCTCGCGGACGTCCTCCAGTGGAACCCGGCGGCGGTCTACATGGACCTGGTCCGCTTCGCGATGATCGACGAGTACGGGTCCTCGTACCTGCCCCCGCACATCTGGGCCTTCGCGGTGGGCTGGGCGCTGCTGGCCGGTGTGGTCGGCTTCGTGTACTTCTGGAAGGCGGAGGAGCGGTACGGCCGTGGCTGACACCACCAACGAGCGAATTCCCACGGTCATCGCGGACGACCTGCACATCGTCTACCGCGTCAACGGTGCGAAGACCGGCAAGGGCAGCGCCACGGCGGCGCTCAGCCGCATTGTGAAGCGGGGCGAGGAGCGGGGCGTGCGCAAGGTGCACGCCGTGCGCGGCGTCTCGTTCGTCGCCTACCGGGGCGAGGCCATCGGCCTGATCGGCTCCAACGGCTCCGGAAAGTCGACCCTGCTGCGGGCCATCGCCGGACTGCTGCCCGCCGAGCAGGGCAAGGTCTACACCGACGGCCAGCCCTCGCTGCTCGGCGTGAACGCGGCGCTGATGAACGACCTGACGGGCGAACGGAACGTCATATTGGGCGGGCTCGCCATGGGCATGTCCCGCGAGCAGATCAAGGCCCGGTACCAGGAGATCGTCGACTTCTCCGGGATCAACGAGAAGGGCGACTTCATCACGCTGCCGATGCGGACGTACTCCTCCGGCATGGCGGCCCGGCTGCGCTTCTCCATCGCCGCGGCCAAGGACCACGACGTCCTGATGATCGACGAGGCGCTCGCCACCGGCGACCGCAAGTTCCAGAAGCGTTCCGAGGCCCGCATCCGGGAGCTGCGCAAGCAGGCCGGCACGGTCTTCCTGGTCAGCCACAACAACAAGTCGATCCGCGACACCTGCGACCGCGTGCTCTGGCTGGAGCGCGGTGAGCTGCGCATGGACGGCCCCACCGACGAGGTGCTCCGGGAGTACGAGAAGTTCACGGGCAAGTAGACCGGTACGCGCCAGGGCCCCGCCGCAACTGTCCGGCGGGGCCCGGCGTCTGCAAAGGAAACGTCAACTCCGGCCGCCCCGTGGAATCTTGACGCCGAACGGTGTGTTGTCCTGTGGGGCGGTGACCCCCGCCGGTGCACGTGCCGTTGTACAACGTAAGCTGTACCGGTCCCCGAAAGGCGGCAATCAGGGCCATAATGCCCGACACCATCCAACGATGCCGCCGGGCGAAAGCCTGGGCGGCGTGTCCGAAATAGTGTGTATTGGGTCAGCAGTGTAGAACGGGAGATGTGACGGCAATGGCTACGGAGACTCCCCGGCTGAGCGCAGCGTGTGCCGTCCCCGCCCATGGCAGTCCGCGATGACGCCGGCGGCCACGGCACCTGCCGTCGACCCCGAGCGCGCCACCCTGGACAAGGCCGCCGCCGAGAACTTCCCCGTGGCCCCCTTCTTCCTGCCCCGGTCCTGGCGTGCCGACCTCATGGCGGTGTACGGCTTCGCCCGACTGGTCGACGACATCGGTGACGGCGATCTGGCCCCCGGCGGTTCCGACGCCCGTCTCCTCGGGGTGTCCGAGGAGGACGCCGGCGACCGGCTGGTGCTGCTGGACGCCTTCGAGGCGGATCTTCACCGGGTGTTCGACCCGGCCGGCCCGGAGCCGGGCCATCCGCTGCTGCGCCGGCTCCGGCCGACCGTCCGCCGTCACGCGCTGACCCCCGAGCCCTTCCTCGGACTGATCGCCGCCAACCGCCAGGACCAGCTGGTCAAGCGGTACGAGACCTACGACGACCTGCTCGCCTACTGCGAGCTGTCGGCCAATCCCGTCGGCCGCCTCGTCCTCGCCGTCACCGGCACCTCGACCCCCGAGCGGATCCGGCGCTCCGACGCGATCTGCACGGCCCTCCAGATCATCGAACACCTTCAGGACGTCGCCGAGGACCTCGGCCGCGACCGCGTCTATCTGCCCGCCACGGACATGAAGCGCTTCCACGTCCGGGAGGCGGACCTCGCCGCGCCCACCGCCGGCGCATCGGTGCGCGCCCTGGTGGCGTACCAGGCGGAACGCGCCCGCGAGCTGCTGAATGAAGGCGCCCCCCTCGTGGGTAGCGTCCACGGCAGACTCAAGCTGCTGCTCGCGGGGTTCGTGGCGGGAGGAAGGGCGGCGCTCCGCGCCATCGCCGCCGCCGAATACGACGTACTTCCCGGCCCGCCCAAGCCCGGCAAGGTCCAGTTGCTGCGCGAGGCGGGCGTGACTCTGCGAGGAGAGGGGTGATCCGGGCCGTGGAGCCGCAACCACCCGCGTCCGCACCGGTACTCGCCGCCTACAGCTACTGCGAGGCCGTCACCGGACAGCAGGCCCGCAACTTCGCCTACGGCATCCGGCTGCTGCCGACGCCCAAGCGGCGCGCGATGTCGGCGCTGTACGCGTTCTCCCGGCGCGTCGACGACATCGGCGACGGCCCGCTGGCCAACGACGTCAAGGTCGCCCGGCTGGAGGACACCCGGGCGCTGCTCACCCGGATCCGCGAGGGCGCGGTCGACGAGGACGACACCGACCCGGTCGCGGTCGCCCTCGCCCACGCCGCCGAGCACTTCCCGATCCCGCTCGGCGGCCTCGACGAACTGATCGACGGCGTCCAGATGGACGTACGCGGCGAGACCTACGAGACCTGGGACGACCTCAAGGTCTACTGCCGCTGTGTCGCGGGCGCCATCGGCCGGCTCTCGCTCGGCGTGTTCGGCACCGAACCGGGCGCGCGCGGCGTCGAACGCGCACCCGAGTACGCTGACACGCTCGGTCTCGCGCTCCAGCTCACCAACATCCTCAGGGACGTCCGCGAGGACGCCGAGGGCGGGCGCACCTATCTGCCCGCGGACGACCTCGCCAAATTCGGCTGCTCGGCCGGGTTCGACGGGCCGACACCACCGGAGGGGTCCGACTTCGCGGGCCTGGTGCACTTCGAAGTGCGCAGGGCCCGCGCCCTTTTCGCCGAGGGCTACCGGCTGCTCCCGATGCTCGACCGGCGCAGCGGCGCCTGCGTCGCCGCCATGGCCGGCATCTACCGCCGCCTCCTGGACCGCATCGAGCGCGACCCCGCGGCCGTGCTGCGCGGCCGGGTCTCCCTGCCCGGACGCGAGAAGGCGTACGTCGCGGTGCGTGGGCTGTCCGGCCTGGACACCCGCCATGTGACCCGGCGGACCGTCAGGAGGCGCGCCTGATGGAGACCTCGCTCCCCGGCGGCAAACGGCGGGCAACCCTCCGCCGCGACTCCGCGTCCCAGACTGAGACGGCCGGTCGTCCACGGTTCGAGCGGCACTCCGGCCGGACAGGGGGAGGCGCATGAGCCACGGCACACGCTCCGCGGGTCCGCTCACGGACGACCCGGTTCCGGCGGGACGGCACGCCGTCGTCGTCGGCGGCGGGCTCGCCGGCGTGACCACCGCGCTCGCGCTCGCCGACGCCGGGGTGGGCGTCACCCTGCTCGAAGGCCGCCCGCGCCTGGGCGGGCTCGCCTTCTCCTTCCAGCGCGGCGACCTGACCGTCGACAACGGCCAGCACGTGTACCTGCGCTGCTGCACCGCCTACCGCTGGTTCCTCGACCGGATCGGCGGAGCGGAGCTGGCACCGCTCCAGGACCGTCTCGACGTGCCCGTGCTCGACGTCACGCGCCCCGAGGGGCGGCGTCTCGGCAGGCTGCGGCGCGACGCGCTGCCCGTGCCCCTCCACCTGGGGCGCAGCCTCGCCACCTATCCGCACCTCTCGCTCGCCGACCGGGCCAGGGTGGGCCGTGCCGCGCTCGCGCTGAAGGGGCTCGACCTCGCCGATCCGACCCTGGACACCCAGGACTTCGGCAGCTGGCTGGCCGCGCACGGCCAGTCGGCGCGTGCCGTCGAGGCCCTGTGGGACCTGGTCGGGGTCGCCACCCTCAACGCGGTCGCGGGCGACGCGTCCCTGTCGCTCGCCGCGATGGTGTTCAAGACCGGTCTGCTGTCCGACCCGGGTGCGGCCGACATCGGCTGGGCCCGAGTGCCGCTGGGCGAACTGCACGACCGGCTCGCCCGCAGGGCGCTCGACTCCGCGGGCGTGCGTACCGAGGTCCGTACACGGGTCACCTCCGTCTCCGTAAACGGGAACGGAGGATGGAGCGTTCAGGTTCCCGGCGAGACGATCCGGGCCGACGCGGTCGTCCTCGCCGTACCGCAGCGGGAGGCGTACGACCTGTTGCCCGCGGGCGCCCTCGACGCCCCCGAGCGGCTGCTCGGCATCGGCACCGCGCCCATCCTCAACATCCACGTCGTCTACGACCGCACGGTCCTCGCCCGGCCCTTCTTCGCCGCCCTCGGCACCCCCGTGCAGTGGGTCTTCGACCGCACCGACGCCTCCGGGCTGAAGCGCGGTCAGTACCTGGCGCTGTCCCAGTCGGTCGCCCAGGACGACATCGACCGGCCGGTCGCCGCGCTGCGCGAGCGCTATCTGCCCGAACTGGAACGGCTGTTGCCGCGCACCCGTCAGGCCCGGGTCGAGGACTTCTTCGTCACCCGGGAGCGCACCGCGACGTTCGCTCCCGCCCCCGGCGTCGGACGCCTCAGGCCCGGCGCCCGCACCAAGGCACCCGGCCTGTACCTGGCCGGAGCGTGGACCGCCACCGGGTGGCCCGCGACCATGGAGAGTGCGGTCCGCAGCGGCGTCGGCGCGGCCGACGCCGCGCTGGGCGCCCTCGGCCGGCCCCGCCCCCGGCACCTCTTCGCACTCGAGGAGGCGGCGCACTCCCGCTTCCCGGAGGGGACCGGCGTCGCTCTGCGAGGGGGGCGCGATGAACGCTGAGGAACGCGGCGCTCCCGAGCCCCGCACCTCCGGTACCGCAACAAGAGGAGAGACTGTGCCCACTGTGCCCCCGGCCTCGCAGGCCGCTCGAAGGACCGCGGTGGACGTGTCCGCGCTCCTGGAGCGCGGCCGGACCCTGGCCACGCCGGTACTGCGGGCGGCCGTCGACCGCCTGGCGCCTCCCATGGACACGGTCGCCGCCTACCACTTCGGCTGGATCGACGTCCAGGGCCGGCCCGCGGACGGCGACGGCGGCAAGGCCGTGCGCCCCGCCCTCGCCGTGCTGTCCGCCGAGGTCACCGGGGCGGCCCCGGAGACCGGCGTCCCCGGCGCGGTCGCCGTCGAACTGGTCCACAACTTCTCGCTGCTGCACGACGACCTGATGGACGGCGACGAACAGCGCCGGCACCGCGACACCGTGTGGAAGGTGCACGGCCCCGCCCAGGCCATCCTGGTCGGCGACGCCCTGTTCGCCCTGGCCAACGAGGTGCTGCTGGAACTCGGCACCGTCGAGGCGGGCCGCGCCACCCGCCGGCTGACCACCGCGAGCCGCGCGCTCATCGACGGCCAGGCCCAGGACATCTCCTACGAGCACCGCGACCGCGTCAGCGTCGAGGAGTGCCTGGAGATGGAGGGCAACAAGACCGGCGCCCTGCTCGCCTGCGCCAGCTCCATCGGCGCGGTGCTCGGCGGCGCGGACGACCGCACCGCCGACGCCCTGGAGAGGTACGGCTACCACCTCGGCCTCGCCTTCCAGGCCGTCGACGACCTTCTCGGCATCTGGGGCGACCCGGAGGCCACCGGCAAGCAGACCTGGAGCGACCTGCGCCAGCGCAAGAAGTCCCTCCCGGTCGTGGCCGCCCTCGCGGCGGGCGGCCCCGCCTCCGAGCGGCTCGGTGAGATCCTCGCCGCCGACGCCAAGAGCAGCGACTTCGCGAACTTCTCCGAGGAGGAGTTCGCGGCCCGTGCCGCCCTCATCGAGGAGGCCGGCGGCCGCGACTGGACCGCCGACGAGGCACGCCGTCAGCACACCATCGCCATCGAGGCCCTCGACGCCGTCGACATGCCCGACGAGGTACGGGCACGGTTCGCGGCGCTCGCGGACTTCGTCGTCGTACGAAAGAGATGATCACTATCGGTCGAATAGCCCTCGCGTAGTCGCCGGCCGGTGTTGCGGGGAGAACAGCACCGGCCGACGGCGGACCCACAGCAGACACCATTCGCAGGACTGCACGAAGGGGAAGCCATGACAGCGACGACCGACGGAAGCACCGGGGCGGCCCTGCCTCCCCGCGTGACCGCGGCCAGCGAAAACGACACCGACACCCCCGAGGCGGCCGGGGTACCCGACATCGCCGCCCGCGCCATGCGGCGCGCCACCGACTTCCTGCTGTCCCGGCAGGACGACCAGGGCTGGTGGAAGGGCGACCTCGAGACCAACGTCACGATGGACGCCGAGGACCTGCTGCTGCGCCAGTTCCTCGGCATCCGCGACGAGGACACCACCCGCGCCGCCGCCCTGTTCATCCGCGGCGAGCAGCGCGAGGACGGCACCTGGGCCACCTTCCACGGCGGACCCGGCGAACTCTCCGCCACCATCGAGGCGTACGTCGCGCTGCGCCTGGCCGGCGATCCGCCCGACGCCCCGCACATGGCGAAGGCCTCCGCCTGGATCCGCGAACGGGGCGGCATCGCCGCCTCCCGGGTCTTCACCCGGATCTGGCTCGCCCTGTTCGGCTGGTGGAAGTGGGAGGACCTGCCCGAACTCCCGCCGGAGCTGATCTGGTTCCCGTCCTGGGTGCCGCTCAACATCTACGACTTCGGCTGCTGGGCCCGGCAGACCATCGTGCCGCTGACGATCGTCTCCGCCAAACGGCCGGTGCGCCCCGCCCCGTTCCCGCTGGACGAACTGCACACCGACCCGCACCGCCCCAACCCTCCCCGGCCGCTCGCCCCGGCCAACACCTGGGACGGCGCCTTCCAGCGGCTGGACAAGGCCCTGCACACCCTGCGCCGGGCGGTACCGCGCCGGCTGCGCCGGGCGGCCATGAACACCGCCGCCCGCTGGATCATCGAGCGGCAGGAGAACGACGGCTGCTGGGGCGGCATCCAGCCCCCGGCCGTGTACTCGGTCATCGCGCTGCACCTGCTCGGCTACGACCTGCGGCACCCCGTGATGCGCGCGGGCCTGGAGTCCCTGGACCGGTTCGCGGTGTGGCGCGAGGACGGGGCCCGGATGATCGAGGCCTGCCAGTCACCGGTGTGGGACACCTGCCTGGCCACCATCGCGCTCGCGGACGCGGGACTCCCCGCCGACCACCCGCAACTGGTCAAGGCCGCCGACTGGATGCTGGGCGAGCAGATCGTGCGGCCCGGCGACTGGTCCGTACGCCGGCCCCATCTGCCCCCCGGGGGCTGGGCGTTCGAGTTCCACAACGACAACTACCCCGACATCGACGACACCGCCGAGGTGGTCCTCGCGCTGCGTCGGGTCAAGCACCACGATCCCGAGCGGCTGGACAGCGCGATCGGGCGCGGGGTCCGCTGGAACCTCGGGATGCAGTCGCGCGACGGCGCCTGGGGCGCGTTCGACGTCGACAACACCAGCCCGTTCCCCAACCGGCTGCCGTTCTGCGACTTCGGCGAGGTCATCGACCCGCCGTCGGCCGACGTCACCGCGCACGTCGTGGAGATGCTCGCCGTCGAGGGGCTCGCCCACGATCCGCGCACCCGGCGCGGCATCCAGTGGCTGCTCGCCGAACAGGAGGCGGACGGCTCCTGGTTCGGCCGCTGGGGCGTCAACTACATCTACGGCACCGGCTCCGTCGTACCCGCCCTGACCGCCGCCGGGATCCCCGGCTCGCACCCCGCGATCCGGCGGGCCGTGGCCTGGCTGGAGAGAGTGCAGAACGAGGACGGCGGCTGGGGCGAGGACCTGCGCTCCTACCGGTACGTCCGGGAGTGGAGCGGCCGGGGCGCCTCGACCGCCTCGCAGACGGCCTGGGCGCTGATGGCCCTGCTGGCGGCGGGGGAGAGGGAGTCCGGGGCCGTCGAACGCGGCATCGCGTGGCTGGCGGCCACCCAGCGCGAGGACGGCTCCTGGGACGAGCCGTACTTCACCGGCACCGGCTTCCCCTGGGACTTCTCCATCAACTACCACCTCTACCGGCAGGTCTTCCCGCTCACCGCGCTCGGCCGGTACGTGCACGGGGAGCCCTTCACCGCGAAACCGGCCGTGACGGAGGCCGGGCCCGAGCAGTCGCTCGCCGAGGCGAAGGGAAGCTGATGAGCGCCCAGCCCGCCCCGGCGCCGCTGCTGATCGCCTGCGCGCTCGGCATCGAGCAGTTCGCCCTGCGCAGGCGTGAGCGCGGCACCGCGGGCGGGCCGGTCACCGTGCTGCGCACGGGCATGGGCCCGGCGGCGGCCGAGCGCTCCGTCACCCGGGTGCTCGGCGACCCGGCCCTGGGCGAGGCGGCCGTCCTGGCCACGGGCTTCTGCGCGGGGCTCGCCCCCGGGATGCACCCCGGTGACCTGGTCGTCGCCGAGGAGACCCGGGACCCGCGCGGCAACGTCCCCTGCGTCGGGACGGAACTGCTGGTGAAGGAACTGGTGCGGGCGGTACCCGGGCGCACCGTCCACACCGGCCCGCTCACCGGATCCGACCATGTCGTCCGCGGTCACGAACGGTCCGATCTGCTCGCGACCGGCGCGATCGCGGTCGACATGGAGTCGGCGGCCACGCTGCTGACCGCCGTCCGGGTGGGCGAGCGCCCGGTTGCGGCCGTCCGGGTGGTGGTGGACGCTCCTGAACACGAACTCGTCCGGATCGGCACGGTGCGCGGTGGAATATCTGCTTTCCGTGTTCTTCGTTCCGTACTCCCGGCTTTCTATGAATGGCACCGTTCCTTGCTGCTCCCCAGGAGGTGAGCCAGATGGCCATGCCGCTGCGTCAGTCCATCAAGGTCGCTACATACTTGGCCGAACAGAAGCTCCGTCGGCGGGACAAGTTTCCGCTGATCGTCGAACTGGAACCGCTCTTCGCCTGCAATCTCAAGTGCGAGGGGTGCGGCAAGATCCAGCACCCGGCTGGGGTGCTCAAGCAGCGGATGCCCGTCGCGCAGGCCGTGGGAGCGGTACTGGAGTCCGGGGCCCCGATGGTGTCGATCGCCGGCGGCGAACCCCTGATGCACCCCCAGATCGACGAGATCGTGCGTCAGCTGGTCGCCAAGCGCAAGTACGTCTTCCTGTGCACCAACGCCATGCTGCTGCGCAAGAAGATGGACAAGTTCACCCCCTCGCCCTACTTCGCGTTCGCCGTGCACATCGACGGGCTGCGGGAGCGGCACGACGAGTCCGTGGCCAAGGAGGGCGTGTTCGACGAGGCCGTGGCGGCCATCAAGGAGGCAAAGCGGCGCGGCTTCCGGGTCACCACCAACTCGACCTTCTTCAACACCGACACCCCGCAGACCGTCGTCGAGGTGCTCAACTACCTCAACGACGACCTCAAGGTCGACGAGATGATGATCTCGCCGGCCTACGCCTACGAGAAGGCCCCCGACCAGGAGCACTTCCTGGGCGTGGAGCAGACCCGGGAGCTGTTCAGGAAGGCCTTCGCGGGTGGCAACCGGCGCCGCTGGCGGCTGAACCACTCCCCGCTGTTCCTGGACTTCCTGGAGGGGAAGGTCGACTTCCCGTGCACCGCGTGGGCGATCCCCAACTACTCGCTGTTCGGCTGGCAGCGCCCCTGCTACCTGATGAGCGACGGCTACGTCCCGACGTACCGGGAGCTGATCGAGGACACCGACTGGGACAAGTACGGCCGCGGCAAGGACCCGCGCTGCGCCAACTGCATGGCGCACTGCGGCTACGAGCCCACCGCGGTCCTCGCCACCATGGGATCCCTCAAGGAGTCGCTGCGCGCCATGCGCGAGACCGTCTCCGGAAACCGGGAGTGACGCCATGACCGCTGTCTCCCTCGGCATGCCCGAGGTGCCGCTGCCGCCGCTCGCCGGGCGTCGCGCGTCACGGCGGATCCAGGTGGGACCGGTGGCGGTGGGCGGGGACGCCCCCGTGTCGGTGCAGTCGATGACGACGACGCGTACGTCCGACATCGGCGCGACGTTGCAGCAGATCGCCGAGCTGACCGCGTCCGGCTGCCAGATCGTCCGGGTGGCGTGTCCCACGCAGGACGACGCCGACGCGCTGGCGACGATCGCCCGCAAGTCGCAGATCCCGGTGATCGCCGACATCCACTTCCAGCCCAAGTACGTCTTCGCGGCCATCGAGGCGGGCTGCGCGGCGGTCCGGGTGAACCCGGGCAACATCAAGCAGTTCGACGACCGGGTGAAGGAGATCGCGCGGGCCGCCGAGGACCACGGCACCCCCATCCGGATCGGCGTCAACGCCGGATCGCTGGACCGGCGCCTGCTCCAGAAGTACGGCAGGGCCACGCCCGAGGCGCTCGTCGAGTCCGCCCTGTGGGAGGCGTCCCTCTTCGAGGAGCACGGCTTCCGGGACATCAAGATCTCGGTGAAGCACAACGACCCGGTGGTGATGATCAACGCCTACCGGATGCTCGCCGAGCAGTGCGACTACCCGCTGCACCTCGGTGTGACGGAGGCCGGCCCGGCGTTCCAGGGCACGATCAAGTCGGCCGTCGCCTTCGGCGCGCTGCTCAGCGAGGGCATCGGCGACACCATCCGCGTCTCCCTGTCTGCCCCGCCCGTCGAGGAGGTCAAGGTCGGGATCCAGATCCTGGAGTCGCTGGGGCTCAGGCAGCGGCGGCTGGAGATCGTGTCCTGTCCGTCCTGCGGGCGCGCCCAGGTCGACGTCTACAAGCTGGCCGAGGAGGTCACCGCCGGCCTGGACGGCATGGAGGTGCCCTTGCGGGTGGCCGTGATGGGCTGTGTGGTGAACGGGCCGGGTGAGGCCCGCGAGGCCGACCTCGGCGTCGCATCGGGCAACGGCAAGGGGCAGATCTTCGTGAAGGGCGAGGTCATCAAGACCGTGCCCGAGTCGAAGATCGTGGAGACGCTGATCGAGGAGGCGATGAAGATCGCCGAGGAGCTGGAGAAGGGCGGCATCGCGCCGGGGGAGCCGGCCGTCACCGTGAGCTGAACAACACGGAACCGAAGGGGGCCCGAGCGTGACGATTCTGGAGAACATCCGGCAACCGCGTGACCTGAAGGCGCTGTCCGAGGCGGAACTCGGCGAACTGTCCCACGAGATCAGGGAGTTCCTGGTGCACGCGGTCGCCAGGACCGGCGGTCATCTCGGACCCAACCTGGGGGTGGTGGAACTCACCGTGGCCCTGCACCGGGTCTTCGAGTCGCCCGTCGACCGCATCCTGTGGGACACCGGCCACCAGAGCTACGTGCACAAACTCCTGACGGGACGTCAGGACTTCTCCAAACTGCGCGGCAAGGGCGGCCTGTCCGGCTATCCCTCGCGCGAGGAGTCCGAGCACGACGTCATCGAGAACAGCCACGCCTCCACGGTGCTCGGCTGGGCCGACGGGCTCGCCAAGGCCCGCCGGGTGCAGGGCGAGAAGGGCCATGTCGTCGCCGTGATCGGCGACGGCGCGCTCACCGGCGGCATGGCCTGGGAGGCGCTGAACAACATCGCCGCCGCCAAGGACCGTCCACTGATCATCGTCGTCAACGACAACGAACGCTCCTACGCCCCCACCATCGGCGGGCTCGCCAACCACCTCGCGGCCCTGCGCACCACCGACGGCTACGAACGGGTGCTGGCCTGGGGCAAGGACGTGCTCCAGCGCACGCCCGTGGTCGGACCTCCCGTCTACGAGGCGCTGCACGGCGCGAAGAAGGGCTTCAAGGACGCCTTCGCCCCGCAGGGCCTCTTCGAGGACCTCGGCCTGAAGTACGTCGGCCCGATCGACGGCCACGACATCAAGGCCGTGGAGTCCGCGCTGCGCCGCGCCAAGCGCTTCCACGGACCCGTCCTGGTCCACTGCCTCACCGAGAAGGGACGCGGTTACGAACCCGCCCTCGCCCACGAGGAGGACCACTTCCACACCGTCGGCGTGATGGACCCGCTGACCTGCGAACCCCTCGCGCCGTCCGGCGGCCCGTCCTGGACCTCCGTCTTCGGTGAGGAGATCGTCCGCATCGGCGAGGAGCGCGAGGACGTGGTGGCGATAACCGCCGCCATGCTGCACCCGGTCGGCCTGGGCACCTTCGCCGAGCGGTTCCCGGACCGGGTGTGGGACGTCGGCATCGCCGAGCAGCACGCGGCCGTGTCCGCGGCGGGCCTGGCGACCGGCGGCCTGCACCCGGTCGTCGCCGTCTACGCCACCTTCCTCAACCGCGCCTTCGACCAGCTGCTGATGGACGTGGCGCTGCACCGCTGCGGGGTGACCTTCGTCCTGGACCGGGCCGGCGTCACCGGTGTCGACGGGCCCTCCCACAACGGCATGTGGGACATGTCCGTCCTCCAGGTGGTCCCCGGGCTGCGGATCGCCGCGCCCCGGGACGCCGACCAGCTGCGCGCCCAGCTGCGCGAGGCGGTCGCCGTCGACGACGCGCCCACCCTGCTCAGATTCCCGAAGGAGTCCGTGGGACCGGCGATCCCGGCGCTCGACCGGATCGGCGGCCTGGACGTGCTGCACCGCGCGGACGATCCCGAGGTGCTGCTGGTGGCCGTCGGCGTGATGGCGCCCGTCTGTCTCCAGGCCGCCGAACTGCTCGAGGCCCGCGGTGTCGGGTGCACCGTCGTCGACCCCCGCTGGGTGAAGCCCGTCGACCCGGCCCTGCCCCCGCTGGCCTCCGAGCACCGTATGGTGGCCGTCGTCGAGGACAACAGCCGGGCGGCCGGGGTCGGTTCCGCGGTGGCGCTGGCGCTGGGCGACGCCGAGGTCGACGTGCCCGTGCGCCGGTTCGGCATCCCGGAGCAGTTCCTCGCGCACGCCAAACGCGGTGAGGTGCTCGCCGACATCGGCCTCACCCCGGTCGAGATCGCCGGACGTGTCAGCGCGAGTCTGGCCCTCCGGGAAGAGCGCGCCCATCCGTCACAGGACCCACAGGAGCACCAGGCATGACCACCGCGGAGTCGGCAGAGGAGTCGTCGCGCGCCGGAGGGTTCGACCTCGGCGCGTTGCTGGCCGAACGCGGAGCCGAGCGCTACGAGCTGCACACCCGGTACCTCAACCACCAGCTCCCGCGCATGCTGCACACCATCGGCTTCGACAAGGTCTACGAGCGCGCCGAGGGCGCCCACTTCTGGGACGCCGACGGCAACGACCACCTGGACATGCTCGCCGGGTTCGGGGTGATGGGCCTGGGCCGCCACCACCCCGTGGTCCGCAAGGCGCTGCACGACGTCCTGGACGCCTCCCTCGCCGACCTCACCCGCTTCGACTGCCAGCCGCTGCCCGGGCTGCTGGCGGAGAAGCTGCTCGCGCACAGCCCGCACCTGGACCGGGTGTTCTTCGGCAACAGCGGCACGGAGGCGGTCGAGGGCGCGCTGAAGTTCGCCCGGTTCGTCACCGGCAGACCGCGCGTCCTGTACTGCGAGCACGCCTTCCACGGGCTGACCACCGGCTCCCTCTCCGTCAACGGCGAGCCGGGCTTCCGGGACGGCTTCGCCCCGCTGCTCCCCGACACCGCCGTACCGCTCGGGGATCTCGACGCCCTGGAGCGGGAGTTGCGCAAGGGGGACGTGGCCGCGCTGATCGTGGAGCCGATCCAGGGCAAGGGCGTGCACGAGGCGCCGCCCGGCTATCTGCGGGCCGCGCAGGAACTGCTGCGGCGGTACAAGGCGCTGCTGATCGCCGACGAGGTGCAGACCGGACTGGGCCGGACCGGCGACTTCTACGCCTACCAGCACGAGGACGGGGTCGAACCGGACCTGGTGTGCGTGGCCAAGGCGCTCTCCGGCGGCTATGTGCCGGTGGGCGCCACCATCGGCAGGGACTGGATCTTCAAGAAGGTCTACTCGTCGATGGACCGGGTGCTGGTCCACTCGGCCAGCTTCGGGGCCAACGCCCAGGCCATGGCGGCGGGCCTCGCGGTGCTGTCGGTCATGGAGGACGAGCAGATCGTCGCGAACGTCCGGAGGACCGGTGAGCTGCTGCGGACCCGGCTGACCGCGCTGACCGAGAAGTACGAGCTCCTCGCCGACGTCCGCGGCCGGGGGCTGATGATCGGCATCGAGTTCGGCCGGCCCCGGTCGCTGAAGCTGCGCTCCCGCTGGGCCGTGCTCCAGGCCGCCCGCAAGGGTCTCTTCGCGCAGATGGTGGTCGTCCCGCTGCTGCAACGGCACCGGATCCTCACCCAGGTGTCCGGCGACCACATGGAGGTGATCAAGCTGATCCCGCCGCTGATCATCGACGAGCGGGACGTGGACCGGTTCGTGGACGCCTTCACCGCGGTGATGGACGACGCGCACGACGGCGGCCTCGTCTGGGAGTTCGGCAGGACGCTGGTGAAGCAGGCGGTCGCCCACCGCTGACGGAGGCTTTTGCCTCTGAGGCAAGAAAATTGCCCCACGGGCAAAGCTCGGGCTGAATGGAGGCATGAGCTCCTCCGAGACCGGGCCGCCGTCCGAACCGGCCGGCGCGCTCCCCGTGGTCGCGCCGCAGCTGCGCGCCCTGCGGCGGCGGGCCTCCCTGACGCTGGAGGCCGCCGCCCGCGACGCGGGTCTGTCGCCCGCCCATCTCTCCCGACTGGAGACCGGGCAGCGCCAGCCCTCGCTGCCGATGCTGCTCTCCCTCGCCCGCATCTACGGTACGACCGTGTCCGAGCTGCTCGGCGAGTCGGCCGCCGACCGGGACGCCGTGGTGCGCGCCGCCGACATGGAGCCCACGGCAGCGGGCGGCTGGACGTACTGGCAGGCCGGTGCCGCCGGGCGCGGCATGCAGGCCCTGCGCGTCCATGTGCCGCACGGCTCCCAGGGCGACATCGTGCGCGTCCACCCCGGCGAGGAGTGGCTGTACGTCCTCAAGGGGCGGCTGCGGCTGCGGCTCGGGGACACCCTGCACCGGCTCGCCCCGGGCGACAGCGCCCACTTCGACTCGCTGACCCCGCACCGCATCGCCGCCCAGGACCCCGACGGGGTCGAGCTGCTGTTCGTCCACACCCTGCTGCAGAGTCCCACGGCCGCGCTGTGCCTGGGCCCTACCCACGGAGAGGCGCCATGACCGGCAAAGACATGGAGGAGAAGTTCCCCCGCGCCCTGTGGGTGCGCCTGTTCATCTACGTGGTGGTGGGACACCTCTTCGCGGCCTTCATCTACTTCCTCTTCGAGATGGCCCCGAAGAAGTAGGCCCTGCCGCCGGACGCCTCAGTCGAGCAGGCGCTCGCGCAGCCGCTCCCGGTCCTGAGGGGTGAGCCCGAGCCCCTGCTCCAGATACGGGTCCACACCGCCCCAGGTCTCCTCGACGGTCTCGAAGGCCGCCGCCAGATACTCCGCGCGCGCGTCGAACAGCGGGCTGAGCAGCTCCATGACCTCGGGGGAGTAGGCCGAGGCGGAACTGCCGCTGCGCTGCACCTTGTAGCGGCGGTGCTTGGCGTTGGACTTCAGGTAGTCGTCGACGATCGCGTCCCGCTCGACGCCCAGGGCGAGCAGCGTCACCGCCACCGACAGCCCCGCGCGGTCCTTTCCGGCCGCGCAGTGCATCAGCGCGGGGACGCTGTCCTCCACGAGCGCGCGCAGCACCCGGGAGTGCTCGGCGGTGCGCTCCTTGATGATCGTGCGGTACGACGTGATCATCCGGTCCGCGCCCTTGCCGCCGTCGAGGATCGAGCGCAGCTGGTCCAGGTCGCCGTCGCGCACCATCTTCCAGAACTCGGCGCCGTCCGCCGGGTCGCTGAGCGGGAGGTTCACGTTCCGCACGCCCGGCAGCTCGACGTCCGGCCCCTCCAGCTTCTGGTCGGCCGCGTTGCGGAAGTCGAAGACGGTGTGCAGCCCGAGCGACGACAGGAAGACGGCGTCCTCCGCGGTCGCGTGGGCGAGATGCCCGCTGCGGAACAGCACCCCGTGCCGCACCCGCCGACCGTCCACGGTCGGCAGTCCGCCCACATCGCGGAAGTTGCGTACTCCGGCCAGCTCGGGTTCGGTCGACGGGATCTGCTGCGTCACGGGGACTCCTCCCACTCGGCGCCGCCGGCTCGGCTCGTCGACGGGCACCCCACGACGATACGACATGCCTGCCTGGGGCAATGAGTTGTCCACAGGCATTGCCCGGCCGCCCCCACGCCCCCGATGATGTTGGTGTCTGGTCGCATCTGTTCGGGTCTGTTGGAGGTTCGTGTGACGCAGGTCTCCCAAGACGGTCGTACATGGCTCCTGTCGGGGCCGACCGGCAGTTACGCCCTCCATGTCACGGACCGCGACGAGCTGGTGCATCTGCACTGGGGCCCGCGGATCGCGCTCGCCGACGCGGAGGCCCTGGCCGCGCTCCCGCTGCCGGACGACTGGCCGTTCGAGTCCCGGCTGGACGGGCGCGAGGAGTACCCGGTCGAGGGCGGCCCCCGTTTCGTCCGGCCCGCCCTGTCCGTGCGCGCCGCCGACGGGCGGCGCGGCACCGAATGGGCCTTCGAGGGCCATGAGGCCGTCGACGGCGAACTCCGCCTGCGCTTCCGCGACGACGGACTGACCGTGACCCTGCACTACCGGATGCGCGACGACGTGATCGAGCGCTGGGTGACCCTGAACAACCGGGGCCCGGCGGTCGAGCTGCTGCGCGCGGACTCCGCCACCTGGACCCTGCCCGACCGCGAGCACTGGCGGCTGTCCCAGCTGCACGGCCGCTGGGCCGCCGAGTCCCGGCTGACCCGCGCGCCGCTCATCCACGGCGAGAAGGTCGTCGGCAGCCGCCGCGGCCACACCGGGCACCAGCACCTGCCCTGGGTGGCGCTCGACACCGACGCGACCGAGGAACGCGGCGAGGTCTACGCCTGCGCCCTGGGCTGGTCCGGGTCCTGGCGCATCGCGGTGGCCCAACTCCCCGACGCGCGCGTGCAGATCACCGGCGGCGCGGGACACGACGACTCCGGCCTGCTGATGCTCGGCACGGACGAGACGTACGTCACACCGGTCTTCGCCGGGCTGTGGAGCGACGGCGGCTTCGGCGGCGCCAGCCGCGCGTGGCACGCCTACCAGCGGACGTACGTCGTCCCCGACGCGGGCCGGGACCGGCCGGTGCTGTTCAACTCCTGGGAGGCCACCGGGTTCGACATCTCGGAGGAGCAGCAGCGGGCGCTCGCCGCGCGGGCCGCCGGGATGGGCGTCGAACTGTTCGTGGTCGACGACGGCTGGTTCGGCGCCCGTACGAGCGACCGCGCCGGGCTCGGCGACTGGACGCCCAACCCCGACCGCTTCCCCGGCGGCCTGAAGCCGCTCGCGGATCATGTGCACGGGCTCGGCATGCGGTTCGGCATCTGGGTCGAGCCGGAGATGGTCAACCCGGACAGCGACCTGTACCGGGCGCACCCGGACTGGGTGCAGTTCCAGCCGGGGCGGCGGCGCACGGAGTTCCGCAACCAGCTGGTCCTCAACCTCGCGCGCGAGGACGTCCGGGAGTACCTCTGGGAGCGGCTCGACGGGCTGCTCTCCGGCACCCCCGTCGACTATGTGAAATGGGACTTCAACCGCTGCTTCACCGACGCCGGCTGGCCGGACGACCCGTATCCGCAGCGGCTGTGGACCGACCATGTGCGCGGCCTGTACGCCCTGCTGGACCGGCTCCGGGCCGCCCATCCGGGCGTGGCCTTCGAGTCCTGCTCGGGCGGCGGCGGCCGGATCGACCTCGGTGTCCTCTCCCGTACCGACCAGGTGTGGACCTCGGACAACACCGACCCGCTCGACCGGCTCGCCATCCAGCACGGCTTCAGCCAGCTCCACCCGGCCCGGGTCATGGCCGCCTGGGTCACCGACAGTCCGAACGCGATGCTCAACGGGCGGGTCAGCCCGCTGCGTTTCCGGTTCGTCAGCGCCATGGCCGGGGTGCTCGGCATCGGCGGTGATCTCACCCGGTGGACGGGGGAGGAGCTCGCCGAGGCGCGGGAGTGGGTCGCGCTGTACAAGGAGATCCGGCCCCTCGTCCAGCGCGGTGACCTGTACCGGCTGCGCCCTCCGGAGGGCGGGCTGAGCGCGGTGCAGTACGTCCTCGGCGACCGGGCCGTCGTCCTGGCCTGCCTCCAGGCGCAGCACTTCGGAGAGCCCGTCCCGGCGCTCCGGCTGCGCGGCCTCGATCCGGACGCTTCGTACGAATGCCTCGAAACCGGCGAAACCCATCGAGGTGCCGTATTGCTGCACCACGGGCTGCGCACCGGTCTGCGGGGGGATCTGGATGCGGCGGTGTTCCGGCTGCGACGTCTGCGGCCGGGCGATTCAGGCGTTCTGTCCGATTAGGGAGTTTCGGCGGCTTCGCCATAACGTGCCCCGATAGAAAGGGAGATGGGAAAGGGGTGCGTGAGCATCGTCATATCCGTGACGATGTGTTGTCGCCATGCTCACGTAATTCTGGCGAATGACAAGGGAATTCACGGCGGAATCAGAATCCCGGTTGACGCTGGGTGACGTCATTTCCCCCTGTGGATCACGGAAAAACGGGTTCGCGGTGAACCTCGCGCTTGTCCCTTCGCGTCCGGGTCGCTTACGTTCGCCACCGATCCGGACGGACGCCTAATCCTGCCGCCGCCCGGAGCCTTCACACACTGACCCGTGCACGGCAGGAGCGGGGGACCCACAGGTACGACTGCCTGTTCCGGTTCCCGGAACGGCTTGGGGTTAAGCCGCGCGAAAACGCGGCCGGGCATCTCCAGTCCGAACCCGACAGCTCACCTCGTAGGCGCCGGAGAGGAATTCGTCATGCCCGCGAAGGGTAAGCACCGCCGTACCAAGGCCCAGCGTTTCACCCGCTCCATCGCCGTCGCCGGAACCGGTGGCGCCGCACTCGCCCTGCCGCTTCTCGGCGCCACCGGCGCGCACGCCGCCACGCCGCAGGCCGCCCCCGAAAAGGCAGTCCAGTCCCTTTCCGTGGCAGGCCAGAAGGCCACCGCCGAAAAGAGCGACGACGGCCGCACGTACATCGTGAAGGCCGGCGACTACCTCGCCAAGATCGCCGAGACGGAGCACGTCGACGGCGGCTGGAAGAAGCTCTACGCGGACAACCGCGAGGCCATCGGTGGCGACCCGTCGCTCATCCACCCCGGCCTGAAGCTCTCCGTCGACGGCAAGGCCGCCCCGAGCGCGCCGAAGAAGTCGTCCGCGCCGAAGGCCGCGGAGCCGAAGGCCGAGCAGCCCGCCGAGAAGCAGGCCGAGCAGCCCTCCTCGGACGCCTCCGCGCAGACCACCACCGCCGACCAGGCCGCGAGCACCTCCGGCTACTCCTCGCCGGTGCCCGGCGGCAGCCTCGGCACCGCCTACAAGGTGGCCGGCAGCATGTGGTCCAGCGGCTACCACACCGGCGTCGACTTCGCCGTCCCGACCGGTACTTCGCTGAAGGCCGTCGGCCCGGGCACCGTCGTCTCCGCCGGCTGGGCGGGCGCGTACGGCAACCAGGTCGTCATCCAGCTCGAGGACGGCCACTACGCCCAGTACGCCCACCTGTCCTCGCTGTCCGTCTCGGCCGGCCAGACGGTGACCGGCGGTCAGCAGGTCGGCCTCTCCGGCTCCACCGGCAACTCGACCGGCCCGCACCTGCACTTCGAGATCCGCACCACCCCGAACTACGGCTCGGACGTGGACCCGGTCGCGTACCTCTCCTCGAAGGGCGTCTCCATCGGCTGACCCCCGAGACAACCTGCCTGACACGCGCGCCGAAGGCCGGACCCCGATCCCCGGGTCCGGCCTCCGGCGTATTCCGGAGTTGGCCAACATTTTGAGGGTGTCTTATCTCACCGCACGTCAACCCTTCCTTACGGTCGCGTAGGTCACATTCCAAGGTGAATCATGGATCGCTGTGGCAGACGATTCGAAGAGTGACAGCAGAGCAGTGATCGGGTCGTACGTGGCGCTGGGGGACAGCTTCACCGAGGGCGTCGGCGACCCCGGACCCGACGGGGCGTTCGTCGGCTGGGCCGACCGGTTCGCCGTCCTTCTCGCCGACCGCAGGCCCGAAGGCGACTTCCAGTACACGAATCTCGCGGTGCGCGGAAAGCTGCTGGACCAGATCGTGGCGGACCAGCTGCCCCGGGCCGTCGAACTCGCCCCCGACCTGGTGTCGTTCTGCGCGGGCGGCAACGACATCATCCGTCCCGGCACCGACCCGGACGAAGTGGCCGAACGCTTCGAGCGGGCGGTCGCCGCGCTCACCGCCGTGTCCGGCACGGTCATGGTGACCACGGGGTTCGACACCCGCGGCGTCCCCCTGCTGAAGCATCTGCGCGGCAAGATCGCGACATACAACGGACATGTGCGGGCCATCGCCGACCGCTACGGCTGCCCCGTGCTCGACCTGTGGTCCCTCAGGAGCGTCCAGGACCGCAGGGCCTGGGACGCCGACCGGCTGCACCTCTCCCCCGAGGGGCACACACGCGTCGCGCTCCGCGCGGGACAGATCCTCGGCATGGAGATTCCCGCCGACCCGGAACAGCCCTGGCCGCCCCTGCCGCCCCGCGGCACCCTCGAGGTCCGCCGGGACGACGTCCACTGGGCCCGCGAGTACCTGGTGCCGTGGATCGGCCGCCGCCTGCGCGGGGAGTCGTCGGGCGACCACGTGACCGCCAAGGGGGCGCTGTCCCCGGACGACATCAGGGAACGGATCGCCTCGGTGGCGTGACGGCCGCCTCGTCCGGCACAGCCGTATCCGGCACCGCGGTACCGGACCGGCCGCACATAATGGAATGTCTGACCGACTCCACCTGGAGGTACCGTGGCCGGTTCCCGTTCCCAGCGCTCCGGGCCGAGCGCCCTGCGGCCCGAGGCCTTCGGCGCGGACCCGAGCGGCGAGCGCATGGCGCGCATCCGCAGATCCCCGCACTTCAAGAACGGCGTGTTCCAGAACCCCGGGGGCGCCGCCCGGATCCGCCCCTCGGGGTCGACACGCGACCTGGCGAAGATCTACTTCGACAGGGACGCCCGCTCCCGCCGCGCCCCGACGGGCGGCATCCCGGTGCACCCGACCACTTTCGCCGACATCTCCCGTCCGCCCGCCACCGGACTGCGCCTGACCTGGATGGGCCACTCCAGCGTGCTCGCGGAGATCGACGGACACCGCGTCCTGTTCGACCCCGTGTGGGGAGAGCGCTGTTCGCCCTTCCCCTTCGCCGGGCCCAAGCGGCTGCACCCCGTGCCGCTGCCGCTGGCCGCGCTCGGCCCGGTCGACGTCGTCGTGATCTCCCACGACCACTACGACCACCTGGACCTGCCCACGATCAAGGCACTGGCGGGGACGGACACCCTGTTCGCCGTGCCCCTCGGCGTCGGCGCGCACCTCGAGCGCTGGGGCGTGTCCGCCACGCGGCTGCGCGAGCTGGACTGGCACGAGGCGACGAAGATCGGCGGGCTCACCCTCACCGCCACCCCGGCCCGCCACTTCTGCGGCCGGGGCCTGCGCAACACCCAGCACACCCTGTGGGCCTCCTGGGCGGTCGCGGGCGAGGAACACCGGATCTACCACAGCGGCGACACCGGCTACTTCGAGGGCTTCAAGGAGATCGGCGCCGACCACGGCCCGTTCGACGCCACGATGATCCAGGTCGGCGCGTACTCGGACTTCTGGCCCGACATCCACATGACGCCCGAGGAGGGCGTCCGGGCGCACCTCGACCTCCAGGGCGGCGCGGCGGCCGGGGTGCTGCTGCCCATCCACTGGGGCACCTTCAACCTGGCACCGCACGCGTGGGCGGAGCCGGGGGAGTGGATGAGGGACGCGGCCGGGGAGGCCGGCCAGGCGGTGGCGTTCCCCCGTCCCGGCGAGCCGTTCGAGCCCGCGGGGAAGGTGCCCGAGGAGCCGTGGTGGCGGGCCGTGTCCCGCCCGATCCCCCACCCGTGGCGCGGCCCCCGGCTCGCCGAGGCGGCGGCGGAACCGCGCAGCGACGATCTCGACCTCGCGGGCGAGCGGTGACGTCGGCCGGGGGCCGGTCCTCCAGGCCGGCCTCCGGGCGGGGCACGGGTCAGTGGACGGGGTGCCAGTGCTCCAGCGCGTCGTCGAGGAGAGGCGCCTCGGGGTCGTCCCAGATCAGGCAGCCCCACACCAGGCCGGGCACCTCCGGGCCCATGGCATCGGCCGGCCCTTCGGTGAGCGTGCGGTGCACGGCATCGAGGTAGGCGGCGATCGACGGATGGGCGGTCTTGTCGCAGGCCAGGTTGTCGGGCAGCGACCAGCGGCCGACGTCGTCCGCTCCCACATAGTGCCCGGAGCCTGCTTCGGCGCCGGTCAGCAACGGCACCACCGGAGCGCCCCATCCGTCACCGCGGCCGGTCTCGGGCAGCCGCACCCTGAGCGCGTCCGCCGGGCCGAGCAGGATCCCGCCGGGTAGGAACGCCCCCGAGCCGACCTCGCCCTCCTCCTCGTTGGCCTCGATGTACTGGTGCTCCACTCCGCCGCACAGCCGCCAGAGAACGCCCAGCTCGGCGGGGAGACCGAAGCCGAGGTGAAGCCCCAGCCGGGCGTCGGCCGCCTCGATGGCCTGCTCCGGGGCGGGCGGCAGCAGTGAGGCGTACGAGACCGGGGCATTCACCTTCAGCCAGTCCGTGAGGCGGCGCCAGGCCGTCCCCACATTCCGCGGATCGCCCATCCCGCCACCCTACTGAGCCCTTCGGATCGGGCGGCCGGGTGACCTGCTCGGTTCGGCAGGTGGCCGGGAGGCGTCGCGCCTAGGCTGGATGTCCGGAAAATCCCTCTATCGGGGCCTGCGGGATGGAGGCGCGATGCTGCGGACACCGGTGTGCGGAGTACTGGGCATCGAGGTGCCGATCGTGCAAGGGCCGCTCGGAGGGCCCTGGCAGCAGAGCATGCGGCTCGCCGCGGCGGTCGGCGACGCCGGGGCGCTGGGCAGTGTCCCCACCACGCTGCGCACGCCGGCGCAGGTCCGTGACGACGTGCGTCGGCTGCGGGAGCTCACCGACCGGCCGTTCGCGGTGAACATGACCCGGCGGCCGTTCGACCCCGAGGTCTTCGACGCGGTGATCGCCGAGGCCCCACCGGTGTTCTCCTTCGCGCTCGGCGAGCCGGGCGACCTGGTGACCCGCGTCCACGATGCCGGCGCGGTCTTTCTCCAGCAGGTGACGACGGTCGAGCAGGCCGTGCGCGCGGCCGAGGCCGGCGTCGACGTGATCAGCGCGCAGGGCACCGAATCCGGCGGGTTCTCCGGCGATGTCAGCACGATGGCGCTGGTGCCGCAGGTCGTCGACGCCGTCCGGCCGCTGCCGGTACTCGCCTCCGGCGGCGTCGCCGACGGGCGGGGCATCGCCGCCGCACTGGCCCTGGGGGCGCAGGGCGTGAACATCGGCACCCGCTTCCTGGCCTCGGCCGAATGCGGGGTCAGCGACGACTGGAAGGCGGCCATCGTCTCCGCCGCCAGCCAGGACGCCGTCAAGGTGGCGTTCGTCGAGCACATCCTGCCCCCGCCGACCGAGGGCGGGTACACGACCGTCCCCCGGTCGCTGCGCACCCCGTTCGTCGAGGAGGGGAACGCCGGCCCCGAAGCGGCCGCCACCCGGGCCGAGGCGCTGCGCGGCAAGGTGATGACCTCGATGCGCGACGGTACGGCGCACGAACTGATCCCCTTGACGGGCCAGACCGCCGGCCTCGTCCGCGACATCGCCCCGGCCGCCGAACTCGTCCACCGGCTGGTCGCCGAGGCGGAGGCGACGCTGCGCGCCCTCGCCCACCTGACGCCGGCGACGAACTCCGGTGCCGAGGGCGCGGGCGGGCCCGTTCCGTCCGCCGAGTGAACCCCCCGGCCGGGTCAGACCGTGCTGGGTGACAAGAGGATGCCCGGCAGATCGGTGCGGCTGGATATGCCCAGTTTCCGGTAGATCCGCAGGAGGTGGTTGTCCACCGTGCGGGTGGACAGCACGCACTCCTCGGCGATCTCCCGGCTGGTCCTGCCCCGGGCCGCCATCAGGGCGATCTGCCGCTCCCGGGTGCTCAGCGGATCCGTGCCGGGCAGCGCGCTCAGCCCCGGGGTGACGGCGCCCTCGCAGAGCCGGCGCAGCGCCAGGGCGTGCTGGGAGGCGCGGGTCGCCCGGGTCCCGTGCCCGGCGGCCTGCCAGGCGCGGGCCGCGGACACGAAGCCCTCGGCGGCCCGCAGATCGGCGCCCAGTTCCCGCAACCGCCCCGCGGCGGCCTCCATCGCCTCCGGCCGGGCGTCGCGCACGGCGACGGCGAGGGCCGCCCGCGCCGCCGCGTGCGGGCCCTGCATACGGGCCGCCACGGCCGCGAGCCGGTCGGCATCGCCGTCGGCTCCCCAGCGCACCAGGTCGTCGAGCATCGCCACCGCGGCGGTCACCTCGCCAGCCGCGAGCGCCCGGTCGACGGCGCGGCGCAGCATCCCGGCCGCCGTCGGCAGATTGCCCGCGCACGACGTCGCCCACGCCCGGGCCCGGACCGTGTCCTGCTGGCGCAGCGGCGAGTCGGGCCCGGCCGCCGCCTCGTCCAGCTCGGCGGCCTCCGGTGGGATCTGCCCGAGCTGGGCGGCGGCCAGCACCAGTCCGGCCAGGGCGCGCTGCTCGACGAACGGCTGCCCGCGCAGCCGCGCCTGCGCGCGGGACTCGCGGAAGTGCTCCAGCGCCGCCGCGACCCGCCCGCGCTCCAGCGCGATCCGGCCCCGCGCCCACGGGAACCAGGCGGTGAGCGCCGGAACCGGCATCCTGAGCAGGGCCGCCTGCCCCTCGCGGGCGGCCTCCTCACCCTCGTGGAGCCGGCCGCTCTCCAGCAGGGCCACGGCCAGCAGATAGAGGTTCCGGGCCGGGTAGTACACGGCGGAGCGCTCGGTGAGGCGGCGGTGCGCTTCGTACGCCTCGCGGCAGGTGGCGACCGCGTCCTCCACCTGGCCCGACGCCATCTCCACCCGGACCCGCGCCTGGAGCTCCAGCACCCCGGACTGGCCGGCGGCACTCGCCGGACGGTCCCGGGAGACGCGGCGGGCCAGCACCTCGGCGGCCTCCCCGGTGCGGCCCGCCGCCGACAGCAGGGCCGCCTCGCAGGCGGCGAGCGACGGCTGGGCACCGATCCGCCCCGCTGCCTCCGTGAGCACCGCGAGCGCCTGGTCGAGCCGCCCGAGACCGTAGAACAGGTGCTGCGCCAGGGTCGCGGCGGCGGCCTGCACCTCCGGCTCGGTCCGGGCCGCCGCGAAGGCGTCCCGGAGGATCGGGACGCCCTCGTCGAAGTCGCCCTGCTGACCGAGCGCCTCACCCAGCATCAGCCCGGCGTCCACGTGGGGGCCGTGCGCCAGCGCGGCCCTGGCCAGGCGGCACATGGTCGCCACGTCGTCACTGCGCAGCGCCTGGGTCGCCGCCCGCACCAGCAGCCCCGGGTCGGCCGTGCCGGTGGCGTCGAGCTCCCAGCAGGCCAGGGCCAGTTCGTCGCCGCTCCGGCGGGCGCCGTGCGCACGCACCCGGGCCGCCTGCTCCAGCAGCAGGGACCGCGTGCGCAGGAGCGAGGTGCAGGCGCGCAGCAGCGGCGCGTGCCAGCCGTGCGCGAGGGCGGCCTGGGCCCGGCGGTCGTCGGTCCAGACGGTGACCAGGTCCAGCTCCTCGAGTTCCTCCAGCGCCTCGGGCGAGGCGGTCCGCAGGGCGTCGTCCAGGCCGACCGGGCCGCAGCAGGCGAGCAGCTCCAGCACGGCGCGCCGGTCGCGGGGCAGGGTGCGCAGCAGGTCCGGGACCAGACCGTCCACGGTCAGCTGGTCGAGCGAGCCGTCCAGGCACCACACCCCGCCGACCTCGCGCAGGGCGCCGGCGCCGACCGCCGTCCGCAGCAACTCCCGTAACAGCAGCGGATTCCCGCCGCCCGCCTCGCCGAAGGCGTGCTGGGCGGGGGCGGCCACGAGACCGCCGAGCGCCCCGCGCAGCAACTCGCCCCTCTCACCGGCGTCCAGCGGGCCCAGCGGGACGTGGTGCAGGGTGCCCTGCCGCCACCAGGCCCGCAGCACCTCCGGCAGATCGGCGTCGGCCGGCAGGGTGGCGACCAGGAACAGACCGGCCTGCTCGGCCAGCAGACCGAGCAGGGACATCGACGTCGGATCGAGCCGGTGGACGTCGTCGACGAGGACCACCGGCCGCGGGCCCGGGCGGGTCACTCGCCGCGCCACCTCGCGGAACAGCTCGATCGGGTCGTCCGAGGGCGTCGGCGGCAGCAGCGGCGCGAGCGCCAGCAGCGGAACGGACGCCGCGGCCTCGGTCGCCCTGATCCGCCAGACCCGATGGCCGGCCGCACCGGCCGCCAGCAGGAACTCCTCTCCCGCACGGCTCTTGCCCACCCCCGGCGGGCCGGTGAGGGCCGCCGCCCGGCAGGACGTGCGGCGCAAGCCGGCACGGAGCCCGGCCAGTTCGGTGCGGCGCCCGACAAAGGGCATGGGTATACGCCGGTGCTCGGCTGACATCGGTCCCCCCGGTTCAGACATCAGTGCCATGTGCATGGTCGCAGCGTCAGGGGCCCCGCACAGCCCGGCGCGCCGGAGTCGGCCGGCGGCGATGAGTAGGTGGCAGCGCCCCGTTGAGTAACAGTCTGCTCTGTGCCGGGCCGCGCCGGCAGAGCACCGTAGTGCTCGCGACGGAACGGCACGGGGGGAGAGCGATCGACGTGGCGGGGCAGAAGGAGTGGGTGGGCGCACCGGACGGCGGCGGGGACGGGTTCCCGCTGGCCGGCCAGGTCCGCCTGGTCATGGAGCGGGACGGCGTGACCGGATGGGAGCTGCGGGCAGAGGAGTTCTGGACCCGGCTGCTGCCCCCGGACCACCGCCCCCGCCCGCAGGGCTGGAAGCTGCATGTCTCGGCGACCCCGCTGTCCGCGCCGCTGGTGCTGGTCCGCGCCGCCGGGGAACTGTTCCGGCTCGGCTGCGCGTTCAAGTTCGCCGGCACCCTGGAGCGGGCCGAGGCGCTGGTCTCCGGACGGTACGACCGGGCCGGCGCGGGCAAGTTCCTCACCGCCTACCCCGACTCCGACGAGGACGCGCCGGCGATCGCCGAAGCGCTCGACCGGGCGACCGCCGGACTGCCCGGGCAGGAGATCCTCTCCGACCGGCCCTACCGCGCCGGAAGCCTGGTGCACTACCGCTACGGCGCGTTCCGCGGCCGGCGGGTGCTGTCCCATGACGGCAGCTACGAGATCCGGTTGACCGCCCCGGACGGCAGTGCCGTCCGCGACGAGCGCAGGCCGGCCCACACCCCGCCGGCGTGGGCCGAGACCCCCTTCCCGCGGCCCGCCCGCCCGGCCGGCCCGACGTCCCGGTCCCTGCTGCTCGCCGACCGCTTCCTGGTACGGGGCGCGATCCGGCACGCCAACAAGGGCGGGGTGTTCCGCGCCACCGACCGCACCACCGGCGCCGAGGTGGTGGTCAAGCAGGCCCGCCGGCACACCGCCGCCCGGCTCAACGGGGAGGACGCCCGCGACGCGCTGCGCCGCGAGGCCGCCGTCCTCGACCTGCTCGGACCCCTCGGCCTCGCCCCGCGCGGGATCGCCCTGTTCACCCACCGGCAGGACCTCTTCCTGGCCCAGAGCGTCGTCCCCGGCGTTCCGCTGCGCCGCTGGGTGTCCCAGCGCTTCACCGGCGAGGCCGGACTGACGGGCCTGCCCCTTGGGCAACTCGCCGCACTCGGCCGCACCGTCACCGACCTGGTGGCGGCGGTCCACGCCCAGGGTCTGGTGCTGCGCGACCTGACCCCCAACAACCTGATGATCACCCCGCAGGGTGAGGTGGGCCTGGTCGACCTGGAGCTCGCCACCCGCCCCGGCACCCAGGCCGGCCGGGCCGGCACACCCGGATACGCCGCACCCGAGCAGATGGCCGCCGAACGGTGGGCGCCCGCCCCGGACCTGACGGCCGATCTGTTCAGCCTCGGCGCGGTCCTGTTCCACCTCACGACCGGCGCCGACCCGGTGTTCGCCCCGGACGACACCCCCGACGACGTGCCGGAGCGGTCACTGGAGGCCCGTACGGCGGCGCTGCTCGCGACCGCCGCCGTACGCAGCCCCGCCGTGCGGCGCGTCCAGGACCTGATCCTGGCCCTCCTGCGGGAGGACCCGGCGCGCCGCCCCGGCCTGGACGAGGTCCGCACCGCGCTCGCCGGCGCCGGGCGGGCGGAAACCGTCCCCCGGCCGGTGGCGGACGCCCCCGGGGAGGGAGCCCGGATCGCCCCCGAGCGGCGGGAGCGGCTGCTCGCCGACGGACTGGACCACCTGCTGGCCACCATGCGGCCGGATGCGCCCCGCCTGTGGCCCACCGGCGCGTTCGGTGCCACCACCGACCCCTGCGCCGTGCAGCACGGCGCCGCAGGGCCGATCGCCCTGCTGACCCGCATGGCGGTCCGTGACACCCGGGCCCGGGAGGGCCTCGCGACCGCCGCCGCATGGCTCGACCGCACCCTGCCCGCCGAACCCACCGTCCTCCCCGGCCTCTACTTCGGACGCTCCGGCACCGCCTGGGCGCTCCACGACGCCGCCCGCGTCCTCGGCGACGACGCGATGGCCGCCCGCGCCGCGGCGCTCGCCGCCCGCGTACCGCCGCACTGGCCCAACCCCGATGTCTGCCACGGCGCCGCCGGGGCCGGCCTCGCCCAGCTGCACCTGTGGCGGGCGACCGGCGACGGCGACTTCCTCGCCCGGGCCGAGCGGTGCGCGGACGGCCTCGCCGAGGCCGCCGACCGCACCGGCGGGGCGCGCTGGCCGATACCCGCCGACTTCGACTCCGCCCTCGCCGGCGTCACCCACCACGGCTTCGCCCACGGCACCGCCGGCGTCGCCACCTTCCTGCTCACCACCGCGACCGCCACCGGACGCGACGACCTGTGCCACCTCGCCGTCCAGGCGGGCGACACGCTGCTGGCCGCCGCCGACCGGGACGGCGACGCCGCCTGGTGGGGCACCGGGGAGAGCACCGCCGCCACCCGCCTGCCCAACTGGTGCAGCGGCTCCTCCGGCATCGGTACCTTCCTGGTCCGCCTGTGGGCGGCGACGGGCGAGACCAGGTTCCGCGAAGCGGCCGAGGCGGCGGCGGTCGCCGTCCTGCGGTACCGCTGGCAGACCTCCGCCGCGGCCTGCCACGGTCTCGCCGGCAACGGCCAGTTCCTGCTCGACCTCGCCCATCTGCTGGGCGAGCCCCGCTACCTCGAACAGGCGGAGGAACTGGCCGCCTGCATCGACGCGCGCCACACCGTGCGCGACGGGCGGCAGCTCATCCCGGACGAGACCCACACCGAGGTCGTCGCCGACTACCAGACCGGCTCGTCGGGCGCCCTCGACTTCCTGCACCGGCTCCAGTACGGCGGCCCCCGCCCCTGGCTGCCCGACCTCCCGTACGGCGACACGCTCACCTCTGCGGCGGGCACCCGCCTGGAGGCCGGACGATGACCACCCTCGCCCCGCCGGCGGCCGTACGGACCCGCCTCGGCTTCACCTTCTCCGCCCATGCCACCCACCTCGCCTGCCTCGCCGTCGACGACGCCGGCCGCGGTACCCCTGAGCTGTGGTCGCTGACCGGGGGGACGCCCCGTCGGCTGCCGCTGCCCGCCGCGGGCGACGGAGACAGCCCGCGCACCCAGTGCCTGCCCACCGACAACGGGCGGCTGCTGCTCTGCCGCAGCGGCTCCGGCCGGCACGAGCTGCTGATCAACGCCCCGGACGGGGTGCGCCGGCTCGGCACCGTTCACCATCCCGCCCTGCGGCTGCTGCCCGGCCCCGGCCCCGACGGCCTCGCGCTGCTCGTCGGCACCGACACCGCCCGACGCTCCACGGTGTGGCGCCTGACCGGCCCCGGACCCCGGCTCGAGGAGGTCACACGCCTCCCCGGAGTACTGCTCGGCGGCGCGTGGCTGGACGACCACGGCGGCGCCCTGGCCGGAGTGCTCCACGGCGAGGACGGCCCACGCGGCGTCGTCCTGGACACCGCCACCGGACTGACCGGCGCCCTGCCCGGCTCCGTCCCGGGAGAACGGCTGCTCCTCGCCGGCCCGCGATCGGGCCTGCTGGTGACCGCCGTCCCCGCCGACGGCCGGTACCGGCTCGCCCTGCGGCCCGCCGACGGCAGCCGGCCGACCCGGTCCCCCGACGGCCTCAACGCGCTGCCGGGGAGCGTAAGGCCCCTGGCCCTCGCGCCCGACGGCCGCCGGCTCGCCGTCAGGTCCGACCGGGGAGCGGCCAGCGACCTGCTCGTCCACGACCTGGACGCCGACCGTACGACCATGCTCCCCGGCCCGGCCTGCACCCTCGGGGACCAGGCACGCTGGACCGGAAGCGGCCTGCACCTGATCCGCTCCACACCGGACCGGCCCATCGGCCCGGTCACCGTGCCGACGGTCACCGCCCCGCCCGTGGCCCCCGCCACCGGGCCGCGAGCGGACCGCCCGGCGGTCCGGACCGTGCAGTTCGCCGGGGCGGACGGGCCGCTGGAGGCGGTGGTGCACGGCGACCCGTGGACCTGGCCGCACACCGTGCTGGCGCTCCACGGCGGACCGGAGACCGCGTGGCGCCTGGAGTACGACCCGCTGCTGCACGGCCTCGCCGCCGCCGGGATCGCCGTCGTCGCCCTCAACCAGCGCGGCAGCACCGGGTACGGGGCCGCCCACCGCGACGCGATCCGCGGCGACTGGGGCGGACCCGACCTGGCGGACGTCCGCCGGGTCGGCGGGCGGCTCGCCGACCACCGGTCCGCCGCCGGCCTGGAACCGCCCTCGCTCTACGGCAACAGCTACGGAGCGTGGCTCGCCCTGCTGGCAGCGGCCGACACGCCACGACGCTGGGCCCGCTGCGCGGTCGTCGCACCGTTCCTGTCGGTCCCCCGGCTGCACGCCGCCGCCTCCCCGGGCGTACGCGCGCTGCTCGCCCGGCTGGCCGCGCCCGTCGGCGGCGAGAGCGCGACCGGCCGTGACGTGTGGCGGCTGGCCGACCGGCTCCGCACCCCGCTGCTCGTCCTGCACGGCGACCGCGACGACGTCGTCCCGGTCGGCCAGTCCCGCGACCTGCGCGACCGGCTCACCGCGCTCGGGCGCCGCCCCGGCATCGACTTCGCGTACCGCGAGATCCCCGGAGCCGGCCACTACCCGCCCGGCGGCAGGACCGGCCCCGCCGTGCGGGAGACCATCACCGACTTCCTCCGCACCGGCGCGTTCTGACGCCCCTTCGGAGGAGAGCGCCGCACCACGGCGCATCACGTCCCACCCATCCGACAGATCCGACAGAGAGGAGGGCACCGCCATGGACATCGACCTGGAGCCGGACGCGCTGCAGCAGCTCGCCGAGGAGGAGCCCGCAGGCCTGGACCGCTGCGAGGAGACCTGCTGGTTCACCTGCGCCTGGACCACCACCTGACCCCCACCGTACGAACCGTCAGACCATCACATCCATCACATCCATGGAGAGGAACACCGTCGTGAACGTGGAGCTGGAGCTCGAGCTGGACGCCCTTCAGCAGCTGCCGGAGGAGGAGCCGGCGGGTCTGGACCGCTGCGAGGAGACCTGCTGGTTCACCTGCACCTGGACCACCTGATCCCCACCCGACGAACCGTCAGACCATCACATCCATCGAGAGGAACATCGTCATGAACGTGGAGCTGGAGCTCGAGCTGGACGCCCTTCAGCAGCTGCCGGAGGAGGAGCCGGCGGGTCTGGACCGCTGCGAGGAGACCTGCTGGTTC
>NZ_JBVIGS010000003.1:733163-750764 GCF_055570675.1 Streptomyces sp. NPDC031111
ACCTGCACCTGGACCACCTGACCGCAGTGCTGACGCGGCGTTGAGACAGGGCCGGGTCCGGCTGCCGGGCGGGACGACCCGCACGGTGGCCGGACCCGGCCCCTCCGCCACCCCGAGCCACTGGGCACCGACGAGAGAGAGCACGGATGAAGCTCCGCCTGATCCGCCGCAGTACCGGCCGGCGTCCGTCCGGCCCCGAGCGCCGGGCCGACCGCCTGCTGTACCGGGCGGTCCGCCGCGCCCCCGGCTGGACCTTCGCCCTCGCGCTCGCCACTCTCACCGCCGCCGGCGCCGGGCTGGCGCTGCCCGCCACGGCCGCCGCCGCCGTCGACGCCGCCCTGCGCGGCACCGCCCTCGGCCCCGCCGCGGTCCTGCTGGCCGCGCTGCTGCTGCTCGCCACGCTCGCCGACATGCTCGCCGTCGCGGCGGCCCCGGCCGCGAGGGCGGCCGTCACCGCCGAACTCCGGCGGCTGCTGATCCGTCACATCCTCGCCGTGGGACCACAGGCCGAGCGGAGTTTCGCCGCCGGAGACCTCAACAGCCGACTGGTCGGCGCCACCGCCCGTACGGCCGCCGCCGCGCCCGCCCTGGTCGGCGCGGCGACCGCCGCCCTCACCTCGCTCGGCGGAGTGGTGGCGCTCTGGCTGATCGACTGGCGGCTCGCCGTCGCCTTCACGCTGGCCGCGGCGCCCGCGCCGGCCGTGATGCGCACGTTCGTGGCGCGCTCCTCCGACCTGTCCCTCGACTACCAGCGGCACCTGGGCGGCCTCGCCGGCCGGCTGTCCGACGCCCTGCTCGGCATCCGGACCATCCGGGCCGCCGGCACCCGGGACCGCGAGGTCGAACGGGTGCTGGCGCCGCTGCCCGCCCTGGCGGCGTCCGGCGGGGCACTGTGGCGCGCCCAGGCGGGCGCGGTGTGGCGGATGGGCCTGCTGCTGCCGCTGGTCGAGGTGGCCGTGCTGGCGACCGCCGGACACGGCGTGGTCGCCGGCCGGGTGACACCGGGGCAACTGCTCGCGGCGGCCGCCTACACCGCGCTCGGCACGGCCCTGTTCAACCAGGCCGACAGTCTGATGGGCCTCGCCCAGGCCCGTGCGGGCGCCCGGCGGATCTCCGAGGTGCTCGCGCTCGCCGCACCACCGGCCGGTACGCGCCCGCTGGCCGCCGGACCGGGCGAACTCGCCTTCCGGAACGTCACCGTACGGGCCGGCGCGCGGACCGTGCTGGACCATGTGGACCTCACCGTACCGCCGGGCGCACTGCTCGCCGTGGTCGGCCGCTCGGGCGCCGGACGGAGCACGCTCGCCCTGCTCGCCGCCCGGCTGCTCGACCCGGATGAGGGCGAGGTCCTGCTCGACGGGCAGCCGCTGACCGACGTGGCCGACAGCGCCCTCCGGGCCGGCGTCGCCTGCGCGTTCGCCCGGCCAGGACTGCTCGGCGCCACCGTCGCCGAGGCGATCGCCTACGGGCTGCCGGATGCGGCGACGGACGCCGACTCCGACGCAGCCCCGAACGCCGGCCTGACCCGGATACGGTCCGCGGCACGTGCGGCAGAACTCGAGGCGTTCGTCGACCGCCTGCCCGGCCGCTACGGCACACCGCTGGCCGACACACCGATGTCCGGTGGGGAGGCACAGCGCCTGGGACTGGCCCGGGCCATCGTGCGGGACGCCCGGTTGCTCGTCCTCGACGACGCCATGTCGAGCCTGGACTCCGCCACGGCCGCGCGCGTGGAGACCGTGCTCACCGAGGGACTGGCCGGCCGGACCCGGGTGCTGGTCACGCACCGGGCCGCGACCGCCGCCCGGGCCGACCTGGTGGTGTGGCTGGAGGACGGACGGATCAGGGCCACCGGCCGGCACGACCTGCTGTGGGACGACCCGGACTACCGGGCGGTCTTCGGCGGGGAGACGTCGGCGCGGGCCCCGGAGAAGGAGGAGTCGTGCCCGGTCGCCGGTTGAGGGAGGTTTCGGTGCGGCCGGTGGATCCGGCGCGGACCGGGAGCGCGGCAGGCTGGCGGCTGCTGCGCGCCGAACTGGCCGCCCGCCCGCGCCCGTTGCTGCGGGTCGGCGCGTGGTCGCTGCTGGAGGCCGGACCGCCGCTGCTGTCGGGAGTGCTGCTCGCCGCGGCCCTGGACCGCGGTTTCCTGGCGCACCGGCCGTGGACCGGGGTGGGCTGGCTGCTGGTGCTGGGCGCGGCGCTCGCGGCCAGGGCCTTCGCGGTCCGCCGGATCTTCCCGGCGCTGAGCGAGGTGGTGGAGCCGCTGCGGGACGCGCTGGTGCGCTCGGTGGTGACCGCCTCGCTGCACTCCTGGACGACCGGGCGCGAGCCGCACGATTCGGCGGCGGTCGCACGGCTCACCGAGCAGGTCGAGACCGTGCGGTCGCTGGTCGCCGCGCTGCTGCGCACCTCCCGGCAGGTCGCCTTCGCCCTGGTGGCGGCCGTGCTCGGCCTCGCCGCGCTGTCCGGGGCGGTGGCGCTGATCGTGCTGCCGTTCGTGGCCGTCGCGCTGCTGCTCTTCGCCGGCCTGCTGCGCGCCCTCGCCGCCCGGCAGCGGGCCGTGGTGCTCGCCGACGAGGCCGTCGCCAAGGAGGCGGGACCGGTACTCGCCGCGCTGCGCGACGTGGTCGCCTGCGGCGCCCGGCCACGCGCCCGGGCGGCGGTGGACCGGGCCACCGACGCCCAGGCGAGGGCCGTCGCGGCGCTCGGCCGGGCCGCTGCCGGGCGCCGGCTCGTCGTGCTGCTCGGCTCCCAGCTCCCGCTGCTGGCCGTGGTCCTGGCGCTGCCGGGCCTGGTGGGGGAGGGCCGGATCTCGGCGGGGGCGGCGGCCGGGGCCGTGACGTACCTGGTCACCGGCCTCGACCCGGCGATGCGCTCCTTGGTCACCCTGGTCGGCACCTGGGGCGTCCAGCTGGACGCGGTGCTGCGGCGGCTCGCGGAGGTGTCGGCCGGACCGGACGAGCCGGGTCCGCGGCCGGGCGTCCGCCCCTCGAACCACCAAGTGGAGGCCCGCGCCGTCACCTTCGCGTACGGGCCGCACGCCGACCCCGTCGTCCGCGACCTGGACCTGCGCCTGCGACCGGACGACCACCTCGCCGTCGTGGGGCCCAGTGGCATCGGCAAGTCGACCCTCGCCCTGCTGCTGACCGGCCTCCAGCAGCCGGACGCCGGTACGGTGACGCTGGGCGGAGTCCCGCTGGAACAGGTCGACCGGGACCACCTGCGACGCACGGTGGCACTGATCCCGCAGGAGGCGTACGTCTTCGCCGGCACGGTGCGGGAGAACCTCGTCTACCTCGCGCCGGACGCCGACCGCCGCGCCCTCGACGCCTCGGTGCGCGCCGTGGGGCTGGACGGGCTCGTCGAGCGGCTCGGCGGCTACGACGCCGTCATCGACACCCCCTCGGCTCTCTCCTCCGGCGAGCGTCAACTGATCGCGCTGGCCCGGGTCCATCTCTCGCCGGCCCGTGTCGTCGTTCTCGACGAGGCGACCTGCCACCTCGACCCGGCCGCCGAGGCCCGGGCGGAGAACGCCTTCGCCACCCGGGGCGGTGCGCTCGTCGTCATCGCCCACCGGATGAGCTCCGCCCGTCGGGCCCGCCGGGTGCTGCTGATGGACGGCCAGGAATGCGTGACGGGCACCCACCACGAGGTGCTCGCCGCCTCACCGCTCTACGCCAACCTGACCGGCCACTGGGAGCGCGCCTCCTGAGCCGCTCGTCCTCTCGGCCCGGCCCTGCTCGCTGAGGGGCACGGTGTCGTCGGGCTTCAGCGGCGGCGGGGACGACACGGGTGCCGCGGGAGGCGTAGGCGGTCGTCTCCTGGGCGGGCCCGGCCGTACGGGATAATGCGGTCATGCGGATTTCGGCCAGGGCGGACTATGCGGTGCGTGCCGCGCTGCAACTCGCTGCGACCCCGGAGGACTGTCCGCTCACCGCGGAGGCGATCGCCGACGCCCAGGAGATCCCGCGCAAGTTCCTGGAGGGCATCCTCAACGACATGCGCCGGGGCGGTCTGGTCCGGAGCCAGCGCGGCACGAAGGGCGGTTACCGGCTGGCCGCGCCGGCGGACGACATCAGCGTCGCGGACGTCATCCGAGCCGTCGACGGTCCGTTGGTCTCCGTCCAGGGCGTACGCCCGCCCGACCTGACGTACAGCGGCTCGGCCACCGCCCTGCTCCCGCTGTGGATCGCCCTGCGGGCCAATGTGCGGCAGATCCTGGAGGGCGTGTCCCTCGCGGACGTCGTCTCGGGGCGGCTGCCCGAGGAGGTCATGCGGCTGACGGACGCCCCGGCGGCCTGGACGAATCCGTAACCGTCCCGTTCCGTGGGACGGGCACGTCCGTTTGGTGGAAGCTCCCTTGTCCGGGACCTGACCCTCCCACAGGATGATTCCCTACTAATCCAATAGGGAAGTGGGGAATCGTGGGTGAGGTGGTGGAGGCGATCACCGCGGCCGGGGACTTCTGGCAGCGCGTCGCCGACGAGGTCGCCGACGATCTCGCCGTGGACGCGATCGACCGGGAGCGGGCCGGCAAGCCGCCCTTCGACGAGGTGGAGCGGCTGCGGGAGTCCGGGCTGCCGGCCGTTCTCGCCCCGCCGGCGCCGGACGGGCGCGGGATGAGCTGGCGGGACGCCTCCGCCGTCGTCCGCCGCATCGCCGCCGCCGACGGCTCGGTGGGTGAACTCCTCGCCCGCCACTACGTGTTGTCCTGGAGCGGCCGCTTCTTCGGCGCCTCCGAGCAGGCCGCCGAGCTGGAGTCGCGCGCGGCCCGGGAGGGGTGGCTGTGGGCGGGCGACACCGGCACGCCCGTACCGCTCTCCCCGGGCGACCTGCCGGGCCCCACGCTCAGCCCCGCCGCCGACGGCGGCCGGTTCCTGCTCGACGGACACCGTGCCCTGCCCACCGCGGTGAACGAGGCCGACCGGCTGGTCCTCGACGCCGTCTGCTCCGTCACGCACGAGCCGGTCGTGGTGGTCGTGGACGCGCGGCACCCACGGGTCGGCCGTGACCTGTCGCACGACCGTCTCGGCCAGCGGCTCACCGGTGCGGGCACCGTCCACTTCGACCGGGTACCGGTCGCCGCCGCCGAGGTGCTGGGCCCCGCCGGCCGGGACGAGGACACGACCCCGCCGCACGCGGCGCTCGCCCCGCTCGCGCTCGGCCTGATGCTGACCCAGGTCGCCCTCGGCGTGGCCGAGGGAGCGCTGGCGGAGGCCCGGGACCTCAGCCGCTCCGCCCGCCATGCCCGGCCCCCGCACGACGACGCGGACCTCCTGCTGGCCTACGGCGAAGCCGCCCTCGCCCTGCACACCGCCTCGGCGGTGGCCGACCGCGCGACGGCGGCGATGGCCGACGCCCTCGCCGCGGGCCGGGCGCTCGACCACGAGCGGCGCGCCGACACCGCGGCCCAGGTGGCGGTGGCCGGCACGGTCACCGCCAAGGCCGCCCTCCTCACCGGTGAGCGCGTACTGGCGCTCACCGACGCGGAGGGCATCGACCGATTCTGGCGCAATGTCCTGGCGCTGGTGGACCGGGGCCCCGCCGGTCCCACCATGCGGGCCATCGGCGACCACTACCTGAACACCGCACGCTGAGGAACGTCCTCGGCGCCCTGGCCCGATCATTACGGACAGTGAGGTTCTGGCCGAAGGGGTGGTGTGCGTCGACGATGCTCGCCGGCCCCGGACGGCCGAAGCGGGTGTCGACACGGGTGCGGCGCCCACGGGCCCGCACGGCCTCGCGGAACCCGCGGCGACCACTTGTGACCAGCCTCGATCGCTGACTGACCACTCCCGATCCCTTTCGCCGAAGGGTTATCGGTCTGTCGTACGAAGCCTCATACCAGAGCGCGATGCTGTCCGCATGAGTTTGTCAACTGCCCACCGCACATGATGCGGTGGCGACTACGGTGAGTGTCGGTCGGGCGGCATCGCGGCACCTCACGTCGAAGGGCGCGCCGCGCCAAAGAGCCGCGTCCAGCAGTCGGATCAGGGAGCGGGGACCGGTACGTGCAGCCACAAGGCGGACGAGGGAGTGGACGGGGCGAGGCGCCCCGACGCCCGGGCCCGGCCGGCGCCCCGGGTCCGGCCGGCGCGCAGGGCACCGTCGGCGCCACGGCCGTGGCCCGCGAGCCGGACCGCACAGAGGCGAACCCCGCGGACCCCCGGGCCCGCCGGCCCGGCCCGGCCGCCCGCCAGGACCGCCGCGAGGGCGGACGGCACGGGCGTCCGCCGGCGCGGACCGCTCCGGCGCTCCCCGAGACCCACATACGGCCCCAGCTGTTGCGGCTCGCCGTGCTCCCGCCCGTGGCGGTGGCCCTCAGCGCCTGCGCTGCCGTGCTCTTCACCGTCCGCTCCACCGGTGTCCGGCCCGGCCCCACCCTGTGGGCGGTGCTCGGCGGCGCCACCTCGGTGACATGCGCCGGCATCGTCATCGCCGCCGTGGCCGCCGAGCGCGCCGCCCGCGCCGTGCACGACCGCATCGGCACCCTGCGCCGGAGCACCGCCCGGCGCGAGGGCGATCTGCGCGCCCTCGTCGAGACGCTGCGCCGCGGCGACATCCCGCCCCCGCACGGGCGAAACGCCGAACACACCGAGGGCGCCGACGACTTCGACCTGCTCGCCGCCGACCTGGCCCGCGCGCACGACGGCGCCGTCACCGCCGTCGTACAGGCGGCCCAGCTCTCCAGCCAGGCCGGCAGCGAACAGAAACTCGAGGTGTTCGTCAACCTCGCCCGGCGGTTGCAGTCCCTGGTGCACCGCGAGATCTCCATCCTCGACGAGCTGGAGAACGAGATGGAGGACCCCGACCTGCTGAAGGGGCTCTTCCACGTCGACCACCTCGCCACCCGCATCCGCCGCCACGCCGAGAACCTCGCCGTGCTCGGCGGGGCCGTCTCCCGGCGGCAGTGGAGCAAACCGGTCCCCATGACCGAGGTGCTGCGCTCGGCGATCGCCGAGGTCGAACAGTACTCGCGGGTCAAGCTCGTGCCCCCGATCGACGGCACCCTGCGCGGGCACGCCGTCGCGGACGTCATCCACCTGCTCGCCGAACTCGTCGAGAACGCCACGGTGTTCTCCGCCCCGCACACCCAGGTGCTGCTTCGGGCCAACGTCGTGACCTCCGGTCTCGCCGTCGAGGTGGAGGACCGCGGGCTCGGCATGCCCATCGGCGAGCAGGACCGGATGAACGCGCTGCTCACCGACCCCGACCAGGTGCATGTCGCCAGCCTGCTGGCCGACGGCCGGATCGGCCTGTTCGTGGTCTCCCAGCTCGCCAAGCGGCACGGCATCCACGTCCGGCTCCAGACCAACATCTACGGCGGGGTCCAGGCCGTCCTCGTGGTACCGCAGGCATTGCTCGGCACCGAGTCCGGGGCCGCCGGCAACGGACAGGGCACGGTGGAACCGCCGCGGGACAGCGGCAGTGGCGCGGTCCCGATCGCCCGTCACCTGCCGTCCGTACCTGCCCCCGTGGACGTGCCCGCGCCGGGCACCGCGCCCGGTGCCGGGCCGGCGCACGCACCCGCGGTGCCGCTCACGCCCGCGGCCCCGCCGCCCCGGCCGCACGCTCCGGCCGCGTCCCCCGTCGGCGGCGCCGTCGCCCCGCCGCTGCCCCTGCGCGGTGCCCGCGAGGTGCGCCACACCCCCGCCGAGGCCGTACCCGGCGTCCACCACGGCGACCGGGAGACCCTCCCGGAGCACGGAACCACGCCCCCCGCCCCCCGCGGCAGCACCGTGCGCGGCACCATGGGCAGACCCCGACTGCCCCGCCGGCGCGCCCAGGAGCACATCGCGCCGCAGCTCCGCGACGGCCCCGCACCCCGCCAGGACACCGAGGACGTCGCCGGCCACGACCCCCAGCTGATGGCGGCCTTCCAACGCGGCGTCAGCCTCGCGGAGTCCCAGCAGGAGCCCTCCGGCACACCGCGGCTGCCCGCACCCCGAACCGACCACACCGCCCGGCAGGACGGGAGCGCCCCCGCCGGATGACCAGCCCCGCCCCCACACCCGCCCCCAGCGCTCCCGCAGACCTTCGTACCCCAAGGAGTCGATCCACCATGGCGAGCGATGCGCCGACCGCCCAGGTATCCGACCTCGACTGGCTGATGAGCGGCCTCGTGCAACGCGTGCCGCACACCAGCAGCGCCGTGCTGCTGTCCTGCGACGGACTGGTGAAGTCCGTGCACGGCCTCGACCCGGACGCCGCCGACCACATGGCCGCCCTGGCCTCCGGCCTGTACTCCCTCGGCCGCAGCGCCGGCATCCGCTTCGGGGACGGCGGCGACGTCCGACAGGTCGTCGTCGAACTCGACTCGGCCCTGCTGTTCGTCACCACCGCCGGCTCCGGCACCTGCCTCGCCGTCATGGCCGGCCGCGAGGCCGACGCGGCGGTGCTCGGCTACGAGATGGCGATGCTCGTCAAGTCCGTACGCCCGTACCTGATGACCGCTCCCCGCCAGCACGGCGTCGAACCGCCGGCGATGAGGCCTTGAACGTGAAGGCGCCCGGCGACGGGCCCTGGCTCGACGACGCGGCCGGACGGCTGGTGCGCCCCTTCACCGTCAGCAACGGCCGCACCCGCCCCACCGTCGCACTCGACCTGATGTCACAGGTGCGGGCCACCGGCACCACCCCCTTCGGCTATCTCGGCCCCGAGCACGCGCAGGCCCTCGACCTGTGCCGTGCTCCCGTCCCGGTCGCCGAGGTCGCCGCCCACCTCAGGCTGCCGGTGGCCGTCACCAAGGTGCTGCTGGCGGACCTCGTCGAATGCGGGGCGCTGACCGACAAGCCCCCCGCGTTCCACCACAACCCGACGGACCGGGCTCTTCTGGAGGCAGTGCTCGATGGACTACGACGACAGCTCTGACCACGTCGACGGAGCGGACCACGGCGACGAGCCGTTCCCCACCGCGCTCAAGATCCTGGTGGCGGGCGGATTCGGCGTGGGCAAGACGACCTTCGTCGGCGCGGTCAGCGAGATCGCGCCCCTCAGCACGGAGGAGCTCCTCACCACCGTCGGCGCCGCCACCGACAGCCTCGACGGCATCGAGAACAAGGTCGAGACGACCGTGGCCATGGACTTCGGCCGCATCACCCTCGACGCGGAGCATGTGCTGTACCTGTTCGGCACTCCCGGCCAGGAACGGTTCTGGTTCATGTGGGACGAGCTCTGCGAGGGCGCCCTCGGCGCGGTCATCCTCGCCGACACCCGGCGTCTGGAGGAGTGCTTCGCGGCGGTCGACTTCTTCGAGCAGCGCGGCCTCGGATTCGTCGTCGCCGTCAACGAGTTCGACGGCGCGTTCCGCTACGACCCCGGCGAGGTGCGCGCCGCCCTCGACCTTCCCGCGGAGGTCCCCGTCGTCCGCTGCGACGCCCGGATCTCCAGCTCCGGCGTCCAGACCCTGCTGACCCTCGTCCGCCACCTCATCGCCCACACCCCGGCCGCCGCTACGGGGTATGGCGCCCACATGTGACCCCCGCACACCCTCGGAGCCCCTGTATGCCCTTCACCCACCACCCGGGAGCACGCCCATGAGCTACGACCCGCCCCGTCCGGCCGGTCGTCTACTGCTCACCCCCGAGGACAAGGAGGCCCCGGAGCGCACCCGCAGGCTGCGCCGGCTGGGACTCGGGGACCGCCCCGAGCCCACGCTCGACGCCTTCGCGTACGCCCTCGCCGAGCTCACGGGGGCGCCCTACGCCATGGTCAACTTCCTCGGCGAGAGCGGGCAGTTCTTCGCAGGGCTGCACACCCCGGCCCGGGCCCCGGTGGTGCGCGGTGACGGCACCGGCACCCTGCTGGGCCGGACACTGCCCCGCGACCACGGCTTCTGCCCCCATGTGGTGGCCCGGCGCAAGGCGCTGGTCCTGGAGGACGTGTGCGACTACCCGCGGTTCGCCGGCAACGCGGTGGTGGACGAGTTCGGCATCCGCTCCTACCTGGGCGCCCCGCTGATCGACGGCACCGGCACGGTGCTGGGCACCGTCTCGGTCACCGACATCCGGCCACGGGCCTGGGGGCAGCCGGGCCTCGCCGCCATCAAGGCGCAGGCCGCGGACCTCGCCGGACGGCTGGAGCGGCGGGAGAACGACGGACTGCCGCTGTGAGCTGCCCAGGACCCGCCGATGGGGTGACGGCGTGAAGGAAAGCTGTGGCAGCGCTTAAGAAATCCTCGATGGACCGGTGAGGGTGTTGTACGGCAGATTGCAGTGCGATTCCACTCCTCCTCCCGGACCGGGGCCGCTTCGGCGTGCCCGGGGACCGGGACTCACCCTCAGGAGCCGTAGCGTTGAAGGCGCTGGTCAAGGAGAAGGCGGAGCCCGGGCTGTGGCTCGCGGACGTCCCGGAGCCCGCCGTCGGACCCGGCGACGTGCTGATCAAGGTGCTGCGCACCGGTATCTGCGGCACCGACCTGCACATCCGGTCCTGGGACGGCTGGGCCCAGCAGACGATCACCACCCCGCTGGTCCTCGGACACGAGTTCGTCGGCGAGGTCGTCGAGACCGGCCGCGACGTCACCGACATCGACACCGGTGACCGGGTCAGCGGCGAGGGTCACCTGGTGTGCGGCAAGTGCCGCAACTGCCTCGCCGGACGCCGCCACCTGTGCCGGGCCACGGTCGGTCTCGGCGTCGGCCGCGACGGCGCCTTCGCCGAGTACGTCGTGCTCCCCGCGACCAACGTCTGGGTGCACCGGGTGCCCGTCGACCTCGATGTCGCCGCGATCTTCGACCCGTTCGGGAACGCCGTGCACACCGCCCTGTCCTTCCCGCTCGTCGGCGAGGACGTCCTCGTCACCGGCGCCGGTCCGATCGGCCTGATGGCCGCCGCCGTCGCCCGGCACGCCGGTGCGCGCAACGTCGTGATCACCGACGTCAGCGAGGAGCGCCTGGAGCTCGCCCGCAAGATCGGGGTGAGCCTCGCGCTGAACGTGGCCGAGTCCACCATCGCCGACGGGCAGCACACCCTCGGTCTGCGCGAGGGCTTCGACATCGGCCTGGAGATGTCCGGCCGGCCCGAGGCCATGCGGGACATGATCGACAACATGACGCACGGCGGCCGGATCGCCATGCTCGGCCTGCCGGCCGAGGAGTTCCCGATCGACTGGGCCCGCGTCGTCACCTCGATGATCACCATCAAGGGCATCTACGGCCGTGAGATGTTCGAGACCTGGTACGCCATGTCGGTGCTGCTGGAGGGCGGCCTCGACCTCGCCCCCGTGATCACCGGCCGCTACTCCTACCGCGACTTCGAGGCAGCCTTCGAGGACGCGGCCGGAGGCAAGGGCGGCAAGGTCATCCTCGACTGGACCGCGTAAGCCATCCGCCTCACTAGGAGCTTCTGACATGTTCGACTCCGTGCGCGACGACCTGCGCGCCACCCTCGACGAGATCCGCGCCGCCGGCCTGCACAAGCCGGAGCGCGTCATCGGCACCCCGCAGTCCGCCACCGTGAACGTCACCGCCGGCGGCCGTCCCGGCGAGGTCCTCAACTTCTGCGCCAACAACTACCTCGGTCTCGCCGACCACCCCGAGGTGATCGCCGCCGCCCACGAGGCGCTCGACCGCTGGGGCTACGGCATGGCGTCCGTCCGCTTCATCTGCGGCACGCAGGAGGTGCACAAGGAGCTGGAGGCGCGGCTGTCCGCGTTCCTCGGCCAGGAGGACACGATCCTCTACTCCTCCTGCTTCGACGCCAACGGCGGTGTGTTCGAGACACTGCTCGGCCCCGAGGACGCGGTGATCTCCGACGCGCTGAACCACGCGTCGATCATCGACGGCATCCGGCTCTCCAAGGCCCGCCGCTTCCGCTACGCCAACCGCGACATGGCCGACCTGGAGCGCCAGCTCAAGGAGGCCGCGGAGGGCGGCGCGCGCCGCAAGCTGATCGTCACCGACGGCGTCTTCTCCATGGACGGCTACGTGGCCCCGCTGGACGAGATCTGCGACCTCGCCGACCGGCACGGCGCCATGGTCATGGTCGACGACTCCCACGCCGTCGGCTTCGTCGGCCCCGGCGGGCGCGGCACCCCCGAGCTGCACGACGTCATGGACCGCGTCGACATCATCACCGGCACCCTCGGCAAGGCCCTCGGCGGCGCGTCCGGCGGCTATGTCGCCGCCCGCGCGGAGATCGTCGCCCTGCTGCGCCAGCGCTCCCGCCCGTACCTGTTCTCCAACACCCTCGCCCCGGTGATCGCCGCGGCCTCCCTGAAGGTCCTCGACCTGCTGGAGTCGGCCGACGACCTGCGCGTACGGCTGGCGGAGAACACCGCCCTGTTCCGCCGCCGGATGACCGAGGAGGGCTTCGACATCCTCCCCGGCGACCACGCCATCGCCCCGGTGATGATCGGCGACGCGGCCCGCGCGGGACGCATGGCGGAGCTGCTGCTGGAGCGCGGGGTGTACGTGATCGGCTTCTCCTACCCGGTCGTCCCGCAGGGCCAGGCCCGCATCCGCGTCCAGCTGTCCGCCGCGCACTCCACCGAGGACGTGAACCGCGCGGTGGACGCCTTCGTGGCGGCACGGGCAGAGCTCGACGGCTGAGCGGAGCACACCGAACGATTTGAGACAATCGTTCTCATGATCGAGGCGCGGCGGCTCCACATCCTCCGTGCGGTGGCGGACCACCGCACGGTCACGGCGGCGGCCGCCGCGCTGTATCTGACCCCCTCGGCCGTTTCCCAACAGCTCGCCGCGCTCGAGCAGGAGACCGGCCACCGCCTCGTCGAGCGCGGCGCCAAGGGCGTACGGCTCACCCCTGCCGGTGAGATCCTGCTCGGCCACACCAACGCCGTCCTCGCCCAGCTGGAGCGGGCCGAGGCAGAGCTGGCCGCCTACGGATCGGGGGAGGCCGGCACCGTCACGGTCGCCGCCTTCGCCACCGGAATCGCGCAGGTCGTCGCGCCCGCGGTGGCCCGCCTCGCCGAGTCGGCGCCCGGCATCCGCATCCGGGTCCAGGACGCCGAGGGCGACGCCAGTCTGCCCATGGTGCTGGACCGGCAGGTCGACGTGGCCGTGGCGGTCGAGTACCGCGGGGCGCCGTCCGCCGACGACCCCCGGCTGACCCACGTACCGCTGTACGCCGAACCCTTCGACGCGGTCGTCCCCGTCACCCACCGGCTGGCCGACAGCACCGAGGTGCCGCTCGCCGAGCTGGCCAAGGACCCGTGGATCGGCCCCTACCCCGGCAACCCCTGCCACGACGTCGTCGTCCTCGCCTGCGAGAGCGCGGGCTTCCAGCCCCGCCTGGAGCACTCCTCGGACGACTTCCGCGCGGTGGTCGCCCTCGCCTCGGCGGACGTGGGTGTCGCCCTGGTGCCCCGCTCGGCGCTGCGCGGAATGGACCTGACGGGTGTGGTCGTCCACCCGGTCGACGGCGTGGCCCCGACCCGCCGCGTCTTCGCCGCCGTACGTCGGGGCGCCGAGGAGCACCCGCTGATCCACCCGGTGCTGGACGCCCTCCGCGCGGCGGCGGGGGAGGCGTAGGCGCACCGGCGGGGGTGGTTCACCTTCACCGGAGGGGCAGGCCGGTGTAGCCCTCGGCGAGGAAGGCGCGGCCGGCGGGCGATTCGACGACCGTGCGGAGCTCGCCGAGCTGGCGCATGCGGTCGAAGTCGCTCGCCCCGGGCCGGCGGTGCAGCATGCTCGTCATCCACCAGGAGAAGTGCTGCGCCTTCCAGATACGGTGCCGGGCGGACTCCGGGAAGGCGTCGAACAGGGTCTCGTCCCCGTCGAGGAGCAGGGCGCGCAGCGCCTCGGTGAGGAGGACGACGTCGGCGACGGCGAGGTTCATGCCCTTCGCGCCGGTGGGCGGCACGGTGTGGGCCGCGTCGCCGACGAGGACGACCCGGCCCCGGCGCATCTCGTGCGCGACGAAGCTGCGGAAGCGGAGCACGTCCCGCTGGAAGATCGGTCCCTGGGCGAGGGTGGTGCCGGGGACGCGTGACTGGAGGATCTCCCACAGCCGCGCCTCGGTGTAGGCCCCGGTGTCGGTGTCCGGGTCGCACTGGAAGTACATGCGCTGCACGCCGGGGCCGCGCCGGCTGATCAGCGCGAAGCCGTCCGGTGAGTTGCTGTAGATCAGCTCCTCGGAGCTGGGCGGCGCCTCGCACAGGATGCCGAACCAGGCGAACGGGTACTCCCGGAAGTAGCCGCCGTGGGCGCCCGTGACGGTCTCGCGGGTGATGCCGCGGGAGCCGTCCGCGCCGATCACGACCTCGGCCTCGATCACCAGCCGGTCGCCGCGGGCGTCCCTGGCCAGGACGCGTGGACGGTCCGTACCGGCGTCCGCCACGCCCTCGGCGGTCACCCCGAAGCGGAGGTCCTGCCCGGCCGCGAGGCGCGCGGCGATCAGATCCTTCAGCACCTCGTGCTGCGGGTAGAGCCAGACCGCCCGGCCGACGGTGCCGGTGAAGTCGATGCGGTGGCCCTCGCCGTCGAAGCGCAGCTCGATCCCCTCGTGCTTCTGCCCGACGGAGAGCACCCGGTCCGACGCACCCGACTCGCTGAGGGTCTCGACGGTGCCCTGCTCCAGGATGCCGGCCCGGATGGTGGTCTCGATCTCCTCACGGGTACGGGAGTCGATCACGACCGATTCGATGCCGTGCCGGCCGAGCAGATGGGCCAGCAGCAGCCCTGCGGGGCCCGCGCCGATGACGGCGACTCGGGTGCGTACGGTCATGTCGTCTCCTTCGACGGCCGACGGGGTGGCAGGAGTGTGGCGCCGGCCCGCCCCCGCTGACGACGGTCCTTCCCATTGAACGGGAACCGGACCCTCCTGACCGGCCGTCCGCCAGGTCCTTACGGACGGCGCCCGCCGATTGCCGCCGAGATGCCCGCCGCGGGGAAGTACGACGGACAGCGCGGCGACCACCCGCCCAGGTCCCTCGCGCACCGGTACGGCGATGCCCGTGGAGACGGCCTCGACCGTCCCCGGGGCCACCACGACGCAGCCGCGCCGCGCCGGGTCGGTCACGGTCTCCGGCGACGGCAGCGCCGCCTGCCGCAGCCGGAGGGCGTGGGAGCCGCGCAGGTCCCGCCGTCCGATCTCCGCCGCCGTCTGCACGGTCCGGTCGGTAGCGGGCCCCCGGACCAGGAGGGAAGGGGCTAATTTTGCATGTCGTGCATCTTTGCATAGCATGCAAGGCATGTCGGAGAGGGGCGCCGCGCAGGGCGGGCTGCGGGAGCGGAAGAAGCGGGCGACGCGTGCCGCGCTCACCGAGGCCGCGGTGCGACTGGCCGCCGAACACGGGGCCGAGAAGGTCACGGTCGAGGCGATCAGCGCGTCGGCCGGCGTGTCCGTACGCACCTTCTTCAACTACTTCGACACGCGCGACGACGCCTTCGTCGTGATCGACGCGGAGGCGGGCGCGCGGATGCGGCAGGCCGTACTCGACGCGCCGGCCGCGCTCACCCCGCTGGAGGCCCTCCGCGAGGCCATGGCGGCGGAACTCGCCGAGGCGGAGCAGGAGCACGAGCTGTGGCGGCTGCACGCCGAAGTGCTGCACGCCTCGCCGCACCTCCTGGCACGCGCCGCCGGCGCGCACATGGCGGCCGAGGCCGACCTGGCGGACGCCATCGCCCTGCGCCTGCGCGGCTCCGGCGGCGGGGGCGACACCCGGCCCGAACCCGGCCTCTACCCGCGGCTGCTGGCCGCGGTGGCGAGCGCCGCCGTGCGGACCAGCGTGGACCACTGGTCCGCCCACCAGGAGGACGCCGCCTTCCTCGACGTCTTCCACGAGGCGTTCACCCTCCTCGCCACCGGACTTCCGGCACCCACCGCGTGACCCCGCGCCGGTTGCCGGCACGACTCGTCAGACCACCACCGAAAGAGATCCCGTGACCGCAGCTCAGGCGCCCGCCGACGCGCCTCCCGCCTCCATGACCCAACGGCAGATACTCCAGGCCATGTCCGGCCTGATGGCCGGCATGTTCGTCGCCATCCTGGCGGGCACCGTCGTGTCCAACGCGCTGCCGACGATCATCGCCGACCTCGGCGCCAGCCAGTCCTCCTACACCTGGGTCGTCACCGCCGAACTGCTGGCGATGACCGCGACCGTGCCCCTGTGGGGCAAGCTGTCCGACCTCTTCAACAAGAAGCTGCTGCTCCAGCTCTCGCTGCTGATGTTCGTGGTCGGCTCGCTGCTGGCGGGCTTCTCGCACGACACGACGCTGCTGATCTTCAGCCGGGTCGTGCAGGGCATCGGCGCGGGCGGTCTCACCGCGCTCGCGCAGGTCGTGATGGCCGCCGTCATCCCGCCCCGCGAACTGGGCAGGTACTCCGGCATCTTCGGCGCCGTCTTCGCCGTCGGCACCGTGGCCGGACCGCTGATCGGCGGTGTGCTGGTCGACACCTCGTGGCTGGGCTGGCGCTGGTGCTTCTTCATCGGCGTGCCGTTCGCGCTGCTGGCCATCCTCCTGTTGCAGCGCACCCTGAAGCTGCCCACCGTCAAGCGCCAGGTGAAGATCGACTGGCTCGGCGCCTTCCTGATCGTCGCCGGCGTCTGCGCGCTGCTCATCTGGGTCTCCCTGGCGGGCAACCAGTTCGACTGGGCGTCCTGGCAGACCGCCGCGCTCGTCATCGGCGGTGTGGTGCTGCTGGCCCTGGCGGTCCTCGTCGAGGCCCGTACCCCCGAGCCGGTGATCCCGCTCGACATCTTCAGGAACCGCACGGTCACCCTGACCACGGTCGCCAGCCTCCTGGTCGGTGTCGCCATGTTCGGCGGGACCGTCTTCCTCTCGCAGTACTTCCAGGTCTCCCTGGGCAAGTCGCCGACCATCGCCGGTCTGATGAGCCTGCCGATGATCCTGGGTCTGCTGGTGTCGTCCACCGTCGCCGGGCAGCTGATCAGCCGGACCGGCAAGTGGAAGAGCTACCTGGTGGCGGGCGCGGTCATCATGACCGCCGGACTCGCGATGCTCTCCCTGATCGACGCCGACACCCACTTCGGGCTGCTCAGCGTCTACATGGCCGTCCTCGGCGTCGGCGTCGGCATGCTGATGCAGAACCTGGTGCTCGCCGCGCAGAACGACGTCCCCGCGGCCGAACTGGGCGCCGCGACCTCGGTGCTGTCCTTCTTCCGCAGCATGGGCGGCACCATCGGCACCAGCGTCCTCGGCGCGATCCTCGCCAACCGGGTCGCGACCGAGATGACCAAGGGCCTGGAGCAGGCGGGCGGCACCGGTGCCGCCGAGGGCGGTTCGGGCGGCGGTCACGGCGCCGTCCCGGACATGAGCACCCTGCCCGCCCCGATGCGGGAGATCGTGGAGCACGCCTACGGTGTCGCCACCGCCGACCTGTTCCTGATCGCCACCCCGTTCGCACTGCTCGCGCTGGTCGCCGTGGTCTTCATCAAGGAGAAGCCGCTGAAGACCACCAGCGGCCTGGAGCGCCTCGCCGAGGAGTCCGCCGCCGCGGGCACCACCCCCGAGACGGGCCCCACGCACAAGGACCCGGCGGCCCCGGTCGCCTGAGCCGGAACGCGGGGAGAAGCGGGGGGGGAAAAAAAAGGGGGGGGGAGCGGAAGGGGGTGGGGGCGGTGGGGAAGGAGGGGGGAAGAGAAGGGGGGGGGGCGGGGGGGGGGGGGGGGCGGGG